>JBDHIS010000016.1:0-64799 GCA_039587315.1 Gemmatimonadota bacterium | reverse complement strand
GCCAGTGCGTGCCGTATTCGACCGCCAGCAGCGTGCCTCGCAGCGAATAGACCACGCCGATCGTCGTGAAGAAGATCCCGGACAACACGATGTACGACGGGACCAACCCGAACCGGCGCCAGAAGCGGACGAACGGGTGGACCAGCACCCAATACAGCATCGCCGCCGGAAAGGCGGTGATGGCGAGCAACGCGACGACATACCGTGCGGTATCCATCTCAGCGTCCCTTGAGCCTCTCGGCGTAGTGTTTGCGTACCTTGGCGACCTTGGGTGCGATCACGATGTTGCAGTATCCCTGGTTCGGGTTCTGCCGGTAGTAGTCCTCGTGGTATGCCTCGGCGGGGTAGAACGTGCCAAGTGGCGCGATTTCGGTCACGATCGGATCATCCCAGATTCCGGCTTCCTGCATGGTGGAGATCACCTGCTCGGCCTGGGCCCGTTGCTCGGGAGTGTGGTAGAAGACAGCGGAGCGATACTGGGTACCGACGTCGGCGCCCTGTTGGTTCAGCGTGGTCGGGTCGTGGATTACGAAGAAGATCTCGAGCAGTTCGCGGAACGAGATCACGGAGGGATTGAAGCTGACCTGCACGGCCTCTGCGTGCCCTGTCGCGCCCGAGCAGACCTGTTCGTAGGACGGGTTGGGTTCCTCCCCCCCGGTGTATCCCGACTGGACGCGCTCGACGCCGAGAAACTCCAAGAAGACAGCCTCGAGGCACCAGAAGCAGCCACCGGCCAGAGTCGCGGTCTCGGTCATCAGCAGTCGATCACGTTCACGGAAAGCCCGCCCTGCGACGTCTCCTTGTACTTGTGCTGCATGTCGACCCCGGTCTGTCGCATCGTTTCGATCACCCGATCCAGCGGTACGAAGTGCTTGCCGTCTCCGTAGAGCACGGCGAGCCGCGCTGCATTCACCGCCTTGGTGGCGCCCATCGTATTGCGCTCGATGCACGGTACCTGCACCAGGCCCGCGATCGGGTCGCACGTGAGACCCAGGTTGTGTTCCATTCCTATCTCGGCGGCGTTCTCGATCTGTTCGTTGGTGCCGCCCAGCACCGCGGCGAGGCCGGCGGCGGCCATGGAACAGGCCACACCCACTTCTCCCTGGCACCCCATCTCCGCAGCTGAGAGTGAGGCGTTCCGCTTGTATAGCATGCCTATGGCAGCGGCAGTGAGCAGAAAAGTGCGCGCCGCTGCGTGGTCTGCGCCGGGCACGAAGCGCAGGTAGTACGCGAGCACGCCGGGAATAACGCCTGCCGCACCGTTCGTCGGAGCGGTGACCACGCGGCCGCCTGCCGCGTTCTCCTCATTAACCGCGAGAGCGAAGAGACTGACCCAGTCGAGCGCGAGCATGGGATCGTCGGCGAGCCCACGTTCCTCGAGAACGCGCCGCAGCCCGGCCGCCCTGCGCTGCACCCCCAGACCGCCGGGCAATGCACCCTCCGTGCGGCAACCGCGCTCGATGCACTGGTCCATCGCGCTCCAGATGCGGTCCAGTGCGGTGTCGACCTCATCGGCGGGGCGCCACGCGACCTCGTTCGCCCGCACGATCCCACCGATCGTGAGGTCGTGCTCCGATCCTATGTCGAGCAGATCCTGCGCCGACTGGAACGGGTGGGGGAGGGCGCCGCCCGGCTCGCTTCCACCCGTCATCCCTGCTTCGGCCTCCGCGGCGGTGACGACGAAGCCGCCACCTACCGAGTAGTACTCTTCCGAGCTGAGTGTCTGGCCACTCGCGCCGAACACAGTGAACCGCACGCCGTTGGGATGGAGCGGCAGGGATTCGTCCTGGTGGAACGATAAGTCGTCGGATTCGTGGAACGAAACCACCCGGTGCCCCAGGAGGCTCAGCCGCTCGGAGTCGCGCACGCCGGATACGAGCGCGTCCACCCGATCCGGGTCGACGGTCTCGGGCTGCTCGCCCAGGAGTCCGAGTACGACCGCCTTGTCGGTGGCGTGGCCCCGTCCGGTCAGCGCAAGCGAGCCGTAAAGATCGCAGCTGACCCGAACGACGCCATCCAGGAGACCCGCCTCCGAGAGAGACCCGGCGAACCTGCGCGCGGCACGCATTGGTCCAACGGTGTGGGAGCTGGACGGGCCGATCCCGATCTTGAACAGGTCGAAGACGCTGAGTTCCATCGTGTCGGTATCGGGTGGACCTACACGCTTGCGGCGCGTCGCTCGCGCAGCTCCTCCAGCGCACCCCGCACGTAATTGCGGGTCATCTCCTTGCGCCACGCCAGACCGAAGTCCGTATTGTCCATCGGCTTGGATGGGCGGAACGCCGCCTGAGCGGCCGCGTCGACGGCGTCCTGCTCTAGCGCGGTGCCGATGACCGCCTGCGCGGCGTCCCCGACCGAGACGGGATAGCTCGCCACCGCTCCCAGTACGATGCGGGCGTCCGCCACGAGCCTACCGTCCCACTTGATCCAGACCGCGACGCCGAGCACCGGGAAGTCGAAGGACCCGCGGCGCCGGAGCTTCCAGTAGGTGGCGTCCCAGCCGTTGGCCGGTGGGAGGCGGACCTCCGTCAGTATCTCGTCCGGGTGTTTGTTGAGATAGCGAATGCCGTCGTCGTTGAAGAACTGCGCGGCGGGCACGGTCCTGTTGTCGTCCGGTCCGGCCAGGAACAGCTCTGCACCCAGAGCCACCGCTACGGGCGCAGTATCGCTGGATTGGACGGCCCAGCAGCGCGGGCTGGATGGAGCTACCCAACAAATGGCGCCGTCCTTCTTCATGCAGAAATCGATCGACTTCCGCCACTCGTACGTCTGGTTGTAGTAGTTGCAGCGGGTATCCAGACACAGGTTCCCGCCGAACGTTCCCATGTTTCTCAGAAGCGGAGTGCTGACGAGCTCGGCTGCTTTGGCGAGGGCAGGGTATCGCCGGGCGAGGCGCTTGTGTCTGTGAAGCTGTGTCAGCGTGACGCCGGCGCCCACTGAGAGTCCGGATCCTCCGGTGCCACCCGTTATGCGGCGCAGCGCGCGGATTCCAGCCAGCGAGATCACGACCCCGGGCGTCTGGTGGCGCCGCTTCATGTTGGGATAGAGGTCGGTTCCCCCCGCCACGTACATGCCGTCCGGGCCGGCGTCCCGTTTCATCTTGAGCGCCTGCCGCACGCTCTTGGGTTCCAGGTATCCGAACTCGGGAAGCCGCAGCATTCTATGTCGTCACTCGCTCCAACGGATTTCGAAGTCCACGGCCCATTCTCCGGACGGCAGCTGGCGCCGCGCCCGCTCCTCCACGAGGACGTCCCGCCCGCCCGACATGGTCACCGCCTTGTTCGAATACCCGAGGCACGCGGGCCCCAGCCAGTCCAGGAACATCTCGGGAAGCTCGAAGTGGAGTTGCGCGAACCCCTTCTCGGCGGTCGGCACCTCGACCTTGCCCGTCGTGAAGAACCGTGTCCACAGCTTCGGGTAATTGCCGATTACGAACGAGGGGTTGGCGAACTTGAAGAAGATCTTGTACACCGCGTTGAGGCTGCGGTCGGCGATGTACTCGTACATCCGCGCCAGCTCATGGTCGTCTCGCGCACCTGTCTCCTCCGCCACGGCGTGAGCCAAGGCCTTGAACGCATGGAACGAGTACGTGCCGAACGGTACCAGCACACCGGTCCATACCTTTGCATGCTCCTCCGGAAGCCGTTTCAGCGCCTTCTGCCAGACCGAGTCGCCGTGCTCCTTGGCGATGTACTCCCTCGCGAACACGAAGTTGACGCCCTTCGCGATCTCCTCGGACATCGCTCCCCCCTTCTGCGTCCTTCGCTAGTGCTGCCGCTCCTCGGGGAACGGAGTCCCCTTCGCAGGCCCTCGCTTCATCGTGCCCTCCTCCCCATCCGCTGCCCGGCCGTCGCCCCCCTCCCACGGAGGAGGCACTCGCGTGGGCTCGGGCCAGTTTATCGTGGGGAAGGAACTCGGGCCGTAGCGCGGCTCCTCACCCCTCTCCTTGCGTTTCAGCGCTTGCAGGACCTTCTCCGGAGTGATCGGCACCTCGTCCACCCGCACGCCGACCGCGTCATAGACGGCGTTGGCGATGGCGGGCGGTACCGGCAGCAGCGGACCCTGGCCCGCCTCCTTGGCTCCGAACGGACCGTTGGGGTCGGGGTCCTCTATCAAGTACGTCTCGACGTCGCACATCTCGAGCGTCGTGGGGCTCTTGTAGTCGAGCATGCTGGGGATCTTGTGCACCAGGCCTCTCTTCGACCGGTACGCCATCTCCTCCATCAGTGCTTCACCGAGTCCCATGTAGACGCCACCCTCTACCTGACCCATCACAGTCACCGGGTTTATGCAGCGGCCGATGTCGTGGGCGATCCAGATCTTGGGTACGGTTACGATCCCGCTGGTGGGGTCCACATCTACCTCGGCGACCGCCGCGCTGTAGGAGTACGCCGGCGACGGCCCGACTCCGGCGCCGCGGTAGCGTCCCGGACTGCGCGGCGGAGCGTAGGAGCCCACCGTGCCGATCGTACCCTCGGCGGCCTCGGCTGTCCCCACGGCCTCCGCGAACGTCATGCCCTGCTGCGGGTCCTCGACGTCGAACACGCGGTTTGCTGCGAATCCGAGGCGCACCTCCGGAACGTCGAGCTTAACGGCGGCGTGGCGCGCGAGGACCTCGCGCGCGCGTTCGGCCGCCTGCAGCGCGGCGTTGCCGCTCATCAGCGTGACGCGACTCGAGTAGCTGCCCAGGTCCACCGGAGTGAGGTCGGTGTCAGCCGTTACGACCTGAACGTCTCCCACCTCCACACCGAGGACCTCGGCCACGATGTAGGCGAGGATCGAATCGGAGCCCTGTCCGATGTCCGTGGAGCCGCAGAACACCGTGACGCCGCCACTGCGATCGAGCTTGAGCTGCACGCCCGAGTGCGGCATGTGGTTCCAGTAGATCGGGAGGCCGGCGCCACTGAGATAGCTGGAACAAGCGAGCCCCACTCCGTTGCCCGGTGCAAGCCGGCGGAATTTCTCCTTCCAGCCGGCTCCGGCCGTCACACGACGGATGCACTCGCCCAGTCCGATTGAGCCGACCCTGAGGTAGTTCGCGGTCACCGAGTCGGGCGGCACCAGGTGGTCGAGCCTGAGATCGGCCGGGTCCACATTGATGTCTTCCGCGAGCTTGTCGAGGTGTACCTCGAGGGCGTAACGCGGCTGCGGCGTGCCGTGGCCCCGCTTGGGTCCGCACGGCGCCTTGTTGGTGAACACGCGGGCGCCCTGGAACTTGTAACGCTCGACGTGATATGTGACGGTCTGAAGAGCTCCGGTGTAGTAGGTGCTGGCTACTCCGTATGAGCCGTATGCCCCGCCGTCGAGCAACGTCTTGAAGTGCATTCCCTTGATCGCGCCGTCCCGCGCCACTCCGGTCTTTACCCACATCAGAGTCGGGTGCCGCCCGCGATGGCAGTAGAACACCTCCTCGCGCGTGAGCGCGATCTTCACCGGGCGGCCAGTCATCATCGCGAACCTGGCGACGACGATCTCGTGGTTGAACGGGTCGCTCTTGCCGCCGAACCCGCCTCCGTTGGGGCAGGCGATGACCCGGACGCGGGCGGGCGCCAGCTCCAGCACCTTGGCGACCGCGCGGTGCACGTAGTGTGGCGTCTGGGTAGCGCTCCACAGGGTGAGTTTGCCGTCGGCCGACCAATCGGCGAGCGCCGCGTGCTGCTCCATCGGGAGGTGTGTGTTGCCCTCGTAGAAGAAGAGGTCTTCCCGCACGTGATCCGCTTCGGCGAATCCGCGCTCAACGTCCCCGAACTCGAGGTCCACGGTCTTGTGCAGGTTTCCTTCGACGCCGTAATCGTGGATCCGCGGCTCCGGCGTGGTCAGCGCCTGCTGCGGCGATGTGATGGGAGTGAGCTCCTCGTACTGCACGTCTATGAGGTCGAGCGCGGCCGTCGCGACCTCCTCGCTTACCGCCGCCACAGCAGCCACGGGGTCCCCGACGAACCGGGCCACGTCAGGCGCCAGCGCGTGCTCGTCCTGGCTCACCGGGAGGATTCCGAACGGCGTTGGTAGGTCCTGACCCGTGAGCACTGCCTTCACGCCCTCGAGAGCCTCTGCCCGAGTCGTGTCTATGCTGACGATCCGCGCGTGAGCCATGGTGCTGCGCAGCAGCTTGGCATGCAGCATCCGCGGCAGCGCCATGTCGTCGGCGAAGCGGGTTTGCCCGGTCACCTTCGCGACCGCATCCACCTTGCGCTGCGGCGTGCCGATGATGCGCAGCTGCTGCGGCTCCGCGCGCTCGTCGGCGCGCGTTCCCGGAGGAGGCGCGGTAGTCGTCATTGGCGGGGACCCCGCAACGTTCTAGCGCCGCCCACGAATCGACTCCTCACTCGGCTCGGCGCTCTCACCGCGCATGCGCGCCGCTGCGAGCTCTACCGCCTCGTAGATCTTCAGGTAGCCCGTGCACCGGCACAGGTTGCCCGCGAGAGCATCCTTGATCTCGTCACGCCCCGGCGTGGGGTTCTCCTCGAGGAGAGCCTGGGCGGCGAGCAGGAACCCGGGCGTGCAGTACCCACACTGCGCTGCGCCGAGGTCGGCGAACGTCTCCTGCAAGGGGTGCAGATCCGGCCCTCCGGCCATCCCTTCGACCGTGTCCACGCGCTTTCCATCGCACGCCTGTCCCAGCACGAGACACGAGAGTAGCGGTGTGCCGTCCAGCAGAACGGTGCACGTGCCGCACTCCCCCAGCTCGCACCCGTGCTTGGTGCCGGTCAGCCCCAGGTCTTCCCGCAGGACTTCCAGCAGGGTCTTGTGCGGCGCGAAGGCGACCTCGACTGGGTCGCCGTTCACAACCAGTGTGACCTGGACTTTCTGGTTCGGGTTAGGTCGGGCCCTGGCCAAAGAGGAAGGTCTCCGTCTCCTGCGTCAGAAACTGTCGTGCCTGCGCATCGCGCAGGTCCAGACCGTAGTGGTTGATGACGGCTGTCTGATGCTGCAACCACTCCTGCCAGCAGGACTGGCAGATGGTATCGAAGATGCGATTGCCCAACTCTGTCGGAAGGGGCGGCGCGGCGATCTGCGCGCCGGTCTTCCCGCAGCGTGTGCACGTCAAGTCGGCCATGCGCGGGAATGTAACCTTGCGGTGGAACAGACGCGATACCAGCTTTCGCTGCAGCAATGATACCTGCCGACCCGACCGTGGGATTGTGCGCGACCTGTCAGCACCGCCGCCTCATCCGGTCGCGGCGTGGGTCGGCCTTCTGGTACTGCCGGCTGTCCGATTCCGACGACCGGTTCCCCAAGTACCCGGAACTCCCCGTTCGGCAATGCGACGGACACGAGCCGGCACGCCGAAGCGGCGGTCCAAAGGAAAGCCCATGACACGACGTTTTCTGTTATCGCTGTTGACCTGCGTCTCGATCGGTGCGCTCATCGGCACACCGGCCGCAGCCCAGGACAGGGATGCCCACCTCGAACACGCCAGGGAGCTGATGCGTCAGGTCCCGCTGATCGACGGACACAACGATCTGCCATGGGGGATCAGGGTGCGGTACGCAGCGAGCGTCGATTCCTTCGACCTCTCCGTACGGCACTCGAGCGGACACACGGACATTCCGCGTCTGCGGGAGGGGCTGGTGGGTGCCCAGTTCTGGTCCACTTGGACACCGTCCACCTACGAGGGCGCCGCGCGGGCGGGCATGGAGCAGGGCGACATAGTGCACCGGATGGTCGAGCTCTATCCCGAGACGTTCGAGATGGCCGGGACCGCCGCCGACATCATGCGCATATTCAGGTCCGGGAAGATCGCGTGCATGCTGGGTCTCGAGGGGGGGCACATGATCGAGAACTCCCTCGGGCTACTGCGGGCGTTCTATCGGGATGGCGTGCGGTACATGACGCTGACCCACTCGGACAACGCGGACTGGTCCGACGCAGCTACCGACGAGCCGGAGCACGGAGGCCTCACGCCGTTCGGCGAAGAGGTCGTGCGCGAGATGAACCGAATGGGCATGCTGGTGGACCTCTCTCACGCTTCCGACTCCACGATGTGGGACGTGCTGCGCGTGACGGAGGCGCCCGTGATGTTCTCCCACTCCTCGTCGCGTCACTTCACTTCCCACCCACGCAACGTTCCCGACGACCTGGCCATCGCGGCGGCTGAGAACGGCGCCGTCATCATGGTCAACTTCGTACTGCCGTTCATCTATCAGCCCGCGTTCGACTGGTACGAGGAGCGGGGCGCGCTTGTCCAGGAGCTGCGGGGGGCGGAGATCGAGACGGACGCCGTGCGAGATTCGGTGCGCGCGTGGATGGAGGCCAACCCAAGACCCGTTCCGGATCTAGACATAGTGGCCGATCACATGGATCATCTGCGCGACCTGATCGGCGCCGACTACATTGGAATCGGCTCCGATTTCGACGGGATCGAGATGCCTCCGAGCGGGCTCGACGACGTATCACAGTTCCCAAACCTGATCGCCGAGCTGCTCAGCCGCGGATGGAGTGATGACGAAGTGCTCAAGGTTCTCGGACTCAACGTGCTGCGGGTCATGCAGGAAGCCGAGTTGGTGGCCCAGCGACTCCAGGCCGAGCGGCCCGCGAGCACCGCCCGAATCGAGGACCTGGACGGGTGGGAATCAGAGCCGCAGGACAGGAGTCGGGACTGAGGCGCGCGTCCACTGGAGGTCTACACATGCGCCGAGCAGCGATACTAGCCGGTCTGCTGGCCGCCGCCTGTGGCGGCCCCAATGTCGAGCGGATCAAGACGAGTGACCTCGAGGGCGCCTACGAGGCCTTCCGTACCAACATCGCGGCGATCCACAGGCGTGATACAGAGGCCTACCTGGCCCACTACCTGGACTCGCCGGAGCTGGTCATCGCGGGCGCGGACTCGATCAGGCGCGGGTTCCTGCTGTTCGCCGAGGCCCGCAGGGCCAGCGACGAGTGGCCCGACACGCTCATCGCCGGCCGTCCCACGATGGTATGGATTGGTCCAGGCGTGGTGTGGGGAGCGTACTCCTACACGATGATTCTCCAGGGCGACACCAGCAGCGGTTGGTCGGAGCGCGTCTTCGTGAAGACGGCCGGCGGCTGGAAGATTGCCGTGACCGGCATGATGGAGCGGTGTGACTGCTAACCTGGAGGTATCATGAGGACGGTTGCTTTGGTCCTGGCGCTCTGCGCGGCGCTTCCCGCGGCCCTGCCGGCGCAGGACAAGGAGGTCATCCGGCTGCCCGGGTCTCTGGAGGGGCTGCCGTTCTCCAGCGCGGTGCGTGTCGGGGACATTATCTATCTTTCAGGCCAGATCGGCGTTCTGCCGGGAACCACGGAGCTGGTCGCTGGCGGAATCGGGCCGGAGACCCGGCAGACAATGGAGAACATCAGCCAGGTCCTGGAGTACGCCCGGAGTGCGCTGGACCGCGTGATCAAGTGCACGGTGTTCCTGTCGGACATAGGTGACTACGCTGCTATGAACGAGGTGTACCGCAGCTTCTTCCCGGGGCACCCGCCGGCGCGGTCGGCTCTGGCTGCATCCGGGCTCGCGTTGGGGGCGAAGGTGGAAATCGAATGCATTGCGTTGAGCGGTAAATGAAGATCACGAGACAGTTGTCACGGCTCGAGCCGATGGTGCTGAACCCCGTCCACGGGCTGTCCAATGACGAGTGGCATCATGCGCCGGCCGGCAAGTGGACGGTGGCCCAAATCGTGGAGCACCTGGCTGTCAGCGTCGATCTGGTGGCGCAGCTGTTCGAGGAGCGTGGCGAGCTGCCTCCGCGGCGGCGGCACAGCCGGCCGCACGAGACGGTTCTGAGGCACCTGGTGTTGATCAGCGGGCGGATCCCGCGGGGTCTCAAGACGGTGACAGCAGCGGTTCCCTCCGACGATCCCGAGCCCGACATGGCAACAGCTCAGTTCCGCATGGGTGTGGAACTGATGAGGCACCTCGCCGAGACGTGGCCCTCCGAGATCCGGGAGTCCGTGTTCCTGCGCCACCCCTATCTCGGAGACCTGAACCTCCCCGAGTGGGTCCGCTTCCACTACGTGCACTCCCGCCATCACCTGCAGGAGATTCGAGAGCGGCTGAGATGGTTGGGGAAGGAAGTGGCTTAGGGCCGTCAGTCCAGAGTGGACAACCCGCGTTCACTGACGGCCGGGGTTAGGGCAGCCGCGGAGTTTCCTAGCGCTGTCAATGCGCCTGCCATGGCCTCGGCCACCGCAGCCGCCTGATCGGCCGGCGCGATCGCCAGCAACGCCGACCCCGATCCGGAGATCGTGACGCCGTGTGCCCCGTTGGCGCGCCCGGCTGCCACGGCCTCGTCGTATCCCGTGATGAGCTGCTTGCGGTGCGGCACCGCTATCTGATCGTCCATCCCGAAGTCGATGAGGTCCCCTTCCGCGTTCATCAGGCCCAGCACGAGCGCCGCGGCGCGGCCAGCCTGCGCGGTGGTCGCCTCGCGCGAGACCTGCGCGGGCAGGATGCTGCGCGCCGTCTTGGTGTCGAGCGGAGTCTCGGGGACGGCGAGGGCCACGCCGAGCCGCTCGTTGAAGGCGAGCCGTGCTGGCCGCGGTGCAGCCAGCACGAACCCCCCGTAGACGGCCGCACCGGCATTGTCCGGATGGCCCTCCAACGTGACGGCGGAGTCATACACGGAGTCGCGGTCGAACGCGCTGTTCTGAATGAGCTGCAGCAACGCGTACCCGGCGACCGCCGCTGCGGCCGACGAGCCGAGACCCCGGGCCAGGGGGATCTCGGACTTGATCCGCAGCTTGTGCTCCTCGGGCAGGGCGTCCTTCAGAATGCGGAGGATGATGTCCTCGGAGGTGCTCAGCCCCTCCAGAGTGCCCAGGTACTCCGGGTCACCTTTGCCCTCGTCGAGACCGACCTCGAGCCACATGTCGAGCGCCAGCCCGAGACAGTCGAAGCCGGCCCCCAGGTTCGAGGTGGAGGCGGGAACTCGAACACCGATCATGGGCCTGAAGATACCCGCGCCGGCGCGTACCGCCAGCGCGGGTCGGGGATGGAAAAGGTAGTCCGCAGCTCGTGTTCTAGTCGCTGCCCTTCCGCTTTGCGGTCCAGGGTATCTCGCCGCGGGGCGTGACGAACTTGCCGGACATCTCGTCTCCCTCGACGGTGGCCGTATACGTCAACTCCATGCTGCGTTCGCCACGCGTGAACACCATCGTGAACGAGATCTCGTTGCCGTTCACCGAGCCCTGGGCGATGGGCGTGGTGCCCATCCTGGTCTCCATCGTGCCGGTGAGATCGTTGCCGTCCTGCTCGAACGTGACCACTCGGGTCTGCGTCCCACGCGAGCTCTCGACCGTGATCTCCCAGTCACCGGTCACGTCTACCGTCTCTTGTGCCAGTGCCGGGGCGGCGAACGTGAACAGTGCGACGCCGGCCAGCAGTGCAGTGAGTTTCCTCATAGCTCGGTAGTTCCGCTCCTTCATTAGAGAATCGCCTACTCGTACCGTAGCGCCTCGATCGGGTCCAGCAGGGCGGCACGCCTGGCGGGCCAGATGCCGAAGAAGATCCCCACCGCGGCGCTGAAGAAGACCGCCAGGATCACGGCTCCGGGTGAGACCATCGTATTCCAGTTGGCCAGCACGGAGAGCGCGATTGCGCCGCCGGACCCGGCCAGGATTCCCAGCGCCCCACCCAGCATGCAGAGCACCAACGCCTCCACCAGGAACTGCAGCAGGATGTTGCGGCGGGTAGCGCCCAGCGCCTTTCGGATGCCGATCTCGCGCGTCCGCTCGGTGACCGACACCAGCATGATGTTCATGATGCCGATGCCGCCCACCAACAGGCTCACCGCCGCGATGCCGGCCAGCAGGAAGGTGAACGTCTTGGTCGTTTCCTCGATCGTAGCCAGGTACTCGGCGCGGTTGCGGATCTGGAAGTCGTTGTCGGCGCCGGGCCGTATGCCGTGTTCGCGGCGCAGCACACGCTCGATCTCGATCATGGCCAGGTTCACGGAATCGGGGCTCGTAACCTGAACGGTGATGGAGTTGAGCCTGTCACTACCGAAGATGCGGTACTCGGCAGTCTGCACGGGGACCAGAATCTGCTCGTCCGGGTTCCACCAACTCCCCTGCGCCCCCTTCTCGGCCAGCACACCCACGATCTCGAACTGGATGCCGCGGATGGCGATCTGCTGACCCAGCATGGCCGCCGGGTTGGCGCTCAATTGCTCGGGAACCGCGTACCCGAGCACAGCCACCCGCTTGCGCGCCTCACCGTCACCGGCCGTGAACGTCCTGCCATAAGCGATTTGGTAGTTGTTCGCGTCCACGTAGGCCGGCGTGGTGCCGATTACGTTGACGCTGATGTTCTGGTTCAGGTACTTCACCTGCTGTGTGCGCCGCATCTCGGGTATGATCGCCTTGAACCCCCGGCCCTCACGCTGCAGGGCCTCCGAGTCCTCGGTGGTGAGGCGCACGCTCGAGCTCGATACGCCGCGGTGCATCGACTGCCCCGCGTACACCGAGAGAAGGTCTGTACCGAGTGTCTCGATCTGTGCCTGTACGGCCTTCTGGGCACCTGTACCGAGGGCGACCATAGTGATTACGGCGGCCACGCCGATCACGATGCCCAGCGCCGTCAGGAACGAGCGAAGCTTGTTGGCCCTGATGGCGCTCAGGGCGACCTGGATGGTTTCGCCGAATAGCATCAGTTCCTCGACACGCCGGGGAGGCTGCGGCTCCGTACGCGGTTCATGCGGTCCTGCCACTCCTGCTGGCTCGCCAAAAGGCTGGCGGAGGGCAGGAGGAGTACGGTGTCGGCTTCAGTCAAACCGGTGATGACCTCGGAGAAGTCGAGATCGGTGAGGCCGGTGCGGACCGGGACGGCCGCCACGCCGGTCTCGACGAGAGTGAACACCACGTAGTTGCCGCCGAACAGGTACTCGTTGGACTGCTGCTGCCGGCGGCCCTGTCCCTGTCCGCCCATCGCGCTGCGCATCTTCTGGAGGACCTGCCGCTCACCGGCGTCCAGCGCCTGGGGGCCGCCGTGCTCGCGCATCTTGCGGAACACTGCGCTAATCTGCTCGCAGGTGACGCCCTCGGGCGGTTCGAACTCACGCCCCTGCATGTTGCACGTCTCACGCCCCGCTTCGGTGCTGTCGGTCTGGCCGTCCGTGGCGGCGCTTCCCCCGAAGGAGCCTTGTCCCTCCTGCTGTGCCTGGCGCGCGTCAGCCAACTGCTGCCGCACGGCCTCCTCGTCCAGGCCCAGCACCATCGCGGCAGAGGTCCAATCCCGCTCGGTGCGCAGCGCGCCGTTTGGTACGGCGACGACGCCGCGCCGCTCGCCCACGTGCACCTCGACCTCCGCGTTCATTCCCGGCTTGAGCAGTGACTCGGGGTTGGCTATGCGCACGAGCACCGGGAACATCGTCACGTTCTGGGTCACCTCGGCCTGTGGCTCGATCTTGAGCACCCGGCCGCGGAACGGCCTGTTGGGATATGCCTCGACCGTGATCGTGACCTCCATGCCGGGCTGGATCTTGCCGATGTCGGTCTCGTCCACCAGAGCGCGGATCTGCACCGTGTCCAGGTTGGCCATCTGCAGTAGCACGGTGCCGCCGCCCACATTGCTCATCGCCGAGGAAATCACGGTCCCCGGCTCCACGTTGCGCTGGATTATGACCCCGTTGCTGGGCGCCCTCACGTCAGTGTCCTCGAAGCTGATCCGCGAGTCCTCGACGTTGCGCTCGGCCCGCACGAGGGAGGCCTGGGCGCTGGCGGCCGCGAGAGTCGCGTTCTCGTACTCGGTCTCGGTGATTGACTGGTTTTCGAACAGGTCCTCCGCGCGGCCGAGTTGCGACTGAGCCACCTCGAGCTGTGCCTTGGCCAGCTCCAGGTCCGCCTCCGCCTGGCGCAGCGTGGCGCGCGGCACCCTGGGGTCGACGCGGGTGAGCAGATCGCCGGCCTTCACCACGTCGCCAGTCTCGACGCGGACCTCGAAGATCTCGCCCGATGCCTTGGACTTGACCTCCACGGTGGTCACGGGCTCGATGATGCCGGCGGCGCTCGCCGACACCACTATGTCCCGTATCGAAACCGGGACCATCTGGAACACGGGCAGCTCCTCCTCTTCGGAGCAGCCGGCCAGGAGGGCGAGCAGCGGCAGGGCGGCCCACAGCGGCCCTGAGTATGCCTTCTTGTGATTCATCGTACTCTCTCGGTAATGACGTCCTGTTCGATGTAGCCGTCCAGCAGGTGGATCTGCCGCCCGGCGTGCTGAGCTATGTGCGGTTCGTGTGTGATCAGCAGAATGGTCTGCCCAGTGTCGTGCAACTGCTCGAACACTTCCATGATCTCCGAGCCGGTACGGCTATCCAGGTTGCCGGTCGGCTCGTCGGCGAGCAGGATGCTGGGCTCGTTCACGAGCGCCCGCGCGATGGCCACGCGTTGCCGCTGGCCACCGGAGAGCTCGTTGGGCCTGTGGCCCATCCGGTCGCCGAGTCCGACACGCTCGAGAGCGTTCGCGGCCTGCTCCTTGCGCGCCTTGCCGGATACACCCGCGTAGATGAGCGGCAGCTCCACGTTGTGCAGCGAGCTGGCTCGGGGCAGCAGGTTGAACGTCTGGAAGACGAAGCCGATCTCCTTGTTGCGGATCCGGGCCAGCTCGTCGTCGTCCAGTTCGCTGACCTTCTGGCTGTTGAGCCAGTACTCGCCACCGGTCGGCGTGTCCAGGCAGCCGATGAGGTTCATGAGGGTGGACTTGCCCGAACCCGACGGCCCCATGATGGCCGTGAACTCGTTCCTCCGTACCTGCAGTGTCACTTCCCTCAAGGCGTGCACTACCTCGGCGCCCAGCGTGTAGTCACGTGACAGCTTGTGGGTCAGGATGATGATGTCGGGCTGTGGAACGTCGCCCGTGTGGAAGTCCATGTGCCTCACGGGCTCGGTCATATCTGCCTCCCAACGACGGCTTCGATTTGGGCCTTGGCCACCAGGTAATCCAGCGCTGCCTGCACGCGGTCTATGTCTGCCTGATCCACGCTCACTTGCGAGACCAGGATCTCAAGGAAAGTAGAGGCACCGAGGCGGTAGCGGTCCTGTTGCACCCTCAGGTCCTCGGTTGCGGCAGCCAGGCTCGTGATTGCTATGTCGTAGCGCTGTCGGGCGGCTACCAGCAATGCCAGGTACTGCGTGAGTAGGGCGTTCACCTGCCGCCGGGTGTCCAGAGCGGTGGCCCGGGCAGCGTCCCGATTTGCCGCCTGCCGGGAGACGTTGGTCTCGCGCTGGAAGCCGTTGAACAACGGCCAGCTCACCCCCAGCCGGAAGTTCCAGGAGTTGTTCCAGTCCCTGGTGTCGGTACCGCTGACCTCTGAGTTGGCCCAGCCCAGGCTGCCCGACGCGGTGAGCGATGGGAAGTACTGCGCCCGGGCGACGCTCACGTTGGCGGCTGCCACGTCCGCGCCTGCCTCGGCTGCCAGGATCGTCGGAGCGCTCTGCAGCGCCTCGGCCCTCAACTGTACGGTGTCCAAAGCGACGGGCTCGAACAGCGAGGAATCGCGCAACGGCCGAACGCTTCCGTCGAGGCCCACGAGCCGTGCCAGGCTGGCCTCGGCGGTGGCGCGGGCCGTCACTGCGTTGAGGCGCTGCAGCTCGGCGTTGCCGAGCTCGACCACTGAGCGGAGTGTGTCGGACCGAATCGCACTTCCCGCTGCCAGCTTGTCGCGGGATATCTTGGCGGACTCCTCCGCGCGCTCGATGCGGCGGTCGGATACGCGCACCAGCTCGTCAGCGGCGAGCGCGTTGTAGTAGGCCTGCTTCGTCTCCAGGATGACCTGGAATTCACGGCTCACCAGTGCGGCGTCGGCGCTTGCGATCCCCGCACTGCTGGACCGCATCTCCGCCGATCGGCGCAGGCCCGAGAATATCTCCCACGAGGAGCTGATACCGGCTGAGTACGTGGTGGATGTCGTGCCGGATTCCAACGGAAGGCCGGTGTTCTGATCCACGCGCGTTATCGAGCTGAAGTTGGAGTTGGACGCCCCGCTCGTGCTGAGCGTGGGCAGCCAGCTTCCCCAAGCCTGGCGCCGTTCGGCTGACGCCACGTTCATGTCGCCCTGTGCGCGCACGTATGTAGGGCTCACCGTGAGCGCCATCTGGATGGCTTCGCCCAGTGTGACGACGGGGAGCTGGTCGCGCGGGTCGCTCGAGGCTTGGGTCGGCTCCTGCGCTGCCGCGGGGTGAACCGCCAGCGCAGCGAGAAGGCCGAACAGGAATGTCTGGGTGATTCTTGTCCTACTGATCACGGGAAGACCTCCGTCTCCCGTGCTCCCGCACGCTGTCGCTATGGGAGATCATCTCCGAGAACCTCTGTTGCTGCTCTTCGTCGAGCAGGGATGCGATCTCGCCGCGAATCTGATGGCGCAGAGTGTCGAGCCGAGGACGGTACTCAGCCCACAGCTCGTGCATCGCTTCTCCACGGCGCTCCAGGATCACTTGCACCGACTCCCGCTGTGCGGGGGTCAACGCCAACTCTGCCTCCAGCCGGTCGGCATAGCTCACACGCTCCCGCGACTGATGGCGCCGCCCGTCGTAATCGTCTCCCCACGTCTCCATTGCCACCCCGCCCACCACCGCCCCCAGGAGGAACGTGGCTACGAGTAGGCTCCATGCCAGGGCCTTCGACTTGTTGAACATTCTCTCCGTTACCGTTTCTCGTTTGTCGTTGATTCCGGATCAGTCCTCGAGCGCCACCGCCAGCACAGCGTCCACGGATGGCTCCTCGCTACCGGCCATCAGCATCGGTACGTCCAATGCCTCGTTACCAGCGGCACTGAGCGGGTCGCCCAGCGCGCCGGTCCCGTTGCCGTTGCCGCGCTGCGCCATCTGGGATCCCATCCAGAACGCGCCGGCGGCGATCAACAGCATTGCAGCCACGAGCCCGGGCCGCGCCCATGCGGTGAGCTCCTGCCACCAGGATTCCGGCGCGTCCGCTCCGAACGCCGCGTCGGCTGCCGCCATGACCTGGCGTGCGAACCGCTCGTCATCGGGAGCCGAGAGCGCGTCCGCGAGGGCGCGCCCCAACTCCGGGTCCGGCCGGTGATCGAATGGCGATGTGTCACTCATTCGCTTTCCCTCCAGTCCTTCCAGGCATCCAGCTCGCCTCTCATGGTGCGCCGCGCGTGGAACACGTCCGACCGTACCGTTCCGATCGGCACGTCCAGCACCTCAGAGATCTCCCTGTGGCTGTAGCCCTCAACGTCGAACAGCACCGTCGCTAACCTCTGGCGCTCAGGTAGCTTCTCGAGCGCCGCCAGCACCGCCTGCCGAAAGCTGGATCTGTCGGTGACAGTGTCCGGCCCGGGCTCCGCGTCGCGCATCTTCGGCGAAAGGACCTCGGCGCGGCGCACATTGCGCCGTCTCCGCCGGTCACTCGCCGCGTTGGCCACGATCCGCGATAGCCAGGGCCCGAACGGCCGGGCCGGGTCGTAGCGTCCCAAGGACCGCAGCGCCGCCAGGAAGCCGTCTTGGGCAGCGTCGTCGGCCTCGTCCGGATCCTGCAGGATCGCACGCGCCAGCCGCCTCGCGTGCGCGGCGTGGCGCCGAACCAGTTCCCCGAACGCGTCCCGGTCGCCCGCCTGGGCGAGGGCCGCCAGCTCGGCGTCCTTCATATGTGTATTACGCGCAGGGGGTCGCCGGCGTTGAGATCGGCCACGGTTGGGCCGGCGACGGGGCGGGTCATGTCGTTCCGAGGCCCAGGTCCTGCTCCATGGGACGCAGGGCCTCGATTACGAACTGGACGTGCTCCTCGAGCTCGACGCCCAGCTCCTCGGCTCCCTGCCGAACCTCGTCGCGGTTCACTCCGCGCGCGAAAGCCTTGTCCTTGAGCTTCTTCTTGACGCTCTTCACCGTGAGGTCCTGCAGGCTGCGCGACGGCCGCACCAGGGCGCAGGCTGTGAGAAAGCCGCACAGCTCGTCCACCGCGAACAGCGACTTGGCCATCAACGATTCGCGCGGCACGCCGGTGTATGTGGCGTGGCCCATTATGGCGGTCAGGATGTCCTCTTCGACGCCGCGCTCGCGCAGGACCCCCACCCCGTGTGACGGGTGCTCTTCGGTTGGGGAGTGGGTGTCGTTGGGATAGCGCTCGTAATCGAAGTCGTGCAGTATGCCGACGACGCCCCACTTCTCCTCGTCCTCACCGTGCTTGCGGGCGCAGGCTCTCATCGCGGCCTCCACCGCATACATGTGCTTTCGGAGGGCGTCCGACTCGGTGTACTCGTGCATCAGTGCCAGGGCTTCGTCTCGGTTCATCTCAATCTCCCAACCATCGGTCACGCCAGGTTTGCAGAATGACCAGGGGCCAGAGTGCCCGTGCGTGGTTTACTCGGCCGCTGCGGTGCTCGGAGAGAAGTTGCCCCACCCGCGGGGCTCGCAACAGCCCCTCCGCCCGAAGACGATCCGGCGCCAGCAGTCTGTCCACTTCGGTGCGCAATCCGTCGTTGATCCAGCCCCCGACCGGGACGCTGAGGCCGCGCTTGCGACGGTTCACGAACCGCCGCGGGAGGCGCCGCCGCGCGACGCGCTTGAGAAGCCATTTGGTGGTCAGGCCGCGGACGCGGTAGCGGGTCTCGAGCGCGAGAGCGAACTCGGTGAGTGCCCGATCGAGGTAGGGCGCCCGCGCCTCGAGCGAGACCAGCATCGTCGTGCGATCCACCTTGGGCAGCAGGTTGTCGCGCAGGTACGTGAGGTAATCGAACAGCATCACACGGCGCAGTGGGTCGCGTTCGGCCAGCAGCGCATCGAGCCAGACGGGGGCCGCGTCGGTGTCGGGCCACGGCTCCCAGTCGTCGGCATCCTCCAACAAACCCGTCCCGAACCATCTGACGTGTCGCTCCAGCGTCTCGTTCTCCGCCCCTCCTACGAAGCGCTTCAGCAGAAACTCCAGCGGTACCTTGCCGGACGATGCGGGAAGCGCCCGGATCTGCCGCGTGAGCGCGCGCCTCACTACCGCGGGCAGGGAGCCGAACAGGGGTGCCGCTGCGTGGCCGAGGTATGTGGGGTAACCGCCGAACAGCTCGTCGGCGCCCTCCCCGCTCAGCACCACTCCCACGTCCTCACGCGCGGCGCGGGCGAGGAGCCAGGTCGGAAGCGCTGCCGGATCCGCGATCGGCTCGGCCGTCCCTGCGGCCAGAGTATCGAACGCGGTCCTGAGGTCGGACTCGTCGGCGACCACGGCGCGGTGCTTGGTGCCGAGGGCAGACGCAAGCTGCCCCGCCGGTGTTCGCTCGTCGTAGGATGGGTCCGTGAAGCCGACCGTGTACGTGTGGACCGCCCCGCCACGAGCCGCCAGCGCCGCCAACAGGGAGGAGTCCAATCCGCCACTGGAGAACACCCCCACCGCGACGTCCGCCTGCAGCTGCCTCGCGACCGCGTCTTCGAGATGGGACTCCAGGCGCCGTACCGCCTCATCCTGGGTCAGCTGCCGGACCGCGATCGACTCCGGGTGCCAGAAGCGGTGTACGTCGTCGCCGCGCTCGGAGAACGTGACGGTCACTCCCGCCGGCACCTTCCGGATGCCGTCGAACATCGTGCGCGGCTCCAGCGCGTAGCCGAACGTCAGGTAATCGTCGAGGGCGACGCGGTCGAGCGTCCGGGCAACCGCCCGATGTGCGAGCAGCGCCTGCACCTCGGATGCGAACCAGACTTCTGAACCCACGCGGGTCCAGAACAGGGGCTTCTCACCGGCCCGGTCGCGCGCCAGCAGGAGACGCCGATTGCGATCGTCCCACAGCGCAATGGCGAACATCCCATCCAGGTCGGCGATTCCCTCCGGCCCGCTGTCGAGGTAGAGCGGCAGAATCGGCTCGATGTCGGAGCGAGAGCGGTAGGGATAGTCGGGGAAGCGCGCGCGCAGCCGCCGCGCGTTGTAGATGGCGCCGTTGCAGGCGAGCCACACGCCGCTTGCCTGGTCGGTGAACGGCTGAGCGGCCTGCGGGCGGGGATCGGTTATGCGGAGCCGCTCGACCCCGATCGCGGCGTGGGGAGTAGTGACAGTAGCCCGATCGTCTGGACCGCGGTGGCGCACTGCATTGCCCATCCGATCCAATGCCTCAGGGGCGTGCAGTGGGTCGCGGCCGAAGGAGGCCATCCCGTATATGCCGCACATGTCTGCAATGTACGTGAGCGGGATGGGTGGCGGCGGGCGCCGCCGTCTACCGCGGCAGGCTCTCGATGTAGGCCTTGATGTCGTGCCCGACCTGAGCCTCGGGGTGTGTGGCGATCATGCGCTCGGCGATGGGGAGAGCGCGGCGCGGCTCGCCGCGCTTGATGTAGTGGTCCGCCAGCGCGTAGAGGTAGTCGAGGTTGCCGGGCTCCAATTCGGTTGCGCGGCGCAGTGCGACCTCGCTGTCCCGCGTGCGGCCCTGTGACTGCAGCAGCAACCCGAGGTTGTAGTGCACCCGCGAACGCTCGGGCATCCCGGCTGCCGCCCGCTCCAGGAACTCCACCGCTTCCGCCGGCTGGCTCATCTCCGCCAAGAGGAGAGCCAGCGAGTATGCCGCGTCGTAGAGTTCCGGGTAGTCCCCGACGACATCACGCAGTAGCGCCTCTGCTTCCGGGTTGCGACCCATCGAGTTGTACAGCAGGGCGAGGTTCACTTTCGCCGGGTAAAACAGTTCATCCACCTCGATCGCCGACCGGTAGAATTCCTCCGCCCGCAAGGGATCGCCGAGCCGCGCGTACAGGTTGCCGAGGTTGTGTCCGGCGAACGAGAAATCCAGTGAGTAGCGCATGGCGGCCTCGTACTCGGCCAGGGTCTCCCGCAGTGCAGCGCGCTGGTAAGGCTCGAGAAGCCCGTCTGGAACGTCCGCCAGCCTGACCGCCGCCTGCGTGCGCACGGCAGCGACCCCGTCGAACAAGAGTGGCGCGACCAGTTCTATCAGCAGCTCCGGCTGCGCGACCGGGAGATCGCTCACTGCCGTATACCTGACCAGGGCATCCTCGTCGGAGAGCGCGCGGTTGAACGCGGCGGTGCTCTCCTCTCCGGGGTAGGCACCCAGCAGCGACAGGGCCGTTGCGCGCACGATGGCCGGGTGCAGCGGGTCGCCCGACATCCTGATGAGGTCGGGCATCGCCTGGGGCTCTGCGTCGCGGCCGGCGGCGAGCGTCGTGCCGTAGTGCGGCTTCTTCGCCTCGCCGTACCACTGCTGGAAGTAGCGCGCCGACCAGCTCACCGGCTGGTCGTCATGGCATCCGCTCTGGCTGCAGGCGTTCGGCGTGCCGGTCTGAAGCGAGAGATCGGGCCGCGGGACCCGCATCGAGTGGTCCGCCCGATAGTCTATGACCATGTAGGGCCGCTCGGGCATGTGGCACTTGATGCACAGCGCGCCGTCGGACGGCTCGCCCTGGTAGACCTTCTGATGGAAATGATGGTCGTAGCTGTCGTACGTGTCGGCGCGATGGCACCGGGCGCAGAGCGCGTTCCCCTCCTCGACCAGCTCCAAAGTGTGGACGTCGTGGCAGTCGCCGCAGCGCACGTCGTTGCGGTACATCTTGCTCTGCACGAAGGAGCCGTAGACGTACACCTCGTCGAGTATCTGGCCGTCGGGGAAGTAGAGCCCCTCATCCAGCAGGGCGGGCGCCTGGTAGTCCAGCAGTTCACCGCTCGTGTGGTCGTAGTCTCCGAGCTCGGTGCGTCGGGAGTGGCACGGCGCGCACAGCTCGACCTGTTGTGGACCGCTGATTCCCGAGGTGGCGATTGCGAGGTCGTAGTTCTCCACTTCCGGCCGGGCCATCGGCGGGATCTTGGCCCACTCCACGTGACGCGACCCGGGTCCGTGACACGCCTCGCAGCTCACGTCGATCTCGGACCAGGTCGTCGAGAACGTTCTGGTGGCGTGATCGTATCCCTTCTTCAGGTTAGTGGAGTGGCACTCGGCGCACATCCCGTTCCAGTTCTGACCGTTTCGCGTCCAATGGAGCCAGTCGTCCGCGGGGATGTCCTCGCCGGGGTACATGCGGAACCACTCGCCGCGCACGACGTCCCACGCGACCGAGAGCGTTTGCAGCCGGCCCCCCGGAAACGGCACCAGATACTGTTGCAGCGGATCGACGCCGAAGGTGTGAGTGATCTCGAACTCGCCCATCTCTCCACCCGGTCCCTCGGTGTGCACGAGGAACCGACCATCGCGCCGGTAGAACCGTGACGCGACGCCCATGTACTCGAATACCGAGTCGTCGAAGTCGGCCAGGACCGTGCTGTCGGTCGCCTCGGCCATCGAGAGATCGTGATGCGAACCGAGCCACGCATCGTACGCCTGCTCGTGACAGGAGATGCACTGTTCGCGTCCCACGAAGCCGGGACCACCGCCGCTCGTGTCGGGCGCAGCAGCGCGGGTGACGCGCTCCTTGACGACGTAGGCCGGCACGCTCAGCACGATCACCGCCGTAGCGATGACTCCGATCGTGCGCCACCGTACGAGGTCGCCGTTCACGCGTACGTCACCTGGGCAGCCTCGAACGCCTGGCGTTTCACCGCACGGCGCGTATCCACCTTCACGATACCGTTCTCGATCCGGACGGGAAACAGATCCAGTGCCCGAGGGGCCGGCGGGTTCAGCACGTTGCCGCGGATGTCGTAGGCCGACGCGTGGCAGGGGCAGACGAAGCGCCCCTCGTCATCGATCCAGGGCACCGTGCACCCGAGGTGCGTGCACTCCCGATAGAGGGCGATGAAACCGCCGTCATCGAGGCGCACGAGGTAGAACTTGCCGGTGGGGAACGCGGTCACCGAGCCGGGCTCGAAGCGCTCGAGGGGCCCGGCCACCACGATGGCCGCATCGGTCTGGCGGGCGCGAGTCCGCGGTCGCAAGAAGTCGGTGGCGATCCACACGTACTCGGCGAGCGCCACGCCGCCGAGCCCGAGCCAGATCTTCCACACGAAGCTCCGTCGTGACGCCGCCTCACCCGAAGCGGCTCGATCGCGGTCGCCCACGGGATTCCCCGTCATGAGAGCCACGGCCACACCAGGGCCATGCCGGATCCGCGCAGCCACACCCCGGTCGCCGTCAGCAGGACGAGTGCCGTGAGCAGGAGGACGAACGATGCCTGGATCGCCTCGTTGTTCGAGGCCGAGTAACGCCGCTTGAGCGCGGCGTAGAATCCGATCAGTGCCGCCGCCAGCACAACCGTTGGCAACAAGCCGTTGGTCACGATGGGTGGCACGCCGGGCAGCCACGCGCCCACGTCGATCAGGAACTCATCGAGCAGGATCAAAGTAGGAGTCACCACCATCGCCGTGATGGCGGCGATCGCAGCCATACGCCGCCCCTTGCGGGAGACGAGCAGGACGCCGGAGGCATCGACGTCATAGCGCAGGTAGGGGATCGTCAACAGCGCACCCGCGATCAACAGGGGAAACAGCACGACTGCGAAGAACGGGTGGAAGTGCAGCAACAGCTCCTGTATCCCCATGAAGTACCACGGTGCCTTCGCCGGGTTGGGGCTCATTCCCGGGTTGGCCTCGCTTCCGAGTGGAGCGTTGAACGCCACAGAGAAGGCGAGGACGAAGGCGATCAGGACCAGTGCGACTGCGAACTCCCGTAGCAGCAGATTGGGCAGGGCGAGAACGCGCTCGGGGTGCTCCTCCGGTTCTTCGTCGGGGCTCCGCGGCACTACGACGCCGCGCGCCTTCCGCACGCGCCAGAAGTGGAATGCCATGAGCACGACGATGAGCACGGGTACTACCGTCGTGTGGAGCGTGTAGAAGGTGATGAGGGTCGCCGCTCCGATGTCGGATCCACCTCGTACGATGCCCTGGAGCCACTCTCCCACGAGCGGAACGTAGGCGATCATGCCCGTGCTGATCGTGATCGCCCAGTAGGAGAGCTGGTCCCACGGGAGCAGATAGCCGGTGAAATTGGACGCCAGAACGCACAGCAGCAGTGCGACCCCGATGATCCAGTTGAACTGGCGCGGCGCGTGGAACGCCCCGGTGAAGTAGACCCGCAGCAGGTGCAGCAGCGCCACGATGACGAGGAAGTTCGCGCTCCAGTGGTGCACGTTGCGGACGAGCTTCCCGAAGAAGACGTCGTCCCGCATGGACAGAATCGAACCGTAGGCCTCCTGGGGCGAAGGCTGGTACACGAACATCATCAGCACGCCCGTGGTTATGAGCAGCAACACGAGCACGAGCGACATTCCGCCCAACCCGAAGGTGTGCGTGTAACGGAGAGACCGCTCGGGAAGCCGTACCGGCCGGAAGTGCAGCAGGAAGTTCTGGACTACTATCCACTTGCGGTCGCGGTCGGTGCGCGGAACCAGGGGTCCGCGGAAGATGGAACGCCATACCGTGCCGAACACGCTCTGACGCTCGGCGCTCGGGGCCGGCTCGGGCTTGGCCGCAGATTCCTCTCTCGTTCTCTTCTCGCTCATCAGTCGGCAGTTGGATGTTACGGTGCGGCGCGCCCCGTAGCAACGAGCGGCGCCGCAGCCAGCATCGCGTCGGCACAAGGTCCGTAGGCCACGTACTTGCGGGTATGGGCCAGCAGAGGTAGTTCGCGTGCCAACGTCTGCACGATCGCGTGGTCGTCGGAACGGGCCACGAAGATGCGCGGGCGCTCGCACGATGCGATCGCCTCGCGCCACCAGTCGGATGGACGCAGCGGCGTGCCGGGCGCGCCACGCCACTCGCGGTGGTGTGCCAGCAGGTAGTTGCTGGTGAGTTCGGCTCCGTCGGCGGTGGACAGCACGATGGTGCGGCGCAGATAGAACGGCAGGCCCAACGGGAAGGCGTGCACGCCCACGACCTGTGTGTTCGGTCCGGCCACCTGGTTCACCGCACCCGCGAGCGCGGCGGCCGAGCGATCGTCTCCGATGGCATCCATCAATCCGCGGCTCACCAGGGGAATCGCCGCTACCGGCAGGCTCAGCGCGATCAACGCGGCCCATCTGTGTGACGCCGCGATCCATCCGGCGATCCCCGCCACGAGGCAGACGAGCCCCAGCGCCAGCGCCGTGCCGGGTATGGCTTGGGCGACCGCGGTGGTCGCGGGTACCATCGCCGGGATGGACTTGCCGGCTACGAGAAGACCGATCCCCAACAACAGCAACCCTGCCGCCCCTGCTCGCACGCCGGGCAGCCGGCTGCGCGTGCCGTCCCACAGCGCCGCTACGAGGAGGCCGGCTGCGGGAACGAGGGGAAGCACGTACTGGGGGCGCTTCGACTGCGAGAGCGAGAAGAACACGAGTGGCACTAGAATCCACAGCGCCAGGAATACGAGTCGTCTGTCGGAGTTCCCGACCGGCGCAGCCAGCTCCCGTCGTGGTCCCCGGGCGCGTCTTCGTTCGAGCCACCCAGCGGCGAGAACGATCGACCAGGGTAAGGCCGCAGCCGGGAAGATCGCGAGGAAGTACCAGATGGGGCCGGTGCGCCCGAGCTCGTCGGTGGTGAGCCGTCGAGCGGTCTCCGTGACGAGCGCATACCCGAGGAAGCCGGGCACGTCCTGCGAGACCGCGAAGACCCAGGGGAGCACGATCGCGGGGAAGAGCAGCACTCCCACCGGGTCGAACAGGGTGCGCAGACGGCGGCGCCACAGCGCGTACGGGACGGCGATCATGAGCGGGAGCGCCAGCGCGACGGGTCCCTTGGTGAGAACGCCGAGCGCGACGGCGACCCAGGCTGCTGCGCACCAGAGGGCGAGAGACGGGCGGCGCCCGGCTCGGTCCTCTTCGGTCGCCATGAAGAACCCGACCAGCGCTGCCACCACGAAGAATGTGAGAGCGCTGTCGAAGATCACCGTGCGAGCGTACGCGAGCGTGAACGGGGTGGCCGCGGTGGCGATAGCGGCAGTCCAGGCGGCGGAGCGCCCCCACAACCGGGCGGCGAACCAGGCGACGACGAGCAGCGTCGTGAGGGTGAACAGCAACGAGGGGAGCCGAGCCGCCAGCTCAGTCGGACCCAGCACCTCGATGACGGCAGCCCCGGCCGCGAAGTACAGCACGGGCTTGTCGAGATAGGGCAGGCCGTTCAGACGCGGCAGGACGTAATCGTTGGTGGCCGCCATCTCACGGGCGACCTCCGCGTTGCGCCCCTCGTCCGGGTCGAGCAGCGGATAACTGTCCAGTCCGAAGGCGAGGCCGCCCAGCACGATGACTGCGCAGGCCAGGAGCCCGGCGGTACCACGACTGATTGTCACGAGCGGTCCATATTCGATATCGTGCAGTTGAATATGAGCGAACGCGGAGCGGCCCTAAAGCTCTTCCGGCGAGCCTACGAATGCCAGGAGCGGGGCGAGCTGGAGGACGCAGCCCGTCTCTACCAGGCGTCCATCGCGACGTTTCCGACGGCGGAGGCACACACCTACCTGGGGTGGGTGTACGCGTTGGACAGGCGCTTCGACGACGCCATAGCCGAGTGCAAGCGCGCAATCGCGGCGGACCCCACGTTCGGCAATCCCTACAACGACATCGGGGCCTACTTGATGGAGCTGGGTCGCGACGCGGACGCCGTGCCCTGGTTCGAGCGCGCCCTGGCAGCCGAGCGCTACGAGGCCCGGTATTTCCCCCACATCAACCTGGCGCGGATCCACGAGGCGCGGGGGGATTACACCGCGGCGTTGGGCGAGCTCTCCCGCGCGCTGGAGTTGGCACCCGACTACGAGCCTGCGATCACTGCCTTCCGCCAGCTCCAGGCTCGGGTGAACTAGGTCCCTGCGCCACCGTGATCGGAATCTCGGTTCGCAGGTCGTCGTCCACCTCGATTTCGAAGCGGTAGGTCCCGGCGCTCTGGAACGGAACGTCGAATACGAGAACGCATCCGGCCGCGATGTCCAGGACGCCGGCCGGCGGCTCCCCGACGTTGACCGTCCCGTCTCCCCTGATGACCTCGTCGCCGCCCTCGCTGACCAGTCGAATGCGGACGTGGTGCTCCCCGATCTCGGTTCGCCTTCCCTTGAGGTGCAACACGAGATGGAGCCGGGGGTGCACGGCCGGGAACTTGCCCACCCAGATGTGGGAGAAGATCCCCATGACAGAGAGCTTCCCGAACCGGTCGATGATCGCGTAGTCGCAGGCTACCGCCAGGTCGATCTTCATCGGGTCACCGCGAAAGTCCGGAGTGTCTCGGCCAACGCGGCGGCGGTGGCAACGGGCGCCGCGCATTGAGTACCGGCGCATACGTAGGCTCGTGGAGCCTGTCCGTCCAGCATTGCCCGCACCGCTTCGGGCAGGCTCTCGGTCGGGTCGCTCGGCCGCAGCCAGCGCAGCACCTTGCGGGGACGGTAGACGTTGCGCGCGACGCGGCGCAGCTCCCTCGTGTTCTCGTCGTCCTCGCCTACCACGACCACGTGAGCGGCGGGCATTACGGCCCAATCCACTGCGCGCAGCACGGCGGCCGCGAATATCCCGAGCTGCAACGCATCGCCCGCCAGTCCTTCCAACAGGTCGTCGCGGTACGCTCGCCACTCGTCACGGCCCGTGTGTTCGAACAGGCGTGACAGCACGATGCCGGCCACTCCGCTTCCCGAGGGAGTGGGCGAGTCCTGAATCGGCTTGATCTCCTGATCGAGGAAGCCCTCTCCGCCCCGGCCGCGCAAAGTGTCGAGCAGCCTGCCGTCGTCCGCGGAGTAGTCGCTCATCACCTGGGCCATGAGCCGCTCGGCCCGATCGAGCCACTTGGCCTCTCCCGTCGCCTCGAACGCGTCGATGGCCGCCTGCGCCACCATGACCTGGTCGTCCAGAATGCCGGAGACTTCGCTGCCGGGCGCGTGGCGCATGCCGCCAGAGAGGTCGGGCTCAGTCGCCTCGTCGAACAGCCGATCCAGTGTCAGCACGGCGTGCCGCTCCAGGTCGGGGCGGTCGAGCAGCGCCGAGGCGCCGAGCATCGCCGAAGCCATCAGTCCGTTCCACCCGGTGTACAGTGTGGTGTCCACGAACGGCTGCGGCCGCTCGGTGCGGGCCTCGGCGAGCTTGGCGAGCCCCGAGGCGAGGAGCTGCTCTACGGCTGCCTCGCCCTGCCCCAGTGCCGCGGCGATGTCCGATGGCGACTGCTTGAGCCACAACACGTTCTTCTGCGGATTGTGGTGCATCTCGCCCACTTCTTCGATGTCGTAGCGCCGGGCGAGAGCGGAGAACTCGTCCGCCTCGGTGACGGCACGTACTTCGTCGGGCGTCCACGTGAAGTAGTCGCCGTCGTCGTCGGGCCCGACGTCGGCGTCCTGCGACGCGTGGTAGCCGCCCGCCGGGTCGGACATGACCTCCTCCACCCAGCGCGCGATTCCCTCCACCACCTCCCGATTCAGTTCTGGCCCCTCAGCGTCTCCCGCCGGCAGCCCGGAAGCGGTGGCGGCGTGAGAGTATGCCCTCAGCAACTCGGAGTTGTCGTACGACATCTTCTCGAAGTGCGGCACGATCCAGCGCGCATCCACGGAGTAGCGGTGAAAGCCGCCGCCCACGTGGTCGCGAATACCGCCCCGGGCCATCGCGCCGAGCGTGCGCTGTACGATCTCGGCGGCCCAAGTCTCTCCCGTGTCGAACCAGCGTGCGAGCAGGAAGTCCAGTGCTCCCGGGTGGGGGAACTTGGGCTGGGTGCCGAACCCGCCGTGGCGAAAATCGAACGGGCGGGCCATCGCGTCGGCCGCGCGCGCGAGTATGTCGGGTGACAGCTCCGCCGAGTGCGACGGCTCGGTATCGGAGCTCAGATGTTCGGTGATCTGCTGCACCTGCCCGGCGACGCGCTCCGGGTCCTCCCGGAACAGGCGGGCCAGCTCCGATAGTACCGCGCGGAAACCCGGCCGGCCGTGCCTGTTGTCGGGTGGGAAGTAGGTGCCGCCGAAGAAGACCTTGCCTTCGGGCGTGAGAAACGCCGTGAGCGGCCAGCCGCCCTGACCGGAGAGCGCCTGCACTGCCCGCTGGTAGCGAACGTCCACGTCGGGTCGCTCGTCGCGGTCCACCTTGATGCAGATCCAATCCCGGTTGAGCAGCTCCGCGATTGCCGGGTCCTCGTACGACTCGTGGTCCATCACGTGGCACCAATGGCACCATACCGCGCCGATATCGAGCAGCACCGGCTTGCTCTCGGCGCGTGCCCGCTCGAACGCCTCCGGACCCCACGGGTGCCAATCCACGGGTTGGTCCTTGGCCGAGCGCAGGTAGGAGGACTGCTGATCCGCGAGTCTGGAGGTCTTCATACGGCGCTCAAACCTCCGCCGAAGGACACAGGTCACGGACGGGGCAGATCTCGCACTTCGGAGCGCGTGCGGGACAGATCTGACGTCCGTGGTGAATGAGCAGGTGCGCGAACAGCGTCCACTTCGAGCGCGGCACGAGCAGCATCAGGTCCTGCTCGATCTTCTCCGGATTGTCATTGGCAGTCAGCCCGAGCCGGTTGGAGATTCGCTTCACGTGGGTGTCCACCACGACACCCTCGTCGATCCCGAACGCGTTTCCCAGGACGACGTTCGCGGTCTTGCGGCCCACGCCGGGCAGTGCCGTGAGCTCCTCCATCGTCGAAGGGACTTCACCGTCGTGGCGCTCCACCAGACCCTGCGCCATTCCCAGAATCGACTTGGTCTTGTTGCGAAAGAACCCCGTGGACTTGATCTCCTGCTCGAACACCTCGGGGTCCGCGTCGGCGTAGTCCTCCGCGGTGCGGTATTTGCGGAAGAGCTCCTGGGTGACGATGTTCACGCGCGCGTCTGTGCACTGCGCGCTCAGGACGGTGGCGACGAGGAGGTCGAGCGGGCTGCGGTGCTCCAGTGCGCACCGGGCCTCGGGGTACTGTTGCTCGAGCGCGCTGATGATTGGCAGAACTCGCTGCGGCGCATCCTTCACCGCGGCGCGCATCGATCTCTTCGTCGGTTTGGCGCCGGCACGCTTGGGCGCGCGCTTCTTGTCGCGCGCGGCACTCTTCTTCGCGCGCGTCAAGACTCTCCCTGGCTCGCGATCAGGGCGAGCAACGCCAGATGCAGCACCTCTCCCTCGGTGACGATGGACCTCAGGCCTGCCTCCTCGCCGCCCTCGATGACCGGTGCAAAGGGCGGATCCCGGGCCTCGAGTTGCGCGGCAGCGAAATCCGACGGCTGCGCCACGACGGTCACTTCGCTGAATCCGGGCCGGTCGGTCCGGAGTCCCAGCACCGCCATAACGGTCACCTCGCCGCGCGGTCCGGTCGTCACGAACAGTCCGTCGAGCGGCTCGTGCGGCGCCTCCGGATCGACTTGCGCCCAGAACGAGCGCTCCGGCAGCTGGAGGTAGCACGCTCCGCCGGGAATCTCGGCGAACGTCTCGGGAGTGACCTCGAAGGCGACCTCTTCGATGTCCTCAGTGGATACCGAGAACACGGGTTTCCCCGCCTCCCAGAAGCGGTATGCGACGTAGACGGCAGTGAGATACGCCTCCCCTGCGGCGGCATCGTTCTGCACCACCTCAGGCTCTTCCACGTCGGAGAGAATCTTCTGCACCGACGATAGCATCGCGAACTGGGTCCGGTCGTCGGGGTGCTTGCGCGTGAGCTGCGCCTCCTCACGTACCAGCGGGAAGCGCTCCGCGGCCAGCGGCGCAAACGCGAAGTCGAACGGGTCGATCCGGGTCACGTCGACCTGGGCAGGAATGAGTCCAGTACGGTTACGAATTCTTCGAAGTCCTCCACGTAGGGAACATGACCGGAGTCCTCGAACACCTCCAGTCGGGCATTGAGACAGCTCGCCACGGTCGCGGCCGTCTCCAGCGGTATCGGGTCGTGCCTGCCATGGATCACCAGTGCCGGAATCGATAGCTCACACAGTTCGGTGAGCTCGGTTCGAAGATCCGACTGCGCGACGCTCTCCCACACGGCCTGCTGGGTGCGGCCGGTCACGCGAAACGGAGTCAGGTCCTGCGCCTGCGCCGGATCCTTGAAGTAGCCGGCTACCGAGAGTTCGAACGCTCGCTGACGGTACTCCTCGGGATCGCTGTGCCGGACGTCCGATTGCTGGAGCTCCGCCCGTGCGCCGACCACGTGAGGATGCGCCATCCGCTCGGCGAAGCGGCGCTGAAATTCGGCGCGGTGCTCGGGGGACGCCGGGGCCGGCGAGACCAGCGCGAGGCGACCGACGCGCTCGGGCCGGGTCGCTGCGTACAGCAGGGCCAGCAACCCGCCCCAGGAGTACCCGACTATGGTCGCCGGAGCGGCTTCCCAATGGTCGATGAGCGCATCCAGGTCGGCCACGTGCTCGCGCCACCCCACCGGCACGTCGCGTCCCACCGGTGAGCGCCCGCCCCCACGTTGGTCGTAGTAGCGCAGACGCCTCTCCGTGGCCAGGGCGTCGAAGTGCGGCAGGAGGTAGTCGTGATGCGCTCCGGGCCCGCCGTGCAACACGATGACGTCCGGCCCGGTACCGACGGTGCGGGTATGGAGCTCCACCCCGCCCACGGCGATGGTCTCTTCAGTTGCTTCCACGCCGAGCGGCTCTTTCGTCACAGCAGGGCCGCGAGTGCGTCCGCCACTTCCCTCACCGCCCGTTCTTCCGCCTCGTCGAACCCGTTGGGAACGTCGCTGTCGATGTCTATCTGTCCCAGGATCTCGTCGTGCCGGCGCACCAGCACAACGAGCTCGGACTTGGTCTCTACGCTGCAGGCCAGGTACCCCTCCGCCTCCTTGACGTCGGGGATGTTGATGTCGCGCCGCTCCGCGACCGCCCTGCCACACATTCCCGCGCCCACCGGTATGCGCGTGTGGTCGGTGGGACGCCCGTCGAACGCCTCCAGAACGAGCTCGTCGCCGTGGAGCATGTACATGTAAACGCCCGTGTAGGGCGAGCCCGCCGCCCGGACCTTGGTGGCGACGAGTTCGAGCAGCTCCTGGCGCGACGCGTCCCTGCAGAAGGCTCCCTGCAGGGCGCGCGCGATCGGCTCCGGATTGAGGACGGTCTCAGCCATGTTCACCGAATCCGATGCTACTTCAGCGTGGCGGTCGCTTCTTTCCGCTCGCCGTCCCTCATGAAGACGATTGTGACCGTGTCGCCGGCCTTCAGGGCCATCAGCGCCTGCTGCAATCCCATCAAGTCTGGTATCTCGTGCTCGGCGATCTGCACTATGATGTCGCCGCCCTGCAGTCCGGCCTCCTCCGCCGCACTGCCCGACCGCACTCCGGTGAGGCGCACGCCGCCGGGGGACTCGGTCATGTCGGGAATCGTGCCGAGCGAGGCGCGGCGTCCGGCCTGCGCAGTCGGCGGGGCGGGCGGCGGCACGTCCTGGAACGTGAGCGCCTCGGGCCGCTGCGCCAGGTTCCACGCAAGGTCGGCTGCGAGCGCCGCGATCTTGGCGACGCCCTCGGCGTTGATCTCATCCCAATCGTCGGTCGTGCGGTGGTAATCCTCGTGCACGTTCGTGAAGAAGTGCACGACCGGGATCTGCTGGGCGTAGAACGATGAGTGGTCGCTGCGGCCCCACGGATCGGGCTGCCAACTGAGCTCGAGCCCGAAGCGCTGGTTGCTCGACTCGACGAGTCCCTGCAACTCAGTGGCCGAGCCCACGCCGATCACGATGAGGCTGTCCGAGCGCAGCCGCCCCACCATGTCGAAGTTGACCATCGCGTAGGTGGAGTCGCTGGGCCGCACCGGGTGACTGGCGTAGTGCTGCGACCCGATCAGTCCCATCTCCTCCGCCGTGAACGCGACGAACACGAGCGTGCGGTGGTTTGCGGCGCTCCGATTCACCAGCAACCGGGCGCTCTCGATCAGGGCAGCCGTGCCGGAACCATTGTCGTCGGCCCCGTTGTGGATCACCCCATTGCTGTCGGGATCGAGGCTGCCGAACCCGCCCAGCCCGAGGTGGTCGTAGTGCGCGCCGAGCACCACTACCTCGTGGGCCAGGGCGCCCCGGCCCGGAATGGCGCCGATCACGTTCATCACCGGGGTGCCGCCCAGGTTGGTGTGGGCGGCTCCGGGGGCGGTCGGATCGATCTCGAAGGGCTGGAAGTACCCGTCGGTCCCGGCGGGCTCGAGCCCGATCTGGGCGAATCGGCCCGCCACGAAGTGGGCGGCGGAGTCGAGTCCCGCGGTCCCGACGCCCCTTCCCTCCCGTGCGTCAGCGGCCAGGTACCATACGTCCTGCTCGACGCGGTCCGTCACGGCGCTCCCGGATGACTGGGCGGCGGCCGGGGTTGTCAGGGCCGCCAGGCCCACGAGGGCGGCGGCCAGGCCGCTGCAGGCGGCTCTCATCGTGTATTGCATATGTGCTCCGGACATCTCCAAAACGCTCCTGATTGGCTTCGATTGAGCCGGGAATCTAACAGGAATGGAAAGGGGGAAGGGGAAAGGGGGAAAAGCCCCTGCTAGGACCCTTCCCCCTCATCCACACCCTCGCCGCGGAGGCTATCGCGGTGTGAAGTCGGTCTTCGCTCCCACTCGCCGCGCGAAAGCCGCCAGCAGCTTGGCGGCGCGCTCCAGATCGGCTGTGTCGACCATCTCGTTTGGGCTGTGCATGTACCGGTTGGGTACCGACACGAGGCCGGTCGGGACGCCCCGGAGCACCGTGTAGATCGCGTCGGCATCGGTGCTGGTGTCCTTGGGCGCCGCCTGCAGGGCGTAGGGGATCTTCTCCTTGTCGGCCGTATCGGCAAGCAGGTCGAATACGACGGGGTTCACGGCCGAGCCGCGCGCGAGCACCGGCCCCGCGCCCAGTTTCACGTCTCCGTGCTCCTTCTTCTCGACGCTGGGGTGGTCCGTCGCCGTGGTAACGTCCACGACGATCGCCACGTCCGGCTCCAGACCCACCGCGGCCGTGCGGGCACCGCCTCCCGTCCAGGCGATCTCTTCCTGAGCGGTGGCCACAGCGTACACCGCGGCCTTGGGTTTGCGCGTCCTCAGCTTCCTGAGCGCCTCCAGCACCACGTACGCGCCGATCCTGTTGTCTATACTGCGCGACACGATGCGCCGGTTGGGCAGCTCCAAAGCGGAGCACGCCACTACCGCCGGATCGCCCACCCGCACCCGCTTCAGTGCGTCCTGCTTGTTCTTGGCCCCGATGTCTATCCACATGGAGCTCGGCTTGGTGGTCTGGTCCCGCTCGTCAGGAGTGAGCAGGTGCACCGCCTTCTTGCCGATGACCCCTTCCACCGTTCCCTTCTTCGCCACGATCAGCACGCGCTGGCCCACCAGCACCTGAGCGTCCCAGCCACCTATGGTGGAAAAGTAGAGGAACCCCTCGTCGTCCACGTGGACGATCATCAGGCCGATCTCGTCTATGTGACCGGCGAGCATGATGCGGGGCTTGCCGCCAGGGTTGATGGCTGCGAACGAGTTGCCGGAAACGTCCGTAGACACCTCGTCGGCGAATGTTTCCGCCTGCTCGCGCCACACCTCGGCGGGCGCGGTCTCGAAACCCGACGGACCTGGGGTGTCGAGCAACCGCTTCAGGAACTCGAGTGAGGAGGATTTGGGCACGGTGACACATCCGATTCCTGCCGAGCCGCTTCCCCGGCGGCCCGTGGTGAGTGATCTGCTTCGATTGTGCGGAGCAAGCTACCCCCTCGCGCCGTCCGGTCCAGTCCGGATTTGGGGCGCGAGGGGGCGGTATTGGGACATCCGTCAGGCCAACGCTTCCAGGGTGCCGGTCACTACCCGGTAGAAGCGCCCCACCGAGTCGATCTTCACACGCTCGTCGGGGGAGTGGGGGAACTCGATCTGGGGTCCGAATGACGCCATGTCCATTCCAGGCACCTTCTCGCCGATCAGGCCGCACTCCAGTCCGGCGTGGATCGCCTTCATCTCGGGTTCGACGCCCAGCTCCCGCACGTGCACCTCCTTCAGCACCGCGAGCACGTGCGACTCGAGGTTGGGCTGCCAGCCGGGGTAGCCGTTGCCTTCCTCCACGACTGCGCCGGCGAGCTGGGCGGTGGCCCGGATTCGCTGGCGCAGCGCCGTGAGCGCGGAGGCGATCGATGAGCGGCTGCTGAGCCCGACTACCAGCGAGCCGTCCCTCACGGCGACCGTGGCCAAGTTGGTGCTCGTCTCCACCAGGTCGGGTATGTCGTAGCTCATCGCCAACACGCCGTGCGGCAGCGCGTCAATCAGCCGCAGCGCGGTAGCCGTAGTGGCGGCATCCCACGCCTCGGCAGGAGCCTCCGTCCCGGTGATCTCGAATTCCATCCCGGGTTCGGCCGGTCGGAACTCCGTCTGGATCGCCGTGAGCTCGCTCTCGAGCGCCTGCTTGAAGGCCGCCTCGTCCGCCTGGGTGAGCACGACCGTGGCGAACGACTCACGCGGGATCGCGTTGTGCTTGTTTCCGCCCTCGATGCCGGCCAGCTGAAACGGCGTGCCGAGGGATACCGCGTACAGCGCTCGAGCCAGGAGCTTGGTGGCGTTTCCGCGCTGCAGCGGAATGTCGATGCCCGAGTGGCCGCCCTTCATGCCGTGCATGCGGATGCTGAGGGCAACCGCACCCTCGGGGGCGGCTGCTGTGGACAGCGGAAGCGCGAGGTTGCTGTCCGCTCCGCCCGAGCAGCCCACGTAGATCGCGTTCTCCTCTTCGGAGTCGAGATTGATGAGCTGGCGTCCCTGGAGCATCGCGCCCGACAGCTCGGCAGCGCCGGTCAGCCCGGTCTCTTCGTCGATTGTGAACAGCAGCTCGAGTGGTCCGTGCACGAGCTCCTTGGACTCGAGGATCGCGAGCATGGTTGCGACGCCGATTCCGTTGTCCGAGCCGAGCGTCGTGCCGGTCGCCTTGAGGTACTCGCCGTCCCGTTGCGGCTTGATGGCGTCCTTCGAGAAGTCGTGGTCCACGTCCGAGTTCTTCTCATTCACCATGTCCAGGTGGGCCTGGAGTATGGTGACGGCCGCTCCCTCGTGCCCCGCCGTACCGGGCTTGCGGACGACCACGTTTCCTGCGCCGTCGGATTCGTATTCGAGCCCATTCCGCTCCGCTACGCCGATCACGTACTGGCGCATCTGCTCCTCTTCCTTGGAGCCGCGGGGAATGGTGAGGATCTGGTCGAAGTGCCCCCACAGGGCCTGGGGCTCGAGTGTAGCGACGAAGGTCATGCTCCCTCCTGGTAAGAGCCGTATTCTACTGCGGCGGCCACGGGAGCACGAGTCCGTTTGACAGCGCTCTGTAAGAAGGACTAGAATGCGCGAGGTTTTGACCTTATCCCGAGAATGCTAATGGCAGATCAAAAACCGTTCACGCCGTTCGTCCCAGCCAACACGAGCATGGTGGAGCTGACGGCCAAGGCTCTCATCCTCGGTGTCATCATGGCCGTGGTCCTCGGCGCCGCGAATGCCTACGTGGGCATGACGGCGGGGCTCACGGTGGCGGCCACCTTCCCGGCGGCGGTCGTGGCGATGGCGGTCCTCAGGGGATTCGGCGGCACGGTCCTCGAGGAGAACATCGCCCGTACCACTGCTTCCGTGGGAGAGGCGCTCGTGGCTGGCGCCATCTTCACCATCCCGGCGTTCGTGCTCAGTGGAGCATGGGACGAGCTGCACTACATCCCGAGCACCGCGATCATGCTGATCGGCGGTGTCCTCGGCGTGCTGTTCGTAATCGTGCTGCGGCGTACGCTGGTGGTGGAGGCCGACCTTCCGTTTCCCGAGGCGGTGGCCGCGTCGGAGATCGTGAAGGCGGGCCAGGGTGGCCAGACCGGCGCGATGTTCCTGTTCCTGGCGATGGGGTTGGCCGGGTTCTGGGAGCTGCTCAAGAACGTACGCGGCATCAATCTCGTGGTGGGATACACGAACAAGTTCTTCGCGTTCGGCAGGTCCAGCATCGAGATCGTGGGACAGCGGCTCGAGTACACCGGAGGGGTGCTCGTCTTCTCGCCGAGCGCGTCGCCGATGCTGATGGGCGTCGGCTACATCGTGGGCACCCGGATCTCGAACGTGCTGTTCAGCGGGGCAGTGATGGGCTGGCTCGTGCTGGTTCCACTGGCACTGTTCCTGAACCCGGGGCTGGGTGCCGGGATCGCGGACGGCCAGTCCTGGACCGCCGTGGCCATGGACGTGTGGTCGAATCAGGTGCGGCCGCTGGCCGTGGGCACCATGATCGTGGCTGCGTTCTACACGCTGTACAACCTGCGGGAGTCGCTTGTCACCGGCATCGGGAAGGCGCTCTCGAACATCGGGCTGGCCGGTGGAACAGGATCCAGTGACCGCACCGAGATCGACCTGCCCCTGAAGCGGATCTTCGTCGCCATCGGCGGCGTGGGCATCGCGACCTTCTTCCTCTATTACTACTTCGCGCAGTCCATCACGGGTGCGGCTGTGCTGACCCTCGTAATGGTTGTGCTCGGCTTCCTGTTCGCCGCCGTGGCGGGCTACCTGGTGGCCCTGATCGGGAGCTCGAACAACCCGATCTCGGGCCTCACGCTGAGCGCCCTGCTGATAGCGGCCGTCCTGATGGTCGCTCTCGGCGTGACCAGCGTGCAGGGGGTGGCGGGCGTCCTCGGCGTCGCCGGCGTGGTGTGCTGCACGGCGGGGGTCGCGGGCGACATGATGCAGGACCTCAAGGTGGGGCACATCCTGGGCGGCACGCCGTGGCGCATGGAGATAGCCGAGATCGTCGGCGTGATCTTCGCCGCCATGGTGCTGGCGCTGCCACTGATGGCGCTGCACCGCGTGTACACGATCGGATCGGCCGATCTGCCGGCGCCCCAGGCGGGGCTAATGGCGCTCATGGCCAACGGAATCGTGGCAGGTGAGATGGCCTGGCCCCTCGTGATCGCCGGGATGTTCCTCGCGCTTGGCCTAATCCTGATCAAGTCGCCGGCGCCGATGCTCGTGGCCGTCGGGATGTACCTGCCGTTCTATTCGACGGCGGCAATCTTCGTGGGTGGGCTGATCAAGTGGGTGTTCGATCAGAACCTGAAGCGGTCGGGATACAGCGACGAGCAGAAGCAGCGCGCCGAGAACACGGGAGTGCTGCTCTCATCCGGCTTCATCGCCGGGGAATCCCTGATGGCAGTGGTCATAGCGCTGGTGGTGATCGGCGGCGACTTCGCGCCGTGGCTGCTCGGCTTCCAGCGACTAACGGCGGGGATCACACCGAGCTTCTGGGCCAGCCTGATCATCTTCCCGGTGATCATCTACATGCTCGGTTGGTACACGATCAAGAGGGCCCGGGCGTAGAGCGCACCGCTGGCAGCAGTCGACCGAAAGCCGCCTCCACAGCTGGAGGCGGTTTTCGTTTCGGCCCACCCGTGCGATGTTCCATGTGACCATGAAGCCGCTTCGCAAGGAAGACATCGAGGAGATCAACCTCCTGGACATCGCTCCGGTGCGCTGCACGGAGTCCGAGGAGGTGAAGGGCCAGCTCGTGATCATCCGCCCGAAACCGAAGCGCCGGGGGATCCTCGCGATCCTGCATTGGCTCCAGTACTGGATGGCGGTGCCGCGCATCCGGCTGGACGACCGTGGCGCGTTCGTGTGGGACCGCCTGGACGGCCATCACACCGTGGGCGAGATCGCGGAGCTCGCGCGTCAGGAGCTAGGCGAGGTCGTGGAGCCCGCCGAGGAGCGGGTGGGGCGGCTCGTGCTGATGTTCCGGCGCGAGGACCTGGTGGCGTTTCCGGGGATCGATCCGGAGGCCGCAAGCCGCTAGGCCGCCTCCTCCCGCAGATACCACCTGAAGAACAACACGGACGCCGTTCCGAAGATGATGAACCCGCCCAGAATCTTCATGATCATGCCGGCCAGTTGCTGGTCGTCCCGGGCGGGTATCCAGCCCCCCAGTGGGGGCGCCAGCTCATACACCGCGTAGATGGGGTAGTCGGCGAAGGTCAGGAACGCCGCCGGCACGGTCGGGATGAACACGTTGAGGAGCAGGAAGAGGATGCGCCCGGGATAGGGGAGCGGCTCCAACTCGGGCAGCGGTCCCAGTACCTGCCACCAGAACACCAGCCCCGCGAACAGCCACGCCATGTCCTTGAAGAACGACCCCACTTGGGAGCCCGCGAGTCCGTCCACGACCACCGGCAGGTGGGTGGCGAGGAGCACGACGTTGAACACGGCGAAGGCGATGAGCGGACGGCTGAGGAAGCGCGCAGCACGGGCGGCCACACGCGGCCGGATCATGCGGCGCAGCAGCCACTGCGGCGTTCCGCTTATCAGGAGCGGCGGCACCGCCATCGTAAACAGCAGGAACTGCACGGTGTGCACGCTCACCAGGTAGCCTGCCGCCAGCGGTCCCACGGGCCAGTCGGCCGCGATCCACAACACGAGTACGCCGACCACGTAGAACGTGATCTCGCGCCGTGTGGCGGGTGGATCCACTTCAGCCGGTGCGAGTCGCTTCAGAGCCGCCGCGTAACCCACGAGCATTGCAGCTACCAGCAGCCACACGCCGGCGTACGGCTGCCACACCCACTCCCACGCAGTGTCCTGCGCCGAGCACCACCAGGTCATTCGTGGTCCGGTGGCTCCAGCCGTTCGACCATCTCGGTATAGGTGAGCACCGGCACCCGAAACCGCAGCAGATTCCCCTGAGCGAGGTTGAGCGCCACGAATACCGAGTCGCCCGCCTCGAGGGGGCTGCGCAACTCGGTGAGCATTATGTGGTAGCCGCCGGGGGCCAGCGAGACTGAGCTGCCGGCCGGGATCACCAGCGCCGCGAGCGGCTGCATGCGGGTGACTCCGTTGCTGTCCGTGACCACGGTGTGGAGCGAGGCCGCTCCGGCTGCCGTGCCGATGTCGAACAGGGTGTCCGGGAAGGCGGCCGCGTTGACAATCGTGAAGTACACCGACGAAACGTCAGGAGCCGCCGACGCGGTGGCTACGGCATCGTAGACGGCCAGGTGTCCCTTCGACGCAGTCAGGACACGCTCCGGTGGCTGCTCGCCGCAGCCGTATGAGAGGGCGGCGACCAGAAAGGCCGCCGGGATGATTCGGCGCATCACCTATTCCTCCAGTCGGCTTCCACCAACAGCGGAAGATCGTGTGCCCAGACGACCTGTCGCGTGCCGGACGGGTACGTCACGTGGGCGCGGTTGTCGGTCGTGAACGCGATAACGCGTGCCGTGTGTCCTACGAGGTAGTCGGTCTCGCCCTCACCCTTCATCGCCGGGGCCAGCATCAGGGAGCGGAGAATCTCGTTCACCTCGTCCATGGAGCCGGTGAGCCCGACGAACGACGGATCGAATGCGTTGAGCCAGTTGCGCAGGCGCTCGGGTGTGTCGCGCTCCGGGTCCACGGTGACCATCACGACCTTCACGCGGCTGGCCGTCTGCGGCGGCACCTTGCGCAGCACCGCGGCGATGTTGGCCATGTGGACCGGGCAGATGTCGGGGCAGCTCGTGTAGCCGAAGAACAGGAGGGTGACAAAGCCCTCTGTCTCCGCGCGGAACGCGAACGGCTCGCCGGCGGTGTTGGTCAGCGTGAAGTCGGCCTTGGTTATCGGTGCCGACAGCACGGCGCCGTGGAGCTCTCCGGGGCGCGGGGAGTCGCCACCACACGAGGTCAGGAGCAGCAGCGCGACCGCGCCCGGCGCCGCCAGTGCGGCAATTCGAAGACTCTTGTTCGGAGATGTCACCATACTCATCAAGAAAGAGACGGCTCAAACGAAAACGGGGGACGCGTACGAATCTAATCGTGCGTCCCCCCGCCGTCTGCCGTCTCTTGCCCCTCTCGTGTCGACCCCTGGCTTCAGCCGGAGCGCCCGCTGTCTAGTACGTGGACCAGTTGTCCACCCAGGCGTTCCCCACCGGGGCGAACCCGGCCAGTGACTTGAGCGCCAGGCGCACGTAGCGGGAGTCGTAGTCTATGTCGAGGTAGTTGCCGTCCACGTCCCCCTCATCGGCCCACTCCCCCAGCTGCTTCTTCATGCCGGATACGACTGCCCCGTCCACCCTCATGTCGTTCGCGTCCCACTCGATCTCGCCGCCGACAAGGATGACTCCGTTCCATTGGAAGCACCACGAGTCGGTCCCGGAGATCGTGAGATTCCCCGTCACGATCAACAGGCCGTAGCCGGTCGTCGTCCCGGGCCCGCAGCTGAGAAAAGCGCTCCCCTCGAGCAGCATCACGGGGTAGCTGGAGTCCCAGTACCGTATGCTGGTGTAGTCGGGGAGGATGCCGCCGTTCGTCACGTCTTCCCAGTCGATCATGGTCTGATCGGCGACGTCGTGCTTCTTGTTCGCCTCGTACACATACGGGCTCTTGCCGCTGAGCGTGTACGTGAGGGGCGAGGGCGCCCAGTTGTTGGGCACGCGCAGCGCGTACACGTCGGGTTCCTGACACCCGCTCGGGGCCTGATCTACCCCCCTGAGCTCGCCGGTGCTGGTCCATCCGGAGGTTTCGAGTCCGTTCGCCGCCGTCCACGCCGCCAGCACGTTCATGCTGTTCCGCTGCCAGTGCGCGAACTGTGCCACCGTCCGCACCGCCTGCGGATCCTGACCCTGCGCAGGCGTGATGAGGTGACCGGTCGAGCGCACGACGTACATCCAGGGCGTGAGTGTGTCTGCGGGCCGCTGCACCACGTGGGCCACTACGTCGGCGTAGCCACCCTGCACGTTGATCCGCAGCGAGTCACCGTCGAGCGGCCGGATGGCGCGCTCGCAGCCGTCGAAGCTCACCGTGCCGAGGTAGGTCTGGAGGCCGCTTTGGGCTATCGCTAGCACGCTCACCTGGTCGCCGCTCGAATCGGCGATCCGTCGGTCGGTCTGAACCCGGATGAACAGCGCCGAGAGCATCAGCGTTATTATTGCGACTACGAACAGCGTGACGGGGAGTGCGAAGCCGCGCCGCTCGCCCAATCCGGGCACGGCTAGTTCACCTTGTTCAGGAACGGCAGGCGGGCAATCAGCTCGAACGTCGAGGGATTGTCCGATCCCCGTGGGGCATGCTCGCTCGCCCCCACGAGGCGAAGCTCCAGTCCACGAACCGAATCCACGCCCCCCGCCGGGGGGCAGGTGGTGGGCTGCAGGCCAGTCCCTACGAGGCAGCGGAAACCGGAACTGGTATCGAACGGGGCGGCCACCTCCTCGTAGGCGGCGGTGCCGGACTTGCGCCACAGTGCGAGTCGGCCCGGTATCTCGGTGGAGTTCGAGAACCGATAGGTGACGTCCTGATACAGGTAGAGGATTCGTCCCGGGTCCGGCAGCGGTCCGGTGATGCCCGAGATCTGCACCAGCCTGCCGCCGGGCACGACGAAGATGCTGTCGGCGGCGCACGCTGAGAAGTTACTCGAGTTGCCAACTGAAACCCCGTCGACGGCGTCATAACTGCCGTCGGTCTGCTGGTGTGCCATGCCGCCGACCACGGCGGTAGCGTAGAGCAGGGAATCGGGCGGCACCAGGGCGGCGATGATCCTATCCGCTCCGGTAGACTGGCAGGCGACGCCGAAAGCATATGGGATGTGTGCCCGTACGCTGTCGGGGCGCGCAGTGCTCAGGCCCCCGTCAGAGATCATCCGCAGCTCGACGTCCATCGCGTTCAGGGTGCCACGTGCGGTCTGCCGCGCGGAGACCATGGCCTCCTGGCGGCTCACGAAACGCGTGTCGCTCAGCATCATGCGGACGAGCGCTATGCCGAGGATCGACACCACGACGGTCCCGACCAGCAACTCGACGAGCGTGAATCCGCGGTTGTTCACTGAACTCTGAGAGGAGAAGCCGGACGCGGCTTGTTGCGGTCGATCACTACCGTGTCGGGCAAGGCAGCGACGACCCCCGTTGGGGAGATGACTACGGTCACGCGCTTGAGGTTGGCGGAGAGGTCGCTGTTGGCGACGCACTGGGTGTAGGGCATCGGGCCGGTGCTGTCGGTAGTGCACCCGACGGCCGAGTCGAGGCTGTCCCACGGCAGCCCCTGTACCCAGGTCGCGGCATTGCCGGCCGCGGCGCTGCGATAGGCCACGGCGGCGGACCGCTGCGTGTGGCGCGCCACCTGGAACATGAGCCCGCCCAGCGCCATCAGCACCGTGGCGAGGATGCCCAGCGCCATGACGATCTCTATCAGCGAGGCGCCGGCCTCGCTGCGAGTCACTCTGCGCGGCATCACTAGCCCTTGGTCTTCCCGCCGCCGGTGTAGGCCAGCATCCGGACCTGTCCTGCGCGGCTCAGCCGGACCTGCCTCGTGTACCCGTCGATTTCGAGCGTGAACGTCGTGGCCTCGGTGGCGGTGCCGTTGGGAAACACCTCGACCGAATTACTGGGACTGATCTGCAGCTTGTCGAGGTCGTAGTCGGTGTCCTCGCCCAGGAACCGCTCGCGGTAGACGGTAGTGCCGGACCTGTCGCGGATCATGTACATCTTGAGCGACTGATTCACGATCACCGCCACCGGCTGGCGCTGGCGCGCAGACATCGCCTGGGCGTACTGCAGGTCGGCGATCAGGATCCCGGCCGCCCCGCGCACCTTTTCGTGCTCCAGGGCGGGGACCATCCGCCAGATGCCGAGCGCCGAGATGATGCCCAGCAAGGCCAGGACCAGCATGATCTCGGCCAGGGTGAAGCCGCGGTTCGAACGCATTTGGCGAAGGTAACTCTTTGACATAGAACCTGTTAGGGCTGGGGCCCGGGACTCCCCTCCGCGACCACATACTGCACCGCTTACAAAGCTGCGGTGCGCCACGCAAGGGGTCGGTGACCCCGCGCACATCGTGTCAAACTGGTGAGTAATAGAGTAACGAACAGACGTGGTGAGGCCGTCAGCCGCGCGGAGAGCCGGGTGCCGAGGCCGGGTCCAGGCACCGATCGGACAGACGTAAAGGTAAGTGTCATTGTGGGTTACGCTGCCGCCACATGCTCGACATGTGCGGTCAAGGCCACTTGCGAACCGGGCAGAACCGCATATCGTAGCGGATTGCGGTGGGTTCCGGACTGGCGGTACCTGCGGCCTGAAGACAGCTCCAAGCGAGGGTGACGACAGACCAATGCTTCACCTGCTCCCCACGACCCGCAGCCCTAGACGCAGCACCGACCGATCCCTGAGCCCCCTCAGCCAGCTGGGCTGGACCCTGGTCGAAATGATCCTGGCGCTTGCCATTCTCGGCACGCTGTTGGCCATCATCCGCCCTTCCGTTCACCAATATGTGGAGCGGGCGAGGGTCGCCAAGGCGATCTCCGAGGTTCAGGCGATACAATCGGATCTAGCGGGGCCGGAGCTGCTGGACGGGCAGCTCCCTGAAACCCTCGCCGAGATCGGATGGGGCGCGATGCTCGATCCGTGGGGAAATCCCTACGAGTACCTGCGCTACGAGGGTGGCGACGAGAACTTTTTTCGCAAGGACCGCTTCCTCAAGCCGATCAATTCGAGCTACGACCTCTACTCGAAGGGTGAGGACGGCGAGACCCAGAAGCAGCTGAACGCGCCGGTGAGCCTGGACGACATCGTCCGCGCCAACGACGGTGGGTTCATAGGTCTGGCGGCGAAGTTCTAATGGGATCGTTCCTGTCCAAGCCCAGCGCCGCTTTTCTGCGTACCAAGGTGGCGCGCCGCGTGCTGCTGCTCTTCTTCCTGTGCGCGATGGTGCCGCTGGGCGGCTGGGCGATCTACTCCTACATCCACACCTCGCGCCAGCTGTACAGCCAGAGTCGGGACCGGGTGCGCTTGGCGGCCCGGAACACGGCTCAGGTCGTGATGGAGCGCCTCGGTTTCGTGGAGCGGGACCTGGACGACGTAGCGGTGCAGCTCCAGGCCGGCGCCGAGTCGGTTACCGAAGGCGTTCGGGAGCGACTCTCGGAGCGGTTCCGCAGCGTGCAGCTCGTGGGTCAGGGCGGTGTGGTGACCGCGATCTACGGCGAGACGTTCGCGCCTCCCGCGCTCAGCCAGAAGCTGCAGAACCACCGGCTCCTCGGCAGGTCAGCGATCGTGGATCGGCCGAGCGGCAGCCTCTCGACGCCGCTCATAACGCGGTTGGTGGATCCGGCGGCGCCGGAGAGGGGAGCTCTGTGGGCTGAGCTCAGCCCGGCGTACGTGGCCGTCTCCGGCGAGGACCGGCCCGGCGTCCCCTACAACATGGAGCTGTGCCTGCTCGACGAGATGGGGATCCTCATCTACTGCACGCTGCCGCTTCCGCCGACCACGATCGAGGCATGGCGTTCCCCGGGCGACCCCGAACTGCCCCCCAACTTCGACTGGTCGCTGGACGGCGAGCGCTACGTCGGCGGGGCGCAGCGGATCGGAATGGTCTGGGCGTACGGGACGGCCGGGTGGTTCCTCGCGCTCAGCGAGCCGCGCTCAATCGTGCTGGCACCCATGTACGGCTTCATGGAGGTCTTTCCGTGGACCATCCTGCTCGCGATCCTGATCGTGCTGTACGTGGCGAACGTTCAGATCAGGAACAGCATGGAGCCGCTGGAGAAGCTCAAGGAGGGAACGCGACGCATCGCCGAGAAGGACTTCGGCAGCCTGGTGGAGGTGGCGAGCAAGGACGAGTTCGAGGATCTCGCGACTTCGTTCAACCAGATGGCCCGACGTCTGGGACGGCAGTTCAACGCTCTCACGACGATCAACGACATCGACCGGGCGGTGCTGTCCGCGCTGGACACGGAGGCGATCATCGAGACGGTGTTGCACCGAACACGCAACGTGATCGAGTGCGACGGAGTTGCTCTGTGCCTCGCCCAGGGGAGCCGGAAGAACCCGCCCTGGACACTGTTTGCAGCTGACGCTGATGGGCGCGGGCAAGCGGTGACGACCATCAGGATGGCCGAGGAAGACATCGAGGCGCTCGAGCGCCACCCCGAATTCTTCTTCGTGGATGCCGAGCGTGCTCCGAAGTACCTGGAGGGTACCCCGTTCGCTGACGGCGGCGTCCGGAACTTCGTCGTGCTTCCGATCTTCCTCAAGCAGAAGCTCTCGGGCGTCGTCGCGTTGGGTTACCGGGACACCCCCGATCTCACCGAGGACGACCTGGTTCAGGCGCGCCAGCTCGCGGATCAGGTTGCAGTGGCGCTTTCGAACGCACGCCTCATCGAGGAGCTGGACCAGTTCAACTGGGGAGCACTGGCGGCGTTGGCGCAGACCGTGGATGCCAAGTCTCCGTGGACGGCCGGACACTCCCAGCGTGTCACGCGGTTCTCGCTCATGGTGGCGCGCAAGATGGGCCTGCCGGCGGAGCAGATCGACGTGCTGCATCGAGGCGGACTGCTGCACGACATCGGCAAGATCGGTGTGCCGGCGGCGATTCTGGACAAGCCCGGCGTGCTGACGCCGGAAGAGATGCAAACGATGCGCGACCACGTGACGGTCGGGGCGCGGATCCTGACGCCGATAGCGGCTTATGCGGACATGATCCCCATAGTGCTGCGGCACCACGAGCGCATCGACGGAACCGGGTACCCCGATGGCCTGAGCGGAAACGAGATACCGTTTCTGGCGCGGCTCCTGGCGGTACCGGACGTGTTCGACGCGGTGACGTCGGACCGACCGTACCGCGATGCGTGGCCGCGGGAGCGGGCGTTGGACTTCGTAGCCGAGAATACGGGGACGCATTTCGATCCCGACGTAGCCGATGCGTTTCGCGCAGTGATGTCTGAGCCGGCGCCGGAGATACCGGAGGAGTTGAGTCTGGTGTTTCCCAAGGTGTCGGCGTAGCCAGAAAGAGTTCTCGAGAGGCCGGCGTTCTTGCCATCTGAGAACCACGCACGCTTGAGCAAACAGGCGGCTGAGCTGATCGCGGCCATGAAGGGTGATTCCGGGCCGACGGCGGGGAGCCCAGCCGGAACTGGAAGATCATCGCCCCCGCCAGGAGGCACTCGCGTGAAAGTCCTGGGAATCGTATTTGCGGTCGTACTTGTGGTTGCGTTGGTGTTGGTCGGTCTGAGGCTGATGCCTCCGAATAGGGAGATACCGCCGGAGCTTCTCGGCGTTTGGGCGACCGAAGCCGAGAGCCACGCCGACCGCGTCTTCACGATCACCGACTCGACCCTCGTATTCCAAACGGGTGAGACCGATTCGGTCATCTTCCCCGTCGTGGAGGTCATCTACAACGACACCGACTCCGGTGCCGAGTACGTGATCAAGCACGACGTGGACGGGAGCGTGGCCGACTTCGCCTTCTACTACATGGAGACGCCGGAGCCTGTCATCCAGTTCAAGAACCAGCGCAACATGGACTGGCGAAAGGCAGGCTCGTAGGCGTGAGGCGACTCGCCCCGCGGGGCGTACTGGTCGCAGTCGGAATCACCTGCCTGGCGCCGATCCCCGCGCTCGCGCAGGATATGCCCTGCGTGGTGATGAACGAGGAGGAGTATCCGCTCGAAGAGCGCGACAGCCCACTCGATTCACTCAGCATCGACATCGAGTTCGTCACCGTCAAGGTGTGTTACGGACGTCCGTCGGCAGCCGGACGGACGATGATCGGCCTGTTCGTGCCGTACGATCAGGTATGGCAGGCCGGCGCCAACGAGCCCACGATGATCCACACCACTGGTGACATCAGCATCGCGGGGATCCGCGTGCCCGCCGGCAGCTACTCGCTCTACGCGGTACCCGGAGAGGGGCAGTGGGAGATCATCGTGAATCGCTCGACTTCGCAGTGGGGCGAATCGGAGTACACCGAGGATCTGCGAGTGCAGGAGGTGGGGCGGGCGCCGGTACCGGCGGAGCGATCCGGCCGCCACGTGGACAGGCTCACGTTCAACACGCGGCCGGCCTCACACGGCTACGTATTCATCGTGCTGGAGTGGGAGCGCGTGCAGGTGATGATCCCGGTCGGTCCCTGAAACGTCAGCCCAGCGTCGCTCTTCTCCCCGCCGCGAAGTACAGCACCACGACCACGACGCTCGCCGCGCTCACCGCGAGCTTGAGCGGAGCCGGTGCCCCACTCGCCGAAACGAACCCCTCGATCAGACCGGCCACCACCAGGAGACAGGCAGCTGCGCCCACGAGGCGGATCGCGGACCTGCCGTAGACGACGAGCGCGTCTCGTCTAGCGAGGTCTCCGGGCGCGACCAGCGCCCGTCCCACGAGGAGTCCCGCTGCCCCGGCTATGAAGATGGCCGTGAGCTCGAGCACGCCGTGGCCGGCTACGAAGGTCAGAATCCAGCCGGCCAACCGGTAGTTCGCGAACAGCCCCAACACAGCCCCGAAGAACAGACCGTTGAACGCGAGGACCACCACGGTCCCGACCCCGGCGGTGATACCGAACGCAAAGGCTCCGAAAGCGACCTGTACGTTGTTCGTGATGATCGACGAGGCGACGAACGGCAGGTAGGGCGAGGGCGTTTCGGCGTAGCCCCGCCCGGCAGCCTGCTCGTACTCACCGCTCTCGGCGCGCGCGATCATCACGTCCGGGAGGATTTGTGGTGCCATCTCCGGGCGCTCGCGCACGAGAGCGAATCCGACTATGCCCGGAAGCATGAACAGCAGCGTTGCGGTGAGGACGTACCACCGGGCCTGGTACACCGCGGCGGGAAGCTCGCGGAGCAGGAGTCTGCCGAGCGGAAGACGTCGCACGCCGCGCAAACCGTAGAGGGCGTTGTGTCCCGCTCCCACGATCCGCTCGAGGTAGGCCAGCACGCGGGGGTCCACCCCGTAGGTGCGGGCGCGCGCGAGGTCAGCGGCCACTTCCCGGTACTCGGCTGCGAACCGCACTACATCCTCACCCGCCAGCGCCCGCAGCCCGTCCTTCTCGAGCGCGGACGCGCGATTTCGGAATCGCTCCCAGTCCTGCTGCTTGAGCGCGACGAACCGCTCTGCAGTACCTGATGCCGCCACGCCGCTGGTACCATGCCGTGTCGCCGTCCGGGCGCGACGCCGGGTGAGCTCGGCGTCATGCAGCTGTACGAGCGCCGTCTCCGTCACGTTTGCGCCCGCAGGTGACTGGTCGACCGCACCCTGCTTCGGGAACCTCTCCGCGAACCGGTTTCCCATCTCGTACGCGAGCCGTGAGCGCACCGTGGGCGCGAGTTCGTCGAGGCGTACCACGAACTGCTCGAGCAGCCTGAACTCGTCGTCTGACAACAAGGGTGGCCCGGCGTCGAGTTGCTCGACCGGCGCAGGCGGCGGCGCCGCGAGCGCCAGATCCTCGGGGCGGTCGCGCACCACTATCGTGCCCGCCACGATGTCTCCCAGGCGCTTGTGATTCGGCTGGAAGAACACGAACAGCAGACCTACGAGATGTGTCCCCAGCGGCTGGATGTCCACGAGCCGGATGAGGTTGCGGATGAACGAAGCAGGCAGCGTGACCGGATGGCCGGTATCCATCACGACCCTGATGCCGACGCGCCACTTCCCTGGGGTACGGCCGCCGTTGAAGGCTTCGAAGAGAGTGAAGTAGCCCCAGAACAGCACGAACGAAACGATGACCAGAAAGGCGCCGGCCCAACTGCCCAGTGCAGCTTGCATTCCCCCGGCCAGGCTGAACGCCAGGCTCGCGATCACGAGCAACAGCACCAGCGTCATCAGGTCGTAGATCGCCGCGGCCATGCGCGAGCCCATTCCTGCGAGCTCGAGCCGTAGCACGACGTGCTCGGGTGTTTCGACCGATATGCGTCGGGAGAACTGGAGGGTCGTTGGGGGTCGCGTCTCGGGCATCTGCACCGCATCTTACCGCTCGGGAGAGGCAATGGCCACATATCAGCTGCGTCCGATGTCACTGGGCGAGATCCTCGATGGGGCGCTCGCCATCTATCGCAGGTACTTCGCCACTCTCGTGTCGATTGCGATCGTCTGCGAGGGCGTCCCGGCGGTGATGAACACGTACGTCTTGCTGGGCGGGGGGATGTTCGCGCACCCGGTGCTGTGGCTGATCGCGTTCGTGGCCTCCGGCATCGGCGGTGTGATCGCGGCCGCCGCCACGGTGTGGGTGATCTCCGAGGTATATCTCGGCCGTGAGCCGGCGATGGGCGACGCTCTGAGCTACGCCGTGGGCAAGCTGATGCCGCTGTTCATCGCGGGGATGGTCAAGTACCTGTTGGTGCTCGTCGCGCTGATCTTCTTCATCGTTCCCGGAATCGTCGTGGCGTGCGGCTACGCGGTGGTCGTCCAGGCCGTGGTGCTCGAGGATCTGCCGTCCGGCACCGACGCGCTGGCGCGGTCGTGGTACCTCACCAAGGGCCACAAGGGGAAGGCCCTTGGGATCGGCTTCGTGGTGTTCGCCCTCATCCTGCTGCCGCTGTTCATCACGGGCGCGTTGGCTGTGTTCGTGCCGGGCCTCGACACCACGTTCAGCGTGGGCGGCCAGCTGCTGCAGCTCATGGTCTATCCGGTGGTTGCCTGCGCGTTCACGCTGTTCTACTACGATCTCCGTGTGCGCAAGGAGGCTTTCGACCTCGATCACCTCGGCCGGCAGATCGGGCTCGAAGTCGAGCCGGCGGAGGCGTGAGCCCCACGCTTCAGACTCCGGCCGCCGACTCAGTTCGCGCCGCGCTGGACCGCGTCTTCTCAGCGCCCAAGTACGACTGGGAGGCGCCCAGCGACCCCTTCAGTTTCGTGAGGGAACTGCTCTACGACCTCGCAACGTGGCTGGAGGGACTGCGCGAGTCTCATCCGGCCGTGTACGTGGTGTTGCTGGGGCTGCTCACAGGAATGCTGCTGGCCATCCTGTTTCACTTCGGCTACCTGGTGTGGCGAGCGTTGAGGCCGAGGGCGCTTCAGGAGAGGGACGGGTCCGCGGCGATGCCCGATCGGAGGGACGCGGCCTGGTATGTGAGCGAGGCTGCGCGCCTCGCGAACATGGGGCGCTACGCCGAGGCCCTCGCCCACCGCTTCACCGCTCTCGTTCTCGAGCTCGACGCGCGCCGGGCGTTGAAGTTCCACCCGTCCAAGACTCCGGCGGAGTATACCGTGGAGGCGAGGCTGGACGATGAGGATCGGGGCGCGCTGAATGAGCTCGTGGCGGCACTCTACCGCCACCTCTTCGGCGGTGCGCCGTGCAGTGAACAGGATCTCGACTCCTTCAACCGGCGGGCCGCGGCGCTCGCTGCATACGATGCGACGGGCTGAGCTCACAACGATCCTGATCACCGTGTTCGTGGTGGCGCTCGTGATGGCCGCCGCCCTCGGGGTCCGGACGGCTCCGAACCGTGGGCTGCTCGACAGCCGTCGTACGACGTTCTCGAGCGGGCCGGAGGGCGCCATGGCGTTCGCGGAGGCGCTCGAGGACCTCGGAGTGCCGATCGAGCGGCGTCGCCGCGCGCTGTACGGGTTTGCGCGCGATTCGGAGGAGGTCGATTCCGACGTCTGGCTCGCAGTGCTCGGACTGGTTCCGCAGCGGGTGGAGACCGGCAGCCTGTTCGCCAACGCCTCGTTCCCCTCGGAGGCGGAGGTGCGGGAAGTCATGCGGTACCTCGCGCGGGGGGGAGCGCTACTCCTCGCCGGAGAGAGTGGATTCGAGGAGTGCCTCGGCTTCCAGGTCGAGCGCCTGCGACGGGACGGGGGAACGGAGCGGGAAGTGCTGCCCCCGCCCGGCGCTCCCGCCTTGCCGCGCGCCGAGTACGTGTGGAGTGCGATCGGCACCGACGAGGAGGAGGGGATGATCGGGCTCGACCCGGCGGATTGTGACGCGCCGCCCATCACGTCGAGCCGCCTGCTGCTCAGCACGAGAGAAGGGCGACCGATTTCCTGGCGGCACAGCCTGGACGGGGGCGGCCGCGTGATCATGCTGGCTGATTCGCGCTACCTCTCGAACCGCTTCCTCAAGGAAACGGGCTCGGGCCCGGTGGTGATCGGCTGGCTGCTGGACGAAGAGCCGACCCGAGTCGTAGTGGACGAGTTCCACCAAGGGTTCGTGCAGGGCGGGTCGTTATTCCGTGCCGCGTGGTCGTGGATGATCGCTTCACCGGGCGGCTGGGCGCTGCTGCAGCTTGCGCTGGCGTCCGTGATAGCGCTCGCGGTCGCAGCGGTGCGCTTCGGGCCCGCGCTCAACGTGATCGAACGCCGCCGCCGCTCCGCGCTGGAGCACCTCGATGCGCTTGCAGTGGGTCTGGAGCGAGCCGGCGGAGACGAGGAAGCGGTGAACCTGATCGTCGAAGGACTGCGCCGTCGCCTGAGCCGTAGCGGCAGCGCCCCACGCGTGCAGGGGCGCGATGTATCGGCCTGGCTCGATTCCCTCGCCCTGGCGGCGCGCAGCCGGGAGGCACGCGAGTCGGTGGCACGACTGGGACGGATAATGCGTGAACGGGACGGCGACGAGCGGGTGCTCGCAGCCGCCACAGCCGTGGAGGAAGTGTGGGAAGCACTTCGACCAACGAACAGATTCGGGACATCCTAGCTGCGCTGCGAGGCGTGGTGCTGGGTCAGGACGTGGCGACGCGGGATTGCCTCGTCGCGCTCATTGCCCGCGGACACGTTCTGCTCGAGGGCGTGCCGGGCACCGCCAAGACGCTGCTCGTGCGCGCGCTCGCCAGAGCGCTGGACGTCGGCTACGCGCGGATCCAGTTCACTCCGGACCTGATGCCGGGTGACATCACCGGGATCTCGGTGCTGGCGGGCGGACAGGACTTCGTGTTCCGGCCCGGTCCCCTGTTCCACGACCTGATCCTCGCGGACGAGATCAACCGCGCGCCAGCTAAGACGCAGGCGGCACTGCTCGAGGCCATGCAGGAGCGAACGGTTACGGTGGACGGTACGAGTCATGCGCTGTCACCGACGTTCACAGTGTTCGCTACGCAGAACCCCATCGAGTTCGAGGGCACCTACCCGTTGCCCGAAGCCGAACTCGACCGGTTCATGCTCAAGGTGAACATGGATTACCCGCCCGAGGAGACGGAGCAGGGAATCCTCACTCGCTACATAGACGGGTTCGAGGCCGATCTCCCCGACACGTACGGCGTGTCGCCGATAGTGGATGCCGCCGGAGTCGAGCAGCTGCGCCGCGCCGCGCAGTCGGTTCGTGTGGAGCCGCGCATCACCGGCTACATCACGAGAATAGTGCGTGCCACGCGCGAGGCGGCCTCGCTCACTCTGGGAGCGAGCCCACGGGCCGGCGTAGCGTTGCTCAAGACGGGCCGTGCTCTGGCCCTCCTGGAGGGGCGGGACTTCGTGATCCCCGATGACGTGAAGCAGCTGGCTCCCGCGGTGCTGCGCCACAGGGTGTCGGTGGCGCCCGAGCTGGAGCTGGAGGGGGTCAGCCCCGACGTGGCCCTCAAGTCCATACTCGATCAGACCGAGGCGCCCACCGCGTGATCGTCCCCACGAGGCGTGCGGTAGCCCTCTTCGCCGCTGCGGCTCCGGTCGCACTGCTCGGCTACGTGACTCCTCTCGCGCTGGACTGGTTGGCGCTGTTCAATGCGGGGCTGCTGTTGCTGCTCATCCTGGATGCCCGGCGCGCCGTCCCGCTGAGCGGTCTCTCGGTCGAGCGCGAGGCTCCGGACAGCTTCTCCATCGGACGGGAGTCGGAGTGCGCCTACCGGTGGAGCAATAACAAGACTCAGACCGCCCGCCTCCAGGTGCGGGAGACGCGGCCGGAGCTCATCGGAGGCGTGCTCCCGGCTCGCGAACTGATCGTCCCTCCGCTCGGGACTCTGCGCGACACACATGTCGTGACGGGTGTGCGGCGCGGCCGCGAGGCCGGCGGGTGGCTCGCGGTGCGCAGCCTCGGGCCACTCGGTCTGGCGCACGTGCAGGGGCGCATCGAGCTACCGTGGTCGGTGACGGTCTATCCGAGCCTCCCCGCCGCTCGCCTCAAGGCGTCCGTGGCGGAAGCAGTGCGCCGGAAGGAGAGCGGGTTCGCGTCGCTGCGGCGCCCCGGTGAGGGAAGCCAGTTCGAGAGTCTGCGCGAGTGGGTGCCGGGCGACGACACGCGCCACATAGACTGGAAGGCGACCGCCCGGCGCCGCAAGGTGATCGCCCGTCAGTATGAAGAGGAGCGGCGTCAGCAGGTGCTGCTGGTGCTGGATGCGGGGCGCCTCCTGACCGCCGAGGTGAGCGGAGAGGCGCGCATGGAGCACGTGGTGCGCGCCGCCCTGTGGCTCGCGTTCGCCGCCAACCACCACGACGACAATGTCGGCATCATGGTGTTCTCGGACTCGATCGAGCACTACACCGCTCCGCAGCGGGGGCGCCGCGGTTTGAGGCAGGTGCTGGACGCTCTCGCGGTGGTGCAACCGAAGCTGGTGGAGTCCGACTACCCGGCGGCGTTTCGCTACCTGGCGGTGCGTAATCGCAAGCGTGCGCTCACCGTGCTCTTCACCGACGTCATTGATCGGATGGCATCCGAAGCGATGGTCTCGCACGTGGCCTCGCTCAGGCCGCGCCATCTGCCACTCGTCGTGACGCTGCGGAATCCGGACCTGGACCGAGCGGCGGCGGTGCGGCCGCTCGCCGTCGACGGAGCCTACCGCAAGGCGGCGGCGGAGGAGCTGCTGATGGCGCGTGGTGAGGCGCTCGCAGGCATGCGCCACAGCGGGGCCGTGGTGCTGGACGTAACGCCGGAGCGCGCCAGCCGCGCAGTGGTGGAGCAGTATCTAGAGCTCAAGCGGCGCGGCAGGCTCTAGCTCCGGGACTCACTCCGGAGGATGTGCGCACCCCGGGTCAGCGGTGGGGTCGACCTCGGACGCTCCGCTCCGCGCCCGCGAGCGTGAAACGTTCCAGCTGCGCCAGTCACCATCGTGCTCTCCGCCCCACTCCCGAGCTACGTCCGCCGCGACAATGCAACGCACGTCGGCAGGCAAGTCAGGCAGGGCGGCGAGTAGACTGGGAACCGCGTCTGCGCTGAGCTGACTCAGGTACTCCACGTCCAGTTCCCGTCCGTCCCTGGCCCGCTCCACGTTGGTGCGCACGACAAGCGCGTCCGGATTGATCACATTGAGCACAGCCAACACGGAGAACCCGCTCACCATCGCTCCGAACGCGAACCGCTTCCCGCGGCCGCGCAGCACCGTGGCGGCGAACCACCCGATTGCGAATGCTACCCACAGCAGAACGGCCGTGGCGTATACGCGGTCCTGGCTCAGTCCGTAGGCGCCGAGATAGAGTCGCATGCGATGCAGCGCGGACAGCATGATGAGTCCGACGAGGGCGACCAGGACGCCCGCCAGGATGCGGAAGCGCGTGACCGTCGTGGCGCGGTTCTTGTCGATCACCCAGTCGGCGGCGAGCAGGAGCGGCAGCACCAGTGCGGAGGTGGCCACCAGCTCGAAGAAGCCGCTGCGCGCGTGCTCCGCGAACGTGAGCCCGGCTGTGCGCCGGATCAGATCCTCGCCGCCGAAGAGGTACTCGGCCTGGATTACGAGGAACAGGACGAACAGTGCGATCAGCGTCCCGAGTGGAATCCCGACCTCCAACAGCCCCAGCGACGGCCTTCCCAACGGCTCTCTCGGAATGGGAGAGCGCGATGCGCCGTGCGCGACCGAGTGCAGATACCCGGCCGTGATCCACGTGATGAACGCGGCCAGCGCGAGGTGGGATGCGATGGTCTGGAAGTTCCAGTCGAAGATGGTGCGGATGAGCCGCTCGAAGCCCGGGTCGGCCGACGTCAGGAGTCCGCCGAACACGAGGGCCACGGGTATGGCCAGCAGCACACCCACTACGATCCCGCCCGCAATCCTGAGCCGGGTGCGACCTCCGAGGGCCTCCCAGTCCACGTCCTGCGCCAGCAGCATTATGGGGCCGAACGCCGCGCTGAATCCTGCCGCTGCGAGACCCGCGACGTAGTCCGCCACACGCCCCACCGAGAGGTCCGGCGCGATCGAGCGGGTGATTGGAACCGAGAGCGCCAACACGACGGCAAACACGTTCCACACCACCAGCACCTCTGCGTCGCGCCAGGCGAGGCCGAACGCAAAGAAGACCGGTGCCACGAAGAGCAGCGCGAGCTCGAGGGGGCTCGCCTCCTGCCGGCTCTCCAGCACTACGGCGGTTACACCCACGAGCACCGCCACCCAGAGGAAGAACCCCACGCCCCACGGATCGCTGCGCAATAGAGCGTCTCCGAGGATACCCGTGGCTACTGCCGCTCCGGCGAGAACTGCTACGCTGCGGTTGGACATTTCCCGCTCCTCGGTCGGATCAGGTGGGGTGGGATCCAGGCTGCCCGCAAAGGTAAAGTACTTTACAGAACAAAGTCAAGCGGGTTCCGCACAGGGTTTCCCGAGAGGGGTTATCGCCGGATGAGGTGCCTCACGTGAGGCGCGGACGTGGGAGAATCGTGTTGCTGGAAGGCTCAGGTTCAGTGGAAGGATTCGTGTTTCCGGGCGGCTGAGCTCAGTGGATCCGATCCATCAGCCAGTCCATGGCGCGGTCCGGAAGGAGGCGGCGCAGGATGCTGGCGGCGCGCGCGTCGAGGCCAACGACGTAGCGCGTCTTGGGACGCCGCGCCGTGAGCGCACGCTCGATGACGCGCGACACGCGGTCGGGTGGCGGAGCGTACTTGGGCGGCCGACCCGGCCGTCCCGTGATGGCGTTCACTACACCAGGGTAGAGCTCGGCCGCCTGCTCCGGATAGTCCTGCGCCACCAATCGGCCGCGTTCCCGCGACGTCTCGAACATCGGCGTGGCAAATGCGCCCGGCTGAATCAAGGACACGTGGATGTTCCAGCGGCTGAGCTCCATCCGCAGCGTATCGGTCAGTCCTTCGAGGCCGTGCTTGGAGGCGATGTACGGGCCGATGTAGCGCCATGCCACCCGGCCGTTGATGGAGCCTACGTTCACGATCCTTCGATCCCCCGCCTGCCGCACGAGCGGCAGGAACGCCTGACTCATTGCCAGCACGCCCACGAGGTTCACCTCAATCTGCGACCGGAACTCGTCCAGGGGTGTGAACTCGAGTGGGCCGGGCGAGGAGATGGCGGCGTTGTTGACCACTGCCAACGCCTCGTGTGGGGCGCCCCGGCCCACCTGCTCCACCGCCGCCTCGATGCTGGCGCCGTCGGTGACGTCGAGGAAGATGGAGGTGAGGCGCTCGGAGCCCTGGTCCCTGAGCCGCTCGGCGTCGGCGTCCGAGCGGACGCCTGCGAAGACGTGAAAGCCCAGCCGGTCCAGATGGAGGGCCGTGGCCGCGCCTATGCCTCGTGAGGCTCCGGTGATGACTACGGTGCGTGTGGTCATTGGAAGTCCGACCCTGAATCTGTAGCTTGGGTATCCGATATGTCGACCGTGCCCGATTCCGAAGCCCCGAGCCTGCTCTCGCGCCTGCGGGACGACCGTCCCCTCGTGACGGTGGAGCTCCGTCCGCCCAAGACGGGGCTGTCACAGACCGAGAGCATGGATACCTGGATTGACATGTACCACTCGGTGCGGCGGCTGGCCCGGAACGACACGGTCATCTTCCTGACCGACAATGCGGTGGGCGAGTCCGAAGAGGAGAACCTGCGGCACCTGGTGACGAACCTCGCCGGCGACGTGAGCGCCGACCGGCTCGTGCCGTTCCTCACGAGCAAGCACTCGCTGGACTACTGCCTGATGTACGCGGACAGGGCGTCAGCTCACGGGTTCGGGGCGCTCACGGTGTTGGGGGGAGACCGGACGGTGGGCCCGCCGCGCTGCGTGGAGCACGCCTACGAGCTGAGGCAGCTGATCCGGGAGCGCCACCCGCGGCTCTCTCTGGGCGGCTGGGCCAACCCGCACCGCGACGCTTCCGAGCAGGTGGACTTCCTGCTCGACGAGTCCTTCACCGGCGAGTTCTACCTCAGCCAGGTCGTCTCACACCACGACGTGCGTGCCGTCGAGGCGTTCGTGAACGAGGCCGCACGGCGCGGCGTGTCGCAGCCCGGCGTGTTCGGGGTGTTCCTGTACCGGTCCGCCAACCCGAAGACGCTCGCAAAGTTGGGCGAGTTCTTCTCGGTTCCGGCCGAGGGGATCACGCGGGACTTCGAGTCGGGGATGGCGGCCGAGGAGATCTGCGCCGAGACCATCCGCACGCTGCGTGAGATCGGGGTGGGGAAGATCTACCTGAGCAACCTTGGGTTCAAGAGCCCGGAGAAGCGCTACCGGAGGGTCTTGGCGGCTCTCTAGCTACCCCATCACCGCCCGCGCCACCTCCACGCGTCCGAGCGGAGCGCTCAGGTGGATCCCCTGTACGCTGCCCTTCACTTGCTCCGCCACCTCGCGCGCTATCGCGACACCTTCCGCCAGCGCGGCGTCGTCGCCCTTCTCCTGCGCGCGACGCATCCGATCCAGCACGCCCGCCGGCACCTGCTGGCCGGGCACCTCGTTGGCGAGGAACTCAGCGTTGCGCAGTGAGACCAGCGGCCAGATGCCGGCGATGATGGGGATCTCGAACTCCCGCGCCCGCTCGAGGAAGCGCTCGAGCTGCGCGACGTCGAACACCGGCTGCGTGACCGCGAACTCGGCTCCCGCGTCCACCTTCCAGTAGAGCCGCTTCAACTCACGGTCCATGTCGGCAGTGGTCTGATTGAGCGCGACGCCGACCACGAATCGGGTCGGGGCGCCGAGCGACCCGCCACCGGGGTCGAGCCCGTGATTGAGACGGTACACGACGTTGGTTAGCCCGATCGAGTCGATGTCGAACACTGCGGTGGAATCCGGATACGGTCCCATGCGCGGCGGATCGCCGGTTATCAGGAGCAGGTTTCTGAGCCCCGCTGCCGCGGCGCCCAGCAAGTCGCTGAGCATCCCCAGCATGTTGCGGTCGCGGCACGTGTAGTGCACGACCGTTTCGATTCCGACCTCGCGCTCGATGATGATGGCGGTGGGGATCGCTCCCATACGGCTCTGCGCGCGAGGCCCGTCCAGGATGCTCACCGCGTCCACCCCGGCTTCGGCCAGCGCGCGCGCGTGCGCGACCAGGGCATCCGACTGCCAGCCCCATACGGCTCTGCGCGCGAGGCCCGTCCAGGATGCTCACCGCGTCCACCCCGGCTTCGGCCAGCGCGCGCGCGTGCGCGACCAGGGCATCCGACTGCCAGCCCTTGGGCGGTATCAGCTCCACGTTGGTGACGAACTCGCCGGCCGCGAGCTTCCTGCCCCACTCGGAGCGCTCGGCCAGCGGCACCGGTTCTACCTCGGCCGCGGCGGCCACGTCGTGTTTGGCCACTACCACCGAGGCCTGACGCGGCTGCGTCGTGGCCACTAGATCGCTGATCGCCTTGATGTGCTCGTGTGTCGTGCCGCAGCAGCCGCCCACGAACCGCGCGCCGGCGCGAATCAGCCGCTGCGCGTAGTTGGCCATGTACTCGGGGCTCGAGAGGTAGATCTTGCGATCCCCCACGACGCGCGGGAGCCCGGCGTTGGGTTGCGCGGTGAGCGGGCGCTCCGCCACTTCGGCCATGCGCTCGATTCCCTCGAGCATGATGGCGGGGCCGACCGAGCAGTTGAGCCCCACGACGTCGGAGCCGAACTCGGTGAGCGCCGCCGCGATGTGCTCGGCATCGGTGCCGTATGCTGTCTGCCCGCTCTCGTCGATCGTCATCTGCGCGATCACGGGTAGATCCGACAGGCTGCGCACTGCGCGATAGGCCGCGTGCAACTCGTCGAGGTCGCTGAATGTCTCGAGGCAGAACCCGTCCACGCCGCCCTCGAGCAATCCGCGGACCTGGTGCCGGAAGTACTCCTCGGCCTCGTCATGTGAGGTGGGCCCCCACGGTTCGATGCGGATGCCGAGCGGGCCGATCGCGCCGGCCACGCACACCTTCTTTCCGGCCACGTCGCGTGCGAGGCTCGCCGCCGCGGTGTTGATCGCTGCGGTCCGCTCCTCGAGCCCGTAGCTGGAGAGCTTTACGGGGTTGGCGCCGAACGTGTTGGTCTCGATGATCTCGGCGCCGGCTCGGACGTAGCCCTCGTGCACTTCCTTCACCAGCTCTGCGTGGGTGAGGTTCAGCTCGTCGTAACACACGTTGACGAACATCCCCTTGCCGTAGAGGGCCGTACCCATGGCGCCGTCCACCACGTGAACGCGCCCGTCGTCGATGAGGTCGCGCAATGAGCTCATGACGCCGCCACCTCCACCTCGCGCTCGTAGGCGAGGTTGGGCGCGAGCCAACGTTCGACGGTTGCCACGTCCTGTCCGGTGCGAATCGCGTAGTCCTCCACCTGGTCACGCCCGATCTTGCCCACGCCGAAGTAATACGCCTCGGGGTGCGCGAAGTACCAGCCGCAGACCGAGGCCGCAGGCAGGAGCGCCATATGGTCGGTGAGCTCGATCCCGGTGCGCTCGGTGACTCCAAGCAACTCGAACAGAGCCCGCTTCTGGGTGTGGTCCGGGCACGCCGGATAGCCGGGAGCGGGCCGAATGCCCGCGTACTTCGCGCGGATCAACTCTTCGTTCGATAGCGTCTCGCCCGCTGCGTATCCCCAGAACTCTGCGCGCACCCGTTGGTGCAGCCGCTCCGCGAACGCCTCGGCGAGCCGGTCCGCCAACGCCTTGGCCATTATGGCGTGGTAGTCGTCATGCTCCGCCTCGTAGCGTTGTGCGAGCTCGGACGCGCCGAACCCAGTCGTCACCGCGAACGCTCCGATGTAATCGGCGACGCCACTCTCTCGAGGCGCAACGAAGTCGGCGAGGCAGAGGTCGGGACGGCCGGGCGGCTTCTCGATCTGCTGCCTGAGGTGGTGCAGCACCGCGAGGGGAGCGCCACGCCCCTCGTCGGCGAAGACGTGAACGTCGTCGTCACCCACCGCGTTCGCCGGGAACAGCCCAAGCACCGCGTTCGCGGTGAACAACTGTTCGCCCACTATGCGTTCGAGCAATGCCTGAGCGTCGGCGAACAACTTGCGCGCCTCCTCACCGACAACGGTGTCATCGAAGATCGCGGGGTACGTGCCCTTGAGCTCCCACGTCCTGAAGAACGGCGTCCAGTCGATGTATTCGGAGAGCTCCGCTAGATCATAGTTCTCGAGCGTGGTCACTCCCGGCACGGCCGGACTCGACGGCGCGTAGCCGTCCCACTCGATCAGGAACTTGCGGCTGCGCGCCTCCGCTAACGGGAGTGAGCGCGCGGTTGCCACCCGTGCGCCATACTCCTCGCGGATGCGGTCGTAGTCCCGGCGTACGTCGCCGGTGTACGCTTCCCGCTTCGCTTCGCTCCGCAGGCTTGCGGCTACGGTGACTCCGCGCGATGCGTCAGTCACGTACACGGTCGGTCCGTGGTACTGGGGTGCGATCTTGACCGCTGTGTGCACCTTGGACGTGGTGGCTCCGCCGATCAACAGTGGGACCTCGAAGCCCTCGCGCTCCATCTCGCGGGCCACGTGCACCATCTCATCCAAAGACGGGGTGATGAGCCCGCTGAGCCCGATGATGTCCGCCCGGAGCTTGCGAGCCACTTCCAGGATCTTCGCCGCCGGGACCATCACGCCGAGGTCCACTACCTCGTAGTTGTTGCACTGCAGCACCACGCCCACGATGTTCTTGCCGATGTCATGCACGTCGCCCTTCACGGTGGCGAGCACGATCATCCCCTTGGTGCTGGCCGCGGCGCCGTCGCGCTCCTGCTCGATGTACGGTATGAGATAGGCGACCGCCTTCTTCATCACACGCGCGCTCTTCACCACCTGGGGGAGGAACATCTTCCCGCTGCCGAAAAGGTCTCCCACCACGTTCATTCCATCCATCAGCGGGCCCTCGATGACCTCGATGGGATGTTCGAACCGCTGCCTGGCCTCTTCTACATCCTCCTCTATGTAATCGAGGATACCGTCCACGAGAGCGTGCGTGAGCCGCTCGTTCACGGGCAGCTCGCGCCACCCCAGGTCCTCCGTGGCAGCGCGCACCGCCCCCTTGGCCTCGCCCGCAATGCTGGTGAGCCGCTCGGTGGCATCGGGGTTGCGGTTGAACAGCACGTCCTCGATCGAGGTGCGGAGGTCCTCCGGTATGTCGTCGTAAACCGGCAGGGCCCCGGCGTTCACGATACCCATGTCCATTCCGGCCCGGACGGCGTGATACAGGAAGACCGCGTGCATGGCCTCGCGCAGCGCGTGGTTTCCGCGGAACGAGAAGGAGAGGTTGCTCACACCGCCGCTCACGAACGCGTGCGGCAACGCCTCCTTGATGGCGCGGCATGCCCGGAGGTAGTCGTGGGCGTACTCGTTGTGCTCCTCGAGGCCGGTCGCGACCGCGAAGATGTTGGGATCGAAGATTATGTCCTGCGGCGGGAAGCCCGCCTCCTCCGTGAGTAGGCGATATGCGCGGCTACAGATCTCGATCTTGCGGTCGGCACTGTCCGCCTGACCCGTTTCGTCGAACGCCATCACTATCGCGGCCGCGCCGTACTGCCGAATGAGCCGCGCCTGCTCGAGGAAAGCCGCTTCGCCCTCCTTGAGACTGATCGAGTTGACGACGCTCTTTCCCTGCAGGCACTTGAGCCCGGCTTCGATCACCTCCCACTTGGACGAGTCGACCACCACCGGGACACGAGCGATGTCGGGCTCGGCCGCGATCAGGTTGAGGAACGTGCGCATCGCTTCGACCGAGTCGAGCAGCCCCTCGTCCATGTTCACGTCGAGCATCTGAGCCCCGCTGGCAACCTGCTCCCGAGCCACCTCGACCGCGGTCTCGTAGTCTCCGGCCTTTATGAGCTTGGCAAAGCGCGCGGAGCCGGTGACGTTGGTGCGCTCCCCGATGTTCACGAACAGTGTGTCTGGCCGGATCACGAGGGGCTCGAGCCCACTGAGCCGGGCGTGGGGCTCGAGCTCGGGTACGCGACGCGGCGGGTGCGGAGCGACTGCCGCGACGATGGCGCTTATGTGCTCCGGTGTGGTGCCACAGCATCCGCCCGCCACGTTCACGAATCCGCTGGCCGCGAAGTCGGCGACTATCTCCGCCATCTCCTCGGGCGTCTGGTCGTAGCCTCCAAACTCGTTGGGGAGCCCCGCGTTGGGATGGCAACTCACCCACGCGCCGGCCACGTCCGAGAGCTCCTCCAAATACGGGCGCAGCTCGCGTGCGCCCATAGCGCAGTTGAGCCCGACGCAGAACAGGTCGGCGTGGCTCACCGAGAGCCAGAATGCTTCGGTCGTCTGTCCCGAGAGGGTGCGTCCACTCAGATCGGTGATCGTGCCCGAGATCATCACCGGTACCTGGACAGCGCGCCGGTTCAGCACGTCGCGGATGCCGAACAGGGCGGCCTTCCCGTTCAGCGTATCGAAGACCGTCTCAACCAGGAGAATGTCCGCGCCGCCCTCGATCAACGCATCGGCCTGCTCCGCATACGCCGCGGCAAGCTCGTCGAACGTGACCCCGCGGAAGCCGGGGTTGTTCACGTCGGGCGAAATGGACGCCGTGCGGTTCGTGGGCCCCAGACTCCCCGCCACGAAGCGCGGCTTGTTGGGAGTGCGCTTCGTGAAGTCGTCCGCGACGCTACGGGCGATCCGGGCGGCGGCCAGGTTCATGTCGCGCACCGCCCCCGTCGTCTCGTAGTCGGCCTGCGAGATCGCGCTGGCGTTGAACGTGTTGGTCTCGAGGATGTCGGCGCCGGCGTCCAGGTACGCGCGGTGGATCGCCTCGATCACGTCGGACCTGGTGAGCGAGAGCAGATCGTTGTTGCCCTTGAGCGGCGTCGCGTGCGCCGCGAACCGGTCACCCCGATAGTCCGCCTCGTCCAGGTCGTAGGACTGGATCATCGTGCCCATGGCTCCGTCGAGCACGAGGATGCGCTCGCGGATTGCCTGGTGCAGGGCCGATATGCGGTTCGGGTCGGTCACGTCTCTGCTCCTGCTCGTACGGTTGCACCTTGGGGATTGCGGCGATGGGTGCAGCCTCTCGGGCGGGGCTTCCGACGCACCGCCCACCCCACCGCTCATCCTTCCCCACCTACCGCCGCACACCCGGAAACCCCGCCTTACGAGGCTCCCCCATCGCCTTGGGCACCCCCTGCCGTGTCCCGTTCCGGGAGGCGAACTTGGTCCCTCCCCACACCACTCCGGTCCTTCCCGGGCGCCCGCTCGCAGTCCTTCGCCCACCTCCCACTAACAAAAAAGCCCCGTCGCCAAAAAGCGCCGGGGTGTGGCTTTTTAGCGTCTGTTTAACGTGGCCGCAATACGCCTCAAATCACCACGGTTTCAGTTGTAGCTGCAATGTACCGTGCAAGGGGCCATTGCGCCACACCGCAGGGAGCCTCCCGGGACGTGAGCAGTGGGTCGGGGAGTGTCAAGATGCAGCTCGAGAATCGCGATTTGGCGCTCCTAGCCGCCCCGTGACCCCGCCCGTAGCTTAGTCCCGTTCCCTCAACCGCCTCGACTCGATGCCTCATGGAATAGGCAGGCGTGCATTCCTGGAATCCGTTGCAGCCGCGCTCCCGGCGGCCGTGTTCCTGCCACCCCTGATGACTCGTTTCACCAGCTCCCTCTTCAGCATCTCTCTGGCACAGTGGTCGCTGCACAGGACGCTGTACGCGGGTGAGTTGGACAACCTCGACTTCCCAGGCGTCACCCGAACCGAGTACGGGCTGGATGCGGTCGAGTACGTCAACTCCTTCTTCAAGGACAAGGCGGAGGACCAGGGATACCTCCGGGAGCTGAAGCAGCGGGCCGACGATCACGGCGTGAAGAGTCTGCTCATCATGTGTGATGGCGAGGGGGCGATCGGCGACCCCGACGAAGCGGCCCGCACGCAGGCGGTCGAGAACCACTATCGCTGGGTGGAAGCGGCGCGTTACCTGGGGTGCCACTCCATCCGGGTGAACGCGCAGTCCGGCGGTACCCCCGAAGAGCAGCGCGAGCTGGCCGCGGATGGGCTCAGGCGCCTGGTCGAGTTCGCCGAGCCCCGGGGGGTCAACGTTATAGTCGAGAACCACGGCGGGCTCTCGTCGAACGGGGAGTCGAGAACCACGGCGGGCTCTCGTCGAACGGGGAATGGCTGGCGAGCGTCATCCGAACGGTGGACCATCCCCGCTGCGGCACGCTCCCCGATTTCGGGAACTTCCGAATCGGGGAGGACGAGTGGTACGACCGCTACAAGGGTGTATCTGAGCTCATGCCGTTCGCCAAGGCGGTGAGCGCCAAGTCGAACGACTTCGACGAGAACGGCAACGAGATGCACACCGACTTCGAGAGAATGCTCGGGATCGTGCTCGCGGCAGGCTATGACGGCCATGTGGGTATCGAGTACGAGGGCACCGAGCTGAGCGAGCCCGACGGGATTCGTGCGACC
>JBDHIS010000043.1:0-15647 GCA_039587315.1 Gemmatimonadota bacterium | reverse complement strand
AGATGACGATCACATTGATCACGCCGATCGCGATGGAAGAGGGTCTTCGGTTCGCGATCCGCGAGGGCGGCCGCACCGTCGGCGCCGGCGTGGTCACAAAGATCCTGGAATAGATGCCGCGCGATAAGGTGACGTTGGAGTGTACCGACTGTAAGAGTCGGAACTACCACACGACGAAGAACAGGCGGAAGCACCCGGAGCGGATGGAGACGCGCAAGTTCTGTCCGCGCTGCGGGAAGCACCAGCCGCACAAGGAAACGAAGTAGTCCGTGAACATACCGCTCATTGTCGGTGCGTTTGCGGTCGTAATCACCGTCGGTGCGATCGTGATGTGGCGTGAGCCGATCCTCGCCTTCACGGGACGCACGCGGGTGTTCGTGCGCGAGGTTCGGGCCGAGGTACGCAAGATCACCTGGCCGACGTGGGAAGATCTGAGGCGCTCGACGCTCATCATTACGGTGATCGTGATCGTAATCGGGATCATCATCGGGATCATGGACTGGATGTTCTCCAAGATCCTGATCGACTTCTTCGGCCGGGCATTCGGGTGATCGCGACGATGGAGCATCAGTGGTATGCGATCCAGACGACCGCCGGCCACGAGAACAAGGTCCGGTCGCTGATTGAGCGGAAGATCGTAGCGGATCCGAAGCCGGAGGAAGAGCGGCTGATCCGTCAGGCGCTGGTCCCCACCCAGCAGGTTGTGGAGATCAAGAACGGGAAGAAGGTCCAGGTGGAGCGGAAGGTCTTCCCGGGCTACGTGCTGGTGGAGATGGTGCTGAATCAGCAGACGATGCACCTGATCAACAGCATCCAGGGCGTCATCAAGTTCGTCGGTCAGGGATGGACGCCGCAGGCGCTGCGGCAGGATGAAGTGAACCGGCTCCTCGGCATCGAAGAGGAAGCGGAGGAGCAGGAGCCGAAGGAGGAAATCCCGTTCATGGTCGGCCAGGTGGTGGAGATCATGGAAGGACCCTTCTCGGAGTTCAGCGGGACCGTGGAGGAAGTGCTGTCCGACAAGGGCAAGGTACGCGTGAGCGTGAGCCTGTTTGGCCGCCCGACGACGGTCGAGTTGGACTACCTACAGCTCAAGGCGCACTAGCCGCGAGCTGACGACGAAGATTCGGGCGGCCGCGCCGCCCACCCAGACCACGGGGGCACGTGGGAGCATGGGGCCTTCGCCCCGCGCGACAGGAAGGAAAAATGGCAAGACCAACCAAGAGGGTAGCGGCGTTCGTCAAGCTGCATGTACCCGCCGGGCAGGCGACACCTGCCCCACCCGTTGGCACCGCGCTGGGACCGCACGGCGTCAACATCATGGACTTCTGCAAGCAGTTCAACGCGCAGACCCAGTCCCAACCGGGCATGATCATCCCCGTAGAGCTTTCCATCTACGCGGATCGGAGCTTCAGCTTCATCACGAAGACTCCGCCGGCCTCCGTGCTGCTCAAGAAGGAGGCGGGCCTGGAGAAGGCGTCCGGGATGCCGAACCGTGACAAGGTTGGAACGGTGACGCGTGAGCAGGTGCGCAAGATCGCTGAGATCAAGATGCCGGACCTCAACGCCAACGACGTTGAGGCGGCGATGCGGATCGTGGCCGGAACGGCGCGATCCATGGGACTCGAGGTGGAGGACTGATGACGGTCGCGGGCAAGAAGTTCCAGTCGGCCGCAGCCACCATCGATCGCCAACGGCTCTACGCGCCCAGTGAGGCGGTCGATGCGGTGAAGGCAGCGGCATTTGCTAAGTTCGACGAGTCGGTGGACCTCGCGGTCAACCTGGGCGTCGATCCGCGGCACGCGGACCAGATCGTTCGCGGGACGGTGGTCCTGCCGAACGGCACAGGCAAGAGCGTTCGCGTGTTGGTGATCGCCCAGGGCGACAAGGCGAAGGAGGCCGAGGCCGCGGGTGCCGATTTCGTCGGCCCCGAGTTCGTCGCGAAGATCAAGGAGGGCTGGCTCGACTGCGACGTCGTGATTGCCACGCCCGACATGATGGGGCAGGTGGGACCGCTGGGCCGGACTCTGGGTCCTCGCGGACTCATGCCCAATCCCAAGTCAGGCACCGTCACGATGGACGTGACGCGGGCGGTCAATGAGGTCAAGGCGGGGAAGATCGAATTCCGGGTCGACAAGACCGGAAACCTGCACGCCCCGATTGGGAAGGTCTCGTTCTCGGCAGAGCATCTGACCGAGAACCTGGGCTCGTTCATGGACTCGGTCGTCCGCGCCAAGCCATCGGCTGCCAAGGGGACCTACATCCGGTCGGTAACGGTCTCCAGCACGATGGGTCCCGGCGTTCACGTTGACCCGGCGGTGTACCGATGAAAATGAACCGAGACAAGAAGAGCGAGGTGGTGCAGGAGCTGGCCGCCAAGCTCGCGGCATCGCCCAGCCTCTACCTGACGGACTTCACGGGGATTGCGGTGAAGCCGATGACCGAACTCCGGCGCAAGCTACGCGCGGCGGGGGTCGACTACATGGTGGTGAAGAACACGCTCGCGCTCCGCGCGTTGAAGGAAGCCTCGGTTTCCGGACTGGACGACCTGGTCCGCGGTCCTACGGGCTTCGTGTTCGCGGGGGCGGAACCGCTGACGACGGCGAAGATCCTCGCGACGTTCCAGAAGGACAACGAGTCGCTCGCGGTGCGGGCCGGCTTGGTGGATGGGCGCACGGTGACGGCTGCGGAGGTGAAGCGGCTGGCGTCACTGCCGTCCAGAGAGGAGCTGATGGCCCAGCTCGGTGGTGCCTTCCAGGCGCCCATGCAGGGGTTCGTCGGCGTCGTTTCGAGCTTGCTATATCAATTTGTCGGTGCGGTCGAGGCGCTTCGCGCCCAGCGCGCCAGTGCGTAACTCCCAGGCAGCAAAGAGAGAAACAGCATGGCAACCAAGACACTGAGCAAGGACGACATCCTCGACGCCATCGGCAACATGTCGGTGACCGACCTGGCCGATCTGGTCGAGGCGTTCAAGGACAAGTTCAACGTCACGATCGCGGCAGCCCCGGCCGCCGCGCCTGCAGCCGGTGGTGGTGATGCCGCTGCGGCCGAGGAGAAGACCGAGTTCACGGTCGTCCTCAAGGAGATCGGCGCGAAGAAGATCCAGGTCATCAAGGCGGTTCGCGAGATGACGTCACTGGGTCTGAAGGAAGCCAAGGATCTGGTCGACTCGGCGCCGGGCAACGTGAAGGAAGATGTCTCGAAGGACGAGGCCGAAGCTATCAAGCAGAAGCTCGAGGAGCAGGGCGCGACCGTCGAGCTGAAGTAGCCGTGTCGGCGACGTCCGCTTCCGGGCGGGCCGGACGACAACGGATCTTCTTCAGCTGAGACGGTATGGGAAAAGGTTTCTGCAAAACCCTGCTCGCATTGCGAGCCCCCGATGCGGCTCCGGGCCGGCACGCTGCCGGACCGGACCCATGGGGGTCTCTTGTGCTGCGTGAGGAATACCGATGAGTGATAGGTTGCCAACGATCTCGTTTGCGAAGCTGGACTCGGGGATGGCGATGCCGCATCTCCTGGACATCCAGACTCGCTCGTTCAACGCATTCCTGCGGTCCGAGGACGACGGTGAACGAGCGGACGTTTCGCTCGAGCGCGTGTTCCAGGAAGTGTTTCCGATTGCCGACGTAAACGGCAACTACTCTCTCGAGTTCGTGAAGTTCTCGCTCGGAGATCCGAAGTACACGGTCGAGGAGTGCGTCGAGCGCGATATGACGTACTCGGCGTCCCTCAAGGCGACGCTGCGCCTCATAATCAATGAGGTGCTCGAGGGCGACATCCAGCGGCCGAAGAACATCATCGAGAAGGAAGTCTACCTCGGTGAGCTCCCGGTCCTGACGCCCCTCGGCACGTTCGTGATCAACGGAGCCGAGCGGGTCGTCGTGTCGCAGCTTCACCGTTCGCCCGGTGTGGTATTCGAGGAGACGACACACCCGAACGGGCAGCTGTTGAACAGCGCGCGGATCATTCCGTTCCGCGGCTCGTGGGTGGAGTTCACGGTCGACATCCACGACGTCGTGTACGTGCACATCGACAAGCGCAAGAAGTTCCCAGCCAGCGCGCTGCTGCGGGCTCTGGGATACGGGACGAACAGCGATATCCTGCGGCTGTTCTACGCCACGAAGAAGCTCGACCTCACAGAGAAGCGTGACGAGCGGGCCTTCCGGCGCGAGGTGCTCGGCGCGCTGCTCGCGGAGGAAATCCCCAACACCGAGGATCGGGAGGGGGAGCCGCTCGGCCGCGAGGGGGACGAGATCACGCCAGAGCGTTTCGAGGCGTTCCGCTCGGCGGGCATCAAGTCGGTTCGCGCGTTCGCGCGCTACTCGGGAGTGGACCTGCGGGACGAGGACCGGCCGACCACGGTGCGCGAACGGCCCGAGAAGCAGATTCTGGCCTTCGACGTACCGGACCCGGAGACGGGCGAGGTGCTGGCGGAAGCCGGCAAGGATCTGTCTGAGACCCTCAAGAAACGTCTGATCAAGGCCGGCGCGCACAAGGTGGACGTGATCATCTCGTCCGCCCGCGGCGAGTCTGCGATCATCAAGAACACGCTGGCGAAGGACCCGACCAGCACCGAGGCCGATGCGTTGGAGCAGATCTACTCCCTGCTGCGGCCCGGCGAGGCTCCGAACCTCGAGACCGCGCGCGCGGCGCTCGAGCGGCTGTTCTTCAACCCGAAGCGCTACGACCTCGGCCGCGTGGGCCGCTACAAGATCAATCAGCGGCTCAAAGTCAACATCCCGCCGGAGCACACGGTGCTCACGCGCGAGGACTTCGTGGCGATCATCCGCTACCTCCTCGAGCTCTCTGAGGGGCGCGGCTACACCGACGACATCGATCATCTGGGGAACCGGCGTGTCCGCACGGTGGGCGAGCTGATCGCCAACCAGTTCTCCGTCGGACTGTCGCGCATGGCCCGGCTCATCAAGGAGCGGATGAGCATCAACAACGATCCGGACAAGATTACGCTGGACGACCTGGTGAACGCGCGGACGGTGAGCGCGGTGATCCAGGCGTTCTTCGGGAGCTCGCAGCTGTCGCAGTTCATGGACCAGACCAACCCGCTCGCCGAGCTGACGCACAAGCGGAGGCTCAGCGCGCTGGGCCCGGGCGGCCTGACGCGGGAGCGCGCCGGGTTCGAGGTGCGTGACGTCCACTATTCGCAGTACGGGCGGATGTGTCCCATCGAGACGCCTGAAGGTCCGAACATCGGGCTCATCACGAGTCTCTCGACTTACGCGCGCGTCAACGAACTAGGCTTCATCGAGACGCCCTACCGTGGCGTGAACCGCGCCATCGTCACGAAAGACATCCGCTGGCTTTCGGCGTCCGAGGAGGAAGAGTTCTCGGTTGCGCAGGCCAACGCGCCGCTCAACGAGAAAGGCGCGTTCGTCAACGAGACGGCCCTGTGTCGGAAGCGGGACGACTACCCGATGCTGACGCCGGAGCGCATCGACTTCATGGATGTGGCGCCGGAGCAGCTCGTCTCGATTGCCGCGGCGCTGATTCCGTTCCTCGAGCACGACGATGCCAACAGGGCGCTTATGGGGAGCAACATGCAGCGCCAGGCGGTGCCGCTGCTCTTCCCGCTGCGCCCACTGGTCGGTACCGGACTGGAGCCGAAGGTGGCTACAGACTCCGGGGCCGTCGTGGTGGCGCGCCGTGCCGGCATCGTGAGCAAGGTGACGGCCGACGAGATCATCGTCGACACCGGACGCAAGAGCAAGGACGGCGAGGGAACGCCTCTGGCGCGCCTGCTGCAGCACGACCGCTATCGGCTCAAGAAGTTCTGGCGCACCAACCAGGACACGGCGATCAACCAGCGTCCGCTGGTTCAGCTGGGTGAGTCGGTCGAGGCAGGCCAGGTGATTGCCGATGGCGCGGGCACCGACCAGGGTAGCCTGGCGCTGGGCGCGAACGTCGTCGTCGCGTTCATGCCGTGGTACGGTCACAACTTCGAGGACGCGATCGTGATCTCGGAGCGGCTCGTGAAGGATGACACCTACTCGTCCATTCACATCCAGGAGCTCGAGCTCCACGTCCGCGATACGAAGCGCGGGCAGGAAGAGATCACGCGCGAGATACCGAACGTATCGGAGGAGGCGCTCGTCGACCTCGATGAACGCGGCATCATCCGAATCGGCGCGGCGGTCAATCCCGGCGACATTCTGTGCGGGAAGATCACGCCGAAGGGCGAGACGGAGCTGTCGCCGGAGGAGAAGCTGCTCACGGCGATCTTCGGTGAGAAGGCCAAGGATGTGAAGGACTCCTCCCTCAAGGTGCCGCCGGGAATGGAGGGGGTCGTCATCGACGTGAAGATCTTCTCACGCGTCGAGGACCAAGTGGTCGAGAAGGACCGCGGCGAGCGCATCGGCGACGTGCGCGGTCTCGAGAACGAGGAGAAGGCGCGCATCTCGAGCGCGTTGTTCGACGAGCTGCACGAGCTTCTGCAGGGGCAGGAGGTCGCCGTGATGCTCAAGAGCGGCACGGTCGAGGAGTACTTGAGTGCGGGCGCGAAGCTCTCCCGGGCGGATCTGGCCGAAATCAACTTCGGCGACGTGGATCTCAAGACGTTGCGCGTCAAATCCAAGTCGGCGAACGAGCGCGTGCGCGCGGCGATCGACGCCGCAGGTCGCGAGCGGGCGAAGGTCGAGGAGAAGGCGGAGGATCAGATCGATAAGATTCTCCAGCCCGATGAGTTGCCACCGGGCGTGATCCAGCTCGTGAAGGTCTACCTCGCCGAGAAGCGCAAGATTGCGGTGGGCGACAAGATGGCCGGGCGCCACGGAAACAAGGGCATCATCGCGCGTATCGTGCCGGAGGAGGACATGCCGTTCCTCCCCGACGGCAAGCCGGTCGACATCGTGCTCAACCCGCTCGGCGTGCCGAGCCGCATGAACGTGGGCCAGATCCTGGAGACGCACCTCGGCTGGTGCTCCAACATTCTGGGATTCAACTCGGACACGCCGGTGTTCCAGGGCGCCAACGAGACCGAGATCGGGCTGCTGCTGCGCATCGCCGGGCTCGAGTGGGCCGGTGATGCACTGCGCCTCAGGGCGCAGTCGCCTGACGTGGGTCTCGATGTGGTGCGGACGTTGTGCGACGATCTCCGCAGCAAGGGGTCGGCGAACGGCGACCAAGAGGACGTCACGCACGTGAATATCGACTCTCTGGGCAGCCGGACCATGTCGCAGAGCACCCGGGACCTGTTCCACAAGGTTCGGGAGTACCTGGAGCGTGCGGCCAAGGAGATCGCCGATCGGCAGAGGGAGGAGGCCGAGTTCCAGGTGGAGTACCACGACGTCAGCCTCGAGGAAGAGGGCGGCGAGATCTCCAAGACTCGGAAGTCAGCCCTCAAGGCCGGTGCAAAGGTCGCGGCCAAGAGGGCGGACGCCGACGCGGTCCAGTTGCTCGAGGGTGCCGGGCTTCCGGCGCTGGCCAAGGTGCTGGGGCCCAAGAGTGAGATCGACGTCGAGGCGGCCACAGACGAACTCATCGAGCTGGCAGGGCTCACGCCGAGTGGGAAGGCCCGTCTGCGGGACGGCCGCTCGGGCGAGTGGTTCGCGTCTGAGGTCACGGTGGGTTCCATCTACATGATGAAGCTGTCGCATCTGGTGGACGACAAGATCCACGCCCGCTCGATCGGGCCGTACAGCCTGGTGACGCAGCAGCCGCTGGCCGGAAAGGCGCAATTCGGCGGTCAGCGATTCGGCGAAATGGAGGTGTGGGCGCTCGAAGCGTACGGTGCGGCGCACACGCTGCAGGAAATGCTCACGGTCAAGTCGGATGACGTGAACGGCCGGAGCCGAGTATACGAAGCGATCGTGAAGGGGCAGAACCTGCCCGAGCCGGGAACGCCAGAGTCGTTCAACGTGCTCGTGAAGGAACTCCAGGCGCTGGGCCTGCGGGTCGCCCTGGGCGTCACCGAGGACAGCGAGGAGTAGTCGATGATCGATTTTCGCAGTGCGCGCGAGTCTCGCGGCACGAGCTTCGACCACATCCAGATCCGCATCGCCAGCCCGGAGGAGATGAGGGGCCCGCGCGACTCCAAGGAGCGCGAGCGCCTGGCACTCCAGGGACAGCGGTACTGGTGGTCGTGGGGCGAGGTGGTCAAGCCCGAGACTATCAACTACCGCTCGTTCAAGCCGGAGAAGGATGGGTTGTTCTGCGAGCGGATCTTCGGTCCGGTCAAGGATTGGGAGTGTCACTGCGGCAAGTACAAGCGGATCCGCTACCGCGGCGTCGTGTGTGACCGCTGTGGCGTGGAGGTCACACTCTCCAAGGTACGGCGCGAGCGCATGGGCCATATCGAGCTCGCGGTGCCGGTTGCGCACATCTGGTTCTTCAAGACCCTGCCGAGCCCCATGGGCAACCTGCTGGATCTGACGCTGCGCGACCTCGAGCGGGTGATCTACTACACGAACTATGTGGTGATCGAGCCCGGCGAGCAGGAGGTCAAGGAGCTGGAGCTGCTCGATGAGGAGAAGTACATCGAGCTGCGTGCGAAGGCCCGCTCGGAGGGGGACAAGGCGTTCCGCGCCGACATCGGAGCGCCGGCCGTGCGCGAGCTGTTGGGCCGGCTCGACGTGGACAAGGTTTCCGACCAGCTCCGCGCGGGGATCGCGACGGAGACGAGCCAGCATCGCAAGAAGCAAATGCTCAAGCGCCTCAAGATCGTGGACGCTTTCCGCACGTCTGGAGACAGCGGTGAGGAGCGCAACAACCCGGCGTGGATGATCCTGGACGTCGTTCCGGTCATCCCGCCAGATCTGCGCCCCCTGGTGCCGTTGGACGGTGGGCGGTTTGCGACCAGCGACCTGAACGACCTGTACCGACGCGTGATCAACCGCAACAATCGGCTGCAGAAACTGATCCTGCACCGCGCACCGGAGGTAATCCTCCGGAACGAGAAGCGGATGCTGCAGGAGGCGGTGGACGCACTGTTCGACAACGGCCGCCGATCCAAGGCGATCCGTGGCCGCGGCAAGCGCCCGCTCAAGTCCCTGTCGGATATGCTCAAGGGCAAGCAGGGGCGGTTCCGCCAGAACCTCCTGGGCAAGCGCGTGGACTACTCGGGCCGCTCCGTGATCGTGGTCGGCCCGGAGCTGCGCCTGCACCAGTGTGGGCTGCCCAAGACGATGGCGGTGGAGCTGTTCAAGCCGTTCATCATCCACAAGCTGGTGGAGAAGGGCATCGCCGAGACGGTCAAGCGGGCCAAGAAGATCGTCGAGCGCGAGAGCCCCGAGGTCTACGAGATCCTCGAGGAGATCATTCAGGACCACCCGGTGCTCCTGAACCGGGCGCCGACGCTGCACCGCCTCGGAATTCAGGCGTTCGAGCCGGTGCTGGTGGAGGGGAAGGCGATCCGCATTCACCCGCTCGTCTGCGCGGCGTTCAACGCCGACTTCGACGGCGACCAGATGGCGGTGCACGTACCGCTGTCCTTCGAGTCACAGCTCGAGGCGCGGGTGCTGATGATCTCGAGCAACAACGTGTTGAAGCCGTCCGACGGGCGGCCGGTGGCGGAGCCGAGCCAGGACATGGTGCTCGGGTGCTACTTCCTGACCAAGGCGCCGCAGGACTTCGACCGGCAGCTGGAGAACGCCCCCCACGTGGGGTCGCTGTCGGAGGTCGAGACCGGTCTGGGCACACGCCGGTTCACGGCCCACTCGCCGATCAAGTTCTGGTACCAGCCGCCCCCGGAGGCGGAGGGCCAGGAGGCCAAGTGGCTCGACACGACCGCTGGCCGCGTCATGTTCAACAGCATTCTGCCGCGATCGCTGCTGAGCGAGCTCGGCTTCCAGAACGATGTGATGCGCAAGCGGACACTCTCGGATCTCGTCTTCGAGGCGTACCGCCGCGCCGGCCTGTCCGACACGGTCCTGTTCCTGGATCGTCTGAAGGAGTTCGGCTTCCGGCATGCCACGGTCGGCGGGATCTCGATCGGAGTCGAGGACCTGGAGATCCCGGGTGAGAAGCCCGAGATCCTGCAAGGCGCGACGGATCGCGTGGAGCGGTTTCAGAAGGCGTACGCCACGGGCCAGATCACGTTTGGCGAGCGCTACAACAAGGTGATCGACGCCTGGACTCACGCCAACAGTGACGTGGCCGAGGCCATGGTGCGCAACCTCTCGAAGTCCCGCGGTGGCTTCAATCCGGTGTACATGATGTTCGACTCCGGCAGTCGCGGCAGCCGCGACCAGATCCGGCAGCTCGCCGGTATGCGTGGCCTCATGGCCAAGCCGCAGAAGAAGCTGACCGGCGGGATCGGCGAGGTGATCGAGAGCCCGATCAAGTCGAACTTCCGTGAGGGACTCACGGTGCTCGAGTACTTCATCTCGACGCACGGCGCCCGGAAGGGTCTGGCCGACACCGCGCTCAAGACCGCGGACGCCGGCTACCTGACGCGCCGGCTCGTGGACGTGGCGCAGGACGTCACGGTGACCGAGGACGACTGCGGTACGATCCTGGGGCTCGAGATGTCGGCGCTGAAGGAGGGCGAGGACATCATCGAGCCGCTGGGTGAGCGTCTCGTAGGCAACGTGGTGGCCGAGGACGTCTACGACCCGCACCAACTGGACGAGCACGGCGACCCGCTCATGTTGGCCGCGGCCGGCGAGCTTCTCGATGAGGAGACTGCAACCGGGATCGAGGACTCCGGCATGGAGAAGGTCCGGATCCGCTCCGTGCTGACGTGTGAAGCCCGGCGCGGCATCTGCCGCATGTGCTACGGCCGTAACCTGGCCACGATGAAGATGGTGGATCTGGGCGAGGCCGTGGGCATCCTGGCCGCTCAATCCATCGGCGAGCCGGGGACGCAGCTCACGCTGCGGACGTTCCACATCGGCGGTACTGCAGCCCGCATCGCCGAGCAGACGGCGCGCAAGACGAAGCTCGAAGGAACGATCGAGTTCGGCGACCGGCTCCAGGTAGTGGGGCACGCGGACGGCGTCCGGGTGGTCACCGGCTACGAGGGCGAGCTGGCCCTGAAGGATGCGGACGGCTCCATGCGCTCGCGGTTCCAGGTTCCTCTGGGTGCGCACATGGCGGTCAAGGACGGCGAGCAGGTGAAGCGGGGTGACCTCCTGTTCACATGGGACCCGTACGCCAACCCGATCATTACGGACGTGCCGGGCACGGTCCGGTTCGTCGATATCGTCGAGGACGAGACGGTGCGCGAGTCCCTGGACGAGATTACGGGGCGGCGCCAGCGCGCGATCATCGAAGACCGGGAGAAGAAGCTCCACCCGCATATCGAGATCGTGCAGAAGAAGGGTGGCAAGGACCGCAAAGTCCGCAGCTACGTCATTCCGGAGGGCGCCCAGCTCACCGCCGAGGACGGCGAGAAGGTCGAGGCGGGTGTCACGCTGGCCAAGATCTCGCGCGAGGCGTACAAGACGCGCGACATCACCGGCGGTCTGCCGCGAGTGGCAGAGCTGTTCGAGGCGCGGCGCCCGAAGGATCCAGCCACGATCTCCGAGATCGACGGCGTGGTTGCCTTCGGCGACATCAAACGTGGCAAGCGCGAGATCTTCGTGCACCCCGAGGCCGGGGAGCCGCAGCTTTACGACGTTCCGGCGGGCAAGCACTTGCGCGTGCACGAGGGTGACAAGGTGCGCGCCGGCGACCGTCTCACGGAGGGCCCGGTCAATCCGCACGACATCCTGCGGATCAAGGGACCGCGTGCGGTACAGGAGTACCTCCTCAACGAGGTCCAGGAGGTGTACCGCCTCCAGGGCGTGAAGATCAACGACAAGCACATCGGGGTCATCGTGCGGCAGATGCTGCAGAAGGTGCGAGTGATCGATCCCGGCGACACGGACTTCCTGGAAGGGGAGAACGTCGACAAGGTGCCGTTCCGCGAGAGGAACGAGCGTGTGATGAAGAAGGCCGGGCAGCCCGCTACCACCGAGCCGTTGCTGCTCGGGATAACCAAGGCCTCGCTCACGACCCAGTCGTTCATCTCCGCGGCTTCATTCCAGGAGACCACTCGGGTGCTGACAGATGCCGCGATCAGGGGCGCCAAGGACGAGCTCCTCGGCCTGAAGGAGAATATCATCATCGGGCACCTGATCCCGGCCGGTACGGGGATCTACCGGTACTCCGAGCTGGAGGTCGAGCCGCCGGCTGGCTTCGAGCCGCCGCCGCCGCCACCGGAGGAGGAGACGGAGGGGGCGCCAAGCCCGTTCCTGGCGCCGAAGGAGGAGCCGCAGGCAGCGCCCGTGGAGGCGCCGCAGGCGGCCCAGGCGGAAGCCAAGTAAGGACATTGACCTAGGCCGTTGTGCCGTCTACATTTGAAGGTCTGTCACCGAATTTTGGGGCTTGGGGCTCCCGGCGGTGGCTGTGGACCAGAACCCGTAGGTAAATGCCGACGATCAATCAGTTGGTCCGCCAGGGGCGGAAGCAGGCTGCCAAGAAGGAGAAGGCTCCGGCGCTTCGCGGGAATCCGCAGAAGCGCGGGGTCTGCACGCGTGTCTACACGACCACGCCAAAGAAGCCGAACTCGGCGCTTCGCAAGGTTGCCCGCGTGCGGCTGACCAACGGCTTCGAGGTGACCAGCTACATCCCGGGTGAGGGGCACAACCTGCAGGAGCACAGCATCGTGCTGATCCGCGGGGGCCGGGTGAAGGACCTGCCCGGAGTGCGTTACCACATCGTCCGCGGGACGCTCGACGCAGCCGGCGTGACCGACCGCAGGCAGAGCCGGTCCAAGTACGGCGCGAAGAGGCCGCGATGAGCCGCCGCAAGCGCGCCGAGAAGCGGCCGGTACCGGCCGATCCGCGCTACGACAGCCAGACGGTGTCGAAGTTCGTGAACCGCCTGATGGAGTCGGGCAAGAAGTCCACCGCCGAGCGGATCTTCTACGACTCGATGGACATGATAGAGCAGCGCACCGGCCAGCCGGGCGTGCAGGTTTTCAAGCAGGCGCTGGCGAACGTGAAGCCGGTGCTCGAGGTGAAGAGCCGCCGCGTGGGCGGGGCGACCTACCAGGTACCGGTCGAGGTGCGGCCGGACCGGAGGACGGCGCTGGCCATGCGGTGGATAGTGGCATTCGCCAGGGGGCGGGCCGAGAAGTCGATGGCCGAGCGCCTGGCGGGCGAGCTGGTCGCCGCGAGCAAGGGCGAAGGCAGCTCGGTGAAGAAGAGAGAGGATACGCACCGGATGGCTGAGGCGAACCGCGCATTCGCCCACTACCGGTGGTAGGCTAACCGACAAGACGACAATTTCGGGACCCTGACTCAAGGGATCCCGCGTCGCAGGGGCGAGGCCCCGGACGAGTGCGGAGCGAGACCTGTTCGCGGCAGCGAATGACGGTCGCCCCGATTTTTTGCTGCCTCGAGCGATGCGGAAGCGAACTAGCTAGACCCGGCGCGAGACGCCGAAGTCATGATAGATAAAGGACTTATGACGACAGTTATGGCGAGAACCACACCTCTCGAGAAGATTCGCAACATCGGCATCATGGCCCACATTGATGCCGGGAAGACCACGACTACGGAGCGGATCCTCTACTACACCGGCCGGACCTACAAGCTCGGCGAGGTGCACGAGGGGACCGCGACGATGGACTGGATGGAGCAGGAGCAGGAGCGTGGTATCACCATCACGTCGGCCGCGACCTACTGCGAGTGGATGCGGGACGACGAGCTCCACCAGATCAACATCATCGACACTCCGGGACACGTGGACTTCACGGTCGAGGTGGAGCGCTCGCTGCGGGTGCTGGATGGCGCGGTCGCCATCCTTGATGCGGTGAGTGGAGTGGAGCCACAGACGGAGACGGTGTGGCGCCAGGCCGACCGTTACGGCGTGCCCCGGATCGTGTTCGTGAACAAGATGGACCGGGTCGGCTCGGACTTCGACCATGCCGTGGGGATGATGCGCGACCGCCTGGGCGCACCGGTCTTCCCGGTGCAGTTCCCGCTGGGCGGAGGTGAACTGTTCACCGGCCTGATCGACGTCGTGCGCCAGGTCGAGGTCGTGTATGACGAGGACTCCAAGGGAACGACCTGGGAGGAGCGCCCGATTCCGGACGCTCTCAAGGAGAAGGCCGATCGGCTGCGCCACGAGCTCATCGAGGCCGCCGTCGAGCACGCCAACGACGATGACCTCCTGCACAAGTACCTCGACGAGCACGAGCTCAGCGAGGACGAGATCCGGCTGGCGATCCGCAAGGCGACGCTGGCGAACCGGCTGATCCCGGTGTTCGTTGGGGCGGCGTTCAAGAACAAGGGTATTCAGCGGCTGCTGGACGGAGTCGTGGACTACCTGCCGAGCCCGCTGGACGTGCCGGCCGTGAAGGGTCACCTGCCCCATCACGACGAGACATTCGAGGAGCGCAAGGCGGCCGACGAGGAGCCGTTTGCGGCCCTGGCGTTCAAGGTCGCGACCGACCCCTACGTTGGGAAGCTGACGTTCTTCCGCGTCTACTCGGGCGTGCTCGCTTCGGGTTCCTACATCTACAACTCGACCAAGGACCGCAAGGAGCGCATTGGGCGCCTGCTCCAGATGCACGCCAACAAGCGTGAAGAGGTGCAGGAGGTCCGTGCGGGTGACATCGCTGCGGCGATCGGACTCAAGGGAACGGGCACCGGCGACACGCTGTGCGATGCCGACGACCCGATCATCCTCGAGGCGATGCGGTTCCCCGAGCCGGTCATTTCGGTGGCCATCGAGCCCAAGACGAAGGCCGACCAGGACAAGCTGGGCACCGCGCTGCAGAAGCTGTCCGAAGAGGACCCGACGTTCCACGTGCGCACCGATGTCGAGACCGGCCAGACGATCATCTCGGGGATGGGAGAACTCCATCTCGAGATCCTGGTCGACCGCATGAAGCGGGAGTTCAAGGTCGAGGCGAACGTAGGCCGGCCGCAGGTCGCCTACCGCGAGACCGTGCGCGCGCGTGTCGAGTACGTCGAGGGCAAGTTCGTGCGGCAGACGGGCGGCCGCGGCCAGTACGGCCATGCGGTGATCAACCTCGAGCCCAGCGAGACCGGACATGGCTTCGTGTTCGAGGACAAGATCGTGGGCGGCTCGATTCCGCGGGAGTACATCGGGTCCGTCGAACAGGGCATCAAGGAAGCTCTCGAGAACGGCGTGCTGGCCGGCTATCCGCTGGTTGACGTGAGGGTCGAGCTGGTCGACGGCAGCTCCCACGACGTCGACTCGAACGAGATGGCATTCAAGGTGGCCGGTTCCATGGCGCTGAAAGAGGCAGTCAGCAAGGCGGACCCGGTCATCCTGGAGCCGGTGATGGACGTGGAGGTCGTCACGCCGTCGGAGTACATGGGCGACGTGATCGGCGACCTCAACGCCCGGCGCGGCAAGGTCGGCGGCATGCTCCAGCGCAACGAGGCCCAGGTGATCGGCGCGAGTGTCCCGCTGGCCGAGATGTTCGGATACTCGACGAACCTCCGGTCCATGAGCCAGGGCCGCGCGGTCTACTCCATGCAGTTCTCGCACTACGCCGAGCTCCCCAAGGGCAAGGCGGAAGAGATCATCAGCAAGGTCCGCGGATAAAGAGGCGAGGCAACGACCATGGCGAAGGCAAAGTTTGAGCGTACGAAGCCGCACGTGAACGTTGGGACGATTGGCCACGTGGATCATGGCAAGACGACGTTGACGGCAGCTATCACGGAGGTCCAGAACAA
>JBDHIS010000042.1:0-24262 GCA_039587315.1 Gemmatimonadota bacterium | reverse complement strand
AGCCGCTCGAACGTCCGATCCCACGTGAACTCCTCAGCCGCTGTCCGGGCCTGCCTGCCAAGCTCGCTGGCACCCGCCGCCAGCACCTCCCCAACCGCTCGCGACAGGCTCTCCGGGTTACCGGGGCTGAACATCCGCCCCCAGGAGGCCCCTGTGAGCAGCTCGCCGATCCCGCCCGCGTCCGCGCCCACCACCGGCGTGCCGCTCGCGGCGGCCTCGAGTGCGGCCAGGCCGAACGTCTCGTAGGGGCAGGGGGCCAGGAACAGGTCGGCGCTGGCGTAGGCTCGTGCCAGCTTCTCCCGGTCCGGCTCGAACGGGAGCACGGAGAGTGCTCCGGGGCGCTCGCTGGCCAGGCGCTCGATTCGCTCCCGCATGTGCCCAGCGCCTATCATCACCACCTTGAGCCCGTGGTCGTTGCTGAGGCGCGACAGGGCCTCCAGGATTACGTCCAGGTTCTTCTCGCTGGCAAGGCGCCCCGAGTAGAGCGCCACGGATTGGGACTCCGAGGCGCCCACCTCGTTCTTCCACCGCGGATCGCGCCGTGAAGGGTTGAACAGCTCGGTGTCGACGCCCAGCGGGACTATCGTGACTTGTGAAGTCCCGATTCGTTCCAGGCCGTCAGCCGCCACCTGGGATGTGGCTATGGTGCGGTCGAATGCCCGGTACGCGGCTCTGAAGTACCGCGTGAGGATTCCGTCCGCGACGTCGCGAACCCCCCGCGGTGCACCGCCCAGTCCGTGCTCCACCCACACCCTGCGCTCGTCCCCGTGGTGGAAGCCGATCAGCTTCGCGGACGAGCCACGGGTCGCGTAGCGCGTCAGCCACGGCGCGAAGAAGGGGCTCCCGATCTCGATCACGTCGGGCTCTTCCTGATCTACGATTGCGCGCAGCCGCCTTGGAGCGAGCAGGAAGTGATAGCCGGGGCTGGCTGGGACGGGCGGACCGCTCAGGTAGTGGATGCGCGAGCCGTGCAGAGTACCGACCGAGCTGCGGCCTGACGGGACGGCGATGACGTGCTCGACGTCGTCGCGCGATGCGAGCCAGCGGGCCTTTGATGTCAGGTAGGTACGGACGCCCCCGCCTTGGGGCGAGTAGAACTCGGTGACGTCGAGGAGCTTCAGCGTCCCGCCAGTTCCTCGTAGCCGGAGAGCAGAGGTTCGAAAGCCGCGTCCCAGGTGCGCTGCTCTGCCCAGGCGCGCGCATTGCGGGAGAGCTGCTCCCTGAGTTCGGGGGTCTGGGAGATCTCCAGGATGCCGGCCGCGAACGAGTCGGTGTCACCCGGCTCGCACAGCACGCCGTTCACGCCGTGCTGCACGTTCTCGAGCGTGCCACCCTGTGCCATGCCCACGACGGGCAGTCCGGAGGCCATCGCCTCCAGCACCACGTTCCCCAGGGTCTCCACCTTCGAGGGGAAGACGAATACGTCGGCGGAGGAATACGCCCGGCTCAGGTCCTGGCCCTCCAGGTAGCCGTGGAACGTGACGTTCTCCGGCGCGGCCGCCATCATCTTCGGCGAGTAGGCCCCGTCTCCCGCTACCACCGGGTGAGCCGGGTTCGCAAGGCTCATCGCCTTGAGGCGCTCGTACGCCTCGAACAGCAGCTTGAGGTCCTTCTCGGGAGTCAGCCGGCCCACGTAGAGCAGGTGCAGTGCATCGTCGGGGCCGCTCTTCTCGCGCGTCTCGTCGGAGCGGTGCTCCGGCGCGAAGCGCTCGATGTCCACACCGCGGGACCAGATCTGCACGTGCTGGAAGCCACGATCCAGCAGGACCTGTCGGTTGGTCTCGCTGGGGCAGAACGTGACGTCAGCGTGGTTGTGGAACCAGCGCAGGTAGTCCCAACACCACCCGCTGGCCCAGCCGAAGCCGTAGTAGGGCAGGGTGCCCGGGAGGTTGGTGTGGAACGAGGCTACGGCGGGCACGCCCAGCTTCCTGGCCGCGTGCAGGCCTGTGAGCCCCATCGTGTACTCTGTGGCGACGTGGACGATGTCCGGCTTGAACTCGCGCACCGCCCGCATCACGCGCCGCGAGTAGGGAGTGCCGATGGTGAGGTCTGGGTACCTGGGTACGGGGAGCCCCGGGACGCGCACTATCTGAGCGCACTCCGGCAGGGGCGCTTCTCCACGCGGGCGCCAAGAAACGGGTACCGCTAGAAGGACCTCGTGGCCACGGCTGCAAAGGTGCCGCACCAGTCGGTCCAGAATCAGCGCTACCCCATTCCGTTGCGGGAGGTAAGTCTCCGAAAACAGGGCGATTCGCACGACGGGCAAGGTATTTAAATAGGGCCAGTTACGCTAGGTCTCAGATCACCCGTGGAATGGGGACCGGGATCACCAAATCCGACCGGGTTTACCAGTGCAGCGTGAACCGTCCGTGGGCCCCGTCGTACCAGTCCCCGTGGGTGTGCTCGTCGCCGTCGAGATCTATGCGGTACCCGGCGGCCGCCCGGAATCTGGTGCCGAAGTTCCAGCCTGCCTCGAGCCGGATCCGGGCGTTGTGGCGCCCAAGTGACTGTACCGCCGGGATCTGCCCGTCTCCCCGGATCACGTCGCGCAGGTCCATCTCGAATGCCGCGTCGGCCCGGAAGCCGCTGAGCGCGCGGTAGCTGAGCGCGGCCTGACCGCGCCAGGACCGGTCCTCGTAGTCCACGTCCTCACCACCGCCGGAGCGGAAGCCGCGCAGCTCGGGGCGCCACTCCCTGGCCAGCCACGTCTCCACCCGCCAGCGCAGCGCGATCTGCCACAGTGCGTAGCCGCCCACCCGGGTCGTCTCCTCGGTGAGGCGATAGTCGTCCTCTGGGAATCCGGCCGGGAGCGGTGCGCGGTCACTGATCGCCTTCACCCAGGTGGCGAACGCACCGGCCGTCACGCTCGGCGCGAAGGTCCACTCGACCAGACCGCCCAGCGACGCGAAGTCCTCTTCCTGCCGGAACCCTGAGTCGGGGTTCACCTGGGTGTACGCCGTAAAGCGGGTGGGAAGGAGCAGCGCACCGTCTGCCTCCACGCGGAAATGGCGCCCGAAGCGCCGCTCCACCGATGCCCTGAGCGCCCACGACTGGCGCTCGTAGTCGATGGCGGTGTCGGCGAACCCGGTCCACACCTCGAGGCCCTGGTAGATGGCGTCGTTGAACGCGTCGAGCCAGTTCACGCTGAGCCTGGCCTCGCCGTTTCGGTCCTTGAAGCCGCCGCCGACCCAGAGATCCATGTCGGGTTTGAGCGCATCCAGCGAGCCACCAAACTCGATGAACGGTCCCTGCTTCCAATCCTTCCTGAAGCCGATTCTCAGGTAGTTCCGCTTGATGGCGGGCGTGGTCTCGTGGTCGAACCGCACGCCCACCTGCCAGCCGCGGCCCAGGTTCACCGGCGCCCGGAGCTGGAACCCAGTGGTCAGCTCCAGGTGGTTGATGCTGCCGGTCCCGAACCGTGCTCCGCTATTCGTTTGCCACCAGGCATATGTGTCGGTGACGCCGAATGCAGTGGATACCTGGTCCAGTGCGTACTCGTCGTCGATCCCCTCGTGGAAGCGGAGCAGGATGCCGCGGTTCGTGAGACGGCCGCCGTCGGCCGCGGCGCGGTCCGCTATCAGCAGCCACGTCTGTTCGGCCCAGTCCCTGATCGTGCCGTGGAGCTGAACCGAGTCGGCGGAGACGGTCTGCCCGGCGGCCGATCCAGGCAAGAGCAAGGGGGAGAGCAGGGCAGTGCACAGTGCCAGGCGCACCGCGGCGGCGGATCGCCGGATCCTCATCTGTTTCACTCGAGGCGCGCTCACGCTGCGAGCAGGAACCAGTCCAGGCTCACGCCCACGACCCAGTGCAGGATGAGCGCGTACCAGATGGACCCCGTGCGCAGCGTGATCCACCCGAACAGCAGGCTGGCCGGAAACGCAGCCGCCAGCTCGATGCCCGGCTTGCCAACGTGCACCAGCGTCACCAGTCCGGCCTGGAACACGTTGGCCGCGTGCGGGCCGAGGCGGTCCTGCAGGCCCAGGAGGAGGAACCCACGGAAGTGGTACTCGAAGCCCAGGTAGTAGAGGAAGTAGAACACCGCGTGCGGCACGAACACTGCGACCGCGAGCGTGACCGAGTGGTTGAGCGGATACACGGCGGCGAGTGACGCATCGCCCGCGTTCAAGTACCCGACGAGCACACAGATGGGAACACCGATCAAGAGCAGCATTCCGCCCTGGCGCCAGCCGCCCGCTCCCATCCCCAGGGACATCGGGCGCCTGCCGAGAATCGGGCGCGCGAGGGCCGCTGAGACGACGCCCAGCAGCACGAACGTGAGCAGGAAGGCGAGCCGCGCGTCCAGACGCGGCCCCGAGACGACCAGGAACGAGTCGGTGCGCCCCAGCAGCCCCATCGTATCGGACCGGGCGAGAAACCAGTTGAGCACCAGCAGGATGGGCGATGCGGCGAGCGCCCATACCCAGCGGCTGCGCGGTGTGGTGTCGGGCTCGGTTATGCGGACTGCCATTCGGCCTCGGCCCCCGTGAAGGGTGACGGGCGTCCCGCCTCGAGCCAGCGGACGGTCTGCCTGACTCCGTCCGCCAGCGAGCGCGGGCGGAAGCCCAGCTCGTCTATCGCGGTCTTGGATGACACCGGCCAATCCCGCGTGAACAATTCTACCCAGTCGCGCGTGATCAGCGGGTCTATGCCGAAGCGCGCGAACAGCTCCGAGACGGCCGCCACCGAACTTGCGATCGGTTTGGGCAGCGCGATCACCGCCGGGTTGGATCCCGTCGCCGCACCTATCGCGGCCAGGAACTCCGCCATAGTCGCGTCGTCTCCTCCCAGCGCATAGGCGGCTCCGGTGGCGCCACCGCCGTCCCGGAACCCCGCCGCCCTCATCATCCCGTCCACCACATCGTCCACGTGCACGTAGTTGGCGCGCGCGTCACCGTCGGCGATGCGAAACCGGAACAGCCCGCGGCGGTAAAGACCGATCACCTGCGTGACGGAGTTCGCCTGCGACATCCTGCCGGGCCCAAACACGCGCGATGGCCGGACCACCACCGCGTCGCCGCCCTCCTCGACGTAGCCCCGCACCACCTTCTCCCCCGCCAGCTTGGACCGCTGGTACTCCGTGAGGGCGTCGCGCGGGTCCGAGGGGTCCTCGATCCCCTCCAGGAGGGCCGTCGAAACGTGCACGACCGTTTGGACTCCGTGCTCTCGCGCCGCGCTCAGTACGTTCCCGGTTCCACGCTCGTTGACCGCGTAATACTCGTCTGGGTCGGGAGCCCAGGCACGGGCGCAGCCGGCGAGGTGGAAGACTGTCTGGGATTGCTCCAGGGTGTTCGAGGTGGCCTCGGGATCGGTGACATCGCCCCAAGTTAATTCAGGTTGTTCGGGGAATGGAAAGGGGGGCTCGTCCTTCTCCCTCTTTCCCGGCCTGACCAACGCCCTCACCGAGTGGCCTTCGCTCAGCAGCCTGAACACCAGGTGCTCGCCTATGAACCCCGTCCCGCCCGTGACCGCGACCCGCTCAGCCACGTTTCCCGTGTCCGGCCGTCTCCTTCAGCACCGCCGCCAGCCGGGCCGAGAAAGCCCGGGAGGAGAAGTTGTCCTCGGCGCGCTCGCGCCCGGCCGTGCCGATGGATGCGAGCACTTCGGTGGGGAGGCTCAGCGCGGAGTGCAGTATGCGCGCGAGCTCGGTCGGGTTGCGCGGCTCGGCGAGCCAGCCGGCCTCGCGCCGCGGCCCGATGCCGTCGCCCACTATCTCCCTCGGCCCGCCTTCGTCGGCGGCCACGATCGGAACGCCGCAGGCCATGGACTCCACGATGACGCGTCCGAACGGCTCCGGCCTCAGGGAGTAGTGAATGGTGAGCTCGAACTCGGGGTAGGCGAGCTCGATCTCCTTTTGGAACGGGAGTATGTGAACGCGAGGGAGCCTCGAGCCGGGTACGGGGCCCGAAGCGCGTTTGCCGCGCGCCACGTCGCTGGCGGCCGCCGTCTCACGTTCTCCCTTCGGGCCCGCGCCTGGATCGGTGGGTTCGGACGGCACCCTCCACTCGCCACTTCCTGGCTCCACCGCCTCCCACCTGCCGCCGCTCGATGTGGTGATCTCCCACTCGCCCGTCGCCTGCTCGAGTTGCCCGCCGTACTGCCGCTCGGCCACCGTGTCGTAGATACTGCCGCCCACTATCACCAGGTGGACGTCCGGGAACTCGTCGGCGATCTGTGAGAAGGCGTCCAGCACCTCCAGCTGACCCTTCCAGCGCGCGAACACCGCCGGCATTCCGATGATGCGGTGCTCGCGCGGGATGCCCAGCTCCTCGTGGATCCAGCCGGTGCGTCCGCGCGGCTGGAACCGGTCGAGGTTCACGCCGTTGTGGACCACCGCGATGCGCTTCCGGCTCTGGGCTTCCTGCTTCCCGTCCTCTCGCGCGTGGAGCACTTCGTCGGGACGACTCGCCCAGGCGTCGCCCACCGCGTCGCTCACCGCGATCATCCGGTCCGGCACCCTGCCCGTGAGCAGGCGCCAGACCCAGCCGGTTTTCCTCGGCGGGAACTCGTGCAGGTGCCACACGACGGGGTGCAGCCGTGCCAGCGCGCCGGCCACGTGCGTCTTGAACGCGATCGTGTACACCACCTCGGCGTCGGTCACGAACGGGTGGTCGGCGATCTGCTTCGCCCAGCCCCGCATCGAGAGCAGCGCCGGCGGCAGCGACCACAGCCCACCCTCGCGCTGCGAGCCCCTGAGCAGCCGCTCGGGGGCGGGCACGATCTCGGCGGGGACGCCGATCTTGTTGAGGATCGTGACGAGCGGGCCGTCGCGCGGTGTGAGCACGCGCAGCGCCACGTCGTGCTCGAACGCGCGATTGGCGAAGTCGAGCAGCACGCGCTCGGTGCCGCCCAGCTGCGCTGATGCGGCGAGCGCCGTGACCTTCAGTGGCGTGCTCTGTTCAGACAAGGCTGCGATAGACCTCAGCGGTGCGGCTTGCCATCTCGGACCAGCGATATCGCCCGGCGCGCATCAACCCTCGCTGCACGAGGTCGTCGCGCCACGCAGGGTCCTCGGCGATGCGCCGGAGGGCGGAAACGTACGGCTTGGTCTCCCTTCCCGATACCACTACCGCGTCCTCTCCAGCTGCCTCGCTGAGCCCGCCTGCCCCGGATGTGACAACCGGGAGCCCCGATGCCATCGCTTCCAGCACGGGAAACCCGAACCCCTCGTAGTGCGACGGGAACAGCAACACGTCGGCGGCGCGATACGCGGCCCTGAGGTCACGCTCGGCCGCCTCGCCCACCGATCGGATCGCCTGGTTCACACCGTGCGTCGCCAGCTCGCGCTCCTGCTCCTCGGTGAGAGTGCCGCCCACCTGGAGCAACCAGGCGTCGAAGCCGGCGTCGCGCATCCCGCCGACGGCGGCAATTACCGCCGGGATGTTCTTACGATCGCCCACGCTGCCCACGTGCAGTACCACGAAGGCGTCCGGTGGCAGTCCCCACCGCTCGCGGGTCTCACTTCTCGTCTCGTCCGGGTCCTCGAAGAAGGCGTCGTCCACTCCGAACGGGATCACGTGTATCCCAGCATCGCTCTCGAGCCACTCTGCCAGTTCTCCCTTGAGCCAGTCGGTTCCCACGATCCAGGCGTCTGCCCGCTTGAGTCCATCCAGGACGCGGTTCAGCATCCGGTTGCGCAGACGCTCGCGTATGCCGCGGGCCCGGCGCCGCACGTTGATGAGCGGAAGCAGGTCGTGCACCGTGACCACCGCGGGGCGGTTGCGCTTGCCCAGCAGAAGGTGCGCGTAGGAGTGGTCGAGCACGTGCAGCACGTCGCCCTTCGCGTGGCGCACGCGGCGCGGGTAGTGCCAGTAGCCAAGCCGATGACTTGATCGCGCCGAAACCGGCGGGGTCGGATATGCGAAGGCCTGCAAACGACTCGCCGGGCTCCACGGTGACGCCGGAGATCGGTGCAGTGAGTCGCACCTCCAGGTCCGTCTCGATGCGCTGGAGCTCGGCCGCGAGCCGCGAAGCGTAGCGGTCCATCGAGGGCCATCGCTCGAGCGGTAGGTCGGGGACGAGAAGCGCGCGGATCACGGCGCCGGTCGAGTCGATGTTCTTGCCACCCATGCGCGGGCAATCTGTACCGCTGCCAGGCTGGCGGCCAGTACGAGCAGCGGCTCGAGCGTGAGGCGGTGGCGCAGCCCGGCGGCCGACAGGGCCGCTAGGAGCCAGCCTGCAAGTAGGGCGGCGGCGAGGGGCCACCGCGCCGTGGCGCTTCCCGGCGAGCGGAGCAGCAGCCACACGCCGACCAGAGCGAGCAGTGAGAACACTCCGTAGAGGAGCACACCGGGCCACAGGACGGGCGTGCCGACGCGTCGCGGTACGGGCCACCAGAAGCGCACCGCACGGATTGCGGAGTTGGCCGTGAAGCGCAGCGGCTCACTGCCCGCGTAGCGCAGGGCGAGCTTACGGTAGTGCGCGGCGGCGGCGGCTTCGTTGAGTCCGGGTAGCGGTGTGACGGGTGGGTCCGGCGCCACCTCCTGCGCCGACCAGCCGATCGGCTGCCCGGAGTGGTTGAACTGGTACAGGCCCGGTCCCGACTTTGTGTCGAACGGCACCACGTGCCGGTACTGAACCCAGTTGCGAGCTGCCCAGGGCGCGACCACGACAGCGGCACCCAGAATCACGGCCAGCACGTGGGGCAGTACAGCGCGCACGCTGAGCCGTGGCGCTCCTCTCAGCGCCGCCACCACGGCGGCAGCCGCGGCGGTCACTCCGATGAACGCGAGCGGAGACCGAACGAGGCCGCCCACCCCCACCGCGACTCCGAGCAGAAGCGCGTGAGACACCCGGCGCGTCCTCAGCCACAGAGTCGCGCTGAGCACGATCCCGATGATGAGCGGCACCGTGAGCGCCTCGGTCAGAAGCAGGGAGGGTGCGAGGACGAGTCCGGGATGCACTGCGGCCGTCCACGCCGCGACCTGACCCGCCGCGGCCCCCGCCACCTGCCGGCCGAGGTAGCCGCAGCCGGCCACCGCGAGCACGCTGAGCGCGATCTGGAGCAGCAACACGACCGGATAGCCTGAGCCGGATACCGCGTACGCAGCAGACAGGAAGAGCGGATACGCGGCTCCGCCGTATGCCGTCGGCTCGCCTGGCTCAGCGATCATCCAGCCGCGATCCACGAGGAAGCCATCGCCGCGCACGATGTGGCGTGCGAGTGCGTCGTATGCGACCTCGTCTTCGGCGAGCTGCACGTATCGCGGGCGGTGCCATATGCGCTCCCACGATGAGCTGGCCTCGAGCCCGGGCCCGTAGTCGCGCAGCGCAAATGCCGTGGGGGCGGCGAGCAGCGCAATGGCGGCGCCAACCCGAAGCACCGTCGCTACGGCGATCGGTGCGGCCGGGTGCGTCAGGAATCGCTGAACGGTCAGCCGCCCTCCTCCGGCCACATCGCGAGCCTCACGACGGCTCCGAAGAAGAACCACCAGATGATGGCGGCCGGCACCGCTGAGAACGGTGAGCCGATCAGCACGACGGCGCCCGTGGACAGAAGGAGCGGCCCGAACCCGAGCGCCACGTCGTCGGCGCGGGTGCCGCGCAGTGCACGCATCGTCCAGGGCGCGTACCGCACCAATCCGAAGATGATGATGAAGAGGAGGGCGAGTCCCACGAGGCCGAGCTCCACGGAGGCACGCCCAATGTCACCGTCCGTGAACACGAAGAAGCCCTGCGGCATGCGTCCGACGATCTGATAGGGGACACCTATGCCCGTGCGACCAAGGCCCATTCCGAACGGGTTCTCCGGCAGGTAGTGGAGAGCCGTGCGGATGGGGCCGGAGAGGTAGTACCAGAGCAGCCCTTCCTGGAAGAACACCGTTCGGAACCGTTCGATGGCGCGCCCGGCGGTGAGCAGCGTCGCTATGTGCACGGCGAGCAGCCCCAACGGTATGAGCAGTATCTGCCGCAGTGAGAGCCGCCGGTACCAGGCGAGCACGAGCAGGCCGATCAAGAGGATGACCAATGCTGCGCGCGTTCCTGAGACCGTCATGCCGACGAAGAACAGTGGGATCAGGAGTGCCGCGACCAAACGCGCGCGGCGCGAGCGCAGCTTGGACGTGACGATGCCCGCAGCCAGCAGAATCCCGAACACCATGAAACCGGCGAACGGGGCGGGGAAGGTGAACGTTGAGAACGCTCTGAACTCGGACACCCCCTCGAGCGAATAGAACACGGTGCCGCCGTGCCGCTCCAGAGCCAGCTCGCCGGCCTGGACCAGCACTTCGCCGCCCTGTGTGTATTGGTAAATCCCGTACAACGCGGTGACGAAGCCCAGGGCGAGTATGAGCCCCACGTACGCTCTGAGCTGGGCACTGTTGCGCACGATCCCGAGGCCCATCAGTGCGGCAACGGGAAACAGACTCCAGGCCCTGAGCCCCGCCAGCTTGACCAGCGGTGGCGTGCCGGGATGCAGCAAGTAGAGAGTCGGAATCACTATGATTGCCAGCAGGATCGCCGGCATCGATCCCGGCCCTCGGATGGGTTCTCTCCTGACGGCCATCGTCCCGAACCACACCAGAGCGGCGAACAGGAAGGCGCCGTCGGAGAGAGCGTAGGGCAACGGACCGGCGATGCGGTCCTTGAGGTACCCCTGGAATACGCCGAACACGATGGCCGCCATGAGGGCGAGGTGAACCGTCGCATCGGCGCGGAAGACGTCGGTCCAGCGCCCGGTGAGGGTCGCGGATTGCGAACCCGTAGACGTCATCCCAATGCCTCCTCCCAGAACCCGATCAGCCGCCTCGCTATCCGCTCATGCGTAAACTGCGCGGCTCGCTCGCTTCCTGCAGTGCGCAGCGCACTGCGGCGCTCGGCATCACCGGCCAGCTCCTCGACTACCCCGGCGAGCGCGTCCGCGTCGCCCTCGGGGAATATGACGCCTGCATCCCCGACGACCTCAGGAATGGCGCCCGAGTCTGATCCCACGACTACCGCACCCGCGGCCATCGCCTCGAGGAGGACGTGCCCGAATTGCTCTGCCCAGCGTCCGGTCGTGCGGGACGGCAGTACCAGCACGTCGAGGCCGCGCATGAGGCCTTCGACCTCACGGTGTGGAACGGCGCCGCGAAACGCCACCCGGTCCGCTATGCCCAGCTCTTTGGCTGCCTGCTCCAATGCCTGCCGCTCCGGTCCGTCTCCCACTATGGCACAGCGCCACGGGTGACTCACCCTGGCCAGCGCAGAGAGCAGATCGGCGACGCCCTTCTCGGGCACCAGACGACCCACGTAGCCCACCGTGAGCGGTGCATCGCTGTCGCGCACGGGACTCTCGGGCTCCGGCGGGTCGATGCCGATCTGTGGAATCACCGCGAGCGGGCGTGTAGGGTCCACGCGCTTCAAGAGCTCGGCTGCCGCCTGGTTTCCGGCTACCCATCCGGTGCAGCGGGTCAGCACGCGCCGCGCGAGGATGCGAAGCGGCCACGGCGGATGGTGTGGCAGGTTCTGCCAGGTGAACAGCACCACCGGCACGCCGAAACGGCGTGACAGCCGCACGGACGCTCGGGCGGCGAGGCTCCACGGCTCCTCCTCGACGTGCAGTAGGTCGAAGCCGCCTCGACTCAGCTCGCGTACGATGGCGCCGATGTCCCACTTCGCCGCGGCGGGCGTCGAGAGCAGGCGCTGCACGCGAACCGGTACGACCCGTATGTCGCCATCGGAGCCGGCGGCGACGTTCCACTCCTTTCCGAGTGCGCCCTCCTGCCAGTACTCCGGAACGATGAGCGTAACGTCCACTCCCTGCTCCGCGATGGCGTGGAGCTTCTTGCGGCTCGCGGGCTCGACGTAGGTATGGGAGAGGACGGCTACGCGCATCAGGAGCGCTGCACCTCTTCATAGACTGCCACCGTTTCGCGGGCCACGTCGTCCCAGCTGCGAGTCTGCGCCAGCTTGCGCGCCTCGGTGGCGAGCCGCGCACGCAGCTCGCCGTCTTGCTGGATGGCCCTGAGCGCGGCCGCCGACTCTTCGGGACGCCGCGGCCGCACCACCCAACCGGATACCCGGTCGGTTACGAGTTCGGCGATTCCGGCCTGGTCGGACACGAGCGGGATGACCCCGTGCGCCATCGCCTCGGCCACCACGAGGCCGAACGCGTCGTAGATGGTGGGATGGAGCAGCACGTCTGCCGCGCCATAGGCGGGGGTGAGGTCGGGGAGTCCGTTCACCCACCACACCCGCTCCGCGGCGTTCAGCGTGCGCGCGGCAGCCTGATACTCCTCGAGCTTTGAGCGGCTCACCACCAGGAGCCGCACTCCGTCCACGGAGGCGATCGCCTTCAGGGCGACGTCGAGTCCCTTTCGCGCGTCGCCGGCGTAGAGGGCGACGAGGCCGTCCTGCGGCAGCTGAAAGCGGGTGCGCGCCTCTTGGCGATCCACCTGCTCGGCGGTCGGGAACGCGTGCGGGACGACGGTGACGTCGTCCCTGCGGCCGTAGTGCCGCGCGAGGTCCTCCTTGATGCGCGCGCTGGGCGCAATCACGGCACGAACCCTGTCGCCGCGATAGAACCGGGCCTCGCGCGACGCCACCGTGTTGCCGAGGAGCCTCTCCCCCAGCCCCGGAGGGACGTGCGCGCTGCGCACCGCGTCGCGCCAGGCTTCGAGCACAATGTGTGCGGTGGCGACGTCGGCGGAGTGCGCGCTCCAGCCCTGAACGTGTACCACGTCGTGCGGGCCACGGACGGCTGCGAACGCCGTGGGGAATGTGAGCATCGTGGCGTGTGCGGGCCTTCGCACGGCGGGGACGAGGCGGAACCGCACGCCGTCGGGCACATCGGCCGCGGCGGAGGCGGCATACAGCGTGACGCGGTGCTCGCGCGCCAGCCGAGACACCAGCTCCACGGCGTAGCGCCCGTGTCCCTCACGCGTGTCGAAGTCGTGCACCACGAAGCCGATGTTCATGGCCGCCTCATCGAGCCGGTTTGAGGGCGCGTATCCGTTCCAGATTCATGCGGCGCTGTCCCGGAGTGAGCATCGCGAGCCACCACACCAGAAGATACGCGATCACGGCTGCGCTCATCTCCAGCGCGAGCTGGGCCCATCCCAACGAAGCACGCGAGTGTGCCAGGCGCCAGGCGACGAGGAAGAACACGACTCCCCATCCAACCGGAATCAGCGTTGCGCGGACGAGCGCGCTCGGGCGGAGGCCGAAGTCGCGCTTTAGCAGCAGCGGCAGGTACCAGCCAGTCGCTGCGACAGCGAACACGGTGCCCAACAACGGCCCGGCCACTCCATAGCGAGGAGTCAGGGCGATGCTGAGCGTCAGGTTTATCACCATCGCGGCCAGCGTCACCGGGACTATGCGAGCCATCTGCCCGGTGCCGTCGAATGCCCACTCCCACAGCGTTACCACCGCCCAGAGGAGCGCGGCCGCACCGGCTGCTACAGTGACCACGTCGCCGGCGTAGCGCTCGGCCCCCACCCAGAGCCTGACGAAGTGGTGGTTGTACGCAACTATAGGAATGAGTACGGCCAGACTGAGCGTCGTCACCAGGTGTGTGAGCTCGACGAGTCGCTCGTTGAAGAGGGCGCGCTCGCCTTTGGCGTGTAGCTCTGCCAGTGCGGCCCAGGACGCCGAGCCCATGCTCTGCACCTGCTGCTGTGCCAGTTGGATGAGTCTCTGGGTGACGAACAGCGGCACGACCATCGCGGGTCCCAGCATGGCCGCGACGATGATCCGGTCGGAGGCTACGCTTGCGCGGCCACAGAGTTGGCGCACGATGGTGGGCCGGTTGAGGTCCCGCAGCTCTCGTTGCGCGTCGGCGCTGGGCACTCGACCCGCGACCACATTGCGGAAGCCGGGATACTGACGCGCTTCGCGTCCGACGAGGACCACGTAGAAGAGGTACCCCCCCACGACGAGAGCCACCATCTGTCCCGTTATCCCCCAGCCGGAGTAGGCCAGAGCGAGCGCGACCGCTGTGATGAGGAGGCTTTGGACGAGCAGCAGGAGGTTCACACGATAGCCCTGCTGCCGCGCTTCCCACAGAGTTCGTATCGGTATGAACGGCGTGACGGCCAGCCCCAACACCGCCACGAGCGCGGCGCGGGTGAGGTCGTCGGTGAGACCCTCGCTCACGGGAACGAGGAAGCGAATCACAGATACGAGAACGAGGCCACCCAGGACCATGAACACGGTGATGCGGATGTAGGCCCGCACGCCCGCGGACAGGGTCCCGTCCAACTCGGTGCGATCACCCCGGGCAGCTGCCCGCGCGAGCATTGCCATCAGGGCCCCGCCGATTCCCGCCTCGAGCAGGCTCAAGTGCGCGAACCAGTCTGCCGTCGCGCGGAAGGCGCCGTAACGTTCCTCGCCCAGCCACTCGAGCAGATACGGAATGGCGACGAGGCCCACCAGCATCGTGACGACCGTGAAGACGACGCTCGTGAGGTAGGTGAAGATCGCGCGGCGGGAGCGGCTCACTGCGCGGGTGCTGCCTTGCGGCCGATGACCACGACGTTATCTGCGTAGTCTGCACCCAACAGCCGTGAGGCTGTGATGGCGCCCAGTGCAAAGCGGAGCCACTGAAGCGGCGACCGGCGGGCAGGCCCGAACACGACGCGGTACCCCTTCGTTTCCAGCCCGGCTGCGGTGATGTAGGCCCAGAGGTCGTCGCGGTTGTAGATGTGCAGGTGCGTCATGTCCCACCCGAACGGGGACCGGATGCACCGCCCGTTGGGTGTTTGCACTACCAGCACGCCGCCCGGCGCCAACAGTTCGACGAGCCTGTCCAACAGCTCGAGTCCCCGGTCCAGCTGCAGGTGCTCGATCACGTCGAGGCACAGGATCGCGTCGTATTGCCGCGTCACCTGAGTCAGGTCCCGGTACGTGTGTGGGTATTCGGGGCCGATGTCCTGGGTGTGGTATTCGGCGCCGAAGCCGGCCGCCTCGAACTTGCGCTTGATGTGGAGATCTCCGGCGCCAACGTCCAACAGTGACTTGGCGTCCTTCACGGCGTCAAAGCAGACGCGCTCGACCTCGCTGAGTTCGTCGGTCTCCCACCAGCGCAGGACCGGGAAGGATGGTACGCCTCCGGCCAGCAACCGCTTCCGTTCCCAGTACTTGCCGTACGCTCCGCCGTGCGTCATCTCGCCCCCACCAGAGTGCCGTAGACGCGCAGGGTCTCCTTCGCCGTGTGCTTCCAGGAGAACTCGCGCCCGCGCCGCTCGGCGCGCTCGGCCAGGGAGTCGCGGTATGACCCGTTGTGCGCGACGCGCTGCAGCAGGTCCGTCAACTCGCCCGGATCGTCGCCCTGAAACGTATCGCCACCGTTGCCCAGAACCTCGGGTAGGCTGGTCGCCCTGCAGGCCAGTGTGGGGCAGCCCACCGCCATGGATTCGCACAGCTGAAGGCCGAAGCCCTCGTATACGCTGGGGTACACGAAGCAGAGAGCCTCCGCATACAGCGCCGGCAGGTCCTCGTCCGGCACAGCCGCGACCAGGCGCACGCTATTCGCGATTCCCAGGCTCTTGGCGAGAGCGGTCATTTCTCCTATCTGCGGCTGGGTGCCACCGGCGAGGAGAAGATCGGTGTCGGACAACTGCGCAGCACCGAAGGCGCGAACCAGGAACGGGACGTTCTTCCTTCCCTCCCACCCACCGACGTAGAACACATAGGGCCGCGTCAGTTCGTAGCGGGTTCGGACGCCCGTCCGAGCCTCACCGCTCACCGGGCCGCGAAAGCGGGGATCTGCGGCCTCATGGACCACGGTAATGCGCTCGGGCGACAGCCGGAGGTACCGTATCAGGTCGTCCCTGGAGTACGCACTAGGTGTGATAATGTGACTCGCGCGCGTGCGCGCAACCCAGTGGTATGCGTTGGTTACCAACGCGGACGGAGTCAGGCGCCGCCGTACGGGTGGTGGATTCGCCACGTCGATGGTGTCGTGCAGCGTGAGGACGGTTGGGCAGGGGCGCCGCCACGGCAGTCCGAAGTTGACGGGGCAATGCAGCACTTCCACGTGGTCGCCAACGCACTGTCGGGGGAGCCAGCTCTGCTCCCACGCGGGATACCGCATTCGCGGCGCGACCTTGATCTCGCAGCGGTCCGCCGGCAGCCTCGCCGTGTGGACATCGGAGAGTTGTCCGTCGCTGTACAGCACCAGGTCGGCTCCCTCGTCACCCAGTGCCATGATCAGGTTCAAGGTGTAGCGGTTCCATCCCCTGAGGGACGGTGAGGACAGCACCCGGGCGTTGATCCCGATCTTCATGGAAGCGCCTCAGTCCCCCGCAGGATCGACTTCTCTCGGTGCAGCACCAGCCCGAACTCGAGGTAGATGCCCGGGTCTACGTCGGACTGATCGCGGAACCTGAGCAGCGTGGCCGAGAGCGTGTCCGGGAGCCTAGTGAGCAACCGGCGGCCCAGGGCGTCGGGGCTGTAGAACCGACCGTGCTCCTGGCGATACCGGTAGAGCGGCTTGAGTTCGGCGTCGGCGTCGAAGTCGTGCACCCTGTCGATCGGGACCGACGTGGGATCGAAATACACCCGGTGGGTGTCGGCCACGTAGAGCGGGATGATGAGGCAGGCTCCGCGCTCGCTCAACACGCGGTCCACTTCGGCGAGGAACTCCACGTCTCCATCGCCCTCGAAGTGCTCGTACGAGCAGTGCAGCGTGAGGGCGTCGAAGAACCCCGCTTCGATGTCCTTCATCTCCTGCGCGAATCCCCCAACCTGCTTGAGATCCGCATCCGTCTCGAACAGCAGGTCCTGCGTCCAGTGCTCGACGTCGGGCCAGTCGCGCGCCAGCGCTCGGGCTATGGGACTCGTGGCAGCCGCCACGTCGCAGTACCGGTCTGCTGCGGAGAAGTCGAGCAGGGCGAACGTCAGCGCGTGCTCCAGCGCCTTCTCGCGCCCCTGGTCGATCCGATCGTACGACGGCCCGTACCGTTGCCAGTACGCGGTGATCTCTCGAGCAACATCGGAGCTGGACAGGGAGATCTCCCGTCGTGCAACCGCGGGTGGCGCCGCTTCGCACATCCGCCGCCACAGCGCATCCGGTTCCGCGTCGAACTGGATCCGCTCCGACGGGCTGACGCGGCGCGAGAGCTCTTCGTGCAGGCGGCTCATGGCGCGGTGGTAGAGGCGGGAGTAGCGTCGCGCTCGCCACCACCGTGCTGCCGGACGCAGCGGCGTCTTGAGGCCGTCGATCAGTCGAGCGGCGAGGGAGCTCACCGCTCACTCCCAATCGATTCGTAGCACCGTTCCACGAGATCGAGGCTCTGCTCCGGGTCACAGGCGCTCTCGACCAGCGGCCGCGCCGCTTTGCGCATCGCCTGCCACGCGCTCCGATCCTGGAGCAGATCCACAGTCCGCTGCACGAGACCCTTGTCGTCGTCCGCAACTCCGGCGTGCACTCCGTCCTCGGCGGCGATGCCCTCGACTCCCTCCGATGTAGTGACCACCGGGACCCCGAGCGCGAAAGCCTCGAGCACCTTCACCTTCATTCCACTCCCCCGTGCCGGGGCGTAGAGCATCACGTCGGTCGCCTCGAAGTAGGGCAGGATGTCGGGGACGTCTTCGTAGATATCCACATCGGGTAGGTCGACGTATCGCTCCAGTCGCGACCGCGCGCAGCGCCCCACTAGCAGGAGCCGGGCGTCCGGCACCCGCTGCTTGATCGCCGGCCACAGTCGATCGAGCAATCTGCGCGCACCGGAAAGCGTGGGGTACCAGTCGAACGACCCGATGAGAGCCACCGTCGGCGGGTCGTGAAGCGCGCGATCCTGAAACCGGTAGGGTGAGAGGTCGAGCCCGAGGGGCACCGTTTCTACCTGGGCACGGGGCGCCAGCATCTTCACCCTATCGGTGAGTCGCGGCGTGAGGGTGCTGATGACAGGGTAGCGCCTGAGCAGGCGCCGCTCGGCACTGCTCGTCGCGCGACGCAGCAGTCCGTCCTTGAATGAGCTCACCGGAGCGTCGGCAAGGTCGATCTCGAACAGGTAGTGGATGTTCAGCAGCGCCCGGTCGGCGAAGTCCCACCCCACCCAGCCGGTCCACAGCTGTTCCAGATGGACCACGTCGCAGCCCGCTGCGACACGCGCCGCGACGTCGCGCATCAGGTCGGCGCTGTAGCGGTAGCTGTATGGCCGTCGGAGGGACTCGAGCTTGCCGCTCAGTCCTTCGCTCCGTGCCTGTGTGTATAGCCTGAGGTCGCACTCGCCGCTGCGGAACAGCTCCTCTGTCTCTTTTCGGTCGTACTCGGAGCTGCACACGGCGAAGGCGCTCACCCGGTGGCCCCTGCGGGAGAGGCCCTTGAGCAGCGCGTAGTACCAGCGCCCCGCCGCGTTCCCGAACGGAAGCGGGGGATCGGGCAGAACGAGGACGACCTCGCGCGTGCTCATGGGCTCACGACTCGAAGCAGGGCCCGGTCCAGATCACGCGGGTCCAGGTTGCTCTGGTACCAGGCCCGCCTTGCACCGCGCTCGGCAGCGTGCTCCCCACTGTTCCAGGCTTCGGCGGCCAACCGAACGAAATCCCGCTCGCCATCCGCGATCGCGACCGGGCTCCCTTCGAACAGGGGATCGGACAAAGGTCCCACCGACGAGACGAGCTTCGTTCCTGTGCTGAGGGATGCCATCGCCGAGGTGCGGCGGCCCGTGAGGCCGTCCCCGAACGGCGCGAGGACCACGCGAGCCCTGGACAAGAGGGACAGGACTTGGTCGGGCTCGAGACGGCCTCTGCAATCCCAGTTCCTCCGGTACCATCTCCCGACCATGTGGTGCCGCCGCACGGACTCGTGGTCCGCGCCGATCACGATCAGCGGTGGGTCAGCGTCGATCTGATCTACCGCGGCCATGATGGGGCGCCACAGCAGGCCGGCTGCGAACGGGGAGAAGACGACGGGGGAGGGGAGCGGATCCTCGGGCGGGTCGAGTGCAGGGGGCTCGCCGAGCGTGCTCCCTACACGCACCAGCTGGGCGTCGTGCCGCAGCAGATCCACCCACGCGGGGACGGCCGTCACAACGCGGTCCGCCACCTTGAGCAGCCGCCTCAACTGACCGCGCTGGAGCGGCGAAAGGACGAGCCACGGAAGGCGCGTGGGCGGCACCCAGGGCTCGTGCACGTACACCGTGACGCGCATGCCGCGCGACTTCGCGGCGCGGGCCAGCGCTCCCGGGAACAGCGACAACCCCCGCCTGCCGTAGAGGAAGGGCACGTACTGCAGCAGCACGGCGGTCACCCCATCGCCGTGCCAGCGCTGCACCACCGCTACGGGCTCCTCGCCCAGGGAGCCCTGCACCTGTACCACCCGGCCATCGTTGCGCCAATGATGCATGACGCGACGGGTGTGATCCGTGACTCCGCCCGGCACCTCCGGGAATCCGGGGGATACGATCGCAATCGTGCTCACCGCGTGACCCCCGGCTCACGCCGCAAGTCCACAGTTGACAACTCGTTTCGCGGCAGCAGTCTTTGAACCGTCACCCAGGACGGAGTATTGACGGGTTTGGGCTCGTATCTCTTGGTGTTTGCCATCGCGGCTGCGGCATGCGCCCTGTTCGTGCCGCTCACGTCTGCTCTCGCGCATCGCGTGGGGGCCATGGACGATACGCGAAAGCCGGCCATACCGCGCTCGGGTGGCGTGGCGCTCGCGCTCGGTGGCTCTACGGCACTGCTCCTGGTTGGAGTGGTGTTCACACCCACCGGCCTGACGCTCCTCGCCACGTCGCGCTCGCTCGGCACGGTGCTGCTCGGCACGTTCGCCATCCTGCTGCTGGGGATGGTGGACGACATCTTTCCGGTTCGGGCGATAATCAAGTTCGGCGTGCAGGTCGGGGTGGCAATCGGCATGTACGCCCTGGGCGTCAGAGTTGAGCTGCTGTCCCTGCCATTCGGACCGGCTGACCTGGGCTCCATAGTGGGCCCGGCGGTAACCGTGCTGTGGCTGGTCGGCATCACGAACGCGTTCAACCTGCTGGATGGCGCCGACGGGGTCGCCGCCGGCTCCGCCTTCTTTGCCGCGACGGCGGTGTTCATAATGTCGGTCGCGCTGGGCCATCCGGGCATCGGGCTCGTTGCCGCGGCGCTGGCCGGCGCGCTGCTCGGCTTTCTCCCGTTCAACTTCCCCCCCGCCAAGGCCTTTCTGGGCGATGCGGGCTCCATGTCGATCGGCTTCCTGCTGGCGGGGCTGGCGGTGGAGGGATCCACCAAGGGGCCCACGCTGGTAGCCATCGCGGTGCCGCTGGTCGCCTTCGGCGTCCCGGTATTCGATACGACGATAACACTCCTCAGGCGCGTGGTGCGAGGCCGGCCCCTGTTCGAACCGGACCGGGAACACGTCCACCACCATCTGAAGCGCTCGGGCCTGTCTCCGCGGCAGGTGGTTGGCGTGATCTACGCGGTGAGCGCGGTGTTCGCCCTCTCTGCGATGATGTTCATTAATCCGGGCGTGCGGTCGTACGCCGTGGCGCTGCTCACCATCGGCGCCGGGGTGTGGATGATCTCCCGCTACCTCCATCTGCACGAGCTCAACGAGCTGGCCCGTCTGGCCCGCCGGGGCGCGCTCCAGCCCAAATCCATCGCAGCCAACGTGGAGCTGCGCCGCGCCGCGGTGCGGCTCGCCGATGCCCACACGCTGGACGACATGAAGGACGGGCTCGCGATCCTGCTCGGGAAGTCGGAGTTCGACGACGTGTTGTTGACGGTCGCCGCCAAGGACGGTGACGGCGAGCGCAAAGCGGGTTGGCGGTTGCGCGAAGGCGGGTTCGTCGAGGAACAGCCCGCGCGACGCGCCGACGAGTGGGAGGTCGTGTGTCCGTTCGAGGGCACGGGGTGGTCGGGAGAGCTGCGCCTGAGGCGCAGACTGGGGCGGCGCTCTCTGCTGCTCGACCTCAACCTGCTGCTAGAGTTGGTTCAGCCCGCGCTCTCGGACGTGGCGAAACGCATAGAGTTCCCGGCCGCGATCTCCCGGTGAGGATTCTCCATCTAAGCAAGTTCTACCCACCGGACCCGGGCGGACTGGAGTACGTCGTCGCCACGCTGGCCCGGGGCGCCGCGGCTCGAGGGCACGACGTGCGCGTGGTGAGCGCGACGGGCTCCAGCTGGCTGCGCGATCCCGGGAAGAGAATCAGCGAGCCGCCGCGCTACGGGGTCACGGTGATCAGGCTTCCGACGTACGGCGTCTTCTGGTCGCAGCCGATCGCGCCTGGTTACGTGACCGCATCGCGCTGGCCGGCTGACGTCGTGTACGTGCACCGCCCGCATCCGCTGGCTGATCTGGCAGCAATGCTGGGCCCGCGGCGTCCGACGATCATCTTCCACCACTCGGACGTGCAGCGTCAGAAGATCGCCCAGATGGCCTACCGGCCCCTTTCGCGCAGGGTAGCCAAGCGGGCGGACGCTGTCGTACTGGCTGCGCGCGCGAACCTCGCCCACGCCGAAGATGTGGGTGCGGCCGGTCGCAAGAAGGCACACGTGATTCCGTTCGGTGTGGACGAGCGCCGCTTCGCACCGCGCAGCCACCCCCACCGTCCCGAATGCTTCCCGCCCCCCGCCCGAGGCCCGATCGCGTTGTTCGTGGGACGTCTGGTGGGGTACAAGGGCCTGGACGTGCTGCTGCGCGCCATGGTCGGTACCGACCTGCAGCTGGTGATCGTGGGTGACGGGCCGGTTCGTCCCGAGCTGGACCGGCAGGTCGAGGAGCTGAAGTTGGGAGACCGCGTCGTGATGGCGGGCCCGGCAAGTGAGAAGCAGCTCCCGGGTTACTACCAGTCGGCGGACTATTTCGTGTTCCCCAGCACCTCGCCGGCTGAGATGTTCGGGATATCACAGATCGAGGCGATGGCCTGTTCGCTCCCGGTCATCTCGACTTCGCTCTCGACCGGAGTCAGTGAGGTGGGTGAGCCCGACGTCACCGGGCTGGTCGTGTCTCCGGGTGACGTACTCGCGCTGCGCACGGCGATGGAGCGGCTCGCTTGCGACGGAGAGCTGAGACAGACGATGGGCGAGGCCGCTCGCAAGAGGGTGGAGCAGCGCTTCACCCTGTCGCGCATGGTGGATGCCCATCTGGAGTTGTGCGAGGAACTCGCGCGAAAGGCGCGGGCGCAGGCCTAGTAGAACCCGAAGCTCACCGTCCCGGCCTCGACCTTGATCCCGGGCAGCGGCATGTGGAACTGGTCCAGCACCGTCGCGACCGGGTGCCACCAACTGGCCTTGATCGGGATCCCCCTGAAGTTCAGATCCAGAGCCACGTACCACTGGCTGTGTTTGTCCTCGGGCTCCACCAACCAGGCGTTGACGCTGTGTCCGAAGGCGAGGCCCAACCAGTCGGGCAAGAATCTGGCTCCGCCCGGCATCCGTCCGGGGTTGATAGCGAGGTAGAAGCGCATCCCGGCGTAGTCGCTCTCCAGTTGTGGCTGCCCGCCGTTTCGGTTCTGGAACTCCTCCGACGGCCAGTAGTTGAACTTGAGCAGCAAGGCCTTCGAGGGCTCCCACGTGCGGTGCATGGCGGGAAGCGCCGCGCCGGCCACTCCCGCCAGGAAGTCCGGAACGTCGAATCCCTCCTGGAACCCGTCTCCGATCTCCTTGGGGAGGGTGGCCGCCGCGCCCAGCGCGAACCCGAGCCAGGCGGAGGTGACCGGACCGAAGCACGCCCAGTCCCACGCCAGAGCGCCGATCTGCGAGACCTGGTACGCCAGGTACGCGTGCAGCAGCCGGTCCTGTCCCAAAGAGGGGCTCTGGTCCCACGTGAAGTGGAATGATCGCGTGCTGTCCTCGGGCCACCAGTCTTCGTGCCGCAGGCCGATCGCTATTGCCTGGGCCGCGACGTAGCTGCCCATAATGACCGTTGACCGGAGCGCCTTCTTCTGGGGACAGCTCTGCGCCCGCGCCGCTGGCGCTACAACGGCGGCACCCAGAAGCAGAAGGGCTCCGAGGCGAGCGGTTCGAGGGCGTTCCATGGTGAGGCTAAGGTAGAGTGGGCACCGTGCGCCCTCCGTGAGATCGCGCACCTTTCGGCGGCGCCGGGCCTGCGATATTCTTCTCCTCCAAGGGCCCTTAGCTCAGTGGTTAGAGCAGCGGACTCATAATCCGTCGGTCGTAGGTTCAAATCCTACAGGGCCCATTCCTCACACAATGAGAGCCTGCCTATTCCCCGAGTGAGGCTCCCCCAAGGTATCCGTCCCGGTGCAGCGCCGCTCGTCGCGGGAGTCGCGATCGGCTTGCTGTGCGTCCTCAGCGTGTCGGGTTATCCGCTCAGGCCCGGCACGGACGATCTCCAGTACATCGCGCTCGCTTTCAGCTTCGCACAGGGTGACGGCCTCGTCATTGCGGGCGAGATGCCTGCGGGCGCCTGGCACTTCCCCTCAGGGTGGCCCCTCCTGCTGAGCCTGCTGTTTAGCGTCGGCTTGTCGCCATCGATGGTCGCCCTGCTGGCGGGGCTGTTCGGCGCCGTGTGCATGGGGACGGCCGCCGCTCTGTGGGCAAAGCTGTTCGGTCGCGAGCTGGGGGACGGCTGGGGCGCCCTTGCCGCAATCTGGCCGCTCACCGCGTACCCCGTCGTGCTGATCGCGCCCAGCGCGCAGAGCGAGCCGCTCGGCGCCCTGCTGTTCGCGGCCCTGGTCTATTGGGTTTTCGCACGACCACAAGAGGAACGCCGCGCGGCGGCGGATGCGGCAGTGTTGGCAGCGGGCCTGGCAGCAATGGTGCTGCTTCGGACGATCCTCGTTCTGTTGTGGCTTCCTCTCCTGTGGGAGGCGCGGCGTCGCCTGCCGGCGCGTTGGCTCGCGAGCTGCGCAGTGGCTGCAGCGCTCGTCGCCTGGCTCGTGATGGGGCTGACTGCCGTAGATCCGGCTGGAACCGGCTATTTGGAGCTCACGCGGCTCTCGTGGGATGGGGGGGCAGGGAGCGTGGGTGCGGCCGTCCTGTTGTCCAACTGGAGGATGGCGGGCTTCACGCTGGCCAAGTTCCTCATCTCACCGCTCCCGTTCTCGAGCAGGCTGGTTGACGTGTTGGGGCATGCGACGCTGCCCGCGCTCGGCAGTCTCGTAGCGCTGGGCCTCGTTGCCGGCGCGCTCGTTGCCGTGAAACGCGGTCGCCTGGGCCTCCTTGTGACGGCGCCGTTTCTGTTGGCAGTGCCGTTTCTGGCGGGCTACCCCTTCTGGATCGATACCCGTTTCATCATGCCGGCGTGCGCGCTCCTCGGGCTCGCCGCAGTAACGGGAGTGCTGCGCCTCCCGCAACGCTTCCACCGCCCAGCCGCCGTCCTCCTGTGTTTGTGGATCGTGCTCGGCAGCCTGTGGTGGGTCCGGCTGGCACGGAGCTATCCGGCCAC
>JBDHIS010000041.1:0-16467 GCA_039587315.1 Gemmatimonadota bacterium | reverse complement strand
TACTCCCCGGCAGCGAGTGAGTGGCGCACGCATGGCACGGGTCGTATGCGCGGAAAGCCATCTCGACCTCGTTGAGGATCCCGTCGGTCACGTTTCCATCCGAGATGAGACCCTTCGCGGCCTTCTCCACGCTCATCGCGATTCGCGCGGCGTTGTTCTGGGTAGCCACTATCAGATTCGCCTTCTTGATGACGCCGCGCTCGTCGGTCTGGTAGTGGTGGAACAGCGTCCCGCGGGGCGCTTCGATGACACCAACTCCCTCGACCGGTGTCTCGGTGGGTATGGTCCGGACGTTCGGGTCGGTCAGTTCCGGGTCGTTGGCGATCTCCTTCATGCGCTCAGCGGCGTAGAGCAACTCGACCACGCGTGCCCAGTGGTTCGCCAGCGTGTGGTGCACCGGCTTGCCGCCGAGCGTCTCGAACATCTTCTCGTATGCGGCCTGGGCGAGCGGCGTGGCCATACCGTCCGACACGTTGAGCCGCGCCAGCGGCGCCACGGAGTACACTCCGCTGTCGGCGCCGTCGGTGAAGCCGTTCCACCCAACCTGCTTCAAGTAGCAGAACTTCACGTAGCTCCAGGGCTCCACGTGCTCGGCCACGTGGTCGAGATACTCCTGACCCGCGAACTTCGCGATCTCCTTGCCGTTGGGAGACACGACTCTGACCTTGCCGTCGTAGAAGTTCACGTGGTTGTTCTCGTCCACCAATCCCATGTAGTAGGTGTGGTGCGTGAAGGCGTCCGACACGATCAGGTTCACGTAGTCGGCGTTCTTGAGTACGACGTCCTCGAAGATGCCCAGTGTGAACTTTGCGAACTCCACGGCGTCGGCGGCCACCGTCTTGAACCGCTCCTGATCCTCGGGCTTCACTCGCTTCGCAACGCCGCCGGGGAGCCCCAGCACCGGGTGGACGACCTTCCCGCCCAGGAGGCTGATCAGCTCGCGCAGCTCGCGTCTCATCGCTATGACCTTCTTGCCGACGTCTACGCCGACCTTGCCGATCACGCCGAGGATGTTCCTCTCGGCGGCGGGAGCTTCCGGACCCACCACGAAGTCCGGTCCGCCCAGGAAGTAGAAGTGCAGCGAGTGGTCTTCCACCATGAAGGTGCTGTACACGAACTCGCGGATCTTCTTGGCGACGGGCGGCGGATCGACCTTGTAGAGGTCGTCCAGGGCCTTGGTGCCCGCCATGTGGTGTGCTGTAGGGCACACGCCGCATATGCGCGACGTGATCTGCGGCATGTCCTCGCTCAGGCGTCCCTGCGCGAACCGCTCGAACCCCCGCAGCTCCGGCACCTGGAAATAGGCGCGGTCCACGTTCCCGTCGTCGTTGAGGAAGATGTCGATCTTCCCATGTCCCTCGAGGCGGGTGATCGGATCTATGGTGATCCGTCGGCGCAGGTAGGCGTTCTTGGCCTTCTGCTCGGCCTCGTCCCAGATCTTCTGTGCGGACTCACTCATGGTCTCTCCCACCCTCTATTCCCGCAGTTATCATCCGTGAACGATCGCAAATCGCGGCTATCTCCCAACACAGGCCAGCACCGGCTCAACCGGCACGATCTCACTGCCGATTCCCAGCTTCTTGGGCTTGATGCCGAACGCCAGGCCGATCAGCTGCGTGAAGTAGAGGATCGGCATGGTGAAGTCCGTTCCATACTCCCGGTTCACCTCGCTCTGGTAGCATTCCAGGTTGATCTGGCAAAGCGGGCAGACGGTGGCTATCACGTCGGCTTCGCTGTCCACTGCACTCCGCAGCAGTTCGTGCAGCATGCTGAGCGCCGCCTTGCGGTTGGTGGCGATCAGCGATCCTCCGCAGCAGCGCAGCTTGTAAGCGTACTCCAGGGGATCGGCCCCCAGGGCGCACAGCAGTTCCTCGAAGAACCGAGGATCCTCGGGCGCCGATCCGTACTTGCGGGGCCGGATGATGTGACAGCCGTAGTACGGTGCCACCTTGAGTCCCTTCAACGGCTTCGTCACCTGCTCCTTGATGGCATCTATGCCGACCTCATTCACGAGCATCTGCATCAAGTGGTGGACGGTGACGGTGCCATCGTAGCGCAGGTCGTCCTCTTCCAGCGCGAAATTGATATGCTCGGCCAGGTCCGGGTCGCTCTTCAGGTGCGTGTTTGCATAGTTGAGATTCTTGTAGCACCCGCTGCACGGGGCCACCACGTCGAGGTGGTCCTTCTCCGCGATGGCCAGGTTCCGGGCGCTCAGGCACTGCGCGAGGAACTCGTCGATGTGCGAGTACGGCGTGGCGCCGCAGCAGTTCCAGTCCTCCACCTCCTTCAGCTCCACGCCCAACTTGGCAGCAGTTTCGACCGCCGAGAGGTGGTAGCTCGCTCCAAGAGTCTCCAGAGAGCAGCCCGGGTAGTATGCAAACGTCTTCATGCGATACCTTCCAAGGGCAAGATCCTCGCCAGCATGCGGCGGAAGTTGGCGACCCGCTTGATCTTCGATGGAATCAGCGGCAGCCGGCCCTTCCGCAGGAGTTTCATGGCACCCTGCATCTCGCGCAGCAGACCCTGAAATCCGCCCTCGAGAATGAACGCAGGCGCGTAACCGGGTTCGTATGACTTGCCAGTCTTCATGATCGTGCGCACGAACCGCCGGGAGAAATCGGGTCCGATCAGGCCATCCTTGTACGTGTTCCTCCAAAGCGAGTAGCGCTTGAGCACGTACATGAGGTCGGCCGGGTGGATGTTCTTGGGACAATGATCGGAGCACGAGAAGCATGACGCGCAGGTCCAGAACGTGTTACTCGAGAGCACGTCGTCACGAAGCCCGGCGTTGATCATCCCGATGAGCTCTCGGGGCGTGTGATCCATGTAGTGCACTGCCGGGCATGCGGACGAACACGTTGCGCACTGGACGCAGCAATTCAGCGGCCGCGCGCCCGTCGCGTACATCTGGTTGGAGATCTCTTCTCCGAAGGAGAGTTTCCTATACATCTGGTGTCTCCTACTTGGCCTGTTGTTTGCGTGCCTCGGCCGCCTCCAGCAGCGCCTCCACGCGCTCCAGAAGGACGTCGGGCTCTACGGGCTTCTCCATTAGCTCGTCCACCGGGAAGAAGCCGGGGTGCACCGGTTGTCCGGGGAAGAGGTAGGCGATCTGGTCCCGGATCCCGGTGATGATCAACACCGGCATGTTTTCCAACTCGGGGTCCTTGCGGAGCTTTCGGGCCATCATGACGCCTTCGGCGCCGCGACCCATCATGATGTCGAGGAGCAGCATGTCGTAGTGCTGCCTCTTCAACGCCTCGAACCCCTCCTTGGGGTTGTACGCGACGTCGGTGTCGTAGTCGGCGGCGTCGAGAATCCCCTTTATGCCATCGACGTAGTCGGGGTCGTCGTCGACGATCAACAGTCTCTTTCGCTCACTCATCCTGGGCCTTCCTTCGATGATTTTGTCAGGAGCGCGGGTTCTGCGTCCCGTTTGGGCGGGTTCTCCTCGAGTACCGGCAGCAGGACGTTGAAGGTGCTGCCCTTGCCGACGGTGCTCTCGACTTCGATCGATCCTCCGTGCGCCTCGATGACGCGACGGCTCACTGCCAGGCCCAGTCCGGTCCCGCGCTCGGCTCCCTCGCCCGACTGGGCGCGGTAGAACGTGTCGAAAATGAAGGGAAGATCTTCTGCCGCGATGCCAATGCCCGAATCGGTCACGGCAATCGAGACCTCTCCGTTGACCTGCTTGGCGGCTACCGTCACGGTCGTGTCGCACTGCGAGTACTTGGCCGCGTTGCCGATGATGTTCACGAGCGTCTGGGTCAGCGTGCCTTCGTCTCCCCAGACGACCGGTGCCGGCTTCGGCACCGAGGTGGTGATGTCGATCGCCTTCCTCGTCGCATGTGGAGCGATGCTGTCCACCGCCTTCTCGATCGGCGCGGCGACCGACACGGGCGCGAACTGCTCCCTGATTGCGTCCATGTCTACGGTGGCGCCACGGCGCCACGTCTTGATCAATGTGAGCAAGTCTCCGATGCGGTCCTTGATGCGACCGAGGCGCCGCATCTGATCCGGAGTGGCCGACTCGGCGAGCTCCCGCTCGAGCAGGAAGAAGTTCTGCTGAATGGCGCCGAGAGGCGCTTTGAGTTCGTGGGAAACGATAGACGCGAAGTGCTCCCGCAGTACCTCTCGCTCCCGTTTCAGCGCAATCGTCTCGAGCAGCAGGGTGCGTTTCTCGACGCCGCGCTTGACGATCAGGCGGAACTCCTCGGGCGTGAACGGTTTGGGGAGGAAGTCGTACGCGCCCTTCTTCATTGCCTCCACTGCGGATCCCACCGTCGCGTACCCGGTGATCACGATCGTGACCACCGTGGGGTACGTGGTGGACAACTTCTCGAGTACCTCGAAGCCCGACATACCGGGCATCTTGAGATCCACGAAGACGAGATCTGGCTGGAACTCGTCGAGCAGTCGGAGGCCGTCGGCGCCGTTGGTCGCCGTGGCCAGCCGGTAGCTGCTGCCGTCCAGAATCCCGGCACAGGAGTCGAGGACCACTTCCTCGTCGTCGATGATCAGGATCTTGGCGCTGTCGTTCACAGTGCGTGTACCTCCGTCTCCGCGACCCCCGCCGCCTCAGCTCCGGCCTTGACCGGGAGCTGCACCGTGAAGGTCGATCCCTTCCCTACCGCGCTATCCACGGAGATGGTGCCGTCATGCTCCCGGACGATGCCGTAGCTGATGGCCAGGCCCAGCCCCGTGCCGTGGCCCACTTCCTTGGTAGTGAAGAACGGGTCGAAGATGCGCTCGATATTCTGTGCATCGATGCCGTGTCCGCTGTCGGCGAATTCGATCTCGACGAGCTGGTTGATTGGGTCGAACCAGGTGGAGATCGTGAGGCGCCCGCCGCCGTCCATGGCCTCCGCGGCGTTGATTAGCAGGTTGATGAAGACCTGCTGCATCTGTGACGGGTCGATGACGACCTCGGGTGTACTCCCGTTCCAGTCCTTCACCACCTCGATGTTGTGGAACTGCGCCTGGTTCTCGACCAGTGACAAGCACTCGGCCAGCACCGCATTCACGTTCGTCAGTTTCTTCTGGGGCGGTCGCGGGCGCGAGAAGTCGAGCAGTCCTCTGATGATCCTGGTACAGCGGTCGGCCTGCGTGACGATCTTCTCCACGGAGGCGCAGGTCGATTTCCTGGTGTTTTCGTTCTCCAGGAGCAAATGGGAGTACGTGACGATTCCCTGAAGCGGGTTGTTCAGCTCGTGCGCGACATCGGCCGCGAGCTGCCCGATCACGGCGAGTCGCTCGGACTCCATGATCTTCCGCTTGGCGTACTCCTTGAGCTTCTGGTCCCGAGTGCGCAGGGCGGATGACATGGAGTTGAACGCGTGCGCCAGCTCGGCCAGCTCGGTGACGCTCTGTACCGACACCTTGGCGTCCAGGTTGCCGTCTGCGACCTGGCTGGATGCGGTGACCAGCTGCTTGATGGGACCCGTGAGGCGGCGGGATATCAGGTACGAAAGGCAGGCAGCGAGCGCAGCTACGGCGATCGTGATGCCGAGAAACAGCAGCGTCGTGCGTCGCTGGAGATTGGCATAGGGCTCCTCGAGTATCCCCACCCCGAGGATGCCGATGACCTCACCTTCGATGTTCCGGATCGGCTCGTAGACGCTTATGTATGCGTTGCTGGCGGCCTGGCTCCTCCCCATGCGAGTCTGTCCGGCCAGGATCACCTCGTCGTAGACGTCCTGGGTCACGCGAGTGCCGATGGCGCGGTCACCGCCCTCAGCCGTGACGTTTGTGGCAATGCGGATGTCGTCCTGGAAGATCGTCGCCGCTCCGATGTCTGTACCGTTGTACTGGGCATCATGGAAGACGGTCTGCTTGATCTTGTCTATGAGGTCGTAGCGACGGTTGAGCAGCACTCCGCCGTAGAGCACGCCGATGAACCGATTGTTGTAGTCGAAGAGCGGGGCCGCCGCCTTCAGCATCATCCCGTCCGTCGCAACCGAGTCGGTCCGCGGCCGCGCGTCCGGTGTCGGTACGATCTGGCATGCCGCCAGCTCCGCGAGTGGCGGACAATCCCGAGACAGCTCGCTCGATGTGACGATGGAAGTCGCCGCCACCGATTCCTGGCGATCGAGCACTGCCCTGACGAGCTCGTCGTGTGCCCTGGAGTCGCCGACCTGACCCGGGTTCGCGGCCCGGAACAGGACGACGCCCCGCTCATCCGTCAGGGTGAGCACGTCGAGGCCCTCACGATGCTGGAGGTTCGTGAGCTCGCCCGCAGCGCCGGGGATCAACCCGGAGATCATAGCGTCCCTGAGGTAGAAGCGGTCGGCGCTGAACCGAATGACGTCGTAGATCCTCCCCAGCTCGCCGAGGTATATCTCCCGAGCCGCGTTGAGGTCCGTCTGAACCTTGCTCTCCGCCTCGGCCACGACGCGGTCGCGGATGATACGAATGCCCACCACGCCGAATATCGCGCTGGTGACGGCGATGATCACCAGGAATCCCAGCATGAGCCGGATCGCGATGGACTTCAGAGCAGTCAGCACCTTCCGTATCCCGTCCTCAACGACTCCCCCGTGGGCGCACCTAGGTCGCCTCGATCTTCTTTCGCCGCAGCAGCGACGTCGGCAGGCTGTAGCGGTACAGCGTGCCGACAGGATCCGGAATCGCAGCCAGTATCTTCTCGATCTCGGACTCGTCGTCGCTGCCTACGCTCGAGGCGAATGCGGACAGCGCCTTGGCACCCTGGTCCTTCACCCTGCTCGTCGGTCCAAAGCACCCAGTGCACGGCATGTTGCCTTCGACGCACAGAGCCTCGCACCCGGCTCGCGTCGCAGGGCCCATGCACAGGACGCCCTGAGCGAGGATGCACTCGTCGTCCTTGAGCAAGATCTCGTGGGGCCGTTTGAACTCGGTGATGGCGAGCGACTCGGGCTTGCTGTCCTTGCGCGGGCACTCGTCGCACAGTGCCTTGTCGGGGGACAGCACGGTGCCCTTTGGCGGCAACTCGCCGCTCAGCAGCACGCCCACCGCCTCGCCGATCAGCTTCGGAGTCGGCGCGCATCCCGGCAGGTAGTAGTCCACGTCCGTCACCTGATCGAGCGCGCGAACGGTGTCGTAGAAGCCCGGGAGGCTCACTTCGCGCCCGTTGTCCTGATGTGTCGTCTGGGGCAGAATCCCGTCGGGATTCACCGTGCTCGGCGTTTCCAGGTAACTGGTCCTGAAGATGCTCTCCCTGTCCCACAGGTTTGCGAGGCCGGGAATGCCGCCGAGGTGCGAGCACGATCCGAACGCGATCATCACCTGCGACTTGCGCCGCAGCATCTGCACCATCTCTTCCTGCTCGGTGGTGCGGACGGCTCCGTTTATGAAGCACGCGAGAATCGCACCGTCGTCCATGGCCTCGACGTCCGAGCGCTTGAAGTCGAGTGCGACGGGCCAGAACACGATGTCCACTGCCGCGACCACGTCGAGGATCTTCTCAGCGAGGTCTACTACGGCCTCCTCGCAGCCGCCGCAGGACGCGCACCAGTAGAAGGCGACCTTCGGTTTGTCTGTCATGAGACCGCAACCTCCTCCGCAAAGACCTCTTCCGGCACCCCGAGATGGAGTGGTCCGAGCTTCTCGATCTTCTCCACCATGTCGTCTACCACCACCTTGAGCCGGTCGGCCTCGGAGGCGGAGATCCACTCCAGCCGGAACCGATCCTCCTCGATGCCCATGGCCTTGAGCATGGGCTTGAGCAGGTGGAACCGCCGGAGGGTCTTGTAGTTGCCCTCCTGGTAATGGCAGTCGCCCGGGTGGCAGCCCCCGATGAGGACAGCGTCGGCCCCCTTCGCGAACGCATCGAGAACGAACTGCGGATCGATGCGTCCGGAGCACATCACGCGGATCACCCGAACGTTGGGTGCGTACTTCATGCGCGACGTGCCGGCGAGGTCAGCCGCCAGATAGGTGCACCAGTTGCAGAAGAAAGCGACGATCTTCGGGCTCCAGCCGCCCGTCGTCAGTTGCACGAGATCATCCGTTTTCGTATCAGGCATGAGCCAGCACTCCCTCGATCTCCCCGTAGATCTCTTCGTCCTCGAAGAGGTTTTGATGGATCGAACCGGATGGGCAGGCGGCGACGCAGGTGCCGCAGCCTTTGCAGAGCACCTCGTTTATTTCAGCGATCTTCTTCTCTTCCAGGTGGGAGATGGCGCTGAACGGGCACAAGGGCAGACAGGTCTTGCAGCCCGAGCAGTCCTCCTCGACTATGTAGGCCGTGTTGGGTTCGAGCTCCACGAAGCCGGCGTCGATGAGCACCATCGCCTCGGCTGCGGCAGCCCCGGCCTGAGCCACCGTGTCGGGTATGTCCTTGGGTCCCTGGCACGCGCCGGCCAGGAAGATCCCGTCCGTGAAGGTGTTGACCGGCGCCAGCTTCGGGTGCCGCTCCGTGAACCAGCCCTCATTCGAACAGGTGATGTTGAACTTCCTGCGGACCTCCTCGGCGTCCGCGTGCGGCTCCATCCCCACGGCAAGGACCACCATGTCCACCGGGATCTTCCGCATCCGTCCGAGCAATGTATCCTCGGCCTGGAGGATGACACGGCCGTTGTTGTCGGGCGCCGGGTAGACGTCCGCGACTTTGCCGCGTATGAAGTGCGTTCCCTCCTCGGCGACCCGGTTGTAGAACTCCTCGAAGCCCTTTCCGGGAGTGCGGATGTCAATGTAGAAGTTGTAGACCTCCGCGTTCGTCTTCTCCTTGATCAGGTGTGCCAGCTTCAGTGAGTACATGCAGCACACCCTGGAGCAGTAGCGGTTCGAGTTCTCGTCCCGGCTGCCCACGCAGTGGATGATCCCAACGCTCTCGGGCTTGCGCCCGTCGCGCAGGATGATCTCCCCGGCCGTGGGTCCCGAGGCGTTTACGAGCCGCTCCAGCTCCAGCGCGGTGTAGACGTTCGGGTAGGTGCCGTAGCCGTAGTAGGGCGTGCGCCGGGGGTCGAAGGTCTTGAACCCCGTCGACAGGATTATCGACCCGACCTCGACCTCCTCGACCGTCGCCTCCTGCTGGAAGTCGATCGCGTTGCGCTCTCCGCAGGCCTCGACGCAGGTCTTCTTGCACTTCCCGGTCTTGAACTCGATGCAGGTGTCGGGGTCGATCGCCACCAGCTGGGGCACTGCCTGTGGGAACGGGATGAAGATCGGCTTGCGCATGCCCAGACCGAGATTGAACTCGTCCTCGATCTTCCCCTTCTTGTAGACGCAGGCGTCGATGCACTCCTGGCAGCCGACGCAGACGTCGTCCAGGATGAACCGGGGGTGCCGCTTCACCTTGACTTCGTAGTTTCCGACGTAACCACCCACCTCCGTCACCTCGGAGAGCGTCCACAACGTGATGTTCGGGTGGGAGCCCACTGCGGTCATCTTGGGCGTCAGGATGCAGGCGGCGCAGTCGAGCGTCGGGAACGTCTTGTCGAACTTCGCCATGTGCCCGCCGATGGTGGGCTCGCGCTCCACCAGGTAGACGTGCTTGCCCGCGTTGGCCAACGTGAGCGCCGCATGGATGCCCGCTATCCCGGCGCCGACCACCATGACGGGCTCCTTGATGGGCACGCGTCTCGGCTCCAGTGGTTTGTGCAACCCGACGCGGCGCACGGCGGCGCGAACGAGGTCCTTCGCCTTCTCGGTCGCCAGCCCGCGGTCGGTATGCACCCAGGAGCCGTGCTCCCGGATGTTGACCATCTGGAAGAAGTAGGGGTTCAGCCCTCCGCCGGCCGTAGCCTCGCGGAATGTCTTCTCATGGAGATGGGGGGAGCACGACGCCACGACGATGCGGTCGAGCCCGTGGTCGCGGATGTCCTGCTTGATCATCTCCTGGCCGGGGTCCGAGCACATGTACTTGTAGTCTCGGGAGATCTTCACCCCGGGCAGCGTGGCTCCGAACTCGGCCACTTCGCCGCAATCGATCATCCCCGCGATGTTGGTGCCGCAGTGGCAGACATAGACTCCAACCCCACCGCCACCGTTGTTCTGGTTATTCCGCTCCGTCATGGGAGTGACTCTCCTCTGAGGAACCAATTGCCTCTTCGACCAATTCGATGGTGTCTCTGACTGCGAGCCTGCCCTCCAACCCCGCCGTCTTCACGGCGTCCTGGAACATCACGAGGTCCTTCGGGCACGCGACTACGAGTGTGTCCACTCCGGCCAGGGCCGCCGCCTCGCGCACGCGGCTCTCAGCTGGCCTTTCCGATACGCCGGGTGCGTCCTCCATCCACAGCCGTCCGCCCCCGGCCCCGCAGCAGTAGCTCGTGCCGCGATTGCGCGGCATTTCCACGAGCTTTGCCCCTGCGTTCTTCAAGACTGCTCGGGGAGGGCGGTAGACTCCGTTGTAGCGTCCCAGGTAGCACGGGTCGTGATACGTTACCGAGCGTGTCAGCGGAGCCTGGATTGCGAGCTGACCCTTGCGAAGCAGCTCGTCGAGCAGCTCCGTGTAGTGGACAACGGGCTTGCCGGCGAGTCCGCCCCCGCTTCCGTTTCCGTCGTACTCGTGCTTCAGGGCCTGGTAGGTGTGGGGGTCGGTCGTTACTACCTTCTCGAACTTCGCGCGACCCAGGGCCTTGAGGTTCTTCTCCCGCAGCATGTCCGAGAGCCCCTCTTCACCGATCCGGCGAGCGTCGGCCCCTGCGTTCTGCTCCTTTTCGTAGAGAATCCCGAAGTCGATACCGGCGTGCTGGAACACGCGAGCAACGGCCCGGGTCACCTCCTGCACTCTCGGATCGTAGGAGGCGTAGTCCCCCACGAACCAGAGGTACTCGACCTGCTCCTTGAAGGCGTCCTTGATCGTGAAATCCAGACCCTGAGTCCACTTGGATCTGGCCCGCGGTGACTGGCCAAAGGAGTTGCCGTACCGCGTGAGGTTCATCAGGACGTCTTGAATTCGCGTATCTACTTCACCCTCTGCCACCAGGTGCCGCCGCACCTCGACGATCACGGGAATGTGCTCGTTGAATACGGGGCATCGTTCCATGCATGCCCCGCACGTGGTGCACGCCCAGACGGCTTCGGGCGGAGCCACCTGATCCACGAGTCTCGTACCGTTGCCGCCGCCGTTCCCGACGGATGCCAGGAACAGCTCCTTGAGCTCGTGAATGAGCTCCTTCGGCGAGAGCGCAAACCCGCTGTTGAAGGCCGGACAGACGCGGTCGCAGCGCCCGCATTCGGCACAGGCCAGGGCGCTGTACTGTTGCCGCCAGGTGAGCTCGTCGAGGCGGGACGCACCTTCTGACGGCGGCGGCATGGCGCCGGGCCTGAGCGAAGCGAAGAACACCGCGAATGGTCCGAAGATCAGGTGTCCATGCTTCGAGTATGGCAGGTAGGCCAGAAAGCCCAGCACGGTGACGATGTGGATCCACCACATCGAGGCGAACAGGTTGGCTGCCGCGCTCGGTGTGACTCCCAGGCCTGTGAAGAGCGGGCCCAGCACCATTCCGATGGGGCTGAGTGCGGAAGCGTGTTCCTCAGCTACCGCTACGAATCCCTGCCCCGCCAGGAACGTTACGAGCAGTACGCTGATGAGAACCAGAACGAGCGAAGCGTCCCACGTCCGCGCAAGGCTGGTCGGCGTGAACACGTAACGCCGCAATGCCGCCACACCTATCCCCACCAGACCGAGTACGGCGAGGATCTCCATCGGGAACGTCATCCACACGACCGCGTCGGCGTACGGAATGGGCAGCGCGGGAACCAGCCCCCGCAACAGATTCCAGAAGAACGACGTGGCGAAGAAGACGAAGGCCCAGAAGATGAAGAAGTGCGCCGTCCCGATAACGCGTTCACCGAGCAGCCGTCGTTGCCCGAGCACGTTTGCTGCGAAGGTCCCTGCCCGCGAAATGATCCGGTCCAAACGGTTCTCGGCGCGCCCTCTCCTCAGCGCTACCACCAGGCGCCACACCCTTGTGCCAAACAGCCCAAAGGCGATGACGGTCAAGACCCAGAGCAGAACGACTCCCGGGATGCCGAACAGGCTGACTGCCGTGGGGTCGGGCATGGTCAGGTCATCCCTTCTTGGCTGCCACCGTCTCGACGAGCGCGGGCAGTATCTCCAGGCAGTCCGCGACCATTCCGTAGTGCGCGACGCCGAAGATGGGTGCGTCGGGATCGGTGTTGATCGCTATGATGACGTCGGACCCCTTCATTCCCTCCGTGTGCTCGGGCGCGCCGCTGATTCCGGCGGCCAGGTAGAACTTCGGCTTCACAGTGGCTCCCGATTTCCCGACCTGGCGGGAAAGCGGCAGCCAACCCTGATCGATCACCGGCCGGGAGCCGCATACAGCCCCGCCGAGAGCGGTCGCTATCTCCTCGGCCAGCTCCACGTTGTCCTCGTTGGCGATGCCGCGCCCCACGGCGACCAGCACTTCCTGCTGCGTGATGTCCACGTCACCGGCCTCGGGCTCGAGGTACTTCGTGAACCGAACCCGCGGTGCGTCGGGCACGCTGGCGGTCACGTCTTCGACCTGTGGCGCGCCACTCTTGAGGCCCTGGTCGGCCGGCCGCACACCCGGCAGGACGCCGAGGAGCACCGGCTCTGCGGCGGCTTCCACTGCGGCGTCCATCTTGCCTCCGTAAAGGATGCAGCGCGCCTCGAGCTTGCCGTCAGCGACCCGGACGTCGCGGCAGTAGTTGACGAAGGGAGCGCCCAACTGTGCGGGCAGGATGCCGGCGAGATCGGCAGTCAGGTTGGTGAGCCCGAGCAGCAGACAGTGAGGCCGCCGCTCCTCCGCCAGACTCGCCAGGGTCTGACTGCGTGCCGCGGCCGTCGGCTCGGTGAAGGCGGGGTCGTCGGCATAGAGGATGCCGTCGGCCGCGCCCAACGTAGCGGCAAGTCCCCTGGCATCGTGCCCCAGCAGCACCGCCTCGAGCTGGACGCCGAGGCCGTCCGCCAGCTCCCGCCCCAGTGCCAACAGCTCGTACGTGATCTCGGAGAGCTCACCCCTCCACTGCTCCGCCATCACCCATACGTTTCCTGGCATCTTGATCCGTCTCCTCAGAGCAACCCGCGCTCGCTCAGAATCTCACCGACCTTCGCGGCGAGCTCCTCGGGCGATCCGTCCAGCATCTCGGCCTTTCCGCCGGCCTCCGGTTTCGTCATCCCGGTCACCGCCGCGAGTGAGGCCTCCGGCTCGGTGCCGGCAGACACCTCCTCGATCGTCTGCGACTTCATAGCGGCTCTCACCTTGGCGACCGGGACGTAGCGCGGCGGCTTCTCGGAGGCCTGGATCCCGAGCACTGCGGGCATGTCCACCTCGAACTCGCCACGCACTCCTCCCGGGAACTCCGAGAGGACGCAAGCTGTACTTCCGTCGGCATCCACTTGGCTCACGATGCCCAGGTACGGCAGCTCCAGCCCGTGGGCCAGCACCGCCGCGGTCTGTCCGTCCAGGTCGTCGGTGGCCTGGCAGCCCGCCAGCACGAGGTCGGCCGGCAGCAGATTGGGCACCTTCGGCAGGACCTGGGCGAGAAGCGAAGCTGCCGCGCGCGTCGAAAGGCCTTCCTCGACGTCGGTGATCTTGACCGCGCGGTCGGCTCCCTTGGCCAGTGCGGTGAACAGGACGTCGTCGATCTCCGGAGCGTCGATCGCAACGGCGGTGACCGAGCCGCCGTGCTTGTCCTTGAGGAGCAAGGCCTGCTCCAGCGCATGCTCGTCGCGCTCATTCACGATCAGGCGCAAAAAATCGAGGTCGAGGGATTTGCCATCATCCCCGACCTCGAGTTCCTCGACCACGTCCGGTACCATCTTGAGCACTGCTAGGATGTTCATGATGCTTGCTCAGCGTGCAAACGTTTATCAAGCCTCGCCGGGTCGCGTGCCCCCGGCTCTGCGGCAACAGCGCGTCACGGTTCCATCGCTTCTGCCAGGAGCTCCACGACGTCCCTTACGACCATCTTGTCGTCGTAACCCAGCACCTTGATGGAGTCCTCGAACCTGGACACCTCGTACGGACACGAGACGGCCAGCACCTCGGCGCCGGATGCGATCGCCTCCTTGACGCGTCGATCGGAGAGCCGGTCGTACCCCTTGGCGGCGTAGAAGGTGTCCAGCCACATGCCGCCGCCCCCCCCACCGCAGCAGATGGAGTTCACTCGGTTGTGGGCCATCTCGACGAGCTTCACGCCGGGAATGGCCTGCAGCAGTGTGCGCGGCTCCTCATAGAAGCCGTTGTGGCGTCCGAGGCAGCATGAGTCGTGATAGGTGACCGTGTAGTCGAGCTTCTTCGTGAGCAGCGGCTTCAGTTGCTCGATTCTTCGCGCCACGAACGGTGTCGTGTGCTCCACTATCTGATCGAAGCCGAACCGCGGGTAGAGGTACTTGAACGCGTCGTAGGCGTGGGCTCCGGATGTCACGATCCGGTTGAAGTCGTACTTGTCGAACTGCTTGATGTTGTCGTCCATCAACTTGTCGAACAGCCCGGCCTCTCCCACCAGCCTGGCGCACTCCCCGGCGCACTTTTCCCTGGCGCCCAGGATCCCGAAGTCGACCTCTAGGGCGTGGAATACCCGGGCGGTAGCTCGGGCCGCTTCCTGGCCGCGTGGGTGGTACGACATGTAGCACTCGGGAATCCAGAGTACGTCCACCCGCTCTGGCTTCTTCGACAGGTCCCGAATCGGAACGTCGGTAGTGGTCACCCACTGTGCCCGCTTGCGCGGCGACTCACCCATCGGGTTCCCGTAGCGCAGCGTGTTCTCGAGTGCCTTCTGCAGCTCTGCGGGAACCTCCGGGAGCTGCACGAACACCTGCTCCTTGACGAGCGGCAGGAGCAGCTCGGTGAGCCTGATACCCCGCGGACACTTCGCCATGCAGGCGTAACAGGCGATGCAGTTGAGGAGGCTGTCGCTCGTGAAAACTTCCTCGAGCAGTCCCGCTTGCAGCATCTTGATGATGCGCCTCGGCGGGTAGTCCATCACGTCCCCGTAGGGGCAAGTTCCGGCGCACATCCCACATTGGATGCACGTCAGTATCTCACGTCCTTCGGGGAATTCGAGGAGGTTGTCGAGCGTGATTTCGCAGGCGACTGGGTCTGGCGCAGCAGTTGTCTCTGCCATGGCCTCTACGCTCTCAGGGTTCTTCGCCCTGTCTACTGGGTACGCTTCTTGGTCCGTCTCTTCTCGTTGGCCGTGTCGCCGTTCCCGTCGCCCTTGTGCAGGTGGAAGTGGCAGTTCCGCTCCGCACCCTGGCGCAGCAGGCAGCGGTCACGGAAGTGAATGCCACAGCGCATGCACACCTCGTCTCGCTTGGCGCGACGGTCGACGATGCTGATGGACATCTGGTCCAGCAGCCGCGCCGAGCGACGCAGCTGGTCGGAGGAGAGCTCGCCAAACAGATTCTGCAGCACACCACGCGAGGCCACGTCGTAGCCGTCGAGCAGCTTCTTGCCCTTGGCGGTCAAGGAGAGCCTCACGGCGCGGCGGTCGGCTTCCGCCTCGGCCCTGTCCACCAGCCCGCGCTTCACGAGTCGGTCCACCGCCCTGCTCGCGGCTGCGTTACTGACGCCCAGGAAGGCGGCCACGTCGCTGACGGTGTAGTTGTCGGTCAGGGAGACCATCTTGAGAAGCTTGAGCTGGGAGAACGTCAGTTGTTCGTCCGTGACCTCGTGCAGCTGCTCCTCCATCAGGTCGTTCACCGCGTTGGTGAAGATCTGTGCGCTGCCGAGAAAGTCGTGGACCACGTCAGACGGCCTGGGGGCAACCATATGCCACCTCGCAGTGCTGCTGCGGCTTGGAAAGCCTGTGGGAGGACTCTAGACCGGCGGGAATTCGGTCATTCCGACTGTCCTTGTCGTGGTTAAATATAAACCAGGTTAAGCGTTATCTCAAGTGGTCTAAAGTGGTGCGTGAAGTTGCTCGAACGCACAAAAAGCCCGCTTCCAACTGCGAAGCGGGCTTTCTATTGGAGGCTGGCAACGGCCTACTCTCCCATGGGCTCTCCCCCATAGTACCATCGGCGCTGACAGGCTTAACTACCGTGTTCGGGATGGGAACGGGTGTGGCCCTGTCGCGCTAATCGCCAGCCATGAAGGCGAATTGAGGCTTGCGTGGATGGATGGATGGGTCTTGGACAGCACTGCTTCGTCTCGTCCTGCTCTTGCTGCAATGAGGAAGAGATCAAGCTTCACGGGCGATTAGTACGGCTCGGCTCAAGCGCTCGCACGCCTTACACCTGCCGCCTATCAACGTGGTCGTCTCCCACGGCCCTTCAGGGACCTAATGGTCCAGGAGTGTTCATCTTGGGACGGGCTTCCCACTTAGATGCTTTCAGCGGTTATCCCTACCCGACGTCGCTAACCGGCAATGCCACTGGCGTGACAGCCGGGACACGAGCGGTCAGTCCGACCCGGTCCTCTCGTACTAGGGTCGGGTTCCCTCAACACTCCAACGCCCACCACGGATACAGACCGAACTGTCTCACGACGTTCTGAACCCAGCTCATGTACCACTTTAACCGGCGAACAGCCGGACCCTTGGGACCTTCTC
>JBDHIS010000073.1:0-3592 GCA_039587315.1 Gemmatimonadota bacterium | reverse complement strand
ACACCGGCAAAGAAGTGGCTTTGGCTCGCGGCAACGCTCCTGGCTGGTGCAGTGGCGATGGGCTCGAAGGAGCACGGGATCATCGCGATTGTCCTGATCGGTCTGGATCACTACTTGGATCGGGAGGGCCAGCCGACTGGCAGTCTCCCCCTGTATATCTCTCTGGTAGCCCTCACGCTTGGCTGGCTCTTCGTGTGGCGCGGGATTGCTGGCGGATACGTGGGCGGCTCGGGCCACGCCGCGCTGGTCTATCTGACGACATCCGAGCGCTGGGCCACGATGTTTCCCGCATACCTGGAGGTGCTACGCCTTCTCGTGTGGCCGTTCCGCCTGGCCTCCGACTACTCACCGCAGGTGATCCCGATACGACAAGGATTCGGGTGGCTGGCAGCACTCGGCGTCGCCTCGAGTTCTGCGCTCCTGGTTCTGGGCCTGGTCACGGTCAAGCGTGCGCCGGCCGTTGCGTTCGGTATCCTCGTCGCAGCCGTCAGCTATCTCCCAACCTCGAACCTACTCTTCGTTTCGGGAGTCGTGCTTGGTGAGCGGAACCTGTACTTGGCCGCGCTCGCGCCCGCCGCGGGACTTGGCTGGTTGGTCGCGGCTACCCAATGCGGACGCTACGCGCGAGCCGGGGTCATCGTTGCCACCGCCACGGTCCTCATCCTCGGCCTTCGGACTGTGGATCGCATCCCGTTTTGGCTGGACGCACAGGTAGTAATAGCCGAAGAGCAGACTGCGCACCCCGAGAACTTCCACACGAGGATTGTTCTAGCGAATCACCTGGCAGCCCTGCGAGACTCGGCGTGGGCCCTTGCGGAGCTTCTGGTGGCCGGGGCATTGCTTCCCACCGATCCGGCTGCTGCGGTGATTGCGACTCATCATGCCAACGCGCAAGGTCGACGGCTCCTAGCGCTTCGCGAAGCTCGGCGAGCTTTCACACTCGCACCGAACGATCCGGCCATCATCGAGCAGCTAGCCAGGGCCCACTACGAACTTGGGGATCTCGATTCAGCGCTGAGCGTCGCGGCGTATGGCGTAGACTCGGTACGATCATCGGCCAACGTCGCCGATGCCTATGCATTCATGCTTGCGGCGACCGATGCGCCCCGCTGGCGTCGGTTTCTGATCGAGGCGAGGCGCGATTGGCTCAGCGGCGAACTGGCTGCTGCCACGATGAGGCTGGATTCCGTATCCCTGGCGCTGCCGGCGGAACCGGTGGCGGAGGCCGGCTGCGCCGATGTTCGGCGTACGCTTCCGGTGGTGGAGGCGCTCGATCCGGGGCTCGCCGCCCGACTCACGGACCCGACCGGCATCGGGGCATCCTGTAGAACCGAAGCTACCCCGAACTGACGTATTGATGTCTTATTTATGTTGGTATGATGTCAGGTGCTGTCACCTGACATTGGGGTTGGCTGACTCTCGGCGCCGACCCTTGCGCCAGGCAGTTGGATTTGCATAATGAGAGCCGCCAGCTGGATCATGAGGCCCAATTCAGTCACGGCGCTACATTCTAAGGTGTTGCTGCACAATTACTTGCGTTGCTGGTCAGCGATTGGAATGAAGCTTGCCAACCTAGGGGGCGGCAACACGGCCCTTCTCGTCAATCAACTGCTGGAGGAAAACAGATGTTCAACCGCAAGGGTTTCACACTCATCGAACTCCTGATCGTGGTGGTCATTATCGGGATCTTGGCGGCTATCGCCATTCCGAAGTTTGCCACGACCAAGGAGAAGGCCTACATGACGGCCATGAAGTCAGACTTGAAAAACCTGACGACGGCTGAGGAGGCCTACTTCGCGGACAACGTCGCGTATACGACGACGTTCGCAGCCACGGTCTACACCGTCACCGCCGGCGTGACTGGCCCCACTCTCACGCTGACCGCTGATGGCTGGACTGGTTCGGTTGGTCACAACCTGACCACGAAGACCTGCGCCATCTACATCGGGACGACTGCACTCGCTCCTGCAAACAACGAGGGCGAGCCCAAGTGCACCACCTAGCTTGACCGGTGCCGATACCAACGGGCGGGCTTCGGCCCGCCCGTTTGGCATCAGAACTCCAACGACCTGCCAGGGAGATTGACCATGCCAATGCGACGAGATTCGAGGGGCTTCACGCTCATCGAGTTGCTGATCGTGGTCGTCATCATCGGCCTCCTGGCAGCAATCGCTATTCCCAAGTTCGCCAGTTCCAAAGAGAAGGCGTATAAGGCATCGATGAAGATGGACCTGCGTAACCTCGCAACGGCTGAAGAAGCGTATCTGTACGAGAACAATGCCTACACGTCGACGTTTCCAAACACCGTCTACACCGTGACTGCAGGGGTAACCGGACCCACCATCACTCTCGTGGCCGCCGGCTGGCAGGCAACAGTCGGCCACAATATCACGACCCATACCTGTGTGATCTACGTGAACGCGCCGCCAGTGGCACCGGCGGTCGACGCAGGTGTGCCACGTTGTACGCAGTAGCCCCTTCCGCAAGTGGCGCATCGAGCGGCGATGGGGCATTCCCGTCGCCTCTTTTTTTCGCCATACTCTTCTCGTGACCGACCCGTCGCCGACGGCGTCACCTCGTCGTCACAGCCTCGAGCGCGAGCTGTTATTCAACATCGCGTTACTTGCCGGTGCGGCAATCTCCCTCGCCGTTCTCACGGCCCTTGTCGCGCAGCTCCTGCAACCGAGTTACGCAGTAGTCGGGCTCGTGCTCATGATCGTTGCGGACGTCGCAGTGTTGTTCCTGTCTGCCCGCTATCTCCTGGAGAAACTGGTCATCCGTCCGCTTCAGGAGTTGATCGCGGTGGCGGATGAGCTGGCCGACGGTAATCTCGCCGCCAGGGCTGCCCCAGCCGCAACCGAGGAGCTGACCGATCTGGGCGAGCGCTTCAACCGGATGACGGACCGCTTGCTGGAGGCACGAGAGGAGTTGATACGCGCCGAGAAGCTCGCCTCGATTGGGCGCCTGGCGACTGGGGTCGCCCACGAAGTGGGAAATCCACTTTCGGCGATAGGCACCTACGTAGAAGTGCTCCAGCGGCGTGGAGTGGATGCCGAGATCGTCTCGTCCATCGAGCGGGAGACGGACCGCATCGATACGATCGTCAGGAGCCTTCTGGCATACGCTCGGCCGAAAGGGATTGAGATCGGTGATGTCGATGTGGCGGCGGTGGTGCGTACCGCCGTCGACCTGCTCTTGCAGCAAGGCGCCCTGGCACGCGTTACGCTGTCGACCGTCGTCAGTGAGGACTTGCCCACCGTCAGGGGCACGGCTCACGGTCTCGAGCAAGTCGCGGTAAACCTCCTCTTGAATGCCGCCGACGCGGCGCCTGATGGCACGATGACCATTGGCGCTGAGACCATGACGTTCCGGTCCAACCTGGCAAGCGCGAGGCGCCGAACCGACAGCCAACAGGCACCGGTGCCCGAGCGAGGCCTGCTTCCTCGTCCCCGGCGCCCCGAGATCCCCGACGGTGCTTTCGGGGTACTCCTGTGGGTCGCCGACTCTGGTCCTGGCGTCCCCGCGGAGGACCGAGAACGTGTGTTCGACCCGTTCTACACGACAAAGGAACCTGGGTACGGGACCGGTCTCG
>JBDHIS010000072.1:0-3687 GCA_039587315.1 Gemmatimonadota bacterium | reverse complement strand
CATGCTTGAGATCCTTGGCCAGATAGACCGTGGCCATGCCACCGGCGCCGAGCTCGCTCTCGACGGCGTAGGTGTCTGCCAGGGCAGTTGTCAGGCGGTCGAGCTCTTCCGTCAACTATGCACCCTCAGGGAGTCTGGCGACTACAGGAGTCCATTAGACAGTCCGGTTGACACCGGTGCACGGACCGAGTCGTCTTCGCGGTCGTCCCTCGATGGCCATCCACCGGTCCGGCTCACGTGCGTGGGCGCGCGGCGGTTCCGGCCTTGCTTGTTTCAGAGGTGGCGGGCGACGGTCGCGACCCGGAAACCGCGGCGGCCTGTACTATAGGACTCGCGAGGGCTGTTCGCCAGGGACTTGTGGACGCGAAGAGGGCGGCTCCTTGCGGAGCCGCCCTCCAAACCGCGGCCGCACCCGGCTGGGTTCGGCCTACTGCGTGATGTGGAACGCGTCCGACGTGACGACGGCGAGGTCGTAGCCGAACAGGCTGGCGGTCGCAACGAGCCGGTAGCCGCCGGGTTTGTTGAGCGTCAGGTCGTCGTAAGTGACCGTTCCCGTCGGAATACATGCTGCGGTGGACGTACAGTCCGGGTCCGTGGTCAGTGTTGACGTACCGCCGAGCTCCACCCAACTACCCTGGTTCAGTTCTACCGTCAGCGTGATTATCACCTCCGGCAACGGCGTGCCCTGGTCGCCCTTGGCCGAGACCTCGACCGGCTGCAGGGTGGCTACGCCTGTGTTCGGATCGATAACCGCGTCGAACGGCCCATCCTCGAACGTCAGGTTCACGTTGCCCGCCGTGACGACGACGAACGGTGTGAAGCCGCCGGCCGTCCCGCCGCAGCATCTACCCGGCGACGCGGACGCAAAGAGCGGCCGTGGCATGAGCAGGCTGCCGGCGGTGTGCGTCCACTGCTTCAGCGTGCCGAGCAGGCCGGACCCGAAGTTCGCGGCTGTCGTGAAGTTTGCGCAGAACGTAGGCTCCGAGAAGGGGAGGATGATCGGTACTCCGCTGCCCCGCTGCACGCGCTCGGCGCCGTCCTCGTCTTCGGGCGTGCACCGGGCTACCCTGACGTCCTCGACGAATCCCGTGAGGGGAAGCAGCGGAACGGTGTTCCAGTCGAACGTCTCCGTGAGCTGAGTCTCACCTCCGCCAGGGGCCGGAGCGATCGCGCCGTAGACCAGGTAGCGCTGCCCACCCGTGACATCTCCCCAACTGTCGTCGCCATCTGCCGGCTCCACCCCCCACGTCCCTTCGGGGCAAATCCCGCTCGGGTCGTCGCACAAGTGCGAGACCACCGGATAGACCGGATCACCGAGCCCGCCCCGCACTTCGTACGCTCCGAGGTCCAGCGCACCCGTGAAGTCGATCGGGTCGGCCGGTTCGAATCCCGTGGCGAACGTCATGCACGCCAGCAGGCCGTTGGTCAGGTCCGATGCGTCCTCGAACGATCCGTCCTGCAGACCGTCGCGCGTGACTTGGGCCACGAGCGCGATGATGTCGAACCCGATGCCGGTGGCTTCAGAATCGGTCCCGGCCTGCTGCATAGAGCGGATCATGTCCTGGACCGTTCGGTCGAGCGACTTCGGGAAGTAGGCCCGGGCGTCCTTCTTGACCGGCCGGTAGTCGCAGGCCGGCCCGTTGGTAAACTGGAAGTCCACCTCCTGGGGCAGCGGCTGGTTGGTCTCGCTGCAGGCGGCGAGCCCCAGAGCTACCAGTGTGAACAGACTCCAACGAACAGAGAAATGCATCGGGTGCCTCCGTGGGGGTTGGTTCTAGGGCGTTACCCCTTCAATTGTGCCCGGGAAGGACAACAACCTGTGTCGGTGTACGGCGGCCGTCAACCGTGGTACGAAATGCACCAGGCTGCTCGATGGGACCAAGCTCGCTGTCGCGGCTCAGTTAGCGACCAATTGCCCGTATCTGGGATCGTCCCGAAGGCCTTCGAGCCACCAGGTGCGGGACCGAGCAAAACTGGCTCGGACATCCGGGTTGGCCGCCAGGTAGATGCTGAGTGCCCGCAACGCCTCGTCGTTGTCCTGCAGCATGTTGTGCAGGATGGCCTCGTAGAGAGCCAGTTCCCGTGTGGGGTCGAGCTCCGCACTGCCCCGCGAGCGCGCGGCAACGCGGCGGGCGCTGTCGGCCATGTCGGATCGGGCCAGCCCCCACGCGATGAACATCTGCCCGCGCAGCCGCCGGTACTCCCGCGCGCCTGGATCGTACAAGGCCGTGTACTCCTCGAGCAGTTGCCATGCCTCGTCGATATCGGGGGTGTGGCCCCGGAGGGCGTTGAGTTGGAGGTAGCACTCGGTGAACCGCGGGTCTTCGGGGAAGCGTTGGGCGCCCTCGTCGCACCAGCGCTCGGCTTCGATCCGATCGTCCAGATCCATGGAGCTCTGGAACAGCCGCCACAGAGTGCGCTCCACGTTTGCCAGGTAGGGATCGGCTTCGTAGGATCGCAGGGCCGCCAGCTTCGCCTCGGCGTGCTCCGAGCGGTTCATCAGTAAATGGCTCAGCGAGCTCCATGCCGACGCCTGGCCTGGGTTTGCCTCGACCGATGCCCTGAAGTCTCGCTCCGCTGCCGCAACCTGTGTCGGCTCACCGGCGGCTATCTGCGGCAAGTTCAACAGGTGGCGCCAGTAGTTCAGAGTGGCACGCGCCTCCAGCGCGTCAGCGTCGGTGGGATCGAGCGCCACCGCTCGCTCTGCATGCTCCAACCCGCTGCGCGTCCATTGGTCGTTGTGCGATCTGTCGAACGCTCCCGCAAGCCGGGCCTGCCGGTACGAGAGCCAGGCGCGCTGGGCTGCAGGCGTGGCCCATTCGGGGTCCAGTCCTTCCGCCCGCGCGAGCAGCGAATCGGCTCTGCTGAGCTCTCTCGATGCGGCCTCGACATCGCCTTCGGCCAAGAGGGGGTCCGCTCCCTCGGCCGTGCTCATGGCGCGCTGCGACAGCTCCCACGCCTCCGCATTGTCAGTACCCGCACGCCGCTCGCGCAGCTCGATCTCTTCGCCAAGCTCTGCGCGGAGAAACATGGAGACTTCCCGTGCCAGCTCGTCCTGTAGTGCAAAGATCTCACCACGAGGCCGGTCTATGCTCGTGCCGTCGATTTCATCTCCGGTGGCAGCATCGATCAGCGATACCGCAACGCGCAACTGGTCGCCGGACTGGGCAACGGTCCCGTCCACCACCGTGCCCACCCCCAGCGCGCGGGAGATGCTGTCCAGACCGACGTTCGTGCCCTGGTAGGGCCGCACGCCGTGGCGCGACACGACCCGAAGTCCCGGCACCTCGCTCAAACGGTGAATCAGCGCCTCGGTGAGTGCGTCCGACATATACCCGAGGGACGCGTCGGGACTGCGGTCTTCGAGGTACAGCACGGCGATGGAGCGGGGGTCGGGCCCAGTCGCGGAACCGTCACCTGAGCCAGCCGGCCAGAGCTGCCAACCGGCGATGCTCAGTGCGACCGCAACCGCTAAGGCGGCCGCCGCCAGGATCACCCTACGCCGGGTATCCGTGGGGCGAACTAACTGCCGAGTGGCTCGAGTACCCGACGAGGATATTGCGCGGGACGCTCTTCTGAGCGGCACGGCGCCGCTGTCCAGGAGGTCGAGCGCCTCCTCGAACTCGCCGGCGGTCTTGAAGCGATCGGCCGGGGCCTTCTCCATCGCTGTCAGGATGGCGTCCTCGA
>JBDHIS010000015.1:0-66564 GCA_039587315.1 Gemmatimonadota bacterium | reverse complement strand
ATGGCCTTGGCCATGTTCTCGAACGTCACCGGATCCGGATCGCCGGGGAAGCTGGCCTCGAAGCGATCCACGTACTCCGGGATGCTCTTCAGAGTCGCTATCACCCGCTCCGGCGTATTGGCCATCTCGACGGCAGCCTGAACCGGTCCCTGTGCCTGCTCCATCAGGTCCTCTGCCCGCCCGTCCCAGAACTGCGCCACGTTGTACACCGCGTTCAGCACAGTGGGGGCGTTGCGCGGACCCTGCTGCCAACCGTGTCCAACCGAGGTTTCGAGCAGATCCACTCCCCCGAGCCCCAGGTTGTGGCACGTGTTGCAGCTGATGAGCCAGCTCTGTGAGAGGCGCGGGTCGAGGAACAGCATCTTGCCGAGCTCGACCTTCTCTTCCGTAATCGGGTTGTCGGCAAGCGTAGGCATCTCCTCGGGGATCGGCTCGAACATCTCGAGCGACGCCGGGCTGATCCGCATACCGCCGAATTCTTCGGCCTCTTCGGCCGGCGGCGTCTGCTGGCACGCCAGCAACGCTGCAGCCGCAGCGATACCCGATCCAATCTTGATCATCGACACACGCATCTGTCGTACTCCTCTCGAATCACAGTCTCGCGTTCGGCGTGTCTGACTTCTCGCTCCTCATCGCGTCCGGCCCACGGGCATGAGCCCGAGCGGATGCTCGGCCGCCGGGAGTCCCAGAATTCCCTTCACCTGACTGTCGTTGAAGGCGCCGACGAAAGTGGTTCCCAGCCCCAGCGCCGTCGCCTGCAGGTATACACTCTGCGCCGTGTGCCCCACTTCCATGTGGACGTATTTTCGGCCGCGCTCACCGTATTTCCCCGTCGTGCGTGCATACTGCGCGACCACCACTATCATGACAGCTGCATCCCGCATCCACGACTGGCGCAGCGCGGCGCTCGCCAGCTGTGAGCGGTGATCACCGGCTCCAGTGACCTCGATGTCGTGGCGCTCCGGCCGGTAACGGTAGATCCCCGCCTCGACGTCCTCGACCGCTCCCACCACCAAGTAGATCTCGAGCGGGTAGAGACCGCCGGCGGATGGCGCCGTTCGGCCACCGTCGCCACGGGTTACTCCCTGGGCAGACCACAGGAGCTGCGAAACCTCGCTCAGCGTTAGGGGACTCGAAGTGAACTCTCTGACGGACTCCCGTGCGCTGAGCGTGCTCTCCAGCGAAACGCCGCCGTCCAGTACCGGATCGGGAAGGGATATGACCTGTCGTTCCTGGCCCACTACGGCGCTACCCACGACCCCAAATGAGGTCAGCGCCAGCACCAGGCGGCCCGGCGCACCGATTCTCATGAGTTTGCTCGCTCCCATGGAGCGGCCGGATCACATGTTCTCCGAGAGTGGGACGCCCTAAGAGGGCACGATGGGGAAGTTGGTCCCCTCGTTCTCTTCCCGCTCCAGCTCCTGCAACAAGCAATTCACGGTATGCTCGACCAGCGTCTCCACCTCGACGCCGCGCCTCCGGGCCTCGCCCTCATAGGCGTGATAGGCTTCGTCGCTCAACTCGGCCCAGACCTGGATTCTTCGCATTCGTCCCTCCTCGCGCTGCCGGCAACTGAGCCTAGCCGACGGGCACCCCCTTGTGTCCGTAACACAGGATGCCACTGAGTCCTTCCTTTCGGATCAGCCTGAACTCGAGGTTGACCTCGGTTCCGGGTTTCACCTCATCGGGATCGCAATCCACGACCTGGATCATCAATCGCGCGCCTTCCGGAGTCTCGACGACCGCCATAGCATAAGGCGCCTCGTTCAGGAACTCCGACGGCGGGACGTAGATCACCGTGGAGGTCACCACCTTCGCGTGTTGTGACAGTCGCGTCGCCTTCCAGTCCGCGGCTCCGCAAGCAGGACAAACTCGCCGCACGGGATAGCACACCTTCCCGCAGCCACAGCAACGGGAAGCCTCCAGCCGGTAGCGGCTCGGGATCTCTCTCCAATACCTCGGGCTCGGCATGCTCACACCCTCTGGAAGATGTGGACGACGGAGCTGGCACCCGACCCGCCCATGTTCTGCGCGAGCCCGATGTGGGCGTCCTTCACCTGGCGGTCGCCCGCCTCACCCCGCAGTTGCTCGAAGATCTCGATTGCCTGGGCCACGCCGGTTGCGCCAACCGGATGCCCCTTGGACTTGAGGCCGCCGCTCGTATTCACCGGCAGCTTTCCGCCCAGCGAAGTGTATCCGGAGCGCACGGCTTCGCCGCCCTTGCCGCGGTCCACTGCGCACAGCGCTTCCGTCACGCATATCTCGGCAATCGAGAAACAGTCATGCACCTCCGCCACATTCACGTCCCCGGGGCGGATTCCGGCCATCTTGTATGCCCTGCCAGCCGACAGGCTGACTGCGTCGAGGAAGGCCGGGTCCTGGCGGTCGGCCAGAGCCATCGACCCCGTGGCGGCGCCGCTGCCGAGAATGCGAACGGGTCTGTCGGTGAACTCCTTCGCCCGCTCCAGCGGGACGACCAGTACGGCGGCCGCACCGTCGGTCACGGGCGAGCAGTGAAGCAGCCTGAGCGGCGCGGCTACGAGCGAGGAGTTCATCACCTCCTCGGCAGTCACCTCTCGTCCGAACTGCGCCTTGGAGTTGAGCGAGCCGTGCCTGTGGTTCTTTACCGAGACGGCGGCCAGGTCTTCCTCGGTCGTGCCATACTCCTCCATGTGCGCGCGCGCAATCATGGCGTACAGGCCGGGGAACGTCACGCCGTGATAGGCTTCGGTTAGGACCATGTCGCTGGCGCCGGAGGCCACGTCCAGAAAGGCCTGGCGCAGCGCCATGCCCCCTGAAGCGCACGCCGACTCCACGCGCGTGGCGGCTACACCCGCCACGCCGAGGTAGTCGGCCATCAGCGGCCCGAGGTGCTCCTGGCCCACGAACTGACCGCCCGACATGTTCCCAACGTAGATCGCGTCGAGATGATCCGCCTTGGTTCCGTCCAGCGCCTCCAGGGCCGCCTCGACGAAGAGGTCGCGCAGACTCTGCTGCCACAACTCTCCAAACTGGGTCATCCCAGCGGCGACGATCGCTACCTCACGCATCCCTGCCTCCTCTCTCAGCCACCGTCGCTATGATCACGTGTTGACGATGATCTTCTCTCGGTACTTGGCATACTCCCCGTACGTCAGGTAGCGCCGGCGACCATCCAGCATCGAGCGTACGGTGGGGGCGCGGGCGCGCCGCCTCGGCAGCTCCGACGTGGCCTTGAGCACGAACGAATCGCTGCCCGCACCGGACCCAAACGAAGTGATGAGTATGAGATCGTCAGCCTCGGCTACATCGAGAATCGCCGCGAGCCCGGTCGGGGAGGACCCCGAATAGGTGTTCCCCATCTTGTTTACGACCCAACCTTGCTCCAGTTGCTTCTTCTTGAACCCGAGCTTCTTGCCTGCCGCAAGCGGGAACTTGCCGTTCGGCATGTGGAACACGGCGTAGCGGAAGTCGGACGCCTTGAGTCCCGTCTTGTCGAGAATCGCGCGGGAGGCCGACAGCACGTGGTTGAAGTAGGCAGGCTCTCCAGTGAAGCGCCCTCCGTGCCGCGGGTAGAACTCCCCCTCACGACGCCAGAAGTCCGGCGTGTCACTCGTGTAGCTGTACGTATCCACGACGTCTGCAAGGATGTTCTTGCGGCCGAATATGTAGGCCGCCCCTCCCGCCGACGCGGAGAACTCGAGTGCATCGTTCGGCGCGCCCTGCGAAGTGTCGGCGCCAATCCCCATCGCGTACTCGACGCGTTTCGACTCGACCAGCCCGTAGGCCACGAACATCGCCTCCGTGCCCGCCTTGCACGCGAACTCGAAGTCAGCGATGTGGACCTCCGGACCGACGCCCAGAGCCTCGGCCACGACGGTTCCGCTGGGCTTCACCGCGTAGGGGTGCGACTCCGAGCCGATGTAGAGAGCCCCGATCTTGGTGGGGTCGATCCCCGCCCGCTCGAGCGCGCCTCTCCCGGCCGCCACGGAGATGGTGATCGTGTCCTCGTCGATGCCCGGTACGGACTTCTCTTCCAGCATCAGGCCCCGACGAATGGTGTCCGGGTCCTTGCCCCACTGTCGGGCGATCTCTTCCGATTTGATGCGATTGCGGGGAATGAACGCCCCGTATCCCACTATCCCAGCCATGTCCACCTCCGCCAACGGGGTAGAATGCGGCGCATGGATTAAGTAGGTACGGTGCTCCTTAAGAAGGGATGAAGGGGGTCTTAAGAATCACCCCATCCAGAAGCCCTTCCGGTGAGACAGACCCAGAACCTTGCGACACTGCGGACAGAAGTAGATGTAGCGCCGCCCCAGAAAGCCCGCGAGCTCATGGAACAGTACGTCGTGCAGCTCGACCTCGCAGTGCGGACAGATGGGGGTGACGTCTTCACGCTGCACTAGAGAGATCATTTGGCTTCGACTCCTGACTGGTCGCGGCCGCGGAGTTGAAGTCGGCCGCACCGGTGAACTTCCCGATTACCCCGCTACTCGACCTCCCATACCGTGTCCATCACGGTTCCGTCCACCCACTTGACCACCGCCACCGGCCGGTCGGTGACACGCGCCTTCTCCGGCGGCCCGCCCACGATGGCCTCGACCTCGGCCTTGATCTCTGCGATGGGGCGGATCGGCAGGTCGGAATCGCTCACGCGCTCCAGGAGATCGGTTCGGCGCGGATTGATCGCGATTCCCCGCTCCGTCACCACGACGTCAATCAACTCCTCCGGTCCCGTAATCGTAGTGACCTCATCCACTATCACCGGAATGCGGTCGCGGAACGCCGGAATGGCCAGAATCGTACACCCCGCAAACAGACAGTTCTGCCACCCGCCGATGCCGTGCAGCAACATACCGTCGGAATGGGTCACCACGTTGGCGTTGAAGTTCACGTCCACTTCCGTGGCTCCCAGTACGGTGGCGTCCACCATCGAGGCAAAGTTGCCCTTGCCGTGGTAGTTGTACGACGTGAACGGAGACGTCGCCAGGTGGCGTGGGTCGGACCCAATGGACTCCACCGCAGCCAGATCGAACGTCTGTCCGTCCAGTATGTAATCGGTCAGGCCCTCGTTCATCAGGTCCACCAGGTACTGCGTCGAGCCGCCGCGCACGAAGCGCGCCCTGACCCCGGCGTCCTGCATCATCTGCTTCAGGAACTGCACGAAGGCCAAGGCGATGCCGCCCGCCCCGGCCTGGAACGAGAAGCCGTCACGCATGATCCCGGTATCGCGCAGGAAGCGCGCGACGAACTCCGCAATCAGCAACCGGTCCGGGCTCTTGGTGATCTGGGTGGTGCCCGACACGATCTTCGATGGATCACCCACCGACTCCACCTCGACGACGTAGTCCACGTTGTTGCCCTGGATCTGCCACGGTACGCAGGGGAACGGAACCAGGTTGTCGGTCACGACGATCACGTGCTCCGCGTAGACCGAATCGGCCAGCGCGAACCCGAGTGACCCGCAGGCCGATGGACCGTGCGAGCCGTCGCAGTTGCCGAAGGCGTCTGCCGTCGGTGCGGCGATCACCGCGATGTCTATCTTCACTTCGCCATCCTGGATCGCCTGCCACCTGCCCCCGTGTGAGCGGAGCACGCCGAGGCCGCGCATCTTGCCCCTGGAGCAATAGTCGCCGAGCGGCCCGTTCATGCTGCCCTCGATGTGATGAACTACCCCCTCGTCCATCAAATCCCTTACAGGGGCCTGGCACGGGAACGACGCGCTGGGGAACCACATCAGGTCCTTGACGCCGATGCCGGAGGCGGCCTCGAGTGCCATCAGCGCTACCTTGTCGCCATTGCGGAAGTGATGGTGCGTCGAGATCACCATTCCGTCGGCGAGTCCGCACTTGCGAAGCGCCGTTTCGAGATCGGGCACCCGCTTGTCGCCGTCTGGCGGATAGTCCCGGCACGAGCGCACGCGCGGAGCGTACTTCGCACCCTCTGGAGCGTGGGCTCCGACGCCCTGGAACGGCGTCTGCTCTCGTCCGTTTACGACCTTGGGAACGCGACGGCCCACCGCATTCACCACGAAGTCGCTGGCGTCGCTACTCGCTTTCTTGGGGCGACGCTTGGCCGCCTTTCCCTTGGTCCCCCGCGCGCTCATCGCACTCCCTCCGGAAGCCGGCCCGTTTGCCGCGCAAGCGCCACGATGTGCTGGGCGCGGAGTACGACCGGCGGATCGATCATCCGCGTGCCGAGGCTCACGACGCCCAGTCCCTTCGCCTCGGCTTCCTCGAACGCGGCCACCACTCTGAGCGCCTTTTCGATCTCCGCCACGCTCGGCGCGAAGGAATCGTGGATCGGCCCGATCTGCCGCGGATGGATGCAGCCCATGCCGTCGAAGCCCATGGCACGGGAGCGCTCGCCCCACGCACGCAGCCCGTCCATGTCACCCACGTCTCCGTAAACGGAGTCGATGGCCTGCACACCGGCCGCCCGCGCGGCATTCACGAGCCGCATCCGCGCGTACAACGACTCGGCGCCCTCGGCCGTCTTCGCCACGCCGAGGTCCGCCGTATAATCCTCGAGCCCGATAGTGACCGCGACTACCGTGTCGGTCGCCTTGGCAATCGCGAAAGCGTTCTCGATTCCCAGCGCCGATTCCAGGATCGGCATCAACCAGATGGGATCGCTCCCGCCGGACTCGTGTTGGACCTGTTCGATCTGCGCCTGTACCTGCAGCACCTGCCGCGGATCCTCTACCTTCGGAATCAGGACCAGGTCCGGCGATTCGGGAACCAGCATCTCGAGGTCCTCGAGACCGAGCGGGAGTTGGTTGATCCGTACCATTCGCTCGGCACCAGCGAAGTCCACGCACCGCAGGGCGTTGCGCACCAGGACTCGGGCGCTGTCCTTCTCGCCGGGGTGAACCGAATCCTCGAGGTCGAGAATCACCCCGTCCGGACCGTGCAGTCCCGCATTGACCATGAACTTGGGTTCGTTACCGGGTAGGTAGAGGCGGGAGCGCCGCAGCCGGTCCCGCGTGGTGCGGGGGCCGGAGACGGTGCGCTCTGGGCGCGCGTCGCCCTTGAGTTGCACTCCGGCGCGGCGTGCCGCCACCTCGATGCGCGCCTCGAGCACGAACGGCAGCGCCCCCTTGTCCTCCACCGAGACCTCGGCGTGTTCGGCGCCCAACGTGCCCAGCACATCGTCGATCGCCTCCCGAATCGACGTGCCGTAGAACGCCTCGACCTTGGAGGTCATGTCTACCTTGAGACCCCCAGCCGCGCGCGACTCGATCACGACGTGGCAGTCGGACCGTACGTCGTCTCCCTGCATGCCCGACTCACCCCGCTGACTCATGCTGCCGCCTCCCGCATCAGAGAGCCGCGATGACCGCGTCCGTCAATTGGATCGTCGTGGCCGCACCGCTCGCGATCGCCTTGGGTCCACCCGGAATACGCATCATGTCGTAGGTGCGCACCTTGCCGTCCTCCACCACCCTTGCTACTGCCTCGCGAATGGCCGCGGCCTTGTCGGTCTCACCCACGTGGTCGAGCAGCATCGCTCCGCTCAGGAACATCGCGATCGGGTTGACGATGGGCGGATCCAGCTCCTGGTATTTCGGCGCCGATCCGTGGGTCGGCTCGAAGACCGCCACTTCGTCGCCGATGTTACCGGAACACGCGAAGCCCAGTCCGCCAACCAGACCGGCGAACGCGTCCGAGATAATGTCGCCGAACATGTTCCCCGCCACCAGCACCCCGTAATCCTCCGGGTTCTTGGTGAGCCACATCATTTGGGCGTCGATGTTGGTCGACCAATGCTCGATGTCCGGGTAGTCCGCCTTTACCTCTCGCGCCACTTCCTCCATCATGCCGGACGTCTCGCGCAACACGTTCGGCTTCTCGCAAATCGTGACGGACTTGTAGCCGTACTTCTTGGCGTACTCGAACGCGGCCCCCACGATGCGGCGGCACGCCTTGCGCGTGAACAGACGCATCGAGATCGCGAGGTCCTCGCTCGGCGTGTCGGCAAAGATCTTGTATTTGGCGTGCATACCGAGGGCGTTGCGGACCACCTGTGGCGGGTTCGTCCACTCGATGCCGCAGTATAGTCCCTCGGTGTTCTGGCGGAACACCACTGCGTCGACCTTCGGCTCCTCGTACCCACCGCCGCCCTTCTGCCGCACGAAGTTGAGCTGATTCCCCTTGAACGACCGGCACGGCCGGATGCACACGTCGAGGTTGAAGAGCTGCCGCATCGCCACGATCGGGCTGAAGTACTCGTGACCCTGCCCTTGCAGCTCGGGCTTCAGCTCCTTGGCGGCTTCCCGCTTCGGTTTCGACGTGATGGCGCCGAACAGCCCCAGCTTGTGCTGCCTCAGGAGCTCGATCGTCCGCTCGGGGAGTGGGTTCCCCTCGTTGATCCAGAAGTCCCATCCGATATCCGCGTGCACGTAGTCGGCGTCGAATCCGACCTTCTCCAGGACCCGCACCGCCTCGGGCAAGACCGTCTGGCCGATTCCGTCGCCCGGCATCGTCACCACCGTGTACTTGGCCATCTTCGACTTCTTCCTCCAGTGTTTGAACCAGTTGTCAGCTCAGGCGAGTTCCAAACGGCGCCGCACCAGGTTCTCGATTCCCTCAGCCACCACGAGCGACTGCGGGACCGACCCCAACGGCGCGAAACCGAACGTCTCGCCTCTGAACGTCACCGTGCTGCGCGTGAAATCTATCTCGAGCTCGTCCCCGGGAATGATCGTGGGCGCCCCGGACGCCACCGCATCGATGAGCTCGGCCTTGACGCGGGACACGAGCTCGGGACACTCGATGCAGGGAAAGCCGTTGTTGTACGCGTTGCGCAGGTAAGTCTGCGAAAAGCTGGCGGCGATCACCAACGCAATCCCTTTCGCCATCAGGGCCGTCGCCGCCTGCTCCCTGCTGGACCCCGTGCCGAAGTTGCGACCGCCGACGAGAACGTCACCTGCCTGCGTCGCCTCCGCGAACTTGGGGTCGTAGTTCTCCATCACCACACGCGCCATTTCTTCAGGCGTCATCCCGTCACGGTACGTGTAGTCCTTGCCGTAGATCCCGTCCGTGTTGAGGTTGTCCTGCGGCACGAATACCAGCCGCCCCTGCAGGTGCTCCGGGAACCCCTCCTGAATTGCGACGGTCTCGTCGGAAGCCCGGGGCGCGGCGTGCTCCGTGAAACGCCGCTCCGGCAGCGTACCGTCCGTAGGACGGGGGCCGGTTATGTAGCCGGCGACCGCTGACGCCGCGACGACCTCCGGACTCGCGAGGAAGCACTGCGCATCGCGGGACCCCATTCGCCCCTTGAAATTCCGATTGGTCGCCGAGATGCCCACCTCACCCGGCTCCAGCAAGCCGGCTCCCAACCCGATGCACGGACCGCACCCCGGCGGAAGCGGCATGGCGCCCGCTTCCAGGATCCGACTCCACGCCCCGGATGCCTCGGCGTCTTCCTGGACTTCCCTGCTCGCCGCGGACACATAGAATTCGACGCCCTCGGCTACCCTCTTCCCCTCGAGGACTCCAGCCGCCGCCTCCAGGTCCTCCAGACGGCTGTTCACGCACGACACGAGGTAAGCCTTCTGGATCGCGACACGATCGCGCTCCATGTCTGCGAGCGACCGCATCACCTGAACGCTGTCCGGACCCGACACGTGCGGACTCACCGCCGAGAGGTCGAACTCGATGCGGGCCGCGTACGAGGCGTCGTCGTCCGGCGCCAGTGGGCTCCCTTCCCAGCCCGCGAGCTCATCATCGCCATATCGGTCCGTCCCGATCACGTCCCGGCGGCGGCGCAGGTAGTCCACCGTGGTGGCGTCGGCCGGGAACCACCCAACAAGTGCACCCCACTCCGTCGTCATGTTGGAGATGCTCAGGCGCTCGTCCATCGACAGGCTGGCGACGCCCGGTCCGCTGAACTCCACGGCGGCGTTGAGAACCTCACCCTGGTTGTAGAGGCCGCACAGCGTGACTATCACGTCCTTGCCGGTCACCCCCTCGCGCAGCCGGTCCCGTAGCACCACCTGAACCGAGCGCGGGATCTGCCACCAGAACTCGCCCGTGGCCCAGATCGCGGCTGCGTCGGTTCGCACGACCGGGGTCCCCAGCGCGCCCATCGCTCCGTACATGTTCGAGTGTGAATCGGACGCGACCACGAGGGAGCCTGGCAGCACGTAACCGTGAGCCACCATGATCTGGTGACCGATTCCCATGCCGGCCGGATAGAAGTCGACGCCCTGCTCCCCGGCAAAGGCTTCGATATCCCGGTACTTGGCGAGATTGCTCTCGGAGGTGTTCTGAATGTCGTGGTCCAGCGTGAAGACGGGTTGTTGCGGATCGTGGATCTTCGCCGCGCCGATCGCGACGAACTTCTTCATCACCGCCGCGGTATTGTCATGTGTCATCACGTGCCGCGGGCGCAGCGACACCACGTCACCGGCGCGGAGCGGACGGTCGGGTCCCTCCGCCAGGTGCGCCTGTGCGATCTTCTCTACGGCCGTTTGGCCCATGGTCACCTCGGGTGGCCGGAGCCTGCCGGCCTTCGCCTCAGGTTACTTGTCCGCTCGGCAGAGGTCCATCAACTCCGCCACTGATCCCACCTTGTCCAGACCCCACACGGCATCCTTGAGCCGCTTGCGGGCGTCGTCGGACAACACCGGTGACGCGAGCGCGTCGAACTTCTCCTCGACTTCCTGATCGGTCAACGGGTTGCGCGGGTCGCCCTTGGGGTAGTCGAGCTGCTTCGTGAACTCGCGTCCGTCGGTCGTGTGAATCGTCACCTTCACACGCTGCAGCTTGGGGAAGACCGCTTCGATCTCTGGATCCGCCACCACCTCCACCTTGTGCAGCTGCTCGCGGATGCGCGGGTCCATGATCTTCTCCTGCTCGAACTGTGCCGGCGTCACCTGCCGGTCGGCGACCGCCGCCGCGATTACGTAGGGGAGGCTGTGGTCAGCCGTCTCCTTGCTGCGCGGGTCGTACTTCGACGGATCAGCCAGGATGTCCGCGGCGCGGGCGAGCGAACGGATATTCACCTTCTCCACTGCCTCGGGGGCCAGGTCGTTCTCAATGACTATTTCCAGCACCGCCGATATGGGAGCGTGGGTGAGCGCTTCGGTCGGGAAGGCCTTCATGCCGCAGCGCTCGATGCGCCACGAGTCGCCGAGCCCGGCGACCAGTACGTCCAGCTTCCACTCGGGACCGTAACAGTGCTCGAGCCCTTCCTTGCCGTCGATCACGTGCTCCGGACCGGTGTAGCCCTTCTCCGCGAGCAGCGCGGCGAGCACGCCGCTCTGAGTGGCCATCGGGTCCACCGTGTTCTTCATCATGGTGAGCTTGCCGGCCGTCACAGCTCCCAGCGTACAGTGCCGCGACGCCGAGATCCCGATCGCGTGCTGGCACTGCTCCCAGGTGAGGCCCAGCATCCAGGACGCCACGATCGGCGATACGAAGGCGGTGAGAGTCGCGTGATGCCAACCGCGTTCACGGATGCCCGGGAAGGCCGCCTCACAGAGACGCATCTCGAACTCGTGACCCAGCACGATGCCCACTATCAAGTCCGTGCCGCTGCGGCCTGCCCGCTCACCGCACGCCAGCGCCGCGGGGATGATGTCCGAGGGGTGCGACGGGTCCTGCTGCCAGTAGATGTCGTTGTAGTCCATCACCCGGACCATCAAGGCGTTGGCCAACGATGCCGAAACCGGATCGGTCTTCGTGCCGGAGCCGATGAGGGTCGCGTTTCCCTCACCCCCGATCTCGTTCAGCACCGCCAGGGCGATCCGGGCGTCCTCCTGCCGAAAGCCTCCGAATGCGCACCCCAAGGAGTCCAGCAGGTACCGCTTGGCCTCGTGGATCGCCTGCTCCCCGAGATCATCGTATGCGAGGTCGGTGGCCCAACGGGCCATCGTGGCCGTGATCGTCTCCGTCATCTACAGTCTCCGCTACGTCAGGTTCTTGAACGGTAGATAGCTCATGAAATCCGCGTGGTGCACGATATACGCCTCGGTACTTCGCTTCACGAGGTCGCCCTCGGCCGCATGCGTCGCGATGATGTGGCAAACCTGATCCGGCACGCCGCATTCCAGCGCGAGCGCCACACCCGTGAACGGGTGCCGCAGCGCCTTGCCGCGCTCGCTCTGCCGAGTGACGCCGCCCTCCTTCTCATACTCGAGCAGCTTGCCAACGTCGGCGAGTATCGCTCCCGCAACCACCGTGTCGGTGTCGATTTGGAGCGCCTTGCCGAGAAACGACTGCATCGCCTTGGCACCATCCCGCGCGACGTGGACCACGCACCGCTTGTGCTCCATGAACGTCGCGGGGCAGTTGGGCACCAGCAGCGTGAAGGGGATGTTGTGCAGATCTTCGGGCTCCAGCGGGCTGCGCTCGAAGGCCTTGATCCACGTCTCGGTTACCTGTTCTCTGAGCCCCGAATCCCCGATCCACTCCAGTTCGGGCCAGAGCTCCTCGACTTGCTTGCGGAGGGTATCAGACATCGCTCGTCATTATGAAGAGGGGTTGGCGGAGCAGCGTCTTGTATCGCGGTCGCAGCCGCTCCGTGTTGTAGTACTTCTGGACGTCGATCACCTTCTTACGCCCCGTGATGACATCTATTGGCACGCTGTCGTAAACGCCGTTTCGGATGCTTACCAGACGCCCTGACGTGTTCGACAGGATGAGGTCAAGCGCCAGGTTGCCGAACGCCATGGGAACGATCGAGTCCAGCGCGTCGGGGTCGCCGCAGCGCACCAGATAGCCGAGCCGCTGGCTCACTATGTTCACCCGTCGGCCCCGATTGTGCTTGGGCGAGCAGACCTTGAGCAGGGTCGCCACCCGGTCACCGATCCCGCCCAGCTTCTTGTGTCCGTACTGATCCTGGTCCTCGCCCTCGAACGTCATCGCGTCGGCGTCAGACATCCGCGCGCCCTCCGACACGAGCGCCACGGCATAACTACTCGGGTTCCGGTTCCGGTCGTAGCTGAGGAGTTCGCACAGTTGCTCCATCTCGAACCTGTGCTCCGGAATCACGCAGCGGTCAGCCGCTCCTGCCATTGTCGGCAGCAGCGCGGTGTAGCCCGCGTAGCGCCCGAAAACCTCGATCACGAGAAACCGCTCGTGTGACCCGGCGGTTGTGCGCAATTGATGGGTGAGCTCGATCGTCCGAGTCACGCAGGTGGAAAACCCGATGCAGTAATCGGTGCCGGGGACGTCGTTGTCCATCGTCTTCGGCACCGCGACCACCTTCACTCCCTCGTTGTGGAGCCGTTGCGCGTAGGTCAGCGTGTCGTCGCCGCCGATCGGGATCAGGAAGTCGATGCCGAGGAACTCGAGGTTCTGCAGCACGGTGGGCGTGAGGTCATTGACCTCGTCCGCGTACGAGTCCCGGAGATGGTCGGGGACCAGAGCCTTGGGAAGTCGGGACGGTCTGGTTCGCGACGTATGCAGGAAGGTGCCGCCGGTGCGCCCCGCGCGGTTCACCGCGTCCTCGGTGAGCTCCAGGACGTGCTCGCCGTTGTCTGCGTCGGGAGCGGGGATGAGGTCCACGAGCCCCGCCCAGCCGCGGCGGATCCCGAGCACGCGGTAGCCTTCACGCAGGGCTCTAACCGTGACGGCACGTATGGCCGGATTCAATCCGGGTACGTCGCCGCCACCGGTCAGTATCCCGATCGTGCCCTTGAGAGTCGTCATCTGCACCCCTCGCGGTCGGCCACCCGTCGCGCTGCCGGGCTAGGCGGCCGGCTCCCCGCTCAGCCGGACCGCGTCGGCGAACTTCGATAGCACATCGGCGAGCGTGGGCTGGCCGATCTCCTGCAACTCGTAGCGCACCCGCAACGCGGGCTTGTCTATCTCGATCAGACTGCGCAGATCTATGGGCGTCGCGACCACGACTGCGTCTACCGGGGCATTGTTGATCGTCTCGGCCAGCTCGGCCGTCTGCATGTCGCCATATCCCATGGCCGGAAGCACTGCACCCGTCGTGGGGTACTTCTCGAAGGTGTCGCGGATCGTGCCAACGGCGAAGGCGCGCGGGTCCACGATCTCGGCTGCGCCGTAGCGGCGCGCGGCCACCCATCCGGCGCCGTAGGACATCTCACCGTGTGTCAGCGTGGGGCCGTCCTCGACGACCAACACACGCTTGCCGCGAATGTAGTCGCCGTCGTCGACGAAGATCGGGCTCGCCGCCTCGATGATGGTCGCGTTCGGGTTGAGCTCGGTCGTGATGCGGCGCGCCGTCTCGATGCCCTCCAACCCGGCGGTGTCCACCTTGTTGATCACGACCACGTCCGCCATGCGGACGTTCACCTCACCAGGGTGGTAGCGTGCCGCGTGGTCGGGACGATGCGGATCGACTACGACGATGAGCAGATCCGGCGTGTAGAACGGCATGTCGTTGTTGCCGCCGTCCCAGATCACGACGTCCGCCTCCTGCTCCGCCTGCCGCAGGATGCGCTCGTAGTCGACGCCGGCGTACACGACCGAGCCCGCACTCAGGTGCGGCTCGTACTCCTCGCGCTCCTCGATAGTGACATTGTGCTTGTCGAGGTCCTCGAACTCGGCGAACCGCTGAACAGCCTGCTTGGTGAGGTCCCCATAGGGCATCGGATGGCGCACCACCACTACCCGCTTGCCCATCTCGCGCAGAACCTCCGCCACCCGTCGGCTGGTCTGGCTCTTCCCCGCACCGGTGCGCGCCGCGCAAACCGCGACCACCGGGACCTTCGAATCCACCATGGTGTGGTGCGCCCCGAGCAGCATGTAGTCGGCACCGGCGGCCATGGCGCGCGAGCCCACGTGCATCACCTGCTCATGAGACACGTCCGAGTAGCTGAAGACGGCTATGTCCACCTTCTGATCGCGGATCAGACGCTCGAGATCGTCCTCTGCCTCGATGGGTATCCCCTCGGGGTAGTCAGCCCCAGCCAGGTCGGGCGGATAGCGCCGCCCATCGATGTCAGGGATCTGCGTGGCAGTGAAAGCCACAACCTCGAAGTCGGAATTGTTGCGGAAATACGTGTTGAAGTTGTGAAAGTCCCGCCCGGCTGCCCCCAGAATCACGACGCGCTGCGTCATACAAGCCGCTCCCTGTCCCCGAATGTTCGGTTGTTGTGTGCCGCTGGGCGGCGTCCAGGAAGACGCCTACCGCATAGCGGCCCGGAGTGATCCGGGCCGCGTGACGGCCGTCCAAATATCGCCGGAGGCCCGTCCCAACGGGATGGCCGGCGCCCATCGGCACCGGCACAGTTGGATTCTAACCGGAGGGCAGCAGTTGCAACACCACACCCCGCGGTGTGAGTGCACGGGGCAATCTCGGTGCTGCTGGCGTCCTTGGTTGGGTGACGACACTGCCGGCGTCCGGGACGCCGATCGGTGGGATGTCCCGCCTAGTGGCCCGCTAGAGAAAGGCGCCCGGCCTCAGCCGGACGCCGTGTCGCTCAGGAACTCGTCCAGTTTCTGGACTTCGGCGGCGGCCCCCAGCCGCTCGAAGCGGACCCGCGCCTTGCGCGCGAGCTCCTGGGCCTCGCCGGTGCGCCCCAGCCGCTGAAGCAGCCGGGCCAGGTCACGCTCGGCCTGCGCCGCCAGGTGGGGCCGCTCGAGGGATTCCGCCCGCTGGGCCACTTCGCGCAGCAGCTTCTCCGCCTCGTCGGTCTCACCGAGCGCAGCCCGCGCTCCCGCCAGGACCCTGAGGTCCTCGGCCTCGCCAACCACGTTCCCGAGGCTCCCCTCCGACTCGAGGACGCGCTCGACCTCGCGCCTGGCAAACTCCGCGTCCCCCGAGAGCAAGCGCACCTCGGCGCGCCCGGCACGGGTCGCAGCGGCCAGGCGCAGGTTCCCTGCTTCCCGAGCCTCCTCGACGGCGTCGTCGGCCGTGCTCAGGGCCTTCGCGAGATCTCCCTGGTCGCGGTAGGTGATGGCCATGTTGTGCATCACCTGAGCGATGCCCCAATGGAGATCGGCCTGTTGGAAAGCGGCCAGAGCCATCGTATACGAGCCCACGGCCCGGCCGTAGTCCCCCCGCATGTTTGCGATGATACCGAGGTTGTTGGAGCAGCGGCCCACGGTCGCGTGATCCCCCTCGATCTTCGCTTCCGAGAGCGCCTCCATGAAATGTGCCGCCGCCTCATCGATCCGGCCCGTGTCCAGCTCGATCGCCCCGGAGGCGTTGAGGGCACGCGCTTCGACGGCCTTGTCGCCACGCTCCCTCGACAGCTCCAAGGCGAGCTTCACCCACCGCTCCGCCTCGTCCGCACTGCCCAGCCGATAGTGGGCGATCCCGCGCAGCAGCGCGAGCGTGGGCGAGCTCCCCACGTCCTGCTCCGGCCGCTCCGAGAGGAAGGCGACCACGCCGGCGTGCTGGCCGGCGTCGGCAAGCTCCTGCACCCTGTTCAGCATCGCCAATGACTCTCGCGCGTCCATGGTTAGGTGGAGACCTCGTACCCGGTGAAGTGGTACAGCTTGACCAGGAGCCACTTGCCGCGCCGCGAGTGCCAGCCACGCATCGAACGCCAGGGGCCCCCGTCCTCCTCCTGGGTCCACATCCTGAGCCGGCGCTCCGCCTCGTCATCCCTCTCATCCACCACACCGTCGCCATTGAAGTCCCAATCGGCTCCGCCGTACCAGATCTTCAGCCGCGCAGGAATCCAACGACTGAACTGGATCCCGTCCGGTTCCAGCTCCACTCGGAGCCGGGTCCGGTCCACGATTACTGTGATGAGGACTGCTTCCCCCCACTCGATTCGACTTCCGTCCGGCCGGCGGTGGAGCGCCCGGCGCGGGATCGTAAGTCGCAGGAAGGGGCTCAGCCCGTCCTCCGTCTCGTAGTTGATCTGGATGGAGCGCCGCTTCCCCCGAACTGCCCAAAAGCTCACCTCATACCGATCCAGCTGCGGCGGCCCCGCCTCGGGAGAGGGAGTGATGCTGACCGGCAACTCCTCGCCCGGACCCTCGTCGTCCGGTGCGGGGAGAATCGCAAATGCCCCGACTCCCTTTTCGGTCGTCCATCGCAAGCCCGGCAGTGCTCCGTCGGGCACTACGAGCTCTTCGACCTGTTCCTGATACGGAGACGGGGCGTCATCCAGCGGTGGGCCGGTGGCGTCGGTACAGGCCGCGGCGACCACGCCCGCGCCAAGCGCGATCAACAGCGTCCGTCGTGACATAGCGTCCTCCCTCACTCTCAAAGGCCAGAATCGAGAGACTCGTGCTCCGTGGGCGCTCGGGGCTTGAGCCAGTCGCATCCGCCATGAGAGCATCGCAGGGACCGTGCCTCGGAGTCCTGCGTGCTAACTCATTGATTCACTGGGAGTTATGGGAGAGCAGTTTGAGGGTCGAGCTGGGTCGGTTTGAACCATCCCGGAGCGGACCGTACCAGAATCAGGCGGAATCGGCCTCCAGATCGAGCAGCCTGCGCAGACGCCGGCGCGAGATGCCTAGCCGCCTGGCCGCCTCGCTCCGGTTCCCACCGCACAGCTCCAGCGTCGCGTGGGCCGCAGCCGCCGTGATGTCGTCCAGCCGGGCCGGGAACGGCAGCGGCCCGGCGACGGCGTGTTCCGCGGTCGATACCGGCACCAGCTCGGGGAGACTGAGCTCGCCCGGCGGCGAGAGCAGCAGCGCCCGCTCGACCGCGTTCTTCAGCTCGCGAACGTTCCCCGGCCAATGATAGCCCAGGAGGGCCGCGCGTCCGTCGGCCCCCAGCCCGGGCAGCGGGAGATCGTGCTCCTTGGCCATCCGGACCAGCAGCACCTCGGCGATGATCAGCACGTCCTCGGCCCGGTCACGCAGCGGCGGTAGGGCCAGCGTTATGACGCTGAGCCGGAAGAACAGGTCCTGGCGGAACCTCCCCTCCTGCACCGCGTCCTCCAGCTTGTCGTTCGTGGCCGCGATGATGCGCACGTTGAGACCGCGAGACTTGGTGCCGCCGACCCGGCGCACGTGCTTGTCCTCGAGCACGCGGAGCAGCTTCGCCTGCAACTCCACTGGCAGAGTGCCGATCTCGTCCAGGAACAGCGTGCCACCATCCGCCACCTCGAACAGGCCGGGCTTCGCCGCGTGAGCATCCGTGAACGCTCCCCGCTCGTGGCCGAACAGCTCCGATTCAATGAGATGCGTCGGCAAAGCCGAGCAGTTGACGGCCACGAACGGCGCGCGCCGCCTCGGGCCGCCCTGATGGATCGCGCGCGCGAGGAGCTCCTTACCCGTCCCGGTCTCGCCCACGACCAACGCGGTGGCGTCCGCGTGAGGCAGGACCCGGGCCGCCCGAGCGAGGACCGCCTTGATGGCCGGGCTCTCACCCACGATCGCGGCAAACGCACGGGAACGCTCCTCCCCCGCGCCGACCGCGGCGCGGCGCAGCGTTTTGCCGTGCCGCTCTACGGCGGAGGTCACCGCGTTGCGCAGGATCTCTACGTCTTCGGGAAGAGCGAAGTAGTCGGTGGCGCCGTGTTTCACCAAACGCGTGGCGATTCGGCGTCCGGGATCGGACCCGACGGCCAGGGTGGGAATCGAGGGCGGGGGCTCGTGCCCGTCCAACCAGTCGAGTGCGGCTCGCTCGGCCCCGCCGGCCGCGAGTACGACGGCGGCCACCTCGGACCCCACCATCACGGCGTCGTCCTGTGACAACACCCTGAGGGCGGCTCCCAGATCCTCCGCCAACTGGGCCCACAGGTCAGAGAACGACTCCGATAGCCGCACGACCATGAGCGCCACCGCGGCCTCCTTGGAGTCCGGTGCCTGGTCGCCAGCGCCTCGCTTGCGCCACGTGCGGGGTTCGGCCGGAAGCGTCACACTTTCCTCAGGTGGTACCATTTGACCCATCAAGCACGAATCGTACCATGCCGCCCAGCTTGGGTGAAACGCCCAAGCACTTACATGGCAATCACTTACAGCGATACGACAAAACGGCCCCGCGGTTGCAGTCTTACAGGGTGCCGCCGCATTGGCGGCGCACGCAGGACCACCCAGCGGAGGACGCCAGGTGAAGCTTGCAACCCAAACCCCCATAGGCGCTGTGCCGACCGTCACCGGCGAGCCGATATGTTCCACGCGCCTCGGCTCCGGGCGGGGGGGGGTGGGTCATTCCGGCCCAGCCGAAGGGCAGGTGGCTGAGGCGGGGCTGGCGCCCGCCGCTGGGGAGGTTCCGGCAGCGGCCGAGCAGCTGTTCGCGAACGCGGTGGGATCGGTCGCCGAGGCGCTTCAGGCGAAGGACGCGTATACCCGCAGCCACTCGCAGCGGGTGAGCGGCTATGCCAGCGTCATAGCCCACGAGCTCGGGCTGTGCCAGACCGAAGTGGACGAGATCCGACTCGCGGCGCAGCTGCACGATGTCGGGAAGATCGGGGTGCCGGACGGAGTGCTGAGCAAAGACGGCCCGCTCACGGACGACGAGCGCCGCACGGTCCAGTGGCACACCGTGATCGGCGAGCAGATCCTCAGGCCCCTGCTCAAAGACCACCCCCGAGTGTTGGCCGCGGTGCGCTGGCACCACGAGCGCATGGACGGGCTGGGCTTCCCGGACGGCCTCCAGGGAGCCGAGATCCCTCTCGCCGCCCGCATCATAGCGGTGGCAGACACATTCGACGCGATGACCACCGCCCGCCCCTACCGGTCCTCTCAATCGCTTCGCGTGGTCGTGCGCGAGCTGGACCGGGTGGCGGGCGCACAGCTGGACACGAGGTGCGTTCGGGCGCTGCTGGCAGTTCTGCGTCAGGCCCCGCACCTGTTCCCCAACGTCCGGTCCCCGAGCGGCTGGGCCGGCTGGCCCCTCATGGCGTGGCTGGCCCTCGCCGCCATCTACCCGGTCGCGCGGCTCCCCCGAGGCTCGGGACGCCGCCTGCGCAGACCGTCCCAGGAGACCCGCGCCCCGCCCCCCGATGTGGTGGGCCCTCGGGCGCCACCGGGGCGTCCCGAGGGAGGCCGCCTCAGGCCCGCAAGTGCCTTTCTAAGAACACCTTAATAAGCTTTCATAACGGGATTACCGCGCCCCCGGCGATCTTCCTGGCGGCAGGGTGCGCGGTCGAGTACCGCCCAGTTCTACCCCCCACAGCCCGCCAGCGGGCGGGAGGGCTTCTGCTGGTGCGTGCGGTCGTAGATGGAGACGTCGCCGGGATTCTGGAGCAAGCCCATGCCGAGGGCCGCTCCGTCCTGTTGGACACTGAGGGCTTCGCGCTCGCTGGGGCGCTGGGCTTCCGGGTGCCGGCCCACCGCTTCGTGCAGGGCGCCGATGAGGCGCGCGCGACCTCCCTGGACGACCTGCCCGGCGACCGCCTCGTAGTGAAGGTCGCTTCACCACAGATCCTCCATAAGACGGACGTCGGCGGTATCGAGGTGGTGCCGCACGATCGCTCCGCCGTTGGTCACGCGATCGAGACCATTCTGCAGCGGGTCGGCAGCGAGGCCGTCTCCGGATTCACCGTCAGCGAGTTCGTGCCGCACAATGACGCCCTTGGGGCAGAGCTCCTCGTTGGACTGCGCTGGACCGACGAATTCGGACCCGTGGTGACCATCGGCGCCGGAGGGATCCACGCTGAGCAGCTCGCGCGGCACCTCGCTCCGGGGAGCGACGTCGCCATCCTGGCGCCGGGCTTGGCTCCGCCCGCAGCCATCTCGGCGGCGCTCGAGCGCACGCTGGTGGGACCGCTCGTTACCGGGGCCGCGCGCGGGGCCAGGGTGCGGCTCCCGCCCGAGCGGCTTCACGCGCTGGCCAAGCGCATGCTCGAGTTCGCGGCGCAGCCCGAATCCGCGCTGCTGGCGGAGTTCGAGATCAACCCGCTTGCCCTCACCGACGACGGACCCGTGGCGCTGGACGTTCTGGTGACGCTCCGTCGGGACAGCGCCGAGCCCCGTGCTGCGCGGCCGCTCGAGAAGCTCGGCCGCCTGCTCAAGCCCAGCTCCGTTGCGCTGATCGGGGTATCGGAGGGCACCAACCCGGGACGGGTGATCCTCGGCAACATGCTGCGCGAGGGCTTCCCGCGAGAACAGATCGCGATCGTGAAGCCTAACGCCGACGCCATCGGAGGGGTGGCTTGTTACCCCAACATCGCTGCGCTCCCCGAGCGGGTGGATCTCCTCGTCCTGAGCATCGCCGCGGAGCAGACGCCCGCGGCGATCGAGCAGATCATCGATGGCGAGAAGGCGGAGTGCGTGATCGTCATTCCCGGTGGGTTGGGTGAGAGGAGCGGCACGGAGCCGCTCGCCCAGCGCGTCGAGCGCGCGCTCGAGGGAGCGCGCGGGGGCTCGTGGGACGGTCCGCTGATCAACGGCGGCAACTGCCTCGGTGTGCGGTCCGTTCCCGGCCGTTACGACACGATGTTCATTCCGGGACACAAGCTGAGTTGGCCGCGAAGCGAGCCCAGCCCCCTGGCGCTCGTCTCGCAGAGCGGCGCCTTCGCGGTGGCGCGCTCGAGCAAGCTCGCCCGTCTCAACCCGCGCTACGTCATCTCGGTTGGGAACCAGATCGACCTCACGGTCGGCGACTACCTGAACCACTTCGAGGACGACCCGGGGGTCGAGGTGGTCGCCTGTTACATCGAGGGATTCCGGCCGCTCGACGGCCGGCGTTGGCTCGAGTCAGCCGCCCGGATCGTTGAGAGCGGCCGCTCGGTGGTGCTGTACGGAGGCGGGCGCACGGACGCCGGCGCACTGGCGACCGCCTCCCACACGGCCGCGGTTGCCGGCGACTACGCGGTCCTGCGGGAGCTCGCACGCCAGGCCGGCGTGCTCGTGGCGGACACCCTCGCCGACTTCGAGGACCTCGTACGCCTGTCCTGCTTCCTGCGCGACAGGGAGCCCAGCGGGAGCAGACTCGGCGCGATCACCAACGCGGGCTTCGAGTGTGTGGCCATCGCGGACAACCTGGGACGGTTCACCCTGCCTCGGTTCGAGAGCGCCACGACCGCCGTGCTCGCCGAGATCCTGGCCCGGCGCCGTCTCGAGCGAGTCATCGAAGTCCGGAACCCCGTCGATCTCACTCCGATCATGGACGACGCGCCGTACGAGGATGCGGTGCGTGCCGTGCTGTGGGACGACAACGTGGACGTCGCAGTAGTCGGATGCGTTCCGCACACCGGCGCACTCAACACCCTCGCGGCCGGCGAGGGCCACGGGGAGGACGTGGGCGACGCGGCCTCTATCGCCGGCCGCCTGGCCGGCATCCGGAGGGAGAGTCCCAAGCCGTGGGTCGCCGTCGTGGACGCCGGACCGAAGTACGATGCGATGGCCGAGCTCCTCGAGGACGAGCACATTCCGACGTTCCGCACCGCCGACCGAGCGGTGCGCCTATTTGAGACCTACACCCACAATCGACTAGGTTTGAAGAAGTGATGTCTCGCGACCGCGACCTGGATCGGATCACATGGTGACTACGAAGACCAAGGTCAGACCCAAGCCGTTCCTCTTCCCCCAGTTCTGCAAGGCGTGCGGGCGCTGCATAGATGCATGCCCCAAGCACTGTATCGAGCTGGGCGATGAGATCGACCCGATGACCGGGTTCACGCCCATCAGGGTCGACATGGAGGTGTGCAACGGATGCGGGTTGTGCTACAGCGCCTGTCCGGAGCCGTATGGCCTGATGGCCACTCCGCCCGAGGCCGACGGCATCGACATGGTGGTTACAGACCCCTACTCGGTGTTCGGCCCCCGGTCGGCGACCACGGCCGCGGCCGAGGCGATTCCCGACCGGCGCGTCCCCATGCCGAAGCTGGAGCCGCTAGTACTGAAGGGAAACCACGCGGCGGCGGTAGGAGCCCTGCTGGCCGGTTGCAGACATTTCTTTGGCTATCCGATCACCCCCTCGACAGAGGGCGCGGAGCTGATGGCCAAGCTGCTGCCGGAGTTGAACGGAGTCTTCGTACAGGCCGTGAGCGAGGTCGCGACGGCCAACATGATGTACGGCTGTGGCGGCGCCGGACTCCGATGCATGACGTTCACATCGTCACCGGGGTTCAGCCTCATGCTCGAAGCCGTCTCCTACATGATCGGCGCCGAGATCCCCGGCGTGTTCATCAACGTCATGCGGGGAGGCCCCGGACTCGGCAACATCGGGCCCGAGCAGGGCGACATCAAATTGGCGTGCCGCGGACTGGGGCACGGCAACACACACGCGCTGGTGCTGGCGCCGTCCAACCCGCAGGAGATGCTTGATCTCACGATGGAGGCGTTCGACCTGGCGTTCCGGTACAGGAACCCGGTCGTGATCGTTGGCGACGGATACCTGGGCCAGGTCACCGGCCGCGTCTCACTTCCCGAGTCTCTGGTTCAGCCGGGCCTCCCCGAGTGGGCCGTCTATGGAGATGCCGCACACCGCGGCAACCTCCATACATCGATCTTGCTCAACGAGCCGGACCTCGAAAAGCACAACATTCACCTGAACGACAAGTACCAGCAGATGAGTCGGCAGGAGCAGCGATCGGAGTCGTTCCACTGCGAGGATGCCGATTGGCTGGTCATCGCCTGCAATACACCCGCCCGGATGACGAAGGGTGCCGTTCAATCGCTGCGCGAGCGCGGGATCAATGTAGGGCTGTTCAGGCCCATAACTCTGTGGCCGTTCCCGATCGACGCGCTGCTCCCGCTGCTCGAGGGCAAGCGCGGGTTGATCGTGGTCGAGGCGGGCGCAGGCCAACTCGAAGACGAACTGCGCTTGGCGCTCAGTCACGCGGGCATGAGCTCTCACCCGCCCATAGACCGGGTGCAGCACTACGGCGGTGTTCTTCCGCAGCAACAAGAGATCGTGGACTACATCGCCGGATTGGCGGAGGTGAGCCATGGATAGCGTGTTCTACGGGCGATTCGATCGCCACGCGCATGGCGAAGGCCTGAAGGGGCAGTCGACGCACTACTGCCCGGGCTGCGGCCACGGCCTGATCCACAAATACATCGCCGAGTCCATCGACGAGCTGGGCGTGCAGGATCGCACCGTCGCCATCTCACCGGTCGGCTGTGCCGTCTTCATGTACTACTACCTGGACGTCGGCAACTCGCAGGCAGCGCACGGGCGCGCGCCCGCCGTCGCACTGGGCCACAAGGTCGCCAACCCGGAGTCGGTGGTGCTGAGCTATCAGGGCGACGGCGACCTGGCATCGATCGGCCTGGCGGAGATCATGCAGGCCACGTCGATGGGGCTTCCCATGACGTTCATCTTCGTGAACAACGCGATCTACGGGATGACCGGTGGGCAGATGGCGCCCACGACCCTGAGCGGGCAGCGCACCACGACGACGCCCACGGGGCGCGGCCGGATCACCGGTGAGCCAATGAGGATGGCTGAGACGGTAGCCCAGATGGATGCGCCGGTCTACGTGGAACGCGTCGCGCTGTATGACAACAAGCAACGCACTCGCGCCAAGAAGGCGATCAAGAAGGCGCTGCAGCTGCAGGTCGAGAACAAGGGACTCGGGTTCGTCGAGGTGCTCGCTGAGTGTCCCACGCACCTGCACGTGACACCCCTGGAAGCGGAGCAGTGGGTCAAGGAGAAGATGGTGCCCGTCTTCCCCCTCGGGGTAAAGAAGGACCTGGAGGTGGAGCCGTGGTTCGACCTGGGAACGCCGAGCTTCGAGCCCGACGTTGTTGCCCGTGTGATCGGGGGAGCCGCTGAGCCGCCACAGCGCTTCAGCAACACCTTCCCCAGTCATATCCACCAGGACGACATCGCCATCAAGTTCGCCGGCGCCGGAGGAGACGGCGCGCAGACCATCGCGCTCGTCACCGCCCGGACCGCGATCAACGAGGGCTTCGACGGAACCCACATCCCGAGCTACGGGCCCGAGTCGCGCGGCGGCACGTCCTACGCTGACGTCCACGTCGCCACACAGGAAGTCCTCTCGCCGGCATCGCCGAAGCCGCACGTGCTGGTCGCGTTCAACCCACCGAGCCTCGAGAAGTTCGGGCCGGAGGTTCAGCCCGGCGGAATCGTGATCTACGACAGCTCGGTCATTCCCAAGCCGCCCGAGTTGGATCCCAGCATCCAGATGGTCGGCGTCCCCTGCACGCAGATCGCGCGGGATCTGGGCAAGACCATGGTCAAGAACGTCGCGGCGCTGGGAGCCCTGCAGGCCGCCACCGAGCTGTTTCCCGAGCAGAGTTTCGTTGCGACCATGCGCGACGCATTGCAGAAGAACTGCGCTCTGCTGGAGATCAACGAGGCCGCTTTCGCGGAAGGGATCAACGCCTACAAGGAGGCGACGAGCGCCGTCTAGGGCGTCAGCAAGACCTTGATTGCACCGCTCTTTCCGTGATGGCGGGCGGTGGACAGCGCGGTGCGGTATTGGGTGAGGGGGTAGTTGTGGGTCACCAGATCGGCGATCCGGGCGCCGGAGCCGGCGAGCAGACGGAACACTACGTCGAAGGTGTGGAGGGATTCCCCTTCCCACAGCTCACGCCCGTAGCCGAGGGAGCCCTGCACCGCCAGCTCGTGCGCCCAGACGAGCGTGAGATCCAGGCGCCGCACCACCGCCGCGCAGCCCAGCATCACGACGCGCCCTCTGGGCGATGCGAACCGCAGCGACTGATCGAGACTCGGCCGGTTCCCCACGCAATCGAAGATCAGCGAGAAGCCGCCGCCCGCATACACTTCGGGACCGACCGGCGGTTTGTACGCACGCGCTCCCGTTCGGAGCAGAGCCTCACGTGCCGCAGCTCCGGGCGTGACCACGGCGCTTGCACCCAGGCGCCTTGCGATTTCGACCTCTTTGGGCCGCTTGACCTGGGCTACGAGGTCTCCCTCGTGTCCCAGAGCCCTGAGCGCCCAAACGGTAGAGAGAGCGATGCTCCCGCTCCCGAGAACGAGCACCCGCTCCTTTGGCTCCACCTTCGATCGCAGCACGGCGTGCGTGGCCACCGCCAGCGGCTCGGTCAGCGACGCGGTCGTGTCGTCCAGGGATTCGGGAACCGCATGTATCTGGGACTCGTGGGCGATCAGGCGTTCGCCCCAACCACCGGGAAGATCCCTGTGGTATCCGACGGTGATCCCCCGAGCCAGCGGACGCCCGCCGACGTGTACGGCGCCGGCCTCGCCGGAGCGCGCACAGGCGGCGGGGTAGCCTCCCGCGCAGGGCGGGCACCATTCGCTCTCGGGATACTCCCGCACCGCGCACGATACGATCGGGTCGACCGCCACCCGTTGCCCCGAGCGCAGCCCGCTGACAGCGGGCCCCACGTCCAAGACCCGGGCCAGAATCTCGTGGCCCATAACGGCCGGGAACGACGCGAACGGCTCCAGAATGGGGCTGGCGCTGTAGACGAGGTTGCCAACGTCGGTGCCGCATATGCCGCCCGCAATCACTTCGAGGCTCACCCAGCGGTCACCGGGGAGCTCCGGGTTGGGCAGCCGGGAGAGCGAGATGGCACTGGGCCCGCCGAACACGACCGCGTCCGAGACACCGCCCAGGGCGCTCCCCAGCAGATAGCGCGGGATCGAGAACGTGAACGTGACAGCTTTCATACGTTAGGCATGGTTCCGGAACTGACGATTCCCCGTCGCACAGTCGCGAGCGGCGCCCTGAACATCCGGCGCCGGGACGGGCGGGTCAAGCCACGCACGGGAGACCGTGCACACCGCCGGGTCGCGAGGCGGGCTGCGGAGGAGGAGCAATGATCATCGGCGTTCCCCGGGAGACGCACAGACACGAGCATCGCGTGGGCCTCACGCCCTACGGCGTGGCACGCCTCACGCGCAAGGGACATTCGGTCGTCGTGGAAAAGGACGCCGGACTCGAGGCTCTCTTCAGCGACCGCGAATACGAGGACGCCGGCGCGCAGATCGTGTACAACTGCGAAGAGGCCTACAAGCGTGCCGACCTCGTGTGCCGCGTGGGGACACTGTCCCCGGAGGAGCTGGAGCTGGTGAGGCCCGGCTCCGTCATCTGCGCTTTCCACCACCTGGCCGTGGCACCGCGCCTGGTCGTGGAGCAACTCCAGGCACTCGACGTCACCGTCATCGGCTACGAGCTCGTGCAGGACGAGCAAGGACGCCGGACGCTGCTTCTACCATTCAGTGAGATGGCCGGGCAAATGGCGGTCTACATCGCGGCGCACTACCTGCAGAACGAGGTGGGCGGCCGTGGAATACTCCTCGGCACGGTACCGGGGATCGCTCCGCCGACGGTGCTGATTCTGGGCGCCGGCACGGTGGGACGCACCGCGGCACGTCGAGCCGCCGCGATCGGTGCGCACGTGATAGTGCTGGACGACGACCTCGGGAAGCTGCGCGCCCTGTCACGCGACCTGCCGGGGGTCGTAACGCAGGTGCCCGCACCGCAGCGGCTGGAGCAGTACACGGCGATCGCCGACGTCGTGATCGGCGCCATCCTGATCCCCGGAGCGCGGGCGCCCTACCTGATCACCGAAGACATGGTGCGCACGATGCGCACGGGCAGCGTGATTCTGGACCTCTCGATAGACCAGGGCGGCTGCGTCGAGACGAGCCGGCCGACGACTCTCGACGACCCCACGTACATCATGCACGACGTAGTGCACTACTGCGTCCCCAACATGACCGCGAACACGGCACGCACCGCGTCGCGCGCGTTGTCCGACGCCGTGCTCGCCCCCGTGCGCGACATGACCGACAACGGTCTGGAGGCGGCGCTGCGCAGCAATCCCGGCTTGGCGACAGGTCTCTACCTGTACAAGGGCGAGCTGGTGAACGAGCAACTCGCCGCCATCATGGACGTGCCTGCCACGCCCCTCAACGACCTGATGGCCGGGAAGGGGCGTTCATGAACTGGCTCGACGACTACAAGTCCAAACTCAAGTCGCCGGCGGAAGCCATGCGACTTGTCGAGAGCGGCGACCGGGTGTACTACGCCGGCAACGCCGCGATTCCCCAGACTCTGGTGCGGGCGCTGGCCGAGCGGCGCGATGAGCTGGAGAACGTGCAGCTCAACCACGTCCTGTTGATCGGGGACGACCCGCTTTCCGCACCGGGCATGGAGGGTCACTTCCGCCACAACTCACTGTTCGTGGGGCCGGCCGACCGCAAGGCGGTGAACGACGGGCGGGCGGACTACGTGCCGATCTTCCTGCACCAGATTCCGCGACTGTTCCAGGAGGGGATCGTACCGCTCGACGTAGCCATCGTGCAGACGTCGCCGCCCGACGAGCACGGATTCATGAGCCTCGGGGTCGAGACCCTTGCATCGATAGCGGCGTGCCAGGTGGCCAAGACGGTGGTCGTTCAGGTAAACGAGAAGATGCCCCGTGTGTTGGGCGACACCTTCCTGCACGTGAATCGGGTAGACGCCGTCGTCGAGGTCTCGGAACCGTTGCCCAACCTCGTACCGAACCCCGCGACCGACGTCGAGAAGGCAATCGCCAAGGGAGTGCTGCGACTCATCACGCCCGGCTCCACCGTGCAGATGGGCATCGGCGGAATTCCGGATTCCGTTTACGAGGCAATGGAGGAAGGCCTCGAGCTCGGCATCCACACCGAGATGATCTCGGACGGCGCGATGCGCGCCATCCAGCGTGGGGTCGTGACCGGCACCAGGAAGAACCTCCATCCCGGCAAGGTGGTGATCACCTTCGCGCTCGGGAGCGATGAGCTGTACGACTATCTGGACAACAACCCCTTCATCGAGGCGCATCCGGTGAGCCACGTCAACGACCCGGAAGTCGTCGCCAAGAACGACAACATGGTGGCGGTGAACGCGGCGATCGAGGTGGATCTCACCGGACAGGTCTGCTCCGACTCCATCGGACCCTACATCTACTCGGGGTTCGGCGGACAGGTGGACTTCATCCGAGGCGCAGCTCACTCGAAAGGCGGGCGGCCCATAATAGCGCTGCCCTCCACCGCAAAGAGCGGCGAGATGTCGCGCATCGTGCCGTTCCTCAAGCAGGGTGCCGGGGTGGTTACGAGTCGCGCGGACGTGCACTACGTTGTCACCGAGCACGGAGCGGCCAACCTCTTCGGCAAGAACCTTCGCGAGCGGGCGGAAGCTCTCATTGGGATCGCCGAGCCCAAGTTCCGGGAGGAATTGGAGCGGGCGGCGAAAGAGCGCAAGCTCCTGCCCTAGGAGGGGATTTGAAGCGAATCCTCGTTACCGGTGCACTCGGTCAGATCGGCTCCGAGTTGGTGCCTGCGCTGCGGGAGCGCTACGGCGCCGACCACGTGGTGGCTTCCGACATCCGAATGCCACCTGCCGGGTCCGCGCTATCCAACGGGCCGTTCCACCACGTGGACTGCACCTCGCAGCGGCAGATTCAGGAAGCGGTGCGCCGCTTCGAGGCCGACACCATCTATCACCTCGCGAGCTTATTGTCCGCGGTGGCGGAGGAGCGGCCCCAGGCAGCGTGGGACGTCAACATGGGCGGCCTGTATCGGGTGCTGGAAGTGGCACGAGAGAACAGCTGTGCCGTGTTCGTTCCGAGCTCGATCGGCGCTTTTGGACCGTCCACGCCGAAGGACGACACACCGCAGGATACGCTGCAGCGGCCCACGACGATGTACGGGGTCACCAAGGTGGCTGGTGAGCTGCTGTGTGACTACTACAACACACGCTTCGGTGTCGACAGCCGGGGACTGCGCTATCCGGGCCTCATCTCGTATGTCGCGCCGCCCGGGGGAGGCACCACCGATTACGCGGTGGAGATCTACTACGACGCCATCGAGCACGGCCGCTACAGCAGCTTCCTCGAGCCGAACACCCGGCTCGACATGATGTACATGCCTGACGCCGTGAAGGCGGCAATCGAACTGATGGAGGCGGACGCCTCGAGGCTAGAGCATCGCAACGCCTTCAACGTGGCGGCGATGAACTTCACGCCCGAGGAGGTCGCCGCGGAGATTGCTAAGCACGTCCCCGGTTTCACGATCTCCTATGCCGTCGATCCGGTGCGGCAGGCGATCGCGGACTCCTGGCCCAACTCGATCGACGACACAGCGGCGCGCGAAGAGTGGGGCTGGTCTCCTTCATACGATCTCGAGGGCATGACCAGCGACATGCTGGTGCAGCTGCGCGGGAAGTTGGGAGTCGCCGGTTGAAGCCGGACGGCACGAGCAGGTCAGCCCGTCATGTCAGCGCCGCCTTGCTTGCGGCGCTGCTGGCTTTCCTGCCCGTCGCCGGGGTGCGCTCACAAGACGTGGACGATGCGAGCCCGCACAGCGACGCCGAACTGGTAGCAGAAGTCATCTCGGTGGCACCCGGCCGCACCTTCTCGGTGGCGTTGCGGCTCACGATGGATGAGGGCTGGCACTCCTATTGGCGCAACCCGGGAGACGCCGGCGGCACGACTACGATCGATTGGGCTCTTCCGGAGGGCTTCACCGCCAGCGACATCCAGTGGCCGCATCCGCGCCGCGTAGAGGCGCCCCCCTTGGTGAGCTACGGGTACGACGACGAGGTCCTGCTGTTGGTGGACGTCACGCCGCCCGATGACATCGAAACAGAGACGGTGACTCTGGCGGCTCGCGCCGACTGGGTCGTGTGCGAGGAAATCTGTCTCCCGGCAACGGCGGGGCTCGAACTGACGCTCCCGGTGACCGCGGGACCAGTCGAGTACGATCCCCGCTGGAGCCAGGCGATCGGAGCGTCACGCAGCCGGATCCCGGCAGCAGCGGCGGGCTGGGAGTTTCGAGCCTGGCGCGATGCCGCCGGGTTCGTGTTGGAGGCCACGGCGCCGGTGTCGCTGGACGAGTACGGCGACGGCGCCTACTTCTTCTCTTCCCGAGCGAGCACGATCGCGCACGCAGCGCCGCAGCCGGCGGTCATCGACGGTCGTTCGATGCGGCTCTCGCTCCCGGCTTCCGAGTACCTGCACGGCCCCGTGACCAGCCTCGACGGCGTACTCCTCGCACCACCCGGGCTTTCGTGGCCGGCCGCCGAAGGCAACCGGGCTCTGTCCGTGGGAGCGCCCGTCACGATCGGACCCGCAGTCGCGGGTACACCCACAACGCTCGTCACCGCCCTCCTGTTCGCGCTGCTCGGCGGGATCATCCTGAATCTCATGCCCTGCGTGTTTCCGGTTCTCTCGATCAAGGTGCTCGGATTCGTGGAGCAGGGCGGCGCGAGCCGCGCGGGGGTCAGGGCGCACGGAGCTGCGTTCGCGGCCGGAGTGGTCGCGTCGTTCCTGGCGCTCGGCGTGGCGCTCCTCGTGATTCGGGCCAGTGGCACCCTCGTCGGTTGGGGCTTCCAACTACAGTCGCCCGCCGTGGTGGGACTCCTGGCAGGTCTGTTCTTCGTGCTGGGCCTGAGCCTGCTCGGCGTGTTCGACGTGGGAACCTCGCTGACGCGGCTCGGCGGATTGATGGGACCGTCCCGTGGCCTCGGTGCCTCCTTCGGCTCCGGTGTGCTGGCCACCGTCGTGGCGACACCGTGTATAGCGCCGCTCATGGGCGCAGCACTCGGGTTTGCCCTCACGCAGCCGCCTCTGCCCACCCTGCTCATTTTCGGCGCGATCGGAGTGGGGATGGCGCTGCCGTACGTGCTGCTCTCGATGCGACCCACGCTGCTCGGGCGACTGCCGCGCCCGGGCGCGTGGATGGAGACGCTGAGGCAGGTACTGGCGTTCCCGCTGTTCGCGACTGCGCTGTGGCTGGTGTGGGTGTTCGGCCAACAGACGGGAGTGGACGGTGCCGCGTATCTGTTGGCCGGCCTCCTGCTCGTTGCGCTCGGTGCGTGGATGCTGTGGCGCTGGCCCCGATCTACCGCGTCGGGCCGCCGCTACACGCTATCCAGAGCTGCAGCGGCGATCGTCGTCATGGCGGCACTGACGGTGGGGCTGAGAGGAACCAAGAGTCAGGCAGGCCCGCCGACGGACGAGTCGTGGCAACCCTTCTCGACGGTCCGCCTCGTCGAGCTGCAGGCCCGCGGACGCCCCGTGTTCATCGACTTCACCGCCGCGTGGTGCCTCACGTGCAAGGTGAACGAGCGGGTCGTGCTCGAAACCGAGACAATCGAGGAGGCCTTCCGCGAGCGGGGCGTCGTCCTGCTCAAGGCCGATTGGACGCGCCAGGATCCGGAGATCACACGGGCGCTCGAGGCGTTCGGGCGGACGGGAGTACCACTGTACGTGCTCTACACCGGCGACGCGGCTCGGCCTCCCATCATTCTGCCGACCATCCTGACCAAGGAGACTCTCCTCGAGGCGCTGGAGGAGATCTGATGAAAGGACTGGATACGATGAAGCGACGACTCGTTTGCGGGCCCCTGCTCTGCCTGGCGGTGGCCGCGGGGCTGGCGGCTCCCGAGGCACGGGCCCAGAACGCGGCGTGGGAGATCGGCGCGCCCGCCCCCGAGTTCACGTTGCCGGACACCTACGGGGAGGAGCATTCTCTGGCCGACTACCGTGGCGGGTGGGTAGTGCTCGAGTGGCTCAACTACGAGTGCCCTTACGTCGGCAAGCACTACAACAGCGGGAACATGCAGGGGCTGCAGCGCGAGTACGGTGAGAAGGGCGTAGTATGGCTCGCGATCGTGTCATCGGCACCGGGCAAGCAGGGATACCACGAGCCCGACGAGATGAACTCCCTCTCGAAAGCCAAGAACAGCGCGGCCAAGGCAGTGCTGCTCGATCCCGAGGGGACCGTCGGGCACCTCTACAGCGCGCAGACCACGCCTCAGATGATCGTCATCGATCCCGACGGTGTGCTGCTGTACAATGGGGCCATCGACGACCGGCCGACCGCGCGTCTCGCGGATATCGAAGGCGCGACGAACTACCTGGTTGCGGCGCTGGAAGAGGCGATGAACGGGCAGGAAGTGAGCAGGCCGACGACGCAGCCGTACGGGTGCTCCGTCAAGTACGCGAGATAGGGCGAGCTAGCTCCGCTTCCCTCGCTCCGCCACGGCGACGATCGCGATGCCGCCGCGCACGTTCTGGTTCACCTGAACCCGGACCCACCTGGGATCGACGGCGTAGACCACGTCGGCGGCGATCCGCTCCGCCAGCGTCTCGCAGAACGCGCCTTCATTTCGGTAGGACCAGAGGTAGTACTTGAGGGCCTTCGACTCGAGGCACCGTTTGGCCGGCTCGTAATCGATCGTGACCGACCCGAAATCCGGCTGACCCGTCCTGGGACAGATCGCCGTGAACTCGGTGGCGTCGAGCGTCACCAGCTGGACGTCGGGCGCGGGAAACGCCTCCTGCCGGAGTAACTCCCTCGCCTGGTCCGGGTTTTCGGGCCGCGGTAGCGGCCCGGTACGTGGCAACTGGTCCATCGGCTTAGCTTATGGCGTATGACGTCTGATACCCGTCCGCGAGCCGTCGTGTTGTTGAGCGGCGGACTCGACTCGACCACCACGCTCGCCGTGGCGCTGGCCGAGGGTTTTGAAGTATATGCTCTCAGCGTGGCGTACGGCCAGCGGCACGCCGTCGAGCTCGAGGCTGCCGCGCGCGTCGCCGGAGCCCTTGGAGTGTCCGATCACGCGGTAGTCCACGTCGAACTCGGCCGGTTCGGCGGATCCGCCCTTACCGACGACACTCCGGTCCCCAAGGACGGGAAGCAGTCCGGGCAGGAGATCCCCGTCACCTATGTGCCGGCACGCAATACCGTTCTTCTCTCGCTGGCGCTCGCTTGGGCCGAGACGCTGGGGACGGGCGACCTCTTCATCGGCGTCAACGCGCTCGACTACTCAGGCTACCCGGATTGTCGTCCCGAGTACATCGAGGCCTTCGAGCGGATGGCCAATCTCGCCACGAAGGCGGCCGTCGAAGACTCTCTGCAGGTTACAGTCCACGCCCCCCTGATCGGCATGACCAAGCGGGAGATCATCCGCAGGGGCCTCGAGCTCGGCGTTGACTTCGGGCTCACTGTGAGCTGCTACGATCCGTGGCCCACCGGCGAAGCTTGTGGTCGGTGCGACGCCTGTCGCCTGAGGCTCAAGGGCTTCGAGGAGGTGGGGGTGGCAGATCCGGTGCCGTACCACCACGGGCCCGCCGAACTCAGACGATGACGTACCAGGTCAAGACCGTCTACTACACGCTGCAGGGAGAGGGATTCCACACCGGCCGCCCTGCCGTGCTGCTCCGCTTTGCCGGGTGCAACCTGTGGACGGGGCGGGAAGCGGACCGCGCCGACGCCATCTGCCGGTTTTGCGACACCGACTTCTTCGGCACGGATGGACCCGGAGGCGGCCGGTTCTCGAGTGCGGCCGACCTCGCCGAGGTAGTCGCTCGCTCGTGGCCCGGCGAACAAGCGGGACGGCCGTACGTGGTGTGCACCGGCGGCGAACCGCTGCTCCAACTGGACGACGTCCTGATCGGAGCGCTGCAGCGCGAGGGATTCGAGGTGGCCGTCGAGACAAACGGCACCATCGCGGCGCCGGCCGGGCTGGACTGGATCTGCGTGAGCCCGAAAGCCGGCGCGGAGCTGGTGCAGGTCGAAGGCGATGAGCTGAAACTGGTGTATCCCCAGGAGGGTGCCGAAACGGAGCGGTACGAGAACCTCGACTTCTCACACTTCTACCTGCAGCCGATGGACGGCGCCGAGATCGAGCGCAACACCGAGTTGACCAGGGAGTACTGCCTCGAGCACCCTCATTGGCGCCTGAGCCTGCAGGTGCACAAGCTGCTGGGGCTACCCTGACTCACCGCCGGGGCTTGTAGATCACCCCTCGATTCGACTTGCCGTTCATCGTGATCACGAGCGGCTCATCCAATGTCAGATGCCGCACGGTGCCGCTCTCCGTAACAGCTTGCTGATCGACGAGCCAATCCCAGTCCACGAACCCCTCGCCGGCATCCTGGTTCACGGTGAAATACCCGACGTTGTTCGACGTCAAGTTCTGGAAGAAGTGCGTACCCTGGGATGGCGTGACGCGGAGGTCCTTGAATCCCGCCTCCACTATCACCCGCACACCGGCAATCTGGTCCCAGGCGATGGGGATTCCGAGCCAGGGGTCGGTGGAGCCCCAGCGTCCGACGCCTATCAGGAGGTAGGGGACACCCTTCGCCTTGAGCTCCGCGTTCAGCATCGTCACCGCGCTGGCCGCTTCGTGACTCATCGAGCGCTCGAAACGACGCTTGTCGACGAATATGACGTCACGAATGTCGTCGATCTTCCCGTGCCCCAGAACCAATGGACTCTCTACGACCAACTCGTCGCGGTCCACGTCGCCGATCTTGAGCTCCTCGAACTCCCGTGACACGGCGAGCGGCCGCATCTGAAGGAAGCCGAAGTCCTTGGGCTCACCCGGAGGCGTCGAGAGGTTGACGGCGAACTCGATCTCCACCGGGGCGCTCGTGCCCTGCTCACCGAGCTCCATCAGGTAGTCCAGGACTTCCGCCAAGGGGAACTGCTGGTGCTTCAGCACCGGAGCGAAGCTCACGAGCCGCACACCGGGGCGGGACAAGCCATCGTAGACGGCGTCGTTCTCGGGAGAGAACGTCGACCCGAGCGCCAGCAGAGTGCCGTCCGACTCGGCTCGGTCCAAACCGAACCGGACCATCCGGTTGTCCTCTGGGTCGTGGACCCCCGCTGGATCGTCACCGAGATCGAGCGCCCAGAACTCTCTCTGGGACTGCTCGAGGAACTCCTCCACCGATGAGAACTGCAGCACATGCCGCGGGTAACGGGGGCAGAAGCGGAGGCAGCGCTCGCCGTCCATCACGGTGCGGCCGAGTCCGAGCGCCACTGCGGCTATACCGTCCCGGGAGGTGAACGGTGGCAGCGGATAGAAGTTGTGCGACCGAGCGACACCAGCGAAGTCGGGGTAGAAGACTCCGTTGTGCTGCGCCCCGACCATCTCCTGGATGATCACGGCCATCTTCTCCTCTTCCAGCCTGTACGGAGTGGCATCCAGGTAAGCCTTCGCGTGGCCGGAGAAGGTCGAGGCGTACACCCGTGCTATTGCGCCCATGAGCTGCGCCAGCCGAATGTCGAGATCGCCGTGGTTGTTCGGCAGCATGAAGGTCTGATAGATCCCGGCGAACGGCTGGTACTGGTTGTCCTCGAGCAGGCTGGACGACCGCACGGCCAGCGGGCGCTTCATGTGCCTCAGGAACACGGCCAGGTCCCGCTCAACCGACGAGGGGAAGCGACCCGCGAGGAAGCGTGTCAGTAACTCGCTGTCGTCCGTGCACTCGATGGCGAAGTCGCGGAGACCGTTCCGATCCAGGAAGTCGTCGAACACGTCCGTACCCAGCGCGTTCGACGGGGGGACGTTGATGCGCACGCCGGGGAACTGGGAGAACGCATACGCGTCCTTGAGCAGATAGTTGACGAAAGCGAGGCCCCGGGCCTTGCCTCCCATCGAACCCGAACCGATCCGCGTGAACGGTACGCTCCCGTCGAATCGGTCCCGCTCGAAGTCCACCACCACTCCGCGATTCTGCTCGCGACGGTAAACCTCGATCGAGCGAATCAGGTAATGGCGCAACTCCTCCACGCCGTCGAAATCGGACAACTTCCAGGGCCGGAGGCTCTCTGCCAGAGCGAATTCCGTGCGGGTCTTCAGCCAGCGGGAGAAGTGGTTCCCCTCGGCGTGGTACGCGATGCTCTCGGCGGGAACCGTCCACAGTTTCTCGATCAGGGTCTGCAGGTCCGTGGCACGGTCCACTTCCGTCCCATCCCTGAGCCGGAACACGAAGTCGCCGAACCCGAACCCGTCCGACATGAAGTCGCGCAGCTGCTGGAGGAGCAACGGCGAGTTCTTCAGCAGGAACGAGGCTCCGGCCTGGCGAGCGAAATCCTCGTTCTCGGGCCTGCCCGACTGCAGCATGATCGGGATGTCGTGGCGCAGAGACCTGACCTGGAGTGCCAGTTCGACTCCGGCTAGCGGATCCAGCTCACCATCCCGCGGGAACTCTATGTCCGATATGACACCCAGGATCTCGTCGGGGTACTCGCTTATGAACCCCCACGCCTCCTCGTAGGTCTGGCACAGGAGGATCTTGGGCCTCGCCCGGATCCGCATCAGCTTGTGCGCCCGGTTCAGCCCCTCCGGCATCAAGTTGTGGGCGTGGAGCATCAACTCGCTGTAGATCACGGGAAGGAACGAGGAGTAGTATCGGGGCTTGTCCTCAACCACGATGATCGCCGGGACGCCGGCCTCGCCTGTGTCGTGCGGGAGGTTCCTGCGGTCCTCAATGTACTTGACGATCGCCAGCAGGATCTTGACGTCACCCTGCCACAGGAAGATCCGCTCCAGCCCGGAAACGTCGTTGTTCGTCACGAAGTCCTTGAGCTCACGCGCGTCGTAGGCCATGAGCACCACCGGAATGTCCAGCCCGGCCGCTCCGACCTGTTGGGCGAGCTCCAGCACCGTCATGTCGCCGAGGTTGAGACTCGATATGATGAGGTCGTACTGCCGCTTCTCGGTGGCGAGCTTGAGCGCTCCCTCACCGGTCGAGACGTGAGTCAGCTCCGGGGTGTGCCGCAGATTGAGATCGAGGAATTCGGTGAGGATCAGCTCCCCGAGGTTGCCGTCCTCGGACAGGATGAAAGAATCGTAGAGGCTCGTGACCAGCAGTATGTTCTGGACGTGATAGGACATCAGATACTGGAACTGGCTCTGCCGGCTCCGGTAGTCCGCTCGCCCTTTTTCTTCGATCTTCTCTGGGGGCATCGAGATCTCCCTGATGACCTGCTGGCTGTGGGGAGGAGAAGCTCCTCCCCACAGCCACATACTACAAGGAAACCCCTGATTTTTCCCGCTCGACCGCCGCGGGGGGACGCCTGCTCCTAGACCACTCCCTGATCCAGCATCGAGTCGGCCACCTTCAGGAACCCCGCGATGTTGGCACCGATGACGTAATTGCCCTTGACGCCGAACCTCTCGGCGGTCTCGACACACGACTCGTGGATCGACTTCATGATCAGTTGGAGCCGGCTGTCTACCTCTTCGCGGGTCCAGGAATAACGCATGCTGTTCTGGGCCATCTCGAGCCCTGACACCGCCACACCACCGGCATTGGCGGCCTTACCGGGCCCGTAGAGAATGCCCTTGTCCAGGAACAGCTCCACACCGTCGGGGACGGTGGGCATGTTGGCGCCCTCGGATACCACGTAGACGCCGTTCTTCAGCAGGTTCTTGGCGTCTTTCGCGATGATCTCGTTCTCGGTCGCCGAGGGGAACGCGCAATCCGCCTTGTGGTCCCACAGCGGGTTGTGGTCCTGCTTTGCGTTGACCTCGGTATACGTCGCGCTCTTGAACTTGTCGGCGTATTCCTTGATACGGCCGCGCTTCACGTTCTTGAGCTCCATCACGAACGCCAGCTTCTTCGCGTCGATGCCGTCGGGGTCGTGGATGTAGCCCGAAGAGTCCGACAACGTGACGGGCTTCGCTCCGAGCTCGATGAGCTTCTCGCAGGTGTACTGCGAGACGTTGCCGCTTCCCGACACCAGGCAGGTCTTGCCCTCGAGGGTCTCGTTGCGCGTCGCCAGCATCTCGGCTGCGAAATACACCGCTCCGTAGCCGGTGGCCTCGGGCCGAATCAGCGAACCGCCCCAGTTGAGCCCCTTGCCCGTGAGCACGCCGGTAAACTCGTCCCGAATCCGCTTGTACTGGCCGAACATGAACCCGATCTCGCGTCCGCCCACGCCGATGTCTCCCGCCGGGACGTCCGTGTTGGGTCCGATGTGCCGCTGCAGCTCTGTCATGAAGCTCTGGCAGAAGCGCATCACTTCGGCATCGCTCTTGCCCTTCGGATCGAAGTCGGATCCGCCCTTGCCCCCGCCCATCGGAAGGGTCGTGAGCGCGTTCTTGAACACCTGCTCGAACGCCAGGAACTTGAGGATGCCGAGATTCACCGAGGGGTGAAAGCGCAGGCCGCCCTTGTAGGGTCCGATCGCGCTGTTCATCTCGATGCGGAATCCCTTGTTGATCTGGATCCCGCCCTGGTCGTCGACCCAGGGGACACGGAACAGGATCACCCGCTCAGGCTCGATGATCCGCTCGAGGACCTTGGCCGCCTGGTATTCGGGATGACGATCGTAGACCAGCTGAACCGACTCGGCGACCTCGTGGACCGCCTGGTGGAATTCGGGCTCAGCCGGATTCTTCGCCTTGACGCTCGCCATCAGTTGCGAGACGTAGTCGCTCATGAAGATTCCCTCCCATGGGAGCCGCTAGGCTCCGTTCGTTCCCGCCCTCACGTACCTACCGTCGAACCATACGTACCACGAATCACCGCCGTCCCTCGATTGCTCGATGAACTGGCGGACCGAACCGTCTTCCTGCAGTGTGAAAGTCATGCGGAAGAGCTCCCGCCGACCGTCGGAATAGAGGTGCTCGCCCTCGAAGCGCATGGCACCCGCCTCGAGCGCGCCCTCCACGGAGATGATTCCGCCCTGCCCATCCACCCACGTCTGCACCCACCGCTTTCGGATGGGGTCGTAGTAGTTGATGCTCTTGCCTTCGCTCCCGCTCGCTCCCGTCCAGCTCTCCAGCAAGAGGCACCCGCCCAGGAGTTTCTCGATCCGGTTGGTGCCCGCCTTCTCGTCATTGGGAGTGAACACGTCCCACTCACCCACCCAAAAATCGAACTGCCGGTAGGCCGAATCGGCCTCGCACGGGGCGGCCGGCGGCGCCTCCTGAGCTCCCGCGCGGGGCGGCGCCAGGACAGCGAATGAGGCTACCGCCACGACTATGATCCGAGCGTTAAGCGACATTTAAAGACTCCTTCAGGAGCGATCGACTCAGGACTCCGGGTCCTCGACCGAGCGCACAAGGAGTCCGGAGGTGCTGACCAGCACCTCGAAGCGGGACCGCTCGTCGGCCAGCATGAACGTGGCCGAGCCGTACTCAGCATCCACGAGCGGTTTGAACAGCGGGAAATCTCGCAGCACGTCGAACGGGATGACGGGTTGGCCCTCCCCCAGGGAGAATACAGTGCGGGGCTTGTCTTGCTCGTCGCGCAGGCTCAGGTAGCGGCCGGCGACGCGGTCCAGCTCGTACGCGGTGTGGAGTCCGAGCACGTTGGCCAATGGCCTCCACTTGAGGATGTGGGCGTCCACGTAGAACTCGTCGCCTGCCAGACTGAAGGTCTGCTCGCTGCCGTCGGGAAATCGAAACGTGGCGTTGAAGCTCTGGTCGCCGGTCGGGCGGGTGTCCACCACCGCCACGACTTCCTCGCGGGTGAATGCGCGGTAGCCCTGGGTCGCGACGGCCAGCGTGGCGAACAGACCGGCCAAGCTGAGAAGCAGGAGCGCCACCGCCAGGCTCATCGCGGTGCCGAAGATCCGCCCCTTGCGAATCGCGAACAGCCCACCGAGGAAGAGCGCGACCGCCAGAACCGCGAATACGATTGCGACGACGAAGAGTGGACTTGCCATACCGGGCGAAAGCTATCGACGCTCCCGGCAACGGCAAAGGGCGGCCCCCTGGAGGGCCGCCCCGCGTCTCATTCGATCCGCACTAGGGGACTACTGCACGGCGAACGTGATCCGGGCCGCGGCTCCGGCGTGGTCGGACGGCCACATTCCGGAGGAGGTGCGGTCGCCCAACTCATCGCCCACCACCCAGGCAACTACCTCCACCGGGTCGGCGTTCCTGACGAGGACGAAGTCGATTCTCTGCGTCAGGTTCACGGTCCCGTTCCGCAGATCGAGGGCGTGGGAGCTGGTCATCCCCGTCTCCCCCTCGGTACCGCCTTGGATCCAGGCATCGACGAACCCGGCGTCCATCAGTTTCCCGTACGTCGGGGTCCCGCTCCCATCCGCGGGTGAGTTCAGGTCCCCCACCAGAATCGTGGGACGGGTTTCCTCGCTCAGCAGAAAGAGCAGCTCCGCCAACTGGGCCGCCTGCACCTCGTCGGTGTAGTCCGCGGGCTCCAGATGCGTGTTCACAAAGCGGTAGGTCTGCTCTTCGATCTGCACGTCGAGCGCGATCCAGCCACGCAGGAGGTACAGGGTACCGCCGTCCGGCGTCGGCACGGGTAGCCTGAACGTGTAGTTGGCGGCCTCCACGTTGGAGTAGCCGACGTCTCCGCGCACGAGGACCACGTCGTAGTCGGTCATGCGCACGTCGTCGAACGTGACGTTGGCGCGCGGCAGTTCCACGTCGGTGTTCTGGATCAGGCCCGCCACCTCGTAGTCCAGCCCTCGCTCCCCCAGCTCGGCCATGAGGATTTCCAGGTAATCCCACACGACCTCCTCGGCCGGGACGGTGCCGCCAACGACGGCGTCGCCCGGTGACTGGGTCCTGAACGTCGTGATCTCCTGCAGCCCGACCACGTGCGGGTCGACCTCCATGATCTCGTCCGCGAGCGCCTCGGCCCGCTCGGTGAAGTCCGTCGCCACCAGCTGCTGCCACGCAGCTTCCACCCGTGCCAGCAACTGCTCCGGCGTTTCGGCAAGCAGCACCTGGTCCACGTCCGCGCCCACGTAGACGTTGCGGGTGAGGACCACGACGTCCTCCCCCTGTCGCGGGTCGACCGCGTCAGTGCAGGCGGCAAGGAACGTCGCCAGCACGATGGCTGTGAGTATGAGAGAGCGTTTCATCGTGACCTCCTCGGCAACTGGTTCTCGACCTCGTTTCTGCTTCTGGTCGAGACTCGAGGAGGCCCGTCAAGAAATCGTCAATCGGGTGGCAACGCCCCTTCGGCGGCCGATTCCCCCACCCCCGTCAGTCGCTCGAGTCGCTCGCGCACGCCGGCGAGGAGCCCAGCGGCCTCGTCGTGCTGCTTCACGGCATGCTCCAGATGCCGGCCGGCCACATCGTGGGACCTCGAGACGAGCCCCAGTTGCTGCTGGAGACCTCCCAGCGATGCGAGGATCTCGCGCGCGCGCTGCTCCACTTCGAGACCACGCAGCCCGTGCAGTATTGCTGCCAGGTAGGCGTATAACGTATTGGGAGATACCGGAATCACTCGGCGGCTTAGGGCGTAGGCCACGATCCCATCGTCCTCGCTCGTTGCCTCTCCCCGCACTACCGCCTCGTAGTAGACGTTCTCCGCCGGCACGTACATGAAGGCGAAGTCGAACGTGCCCTCGTCCGGCCGGATGTACTTGTCCGCGATCTCGTCGACCCGTGTCTTGAGGGCGCGGCGAAACGCGCGGCGCTCGCGCTCGGCCTGTGCAGGCTCGGCGGCGAAGATCCGCTGGCACGCTTCGAGGGGGAATTTGGCATCGACCGGCACCAGGCGGTCGCCCACGCGCAGCACCGCGTCCACGCGCTCCCCCGAGCGGAACCCGTACTGCATCTCGAACAGCCCCTCGGGAAACACCTGCCTTAGCAGCTCTTCGAGCCACACCTCCCCGAGTGTGCCACGCAGCTTGGGCACCTTGAGCAACTCCTGCACCTCGAGCACGGCGCCGCCCATGGTCTCGAGCCGCATTGTGGCCTCATGGAGCCGCGCCAGCTGCTCGCGCACGTCGGACAACGACCTGGCCTGCTCTGCGCTCCCCTCGGCGAGCACCCGCGGCAGATCTCCCTGGGAACCCACCAGGGCGTCCATCCTGGAGCGGAGCTCGATGAGCTGTTGCTGCAGCGCGCCACTCGCGCCGCCGCGCAGTAGCAGGATCAGCACAACGGCCGCGAGGGCGACGACCGCGGCCAACAGGACAGCAGTGGTTCCGTCCACCGATTCCACCTCGGGCCGTTTCCGGCCGCCAAGGTAGCCCCGGGCCAGGCGCTCTCAAAGCGGCGGCACACCGTCCAGGCCCTGTACAAGGACAAAGCTCGACAACCCCTTGACACGGCTCCCCTGATACTATACTTTCCTGGACAACAGATGGACACAGACACGGCTGCAAAAACCTCAACCGGTTGAGAATCAACCACTTATCACCACTCCATACGAAGGATGCGCCCATGCAGTTCAACCGTCTGGCCCGTGCCGCCACGCTTGGCGCTCTGGCCCTCGCACTGACCACCGCCGCCTGCAGCGACAGCAACGACGTGGAGGAGCTGAACCTCGTCGAAACCGCCGAGGCAGCCGGCTTCACTACCCTGCTCGCCGCGGTGGAGGCGGCCGGCCTCACCGAGACCCTCGCCAACGAAGGTCCTTTCACGGTGTTCGCGCCTACGAACGACGCCTTCGCCCAGATCCCGGAGGATGACCTCAACGCACTGCTGGCCGACACAGAGGCCCTGACCGAGGTCCTGCTGTACCACCTCCTGGACGGCGAAGTGCCGGCAGAGACCGTCGTGACGCTCACCAGCGCCACGACCCTGCAGGGCTCCAACGTAGCGATCAGCGTAGGCGGCGGCGTCGCGGTCAACGATGCCAACGTGACCGTTACGAACGTGTTCGCATCAAACGGCGTGATTCACGTGATAGACAAGGTGCTGATCCCCCCCCAGTAGCAGCTTGTTGCACCCAGCACCTTGCCCGGCCGGGCGGCGCAAGCCGTCCGGCCATTTCTTCAGGCGGCTTGCATTGAAGAAGGCATCCGCAGGCCACTGCACACAGTATGACGACGGAGCGAAAAGCGAGGACGAATATGACGGATCCCGATCGCGCAGCACCCGGTGCGGGCCAGGAATCGGTGTGGGATTACCCACGCCCTCCCCGGATGGAGCACTTCGACGGACGCGTCAGGGTCGTGTTCGCCGGAACCACCATCGCCGACACCCGGGCAGCGAAGCGGGTGCTCGAGACAAGCCATCCGCCAGTCTATTACATCCCGCCGGCAGACATCAAGATGGAGTGCCTCCGCCCGCTCGAGCGCGCTTCTTGGTGCGAGTGGAAGGGCTCCGCACAGTACTTCGATGTACGGATGGAGGACGCCGTTGCAACCGCCGCCGCGTGGGCATACCCCGATCCCACTGCCGGCTTCACGGAGCTCAGGGACCACGTGGCCTTCTACGCGGCGCCCATGGATGCCTGTTATGTGAACGACGAGAGGGTGGCGCCGCAGCCAGGCGAGTTCTACGGCGGGTGGATTACCGCCAACATCGTAGGACCGTTCAAGGGAGAGCCCGGAACGCGATTCTGGTAGGGCACCGTCACGGACCCCGGTTGCGGGCAGCTCTACTCTCCTCTGCTCCACCGCTTCCGGTTTTCCCGCCGCCGCGCCAAGTTTTGCGGTTCGCGCCGCGCACTCGCGGTGCCGGCAACCCCTGAAGGAGGCCCTATGCGCCGCGTCGCTCTCGTCGCGCTGTGTACCCTGTTCGCGCTCCCCGCGCAGCTCCCCGCCCAGGAATCCATCCGTGACTACACCCGGGGCATGGAGAAGCGCGACGGCTATTTCCCTCTCTACTGGGACGCCGCCGGCGGCCGGCTTCTCCTCGAGATCGAGCGGACGGGGGAGGAGTTCCTCTACCTGACGTCGCTCGCCACGGGCATTGGACACACCCAGCTTGGACTCGACCGCGGCACGATAATGGACGAAGCCATCGCCCGGTTCGACCGGGTGGGGCAGAGAATGTTGCTCGTCTTCACCAATCCCAGGTTCCGCGCCCTGGACGCCGACAACCCTGCGTTGGTCCGTTCGGTGGACGAGTCCTTTCCCATTTCAACCGTGGCCGCGTTCGACGTTGTCGCCGAGGAGCGTGGCCGCGTGCTCGTCGACGCCACGTCGCACTTCATGTCCGACCACGTCGGCGTGGCGCGCAGACTGCAGGACGCCGACCAGGGGCGGTTCTCGCTGGACCGGGACCGCAGCACCGTGTACCTACCGCGTACCAAGGCCTTCCCGCTCAACACCGAGGTAGAGGTCTCCCTCACGTTTACCTCGGCCGATCCGGGATTCCTGGTACGGCGTCAGGCTCCCGATGGCGGAGCCTTGACGTTGCGGCAACACCACTCGCTGGTGCAATTACCCGACGGAGACTTCACTCCGCGCATCGGCGACCCGCGCATCGGCAACTACCCGGTGTCCTTCTTTGATTTCGCCCAGCCGCTCGAAGAGCGTTACCAACGCAGTTACATCGTGCGGCACCGGCTCAAGAAGCGAGACCCGAATGCGGCCGTCGCGGAGCCGGAGGAGCCGATCGTCTACTACCTCGACGCAGGGGTGCCGGAGCCGTATCGAGCGGCGTTTCGGGAGGGTGCCGAGTGGTGGAACCGGGTGTTCGAGGCGGCGGGATTCGTGGACGCGTTCCGCGTTGAGGACATGCCCGACGACATGGATCCGATGGACGCCCGCTACAACGTGATTCAGTGGGTGCACCGCAGCAACGCGGGGTTCTCGATCGGCCCTTCGTTCGTAGACCCGCGCACCGGGGAGATACTGAAGGCGGCGGTGAGAATGGACTCCTACCGCTCCCTCACGGACTACAACCTCTGGGCCGGAACGCTGCCGGCGATCGGCGAGGCCGAGCAGACGGCATTCGGAGACTGGCTCGCCTCTCTCGACTCCAACGTGAGCGGCGAGGAGTTCGCCATGGCCAGGCGCCGCCAGCACACCGCGCACGAGGTGGGCCACACGCTCGGGCTCGCTCACAACTTCATCGCGGCGAGCTACGGCCGCGCCTCCGTGATGGACTACCCGGCGCCGCTGATCCGTCTGGTGGACGGTGAGATAGACCTGTCGGAGGCCTACCGCGACGGCCCCGGAGCATACGACTCGATCGCGATCCGCTACGGGTATACCGAGTTCACAAGCCCCGAGGAAGAGGCCGCCGGGCTCGCCGCGATCGTTCAGGAAGCGATCGACAACGACATCAAGTTCCTCACCGACGGCGACGCGGCCATCTGGGGCTCGTACCCCGAGGCGACGCGCTGGATCAACGGCAGTGACGCCGTCGCGGAGCTCGAGCGCGTAATGGAGGTCCGTCAGGTTCTGATAGACCGGTTCGACGACCGGTCCGTTCGCGAGGGCGAGCCGCTGGTGTGGCTCAACTACCGATTCGCACCGGTCTACCTGCATCACCGCTACTCCCTCGAAGCGGCCATCAAGGCAGTGGGAGGAATGGAGTACCACTACGCGGTGAGAGGCGAGCTCTCCCCCCCAACCCGGATAATCGCTCCGGAGCGGCAACGGCGGGCTCTCGAGATCGTGCTCGACGCGTTGGAGCCGGAGCAGCTCGCCGTACCCGAGCGAGTCCTGGCGCTGATGGCGCCACGGGCATTCGGCCACCCGACCGACAGCTGGTTCTTCAGCTCGGAGGCATTCCCCGCATTCGATCAGATCGGTACGGCACGCTCGTTGGCGACTGCGATCGTGTCGGTGCTGCTCGAACCGCGCCGCGCGGCCCGATTGGTGGTGCTGCACCAGCGCAACACTGACGTCCCGTCGCTCGAGGAGGTCGTCGCGCGACTGAACGAGCGCACGTGGGGTGCGCCGCCGGAGGAGGAGGGAGCCGCTCTGCGCCGCGTAGTGCAGCGCGTCGTAGTAGACGAACTGATCGCCCTCGCCGGAAACGCCGGAGCCACCCCCGAGGCACGGGCCGGAGCCGAATGGGGACTCCGTTGGATCCTCGAGTGGATTCAGAACCAGTCCCCGCGGCTACCCGAGGAGCAAGCGCACGTGCAGCTGGCCTGGGCCGACATCGAGCGATTCCTCAACCGCACGGACGACGCTACGGACCCGAGCCGGGCGCGGCGGTTGCCGCCGGGCACACCAATCGGCAACTGATGGACGGGTCCGGAGGCGTGGCGCACGGGGCCGCGCATATATTGCTCGCATGACGCGTGCCATCAGCACGTTCCTGTTCGACCTGGACGGGACGCTCATCGATTCGATCGAGCTGATCCTCAGCTCCTATCGCCACACGCTCGCAAGGCACCGCGGGAGCGTACCGCCCGACGAAGTCTGGTTGGCGGGTGTGGGCACTCCGCTGCGCGTCCAGTTCCGCCAGTTCACCGAGGACCCGGCGGAACTTGAAGATCTGGTCGCCACATATACCGAGCACAACCTCGCCAACCACGACACGCTGGTGCGGGAGTATCCCGGAGTGCGCGATGCGGTGCGGGCGCTCGCAGCAGACGGCGTGAAGCTCGGCGTCGTGACCAGCAAGAAGCGACGCGGAGCCGGAATGGGGCTGGCACTGTGCGGATTCGAAGGGCTGTTCGACGTGGTGGTCACCGCCGACGACGTGGAGCGCCCCAAGCCCGACCCCGAGCCGGTAACCCGCGCCGTCGAGCTGCTGGGAGCCTCGCCGGCCGAGACCGTCTTCGTTGGAGATTCGCCCCACGACCTGGTCGCGGGGCGAGCCGCCGGCGTGGCCACGGCAGCCGTGGGGTGGGGCCCGTTTGCCCGGGAGACCCTTGAAGCCCGGGAGCCGGACTTCTGGGTCTTGGAGGCAGCGGAGCTTACGAGACTCGGTTGTGACTAAAGTCGCAGTCTGGCCGCTGGCGGAGAAGCCACATTGATGACCGGCATCACCTCGGATACCGGAAGGGCAGCACGATGACCGCCATCACCCAATGGCTGCAAGAGACGCTCGGCCTGAGCCTGGTCGCCCAGAACAGGATCGTGGCTTCGCTGGTTGCGATCCTCGCGCTCTGGGCGGTGCGGCGGATAGTGCTGTGGATCATGCGGCGCCGGGTGGACGATGTGCGGGCGCGGTATCGGTGGCAGAAGCTGACCGCGTACACGGTCGTGCCAATCGGCATCCTCATCGTTGGGCGAATCTGGTACGAGGGCTTCTCCTCGCTCGCGACCTTCCTCGGGCTCGTCTCGGCCGGTATCGCGATTTCCCTCAAGGACCTGCTGGTCAACCTGGCCGGCTGGGCATTCATCCTATGGCGGAGACCGTTCGAGGTAGGTGACCGGATCCAGATCGGCGAGCACGCGGGCGACGTCATAGACGTGCGCATCTTCCAGTTCACCCTGCTCGAGATCGGCAACTGGGTGGCGGCAGACCAGAGCACCGGCCGGGTGATTCACGTGCCCAACGGCAAGGTTCTGACCGACATCCTCGCCAACTACAGCAAGGGCTTCAAGTACCTGTGGAACGAGCTGCCGATCCTGATCACGTTCGAGAGCAACTGGAAGAAGGCGAAAGAGATCCTGCAGGGGATCGTGCTCCAGCACGCGGCACACCTCAGCGACGACGCGTCGGCAAAGGTGAAGGAGAGCTCCAGCCGGTTCATGATCTTCTACTCGACCCTCACGCCCACCGTCTACACCAGCGTGGCGGACTGCGGCGTGTTGCTGTCGATGCGCTATCTGTGCGAGCCGCGTCGGCGCCGCAGCACCGAGCAGGAAATCTGGGAGGACGTGCTGCGCGCCTTCGGTGACTGCAAGGACATCGATTTCGCCTATCCCACCACTCGCTTCTACGACAACCGGGGCGAGGGGAAGCCCGACGCGAGGGCGCCGATTCCTCCGGCCTCGAAGCGATAGATGAGGTCGCCGCTCCCCTAGTCGGACGCCCACCCGGCACGGACCTCGGAAACCCCGAACACAGCCAGTCCGTAGAGCAGTCATGAGGACGGTTAGCGCCCGGCGGCACGCCGGCCGCGAGGCTGCGCCCGGATCGGGCATGCCGCGCGTCAACGTTTCGGTCGATCCGGGTATCTAATCCTCTGATCTCCGAACGCATTGCAGGCAAATCAGATGGGAGAAGGCTCCATGTTCCTCAAGCGCAAGATCGTGGCTCCCTTAGGGCTGTGGGCGGCATTCGCGCTGGCGGGCCAGGCCCTCCAGGCCCAAAGCTATGAGCTCTCCGGCGACCGGGTCGCCATCTACAACCTCGCCGGCGAGGTGACACTGGAGGCCGGCTCGGGCTCCCAGGTGGTCGTCGAGGTCACCCTGAGGGGAGACGATGCCGGCCAGCTCAGCATCGAGACCGGCGCAATTCGCGGCCGCGAGACCCTGCGGATCGTCTATCCCGGCGACCGCATCGTCTACCCGGGCCGCGGCGACTCGCGCACCGAACTGCGGGTGCGGGACGACGGCACCTTCAGCGACGGTGGCAACGACTACGGCGACCGCATCCGTATCTCCAGCTCCGGCAGCGGCCTCGAGGCCTACGCCGACATCAAGATCAGGGTCCCTTCCGGCCAGACGCTGGACGTGTACCTCGCGGTGGGCGAGGTGTCGGCCAGCAACATCAACGGCGACATTCGGCTCGACACCCACAGTGCCCCCGTCACCACGACCGGGACGCGCGGATCCCTGCTCGTGGACGTGGGCTCGGGAAGTGTCTCGGTGACAGACGCCGAGGGTGACGTGGACATCGACACCGGGTCGGGATCGGTTGAGGCATCCGGGATCCGCGGCGACCTGCTGCGGATCGACACGGGGTCGGGGAGCGTCACTACATCAGACGTGTCGGTGACGCGGCTCAACATCGACACGGGATCCGGCGGAGTGGAAGTCGGCAACGCCGTCGCCCGTGACGTCCTGGTGGACACCGGAAGCGGCAGCGTGCGAGTCGAGCTCATGGCGGACGCGCAAGACATCGAGATCGATACCGGCTCGGGGTCGGTGACCCTTTCGGTGCCCGAGAGCTTCGGGGCGGTTGTCGAGATCGAGACCGGAAGCGGGACCATCGACCTGGACTTCCCGCTTCAGGTGCGCCGCTTCGAGCGGACCTCCATCACCGGCACTCTGGGTGACGGGTCAGGCCGTGTCATGATCGACACCGGATCGGGCGACATTCGGATTCGCAAGATCGGTTAGTCGGCCGGAAGCCGGTCAACACGGTCGCTGACGCCCCCCGTCGCCCAATGGCGGCGGGGGGCGGTTCGTTGTGATACTTTCCCAACCGACTCAATCAAGAGGCGACCGTGACGTTCTACTCATTCGAGCTGGAGCGCTGGCAGAGTACCTGGGAGAACAGGGTTCGCTACAACCTGTCGGAGAGCGGCGTGCACCCACTCTCCATAGGCGAGCTCTTCGAGCTTACGGGCGGTGACCCGGCCGAGCTCGGCGCCCTGCGATTGGTTTACAACCAGTCGGACGGATCCGACGCGCTGAGGGGAGCCATATCCGGGCTCTACTCCGGCGCCACCGAGGACAACGTCACGGTCACCGTCGGGAGCGCCGAAGCCAACTTCATCGTCTGTTGGACGCTGATCGAGCCGGGCGACCACGTGGTCGTACTCACTCCCGTGTACATGCAAACCCCGGGACTCGCTCGGAACTTCGGCGCCGCGGTAACGGAGTTACCGCTCCACTTCGAGCGCGGCTGGGATCCAGACCCTGAAGAGGTCGCGGCCGCCATCACGCCCGGCACCAAGCTCGTCGTCGTCACAAACCCCAACAATCCCACCGGTCACGTGCTGTCGGACGAGGCGCGCGCGGTGATCGTCGAGCGGGCCGCAGCCGCCGGCGCCTGGATCCTCGTGGACGAGGTATACCAGGGCGCCGAATTGAACGGCGTCGAGACGCCTTCGTTCTGGGGTGGCTACGACAAGACCATCATCGTCAACGGCCTGTCGAAGGCCTATGGGCTGCCCGGCCTCAGGATCGGCTGGATCGTGAGCTCCACCGAATTCAAGCAAGCAGTGGTGCGACGGCACGACTACACGGTGATCGGGCCCAGTCCGGTGAGCGACTACCTCGCCACGCGAGCCCTCGGGGTTCGCGACCAGATCCTCGCGCGCACACGGGGGATCCTCAACGACAACTTCCCGTTGCTGGAGTCGTTCCTGCAGGGCTTCGGAACGCTGTTCGAGTGGCACAAGCCCGATTGTGGCGCGATCTGCATGACGCGCTACCGCCACAGCATGAACTCACTCGACCTCGTAGAGCGGGTCAGGGCCGAACAGGACATCCTGATGGTACCGGGCGAGCACTTCGGCCTGCCGTTCCACCTGCGCATGAGTTACGGCAACGAGCGCGAGGAGCTGGAAGCGGCGTATAAAGAGGTGAAGCAGGCGTTCGGTCGGGTTCTCATGGATTAGGGAGGTCGGGCGGCGAGCGCCAGAGGATCACCGGAACAAGGAAAGCGACGAGGGCCGGGTGCCCTCCGGAGCGAGCCCACCGTACAGTTCGCGAAGGAGGGTACCCGGCCGAGTCGCCTGGTCCTACAAGTTCTCCATCAACCACTCCGTGAAGTACTCGAACAGATTCACGCGCGTCGTCCCGCCCGCAATCGAGTGAGTCTTGTTGGGGTACAGCCGCATATCGAACTGCTTCCCCTCCTGCTCCAGCTTCTCAATGAGCTGTACGGTATTCTGCGCGTGCACGTTGTCGTCACCAGTCCCGTGCACGACGAGCAAGTTGCCCTCGAAGTCCCCCACGTGGCTCAGCGGTGCGCCGTTGTCGTAACCTTCTTCGTTCTCCTGCGGCGTCCGCATGAAGCGCTCGGTATAGATCGTGTCGTACAGCCGCCAGTCGGTCACCGGCGCCACCGAAATCGCCGCCTTGAAGGCGCCCTCGCCTCGGAAGATCGACATGAGCGACATGTACCCGCCGTAGCTCCAGCCCCAGATGCCGATCCGGTCGCCGTCCACGTACGGCAGCGATGCGAAGTGCCGAGCGGCGGCAATCTGATCGTCCGACTCGAGCTCACCCAGCTTCATGTACGTCTGCTTCTTGAATTCCCTACCCCGAGCTCCGGTGCCCCGGTTGTCCACGCTGGCAACCAGGTACCCAGCCTGTGCAAGCATCTGGTGCCAGAGGTAATTGCCACCGCCCCAGGAGTCGCGTACCGTCTGCGACCCTGGACCGCCGTAGACGTTCATCAAGAGAGGATACTGGCGATTGGGATCGAAGTCCGCCGGCTTGATGATGTACGCGTTGAGCTCGACCCCGTCCGCTCCCGGCACCGTGATGAACTCAGGAGCGGGCAGGTTCATGGCCTCGATCTTGGCAATCAACTCTTCGTTCGAGGAGAGCACGCGAACCTGATCCCCGTCGATCTCGTGCAGCGTCTGCACGGTCGGACGGCCCGCCCGGGAGTAGGAATCCACGTACATTGTGAAGGTCGGGTTCATGTTGATCCGGTGCGATCCGCCCTCGGGCGTGATGCGCGTGAGACCCCGACCGTCCAGCCCGATGCGGTAGAGGGGCCGGACCAGGGGCCCATCCAGGGCGCCGGAGAAATAGACGACGCCCTCTCCCTCGTCCACACCGTACAGACTCAAGACGTCCCAGTCGCCATCGGTGACCTTGCGGATGAGCCTCCCGTCGCGTTGGTACAGGTATAGCTGCGCGTAGCCCTCCCGCTCGCTGCGAAAGACGAACTGTTCTCCGTCCTCGATCCAGCGTGGGTCGCGGGCGTCCACCCACGCCGCGTCTTCGTCGGTCATGATGACCCGGGATTCTCCGCTCCTCACGTCTGCCAGCATCAGATCCAGCCGGTTCTGATGCCGGTTGAGTCGAGTCATCCAGATCTCGTCCGGCGAACTCGCGAAGCCGGCGTCCGCGATGTAGATGTCCGTGTCCGGACCGAGGTCCATCCACGCGGTCTCGCCGCTCTCGACCTCTACCACACCGATCCGCACCTCTGAGTTCTGCTCCCCCGCCTTCGGGTAGCGGACCGGAAGCAGCTCCGGATAGAGCTCGGTGTCGTCGATCATGTAGAACGACTTGATCACGGTCTGATCGAGCCGCCAGAATGCGATCCGCCGTCCGTCCGGACTCCAGCGAAACGCATCACGCAGGCCCAACTCCTCTTCGTACACCCAGTCCGAAGTACCGTTTATGATGTTCTCGCCGCCGTCGAAGGTGAGCTGCCGCTCCTCGCCGGCCTGGAAGTCGGACACGAATAGGTTGTTGTCGCGAACGAAGGCAACCGATTCCCCATCGGGGGAGAATTTGGCGAACATCTGCCAGCCTTCCGCAGTGCTCACCGGGGTCAGTGTCTCGTTCCCGAAGTCCCAGACGTAGTACTCTCCCTTCGTGCGCTGCCGCCACACGCGCTGGGAGTTCGTGAAGATGAGGAGCTTGGATCCGTCGTCGGAGAACTGGTACCCCAGGATCCCAATGCTCTCGTCAGCACCGGAGGGGATGAGCGCCGCGCCACTTACTAGGAGCGTCTCCTCTCCCGAGCTGGCATTGACCCGCATGAGGTCGGTGCCGCTCTCTCCTCTCTCGATGCGGGTGTAGTGGTCGCCGTCGTCCATCCACCGTACCGACACGAAGGCACCGGAGAACTCGCGCGAGCCCATGATGCTCTGGACCGTGAGATCCGGCTGCTGCGCCGCCACCGGAGCTGCCAGGAGCAGGCCGATGGCCAATACGAACAGATTACGTTTCATGGCATCCCCACACATGGGAAATGAAGGCTTTGGATTGACGAGCCTGGAAAAGGTACCGCGGGAACCAGGTGGAGTGGAGAGGCGCCGGGAACGGCGCCTAGTCCCGTGACTGTCCTTCCCCACCTGCATTGAGGATCACCCCAACTTCGCTGAACACAGTGGCCACGGCCGCAAGCAGTTCGTCGATCTCGTAGGGCTTACCTATCACCGGCCGCCCGGACCGCTGCAGGAACTCGTACGATTCGGGGCGCGTGTAGTCCCCGGTCACGAACACGAAACGACTCGCGGCTTCGGGGTCCGTGTTCTCGATTTGCGCGTAGAGGGTGTTTCCACCCAGCGTCGGCATCCGGAGATCGCAGATGATGCAATCGAACTTCTCGCGCTGCAGCGTATCGTGTGCCTCGTACCCATTGGCCGCTGTGGTCACGTCGTGGCCCAGCTTGCGGAACAGGCGCGACATCACGTTTCGGTTGGAGTCGTCATCCTCGACCACGAGGATACGCCCGCTGCGTACGGGGCCCGCGCGCAGGAGGTTCCACGCCGGCGGCGCCGTTTCGGGCGCTTCCGACGTCACCCGGTTGAGTAGCGATCCCGTTATTCCCGTCGCCGAACGAACCTCCTCCTGTATTCGCCCCAAGTCGTCCTGCTGCGACTTCGTGAGATCCGAGTCGCGGGCGCTCTGCGCCACCCCGGCTATGGCGCTCAGCCGGTTGTTGAGCCCGTTGGCCGCCTGGGTGACGTGGTCCTTGAGGAACTGTATCCAGGCATCGACAACCTCGGGCTCCGCTGGCTCTGCGGGCTCTGCGGGCTCTTCGTGAACCTCTGGTTCCACCGCCGCGCTCTCGTCTTTGCTTGGGCGAGGGCGCTGCCGTCGGTGGGCCAGCACGAGCGCCGCCGCTGCCAATACGACCGCGGCCAACAACACCATATCGCTCAGTGAGAAGGCCCCCATCAGAGTGCCTCGCGCATACGCGCAGGGTAATTAGTGATGATACCAGCCGCCCCGAGAGCGCGCAGCCGGCGGGCGTCTTCCGGCTCGTCCACCGTCCACACGTGAACCGGCTTGCCGCGCCGCTGCGCCGCCTCAACGAACCTGCGGTCCACGACAGTCATCCTCCTATGCCGTTCGGGCACGGCGAACGCCTGAAACCCCGTTCCCGCCTGCGCTCGCCCCAGGCGCGACGCCGCCCAGAACATCACGGTCTCTCTCCGGGAGGCGGAGCGTCGGAACGCAGGCGGACCAAAGGGGCGCAGCGCTCCGTGCAGGAACGACCCGACGATCGAACGATCCGCTGCGGCGTGCCGCGTGAGCACTTCAGCGGCGGGCCGAGCCGCGCCCACTTCCTTGATCTCCACGATGAACGGCGTGTCCGGATAGCGCTTGAGCACGGTCGTGAGCGTGGGAACCCGCTCGCCGCCTCCCGCATCCAGGGCTTGCAGCTCGGGTAGGGTCAGGGCACGCACCTCGCCCGTCCCTTCCGTAGTACGGTCTACGGTGGCATCGTGGATCACGACGGGGATTCCCTCGGCAGTCAGCCGCACGTCGAACTCCAGCGCATCTGCCCCCTGCTCCAGCGCCATGTCGAACGCCAGCAGCGTGTTCTCAGGATACTCCCCAGCGGCCCCTCTGTGACCCACCAGGGGCCGAGCCTCGGGGTCGAGCAGGATCACCGCGACCTCGCCGCTGCGCGCGAGCTAGGCAGGCGCGCCACAGTGCCGGTCGAAAGCACCCTTGAGATCGACGGCAATCGCCTCCGCCTCCCGCCCCTCGATGTCCTGCCGCTCGAGCATGTGGACCAGCTCGCCGTCCTTGAAGAGAGCAATCTGGGGCGAGGACGGCGTGTAGCCAACAAAGTGCTCGCGAACGCGGTCGGTGGCTTCGAGCTCCATCCCAGCGAACACGGTTCCAAGGCGAGCGGGTACCGATTCGTGATCCAGCGCGAGTGCCACACCCGGACGGGCCTTCCCCGCCGCGCATCCACACACCGAATTCACCACCACGAGCAGTGTGCCCGCTTCGCTCAACGCCGCATCCACTTGATCAGGCGTTAGCAGCTCTGCAAAACCGAGTCGCGTCAGGTCGTCGCGCATCGGCTGGACCATCATTGGACTGTACCTCAATGTCAGGTTCCTCCGTCAGACTGCCGTTCGAGTGTATCCAACTGGTACCAATGAGCTTACGTACTCTTCCCGGGCAGCCATGATGCCGAACGGCCGCCGGGGTGGTATTCCTGAAACAGATCGGGGTGCAGTAGGGCGCCCAGGATCTCCACTCCATCCACCATACGCGGACCCGACCGATTGAAGTAGGCCGAGCCGTCCACGACGAACGCCCGACCCGCTGCCACGGCGCGGGGCGCCACCCTCATCAGCTGCTCCTCGTGCCTCCCGGCGTCCTGCAGCGCCGCCTCCAGTCCGTACCCACACGGCATCACGAGCAGGACATCGGGGTCGAGGCCGTCGAGCTGCTCCCAGTCGAGCTGGATCGACGGAACGCCCTTCTTCGAGGCGAGCAAATCCCCGCCGGCCAGCGTCACCATCTCTGGCGTCCAGTGGCCCGGAACGAACGGTGGGGCCAGCCACTCCAGCGCCAGCACGCGGGGCCGCGGAGCGTCCTCTACGCGGGCGCGCACTGCATCCAAGCGCCTCCGCAAAGCGGCAACCACGTCGGCGGCACGATCAACCGCGCCCGCCGCCTCGCCAACGGCGGTGATGCTGTTCAGGATTTGGTCGATGCTGTGCGAGTCGATCGAGACCACCTGCGGCTCCCGGGACATCATGCGGGATGCCTCCTCCGCCAGCGACGTGGGCACCGCGCACACCTCGCACACCGCTTGCGTCAGCAAGAGGTCCGGCCCCAACTCCCGGAGCCGCTCAGCATCCAGTTCATAGACGCTGCCGTGCCGCGCCATCGTCTCGCGCACCGCGGTATCGATCTCGGCGCTCGAGAGGTCCGTAGGATCGAACCGCGGCCGGCTGACGCGTGGATGCCGCATCGCGTCGGGCGGGTAGTCGCACTCGTGTGATATCGCCACCAGGGCGTCGCCGAGACCCAATGCGTATACGATCTCGGTGGCGCTGGCCAGGAGGGAAGCGATTCGCATTGGCCCAAGATAACTCACTTGACATGGTCAAATACCCTCGTCACAATTCAGGCGGCCACCGGTATTGGGACCGATTCGGGAGAGGAAGACGAGCCATGACGTATATCATCTGTGAGCCTTGCGTCGGGACGATGGACAGGGGCTGTGTGGATGTCTGCCCGGTGGATTGCATCTACGAGGGAGAGGATATGCTGTATATCCATCCCGAGGAGTGCATCGACTGCGGTGCCTGCGAGCCCGAGTGCCCGGTGAACGCCATCTACCCGGAGGAAGATGTCCCGGAGGAGTGGAAGGCCTTCGTGGACAAGAACTACAAGTACTTCGAGGGCGGTGACGAACGGCAAGTAGCCAAGGGCAAGGGCGGCTGAGCGAGGCCTGATTGGCTTTCAGGGGCCCCGGCGTGGACGCCGGGGCCCTTCTTATTGCTCCAGATCCAACTGCATCACCAACGCGGTGTCGGGACACACTGAGCCGAACTCCACCGACTGCTTGACCTCCGGCGCCACCTCGGCGCGGGCCACGCTCCGGAATCCGAATCTGGGGAAGAACTCCCCGGCCGTCTCGGTCAGGAGGTAGACCCGAGCGACTCCCCGCTCGCGCGCCAGATCAAGGGCCGCCAGGGTGAGCCCCACACCCAGGCCGCCACCCTGCCGTCTGGGGTCCACGACCACGGATCGGAGCAGAGCGCTGGCCCCATAGAACTCCAGGGTCGCCGACCCCACGACCTGGCCGGCGCCGCGGGCCACGAGCATCCCGTCCAGGTGGTTCTCGAGGTCCTCGCCCGGAAGCTCCACCCTGTCCAGCAACTCCAGTACGGCCGGGAGATCCTGCCCCCTAGCGGCCTCGATGGTGATTTCGGGTTCGTTGGCCATGCCAGAAATATACGCTCGCCCGGCCGAAACCTTCCCGCCGCGCCGCCCGTAGAAAGGATGTGGGCGAGCGCCCACGATGTTTCAAACCGAGAAACAGCGGAGACCGCCATGCGCGCACTTCTCGCCCTGGTTCCTGCAGCCCTCGTGGGCGGGTACATCATCGACAACGCCGTGGACCACCACGAGCACAAGGCCCCGCGCCATTCGGAGGCCGTGGTCGTCGAGGCCAAGGTCGGGTCCGGCATATCGGCGGTAGCCGCGGCTCCGATGGTCACCGTGTCTTCGGCGCAGGACGCCAACGTCACGCTCGATCTCGAGTGGGCTCAGCAGCTGACGGAGTTGATCAACAACGAGCTGAACGGCGAGACGCTCCGGATCAGTGGCTCGGCGGAGGCGTCGGTCCAGGCGTCCCTGGCAGCCGCTCTCGAGGTCCTGCAATCGGAGTTGGAGCGGGTGGAGTTCGACGACGAGGCCGCGGCTGCGCAGATCTCCGTAGCCGGATCTCTTCTGGCCTCTCTCGCAGCCAGCCTGGATGGCCAGCTCAAGATCGAGACCGATGACGGCACGTACGTGCTCGTCACCGACGCCGACGGCGTCCAGGTCGTTGAGAAACGCTGAAACCGAGAGTCGGCCCGGCCGTAAGGTCGGTGAGCATGAATCCTTTAACGCGGGACCCACGCAGCGGTCCCGCGTCCTCATAAGGACACATCGAGGATCGATCGCATGAAGCGTCGCAACAAGTTCATACTCGGCATCGGCGGCCTGGTCGTTGTAGCCGGCCTCGCGGTGGTGGTCAGCTCCTCACGCGCCAACGGGCGTGACGATGGTATCGAGACCGTGGCCGTCGAGCGCGGCACCATCGTAGACAAGGCGCTCGCAGTGGGCCGCATCGAGCCCGAGATCGAGATCACGGTCAAGTCGCAGAGCTCGGGTGTGGTGCGGCGGCTGCTCGCCGACGAAGGGGACTTCGTCCGGGCAGGGGAGCCGCTCCTGGAGGTGAAGCCCAATCCGACGCCCCTGGAGCTCGCCAACGCCCGGCGGCTGATGGAGCTCAGGCAGATCGAGCTCGACAACCTTCAGCGCGACGTGGAGCGGCAGCGCACGCTCTCGCGCCAGGGACTGATCTCCGACCGGGAGCTGCAGGAGACCGAGCAGCGGTTCGCGGGGCAGGAGGTACAGCTGCAGATGGCGCGTGAGCGCCTGGCGCTGCTCGAGGAGGGCAAGATCACGATCGCCGAGCAGGATATCGAGACCATGGTCCGGTCCCCAATCGACGGCTTCATTCTGGAGAAGACCGTGGAGGTCGGTGACCCGGTGGTGCCGCTCTCGACGTACCAGGAAGGCACCGTACTGATGACGATGGCGGAAATGAACCGCCTCGTCTTCCGCGGCACGGTCGACGAGATCGACGTCGGCCGGCTCAGCGAAGGCATGCCGGTCACGATCAAGATCGGCGCTCTGCCCGACGCCAAGGTGGACGGCCTGCTCACCCGCATCTCGCTCAAGGCGCGCACCGAGGACAACTCCACAGTCTTCCCAGTGGAGATCACGCTCACCGAAACGCACGGGACGATCCTGCGGGCCGGCTACTCGGCCAACGCCGACATCATCATCGACCAGCGTGACAGCGTGCTCATCGTGCCCGAGCGGCTGGTCACATTCGCTGATGACACGGCCACGGTCACCGTGCTCCTGCCGGACGGCAGCACCGAGGAGCGCGTGATCGAGACCGGATTGAGCGACGCCATCAACCTGGAAGTGATCGAGGGCCTGCGCGAGGACGAGCAGGTCGTCGAGCCTCCGCCGCGAGAGATCCAGTAGGACCGATGCGGCTCGGCAACGTATTCCGGGAGTTCTTCGCCGACCTCAAGGCGCAGCGGCTGCGTACGACCCTCACGGTCATGGGCATCGCCTGGGGTACCGTGGCAGTGACGGTGCTGCTGGCCTTCGGCGTCGGTTTGGAGCGCCAGACCAGAAAACGGTTCCACGGCATGGGCGACCGGATCGTGATCCTGTGGGGCGGGCGCACGACGGTGGCCTATCAGGGCTTCGGCGAGGGCCGTTACATCCGGCTGCACGAAGACGTGGGAGAGCAGCTCACGCGCGAGATCCCCGACATCGTGATGATCAGCCCCGAGTACAGCAACCGGCGCACACCGATCCGCCGGGGCATCAAGAGCGCGCAGCCCAACATCACGGGCATATACCCCGTCTACGGTACCATGCGGAACATCATCCCCGAGATGGGGGGGCGATTCATCAACGAGAACGACCTGGCGCAGCGGCGGCGCGTCGCCTTCCTGGGGGACGAGCTGGCCGAGCTGCTGTTCGAGGACGAGGAACCGGTCGGCCAGCAGGTGTTCATCGGGGAGACGCCGTTCACCGTCATCGGAGTGATGCAGCCCAAGCTCCAGAACTCGTCCTACAGCGGCCGCGACAAGGACCGCGTCTTCATCCCCGCCAGTACGCACACCGCGATATTCGGCAACCGCTACGTCAGCAACTTCGTGTACCGCGTTAGTGACGCCAACCTCTCGGAGGCGATCGAGGCGCAGGTCTACCAAATACTGAGCCGGCGCTACACGTTCGACGTCGCTGACGAGGACGCACTCGCCGTTTGGGATACGGCCGAGGTCGAGAGGATGTTCGGCAACCTGTTCCTCGGCTTCAACGTGTTCTTCGCGCTGGTGGGCAGCTTCACGCTCACTGTAGGCGGGATCGGCGTGGCGAACATCATGTACATCGTAGTACGGGAGCGCACCCGGGAGATCGGCATCAAGCGGTCCGTGGGAGCCAAGAAGCGCGACATCCTGTTTCAGTTCTTCGCCGAGACGTTCATGGTGGTGGGGCTGGGAGCCATCTGCGGCTTCCTCCTGTCCTACGGCCTGATCTGGGTGGGGAGTTACGTGCCGATGCAGGATTTCGTCGGCACCCCGACCATATCCCCCTTGGTGGCAGGCGTCACACTCTCGCTACTCGCGGCCATCGGCTTCATGGCGGGGCTGTTCCCCGCCCGGAAGGCAGCCAACCTCGACCCCGTGGAGTGCCTGCGGCACTAGTCCTATGTGGAAGATCCTGCTCGAGGAGTTCATCGGCGACCTGAAGACGCAGAAGCTGCGGGCGTCTCTCACCATGCTGGCCATGACGTGGGGGACCATCGCCGTCGTGCTGCTGCTCTCCTTCGGCGAGGGCCTCAAGATCGCCATCGTGCGCGGCCTGGTGAACGCCGGCGACCAGATCTTCATGGTGTATGGCGGTCAGACGAGCCGCGTGCACGAGGGATTGCCCACCGGACGCCGCATTCGGCTCGCCGAGGAGGACCTGGACCTGGTGCTGCGTTCCATCCCCGAGTTCGAGATGGGGAGTCCCTCCTACGGGCGTTGGGGCGTGAACCTGCGCGCCGGCGACCAGAACACGAACACGTACATGGAGGGAGTAGCACCCGAGTTCCTGGAGCTGCGCCGGATGTTCCCGGCCGCAGGCGGACGCTTCATCAACCAACAGGACATGGAGCAACGCCGCCGCGTGCTGTTCCTCGGCGACCGCATTGCAGGCCGGCTCTTCCCCGAAGGTGAGCCGGTGGGCAAGACGGTGATGCTCGACGGCCTGCCGTTCACGGTCGTGGGCGTGATGCAAAAGAAGTTCCAGGACTCGAGCAACAACGGGCCCGATGAGAACCGGGCAATCATACCGGCAGCGACGTTCAGGACCATCTACGGCTACCGCTACGTCGGGCACCTCATCTTGCGGCCGCGCAGTGTGGAGGAGGCCGAGCAGGCCAAGGCCGCCCTGTACCGCGTGCTGGGCCGCAAGTACAAGTTCGACCCCGACGATATCCGCGCGCTCCAGATGTGGGACTTCGTCGAGGACGCGAAGATGGTCAAGGCGATCGGCCTCGGAATTCAGATCTTCCTGGGACTGGTCGGCGGCTTCACGCTGCTCGTGGCCGGCGTGGGCGTCGCGAACATCATGTACGTGGTAGTCCGCGAGCGCACGCGTGAGATCGGCATCAAGCTCGCCGTGGGAGCGCGCAAGCCACACATCATGAGCCAATTCATCTTCGAGGCGATGTTGCTGGCACTGGTCGGCGGCGCCATCGGGTTGGCGTTCTCGGGATTGGTCGTGACGGCTATGAACGCCATCCCGAGCGGCGACAACGACGCGATGGCCTACATCGCGAACCCGGTTCTCTCCTGGCCCATTGCACTCATCTGCGTGTCGATCCTTGTGGGGATCGGGCTCATAGCCGGAGTGCTGCCGGCACGCCGCGCGGCGGAGCTGGATCCGGTGGAGTCACTGCGGTATGAGTAGGTCGGGCGCAGACGTCTAACCCACTACCCAAAAACCACTTACGCGGCAGGAGCCCGCGGCGCCGGACGCCGCGGGCTCTGTGCCAACCGAGATGGACGGGCCTGGGGTCTTGTCCACTGTTTGTCTTGGACGTATATTGGACAGCGACCAAGAGCCAGGACGCTATGACTGATACGGACATCGAGGCCCAGCGCCCCCGACACCCCATCCAGGTAGTGGCCCGCCGCACTGGGCTCTCCTCGGATGTGCTGCGCGCCTGGGAGCGACGCTACGGGGCGGTAAAGCCGCAGCGCTCCGACTCCCAGCGGCGGCTCTACTCCGACGCCGACATCGAGCGCCTGATCCTGCTGCGCCGCGGCACCCTGGCCGGCCGCAGCATCGGCCAGCTCTCGGTCCTTCCCGGCACGGAGCTGAGGCTGCTGGTAGCCGACGACCTGGAGTCGTTGGCTGCGGACGCACCCACTCCGGCCGCAGAGGGCGTGGAGCCCTCCACGGTGCTGGAGAAAGCCGCCACCGCAGTGCGTGACCTCGACGCTGCCCAGCTTCAATCCGTCATCAGCGGGGCCTCCCTGGTGGTCGCTCCGCCGCTGCTGGTCGAGCGCGTGCTGGTGCCCCTGATGCGCTCTATCGGCGAGCAATGGCTGGCCGGCACCCTGGGCATTGCACACGAGCACCTCGCCTCAGCCGTTGTGCGCACCGTGCTGTCCGATCTCGCCAAACCGCGGCAGCTGTCCGCCGACGCGCCCGCGCTGGTCGTAGGTACCCCGGCACGCCAGATCCACGAGCTGGGCGCGCTAGTCGTGGCAGCCACCGCGGCCGCGGACGGCTGGCGCGTGGTGTACGTGGGCGCCGATATCCCCGCTGCGGACATAGCCGCGGCCGCCGAGCAGGTGGGTGCGAAGGCCGTAGCGCTCAGCATCACGTACCCGCCGGACGACGACATGGGGGACGAGCTGGCTGAGCTGCGCCGCCTGCTCCCCAGAGAGGTCCCGGTGTTGGCGGGTGGCCTGAGCGCGCTCAGCTACTCCCAGCCTCTCGCCGCGATCGGCGCCCTGCTGGTGGGCGACTTGCAGGCACTGCGATCGGTGCTAGCTTCCCTGGCTTTCGAAAATGGGGGAGCGGCGGCATGAGCCAGAGTCTCTCGGAGCGGCCACAGGCTCCGCCAGCCGCGCGCCGCGAAGCACCGCACGCCGCAGTGATCGGTGCCGGATTCGGCGGCCTCGCCGCCGCCGTAAGGCTGTTGGCGCGCGGCTACCGTGTTACCGTGTTCGACCGGCTCGATCAGCCGGGCGGCCGGGCGCGGGTGTTCCGGCAGGGCGGCTTCACCTTCGACGCTGGACCCACGGTGATCACCGCCCCCTTCCTGTTGGAAGAGCTGTGGTCGCTGGCCGGGCGGCGCTTCAAAGACCACATAGACCTGCGGCCGGTCTCTCCTTTCTATCGAGTTCGGTTCGACGACGGATCCCTCTTCGACTACAGCGGCTCCGCCGAGGCCATGCGCGCCGAGGTGGAGCGCCTTTCACCCGCGGACGTCGCGGGATACGAGGCGTTCGTCGCCAAGAGCGAAGAGATCTTCCGCGTCGGCTTCGAGCAACTGGCGCACGTGCCCTTCGGCTCGCCTTGGGACATGGTTCGGATCGTGCCCGACATGATGCAACTGGAGAGCTACCGCTCGGTCTATGGGCTCGTCTCCAAGCACGTGAAGCATCCCAAGCTGAGGCAGGTGCTGAGCTTCCACCCCCTGCTGGTGTTTTTTAATGATACGGCGACCACCGAGATCTACACACTGATTGCGTTCCTCGAGCGGCGCTGGGGCGTGCACTTTCCCATGGGCGGCACCGGCGCGCTGGTGTCGGGACTGGTGGACCTGATCGAAGCGATGGGTGGTGAGCTGAGACTCGGCGAGGGAGTCAGCGAGATCACGCTGCAGGGCCGGCGGGCAACCGGCGTGCGGCTGGAGAGCGGCACCCACGTGCCCGCTGACCTCGTGGTGTCGAACGCCGATGCGGCATGGACTTACCGCCACCTGCTGCCCGCGCATGCACGGCGGCGCTGGACCGACCGGCGCATCGAGCGCTCGCGGTTCTCGATGGGCCTCTTCGTGTGGTACTTCGGCACGCGCCGCAAGTACGACGACGTGGCACATCACACAATCTTGCTGGGCCCCCGCTACAAGGAGCTGCTGGACGACATCTTCCGGCACAAGCGCCTGGCGGAGGACTTCAGCCTCTACCTGCACCGCCCGACGGCCACCGATCCGTCGCTGGCACCCGAGGGATGCGACGCCTTCTACGTGCTCTCGCCGGTGCCCAACCTGGAGGACGGCACGGACTGGCGCAGCAGCGCAGAGACGTACCGCCAGCGCGTCATGCAGTACCTCTCGGATTCGCTGCTGCCCGGATTGCGCGACGAAATAGTCACGTCCCGCATGCTCACACCACAGCACTTCCACGATGAGCTGCTGGCATTCCGCGGTGCGGCGTTCAGCTTCGAACCGGCGCTCACTCAGAGCGCGTACTTCCGACCCCACAACGAATCGGAGGACATCGAGCGACTGTACCTGGTGGGTGCAGGAACCCATCCCGGCGCCGGCGTGCCGGGAGTGCTCTCGTCTGCACGCGTGCTCGATTCCGTCGTTCCGGAGCCCCATGCAATTCGCTGACACCCTACGGCTCTCGCCGGGCGACCTGTCCGAATGCCGCGCCCTGCTGCGCGACGGATCGAAGAGCTTCTTCGCGGCGTCGCGCTTGCTGCCGCGCGACGTGCGCACCGCCGCCTGCGCCATCTACGCCCTCTGCCGCACCGCCGACGACGCCGTTGACGGCGGCCACGCCACGCTGGAAACGGTGTCCGACATGGGTCTCCAGCTGGACCGGGTATACGGACGCGGTGAGCCCCGGGACTTCGTGGAGCGCTCGCTGAGAGCGGTGGTGCGGCACTACGAGATCCCGCGCACCGTGTTCAGCGCGCTGGTCGAGGGATTCGCGTGGGAGCTCGAAGACCGGAAATACGAGACCCTATCCGACGTCTACGCGTACAGTGCCCGTGTCGCGGCCACGGTGGGTGTGGCCATGACTATCGTGATGGGGCGCAGAGACGCGGCCACCCTGGCGTGCGCTTGCGAGCTCGGGATCGCGATGCAGCTGACGAACATTGCGCGGGACGTGGGGGAGGACGCGGCCAACGGTCGCCTCTACCTGCCGCGCGAGTGGATGCGCGAGATGGGCATCGACCCTGACGAGTGGCTCGCTCATCCGAGCTTCAGTCCGGCACTAGGCTCAGTGGTGCGGCGGCTGCTCTCCGCTGCAGATGCCCTCTACGACCGCGCGGCGGCCGGCATCGATTCCCTGCCGGCGGAGTGCAGGCCGGCGATCCGTGCTGCGCGTCTGATCTATCGCGAGATCGGCACGGTAATCGCACGGCGTGGATTCGACTCGGTGAGCCACCGTGCCCACACTACCGCGACGCGCAAGGCTTGGCTCGCACTGCAGGCGTTCGTGCCGCCCGCGCCCGCGGTCGGCCGCTCCGTCCGGCATCCGCTTCCCGAATACGCGTTCCTCATTCGGGCCGCGGCGAAGAGAAGGGTCAGATTCACCGCGGCGCACGCCCGCCCGGCGCGCTCCGCATTGATCTCGGCAGAACCAGCACACCAGGAGTCCCGATGACTGCCGCGCCCGACCGGCTCGAATACGCTCTCGAGCGCACAATTGACCGCCTCACCGGAGAGGGGTGTCCCCCGCGCCTGGCAGAGGCCATCCGCCACGCGGTGTTCCCGGCCGGCAACCGACTTCGGTCCAGGCTCTGCCACGCGGTCGCGACGGCCCTGGGGGAGGACCAGCCCGCAGTCACAGATGCCGCAGCCGTCGCTCTGGAGCTGCTGCACTGCGCATCGCTGGTGCAGGACGACCTGCCCGCCTTCGACGCGGCGGTCGAGCGCCGCGGTCGCCCCTCGGTGCACGAGGCCTTTGGGGAGCCGCTCGCCATACTCGCGGCCGACGCGCTGATCATCGGGGCGTACGAGACGGTCGCGCTGGCCGCGCCGGCCCATCCGTCGCGCGCCGCCGCGCTCGCGCTGGTGCTGTCGCGCGGCGTGGGCACTCCCGGCGGAGCGGTGGCCGGCCAGGCGTGGGAGAGCGAGCCGGAGATCAACCTGCAGCAATACCACAAAGCCAAGACGGCCGCCCTGTTCGAAGCGGCCACGGCTGCAGGCGCGGTCGCGGCCGGGCACGACCCGGCACCCTGGCGCGAAGTGGGGACGCGCCTGGGTCAGGCCTACCAGGTTGCCGACGACATCGCCGACGAGCGCGACACCGGCGCCGGTTCGGACGCAGCTCTGGGAAGACCCAACGCGGCGCACGAGATGGGCGTCGGCGCCAGCCTAGCGCTGTTCAACCTCCAGGCGGCGAGCGCGTTGGATGCGATACCGCCGTGCCGGGAGCGCAGGGTGGTACACGGCTTCGTGTCGCAGCTGATCGAGCGGTTCCGCGCCGCGCACGGACTGCATCGCGCGGGTGTCCCGGAAGCGGCAGATCGGCCGGGATTGGCGGTGGCGCGATGAAGGCCGCGCCGCCAGAAACCGCTCGGCGCCGCTGGGCATGGATTCCCGAGCACGACAACGGGAGCCCCAACGGCGATGACACACGCCCCTCCCGCAGTCGCGGCGATACCTTCAGCCGCTATCTGCTGTGGGTGAGCGGCGCACTGTTCGCCGGATCGGTCGTGTTCAGCCTCGGCGGTATGACGTTGATGCGCTTCGCGCCTGGAGCAGCGGCTCAAGCCGGCGGCCTGCTCCCCTGGCTGATGAAGGTGCCGACCTGGATCAACCTCACCACACTGCCGCTGGTTGTGTTCCTCATGTATCGGCGCAACCTCGGGACGCGCGCATCCATCTTCTTCCTGGTGTGGGGCAGCTTCGTCGGCATGATGGCCGAGCTAATAGGCACAGGTACCGGCTATCCGTTCGGGGCCTACGCGTACACGAGCTTCCTCGAGCCCAAGATCATGGGCGACGTGCCCTACTTCATTCCGCTGTCCTGGTACGCGATCGCGCTCATCTCGTACGACTTCGCGATCCGCCTCAACCTGTCGGGGTTCCAGCGGCTCGCGGCCACCGCGCTGTTCATGGTGCTGTGGGACGTGGCGCTCGACCCGGCCATGGGCGCGGGCTTTCCCATCTGGGAGTGGAGGGTAGAGGGCTTCTTCTACCAGATGCCGGCCATAAACTGGGTGGGCTGGTTCATCACGTCGCTGGTGATCGCTTGGGGCTTCGAGTACCTGGGCGGCCGCCAGCCGCGCACGCACAGTAGGTGGCCCATCTGGGTGTGGATCGTGAACGGAGCGCTCGCAGTGGGGATATGCGCCTTGGCAGGCCTCGGAGGCGCTGTGCTGGCCGGCTCGATGGCGCTGGCCATA
>JBDHIS010000071.1:0-3875 GCA_039587315.1 Gemmatimonadota bacterium | reverse complement strand
CATCTGGATGGCGAGGCCAGGAGTCTCGAACGGCCGCGTCCAATCCGGAATGCGGTCAAGCACGCGTCTGGCATCGCTGCGCAGGACGACGAGGAGGTCGGCATCGCTGGCCGGCGTGGGGATACCGTGCGCCAGTGATCCGAACAGGACGACCGCGACGACGTTGGGGTCGCGTGCGCAGAGCGCCTGCGCTACCGCCCTGAGTCGCCCGACCACCGCGCGTGCATCAAGAAACGTGACCGGCGCAGTAGGTGAGAACCCATTCGGCATTGTTCACCGCTTCGTCAGCATCCTGCGGTGTGAAGTAATCCTTGGGGGCACCCTCGGCGAACCCGTTGGGGTATCGCGTGGAGATGTAATGCCGGTCCAGTTGCCTCGCGCGATCCAGGAGGTCGGCCGGAAACCCGGGAGGGGTCGGAAGCAGCGTGGCCATGGCCACGATGGAGTACCCCCGCGCCTCGCCGCCGAGAGCGGCGACGAGAGCCTTGACTGCCTTCTCGGCCGCTTGCTGGGCTGCGAAGCAGGCCCACTCGTGGAATCCGCCGTCCGCCGCGTGTCGAGCCAACTCGAGATCTCGGCGAGCTTGTGTGAGCCAGTCTCCCGCGCGGTTCGGCATATCCGAACCTAATGCGCGGCCCTCGACCGGCGCACGCAGTCCCCGCGGGGAGCTACAGTGCGGCTTGCCGGAGGAAGCGATGGCAACGGTGCACTCACCTCTCAAGCGCAACCCCCAGGGCGGATCGGCCCGCCCCGAGCAGTGACCGGCCGACCGCAGGTTTGGGCGGGGCCGGCCGACGCTTGGCCCGGCCTGCCCGCGGCTTGAGACGGCCCTCTCGACGCTTGGAGTGAGCCGGTCGAAGCTTGAAACGGCCGACTCGAAGCTTCGAGCGACCCGGTCGAAGCTGCAAGCAGCACACTCCAACCGCGACGAGCGCCCTCCGGGAGCTTGGATGACCTATTCCAAGCTTCGATCAGGGCATTCGAGCTTCCGGACCGCACCCGCGAAGCTTCGGGAGAGCTGATCCAAGCTTGAACCGGCCAACTCCAAGCTTCAACCGAGTCGGTCGAGCCTTGAATCGCGCCGCTCGAAGCGTGGAGTGCGGCATTCGAAGCTTCGAGAATCCCGTGCCGAGCCTTGCGTCGCGCTTCCTAACGCTTTGTCCGACAAGCGCTTACACTCGTACCCGCGGGCCGGTGCCGCCGCCGGCCCCGGCTACTCCTCGAAGCTGAACACCCTCGTCCAATCGGTGCGCATCGACACCACCGTCCAGCCGCGCTCCGCCGCCTCGTCGAGTCCCTGATCCAGCCGACCGATGTGCGACTCGCGATCGTAGGCCCACTCGCGGTCGGCATCGTCGTGGTGGATGTAGACCATGAGCGGTGCGCCCTGTCCGGCGGCGGTGTACTGCAGCATCGCGAGGTCGCCATCCGAGTTGCCGAACGCTGCGATCGGCCGGCGGCCGATGATGCGGGCGATGCCGATGGGCTTGCCTTCCTTGTCGTCGATGAAGTCGACGCCCGGCTGTTTCACCAGCACCGGCCCGTCGTCCCGCATCTCGAAAACGATGGCGCCCATCGACCCAATCGTCTGCTCCGGGGGAATGCCGTAGACGTCCTCCGCAAAGACGCGCATGAAGTCGATGCCGCCCCCGGACACGATGAACGTCTTGAATCCGTTGGCTCGGAGGTACTCGAGCAGCTCGAGCATCGGTTGGTAGGCCAGCGCCGTGTACGGCTGATCGAACCGGGGATGGCGCACAGTCGCGAGCCAGTCTGCGACCGCTGCCTGAAACGCGTCGACGGTCATCCCCGAGTGGGTAGCCGTGACGATCTCGACGATGTCATGCTCCGTGAGTCTCCCCAGAGCCTCGGTGTCACCAGACACGATCGCGGCAAACGGCATCTGCGTGGACCACTCGGGATGGTCGGGCGCCAACTCCCGCACGCGGTCGATGGCGAATGCCAGCTGGAAGTACATCGGCTGCTCGGCCCACAGCGTGCCGTCGTTGTCGAATACGGCAATCCGCTCGGCCGGTGGTACGAACGCGGCAGCGGTCGAGTCAGTGGTGGAGCGGACGAAGGCGACGATGTTCGTCTTCGCCGTGCCCTCGTTCCAGGAGGGCAGCGGGTCCGACTCCGCAGCCGGCGTGCATGCTGCAGCGGCCAGTGCACACACGGCAGCAGTGAGCCGCACGGTGATGTGGCGTGACATCGTGACTCTCCTCTTGGTGCGTGTGGCAAAGCGCAGGGGCGGCAGTTTCCTGCCGCCCCCAACTCACGCTCGGTGCTTCGCGGGTCAGTGGAATCAGTGGCTCGTCGGCGCGAGCTTCTCCATCACCTGGTCCAGACTGAAGCTCGCTGCCTTCTGCCGGGGCGGGAACTCCACAAACGTTTGGAGGAACCGACCCACGTACGTCTGCGCCGGTACCAGCAGGTACGCGCGGTCGAGGAGCCAGTCGTAGTACGTGTTCGACGTAATCGGTGCCCGCTCATACGGATCACGGCGCAGGTTGAGGATTAGCGGTACGCGGAGCGGTACGAAGGGCTCCATCCAGACACGGAAGGTACCGGCCGTCTTCTGCTCCATGAAGATCAGCTTCCAGTCGTCGTAGCGGAGCGCGGTCAGATCGCCGTCGTCCGAGAAGTAGAAGATCTCGTGGCGCGGACTCGTGTCCGTCTCGCCCGTGAGCAACGGCAGGATGTTGTACCCGTCGAGGTGCACGTTATAGGAGCGGCCGATGGCTTGGACACCGCCTTGCATCAGCTTCGCCTTGATGTCGGCGTCACCGGCGGCCGCCACGAACGTCGGCAACCAGTCCATGTGGTGGACGATCTCGTTCGTCACCGAACCAGGTTGGATGTGTCCAGGCCACCGGACCATCGCCGGCACCCGCCAGCCGCCCTCCCAGTTGGTGTTCTTTTCTCCGCGGAACGGGGTCGACGCGGCATCCGGCCATGTGTTGTAATGCGGTCCGTTGTCCGTCGAGTAGAACACGATGGTGTTCTCGGCAATGCCGAGCTCGTCCAGCAACTCGAGGAACCGTCCGATGTGCATGTCGTGCTCGACCATGCCGTCGGAGTACTCGTCCTGACCGGAGATGCCCCGCAGTTCTTCCTTCACATGCGTGCGGAAGTGCATCCGCGTCCCGCTCCACCAGACGAAGAACGGCTCACCAGCGTCGTTGGCCCGCCGGATGAAGTCGATCGCGGCATCGACGGTCTCGTCGTCCACCGTCTCCATGCGCTTCTTGGTGAGCGGACCGGTATCCTCGATCCGGCCATCGGCGTATGAGTGGATCACGCCGCGGGGGCCGAATCGCTCCCGGAACGTCCGTCCGTCCGCGGTCACCATATCGCCCGGGTAGTCCTCGTTCTCCGGTTCCTCCTCGGCATTGAGGTGATAGAGATTCCCGAAGAACTCATCGAAGCCGTGGTTGGTCGGGAGGAATTCGTCCTTGTCGCCGAGATGGTTCTTCCCGAACTGGCCTGTTGCGTACCCCCGCGCCTTCAAGAGCACGGCGATCGTCGGGTCCTCCGTGCGGAGGCCAAGATCGGCTCCGGGAAGGCCGACTTTGCTCAGGCCGGTTCGGAACACGCTCTGTCCGGTGATGAAGGAGGAGCGGCCGGCAGTGCAGCTCTGCTCCCCGTAGTAGTCGGTGAAGATCATGCCCTCGTTGGCGATCCGATCGATGTTCGGCGTCCGGTAGCCCATCATGCCCATCGTGTAGGCACTGATGTTGGACTGGCCGACGTCGTCACCCCAGATGACGAGGATGTTGGGGCGGTCCTGGGCGTTTGCCGGTGCTGCCGCGGCGGTGATAAGTCCGGCTGCCGCGACGAGCCAAGCCGCCGTCCGGAAGGTGCGGTGCATAGAT
>JBDHIS010000014.1:0-64768 GCA_039587315.1 Gemmatimonadota bacterium | reverse complement strand
CAGGCCATGTGGTGGCGCCGGGGAGAAGAACAGAGGGAGTGAATCCCCTGACTCCGGGTAACCAGTGTGCTGGGCGGCCCGCCACCCTCGGGTGAGCGGGTCGCCCTTTTTTTGCCCTCTTTGTCCTAGTTGATGCCCGCCAGGGATGGCCAGATCTCCTGCAGCGTTTCTCGCGGCGAGCGGCACACCCATATCGGCACGTCGCGCTCTTCAGGCACGCCCCACGAGTTTGTCGATCGCGCCGCCAGCTCGAGCGAGCCGCAGTGATCGCTCAAATCTCCCTCGGACAACCCCACGAAGATCGTCACCGTGCCCGGTCGCTCACCCGGTCCGAAGAAGTAGAAGCTGCCCACTATGCTCACCACGGGCGGCAGGTCGTAGTGAGGGCCGAACAGCTCGAGCGCCCCGGCCCGACCGTAGTTGCCACCGAACAGCACGGCCTGCCGCTGTTCCACGAGTGGGAGGGCCGCGTAAACCCGGGCGACGGCCTCGACCTGCTCCTCCCAGCCCAACATGTCGGCATAGTCCTGGGGTAGCGGCAGCATCTCCCCCCGATTCGTGGTAACCGCCGCGGTGACACCCAGGGCGGCTGCATAGCGGGCCATCCTCTCGGGCGGGAGGATGGGGATGCCAAGAGGCAGCGTGAGGACGCCGTAGCCGATGATGGTAGCCGCGGCGCTCCACTGGAGTGCGAGCCGCGGGCCGCGCCCCTGTATTCCCTCGAGCAGGACGGCTCCGGCCGCGAACAGCACCGGGTATATCGGCCCGACGTAGTAGGACTTGCCGTGCAGCGCGGCGAGAATCACGAAGGCGGCCAGCGCGGTCCAGCCGACTTCGCGGTAGCGTCGCAGCGAAGAGCGCACGAGCAGTGCCGCGAGTCCGGCAGCCGCCAGCACGACGCCCGGACCCCACAGCACCTGGCCCAGAATGAACTCGGCCGTAGTGGTACGGGCCAACTGGGTCCCGCTCAACACCCTCATCTGGCCCAACACAGGGAAGCCGAGGGTGATCTGCCCGACGATGCTGGGTGCGCCGATTACGAGAGCGATTCCGATCGCGAGCCACGGCCAGCGCGTCATGAAGGCGCGCCGATTCGGTGTCAGGAGCAGGCCGATCAGCACGGCGAGCCCGAAGAACAGGATGCTGAACTTCGTGAGCAGTCCCAGGCCTCCGGCAACGCCGAGCACGATCCACCACCTCTGCTCGCCTGAGTTGCGCAGCCTCAGGAGCGCGAAGAGACCGAGTGTCCACCAGAGCTGGTCGAGCACGACCGGCTGGAACAGGTTGGCGGATCTCAGGAACAGCGGGGTGCAGAGTACTGCCAGGCCGGCCAATAGCTGCGCGGAGCGCCTGCCGCCCATCTCGCGCGCGGCCAGGACGGCGAGCACCAGCACGAGCGTACCCGCCACGGCCGGTACGAGCCTGGTCGCGAAGAGCGAGGGGCCGGCAAGCGCATGCACGAGTTTCGCCAGGATGGCTATGAGGGGAGGGAAGTCCATGTGCCAGAGGCGCAGGTGTGTACCCATCGCGATGTAGAGAAACTCGTCGCGGTGGAAGCCATACGGAGAGAACAGCCCTGTGGCCACGTGCAGCAGCAGCTTGATCCCAACCAGCGATGCGAATACGCCGCCGTCCAGCGGCGTTGGGTGCGTCGCTTCGCCGTGATTGGGATTGTCGAACGACCCATCCGTCATGTAGTGGACCCTCTCGTCGCGCGACGCGCAGAATGCACGATCGCTGCAATCAGTGGCTCCGACAGCCGGCCGTCAATGCGCGGATGCCCAGCGCGGGTCGAGGCGGGACTACCGGGGTGGAACTCGTGCGGCCGCATAGCGTTTTTTCGAAAGGTGAGTGAATCGCTCAGGTGTGCAGCCGCTCGACCGGCGAACCCATTGCGATTCCAGGGCCGGCGGGTAAGCTCACAGTGATGGGCTGAGAGAGGGGAGACCATGAGTCAGAACAACGGCATGTACTCCAGGGCGAGGATTCCCTACGGCACCTGGGGCAGCAGCTATTTCCCGGCGTGGCAGACTTCCGCGCTCGCCGAGGTGAACATCGGCCAGTTCGCGGGCGAGTCCATGAATCGGATCCTCGGGCTCAGAAAGGTGCCGAAGACCGAACTGGACTACCTCATCATCGGGTCCACCGTTCCGTGGCACTGGAAGTTCTGGAACGCGCCGCTCGTGGCGAGCTGCCTCGGCGAGCGCATTCCGGGCTACCACATGGAGCAGGCCTGCGCCACCGGGCTGCAGGCCACTCTCCTGGCGGGTGCCGAGGTCGACTCGGGAGCCAACGACGTGGTGGGGGTGCTGACGTTCGACCGGACCAGTGACTCGCCCGTGGGCGTGTTTCCCGAGCGCCGTGCGCACCAGCGCACCGTGCCGCTCGCAGACGTGTGGGACAACTTCGGCTTCGATCCGGCCACCGGCAACGCGATGATCACGACGGCCGGCATCGCGGCCCGCAAGTACAAGATCGGCCGCAAGGAGACCGACGAGATCGCGTTCCGTCGCCACCAGCAGTACTTCGACTCGAAGCGGTCGGGCTTCCTGGACCGCACGCTCGTCCCCCTCGAGGTGCTCAACCTCCAGGGCCGCACGTTGGGCCGCATCGACGACGACGTCGGCGTGCGGGAGCTGACACTGGGCAGCTTGAGCGCGATGAATGAGCTCGACACTTGCGTTACGGGTGGGACGCAGACCCATGCATCCGACGGGATGGCCTGCCTCCTCGTCGCGACCCCCGAGAAGGCCAGGGAGCTGAGCCCCCAGCCCGAGGTGGACATTCGGTTCGTCGCCAAGGCCGAGGTGCGCACCCATCCGAGCCTCATGCCCGAGGCGCCCGCGATGGCGGTGCAGAAGCTGCTCGAGCGCACGGGCCTCACGATGTCGGACATGAAGGTGGTCAAGAACCACAACCCATTCGCGGTGAACGACGCGATCTTCGCGCGGATGCTGGATTACGACTGGAACTGCATGAACAACACTGGTTCCCCTCTCGTGTGGGGCCACCCACAGGGTCCGACTCTCACCCGCGTGGTGATCGAGGCCCTGGAAGAGGCGGTGGACTTGGGTGGCGGCCACGTGCTCGTCTTCGGCTGCGCCGCGGGCGACGTGGGTATCTCGGCCATTCTGAAGGTCTCCTAGGGAGGGTGGGACGATGACCAAGGTGATGCGGGAAACGACCCTCCAGACGCTGGGGCTGGGAAACGTCATCGACATCTTCGAGCGCGGGCAAATGCCCGCCGCCGCCGCCGACCTCGTGGACGAGGTCTTCGGCAAACAAAAGAAACGGGGCTCGATGGTCATCTCGGGCGCCAACGGAATAGTGGGCGCCGGGAAGACGATGCAGCTCGGCTCGAGGCTGCAGCCCTACGACGTGCGAGTGGTCGCCCTGGACTTCCCGGGTGCCCCCGACGGAATCGGAAAGCAGTACCCCGGACTGGTTCAGGCATTCGGCCCCGAGGGCGCCGCGGCCATCATGCAGAACATCGTGCGGCTGAGCTACGACGGCACTCGCCTTCCGAGCGAGCTCCAGCAGCTCAAACCGCGGTTCCTGCTCGAGGCGATTCCGGAGATCCTGGAGATCAAGCGGGCTCATTATGAGCTGTTCCGCGGGTCGTTCCCGGACATCGAGATCCGCTCGGTGACGTCCGGCTTCCCGAGCTCCGAGTTGGGAGTAGGCGTCGCGCATCCGGCATTCCCCCACGAGATCAACAAGATCTGGGAGATAGTCGAGCCCGAGCCGTCGGCCATAACGCAGCTCCTCTGGGCGCTGGGGCTCATACCGGTGCCGGTGAGCGACAACTGGTCGTTCGTGCTCGACGTGCTTTTCTGCGGCGTGACCCTGGCCGGTCTGCGCTATCATGACGCCAGCAACATGCCGTTCTGGAAGATCGACAAGTTCGTGCGGAAGCTCATGGGGCCCAACCCGTTCCGCGCACACGACGCGATTGGGGCGAAAGGCGCCAACTTCCTCACCTGGTCGTGCCTGCACCACCTGGCGGAGATGTACGGCGACGTGTTCAAGCCCACCGCCGCGCTGACCGAACGGAAGGACACCGGCCAGACCTGGTATCCGCCCAACCACTTCCGCCCGCTCGTGAACTGGTCGCTGGACGAGTCAGCCGACGAGGATTTCAGGGCGTGGATTCTGGGGCCGATGTTCCAGATGACGAGCCTCATGCTCCACGAGAAGCGCGGCCACCTGACGCATCTCAACGCCATCGGCGAATTGTGCGCGCAGTTCCGCAGCGGCATCCTGGCCGTCGTGCGCGACCTGGGTCCCGACACCGTGGCGAAGACCGTCCGGGCGTATCATCGGCTGCAACCGGAGGCAGCGCAGAGCGCTTGGTACCCGGGTGCGTTCAACAACATGGATTCGCCGGAGTGGCAACAGCTCTACGTCAACGCCGAGCACAACGGAGAAGTCGGTGTGGTGACGTTGAGCAGGGAGAGCTACAACGGCGACGTGGACCAGGAGCTCAACCGGGCGTTGGACTGGCTCAAGGCAGAGCGGATCGAGCGGGTGATACTGACCGGTGACTTCCACCTCTCGACGCAGATGGTGGGAGCCGACACCAGCGAGTTCTTCCCCGCGCTCGAGGCCGCCGAGGCCGGATCGCGCATTGCGAGTGACTGGTCCCGCACCGCCAGACGGTTCGCCGACGACTTCGAGGTGTCGGTCGGGTTCGTGAACGGAAAGCGTTGCCTGGGTGGCATGCTGGAGCTGATGCTGCACTGCCACTACCTGATGGCGGTGGACGGCGCGCAGTTCGGGATGCCCGAGGTGACGCTCCCCGTCGTACCCGGCATGGAGGGATGCCACTGGCCGTTCCGCAAAGCGCGGGCCGAGGACTGGCCCAAGCTGCTGCAGTTGCTGTTGGGTGGGAGACCGGTCAGGGCCGGCGATGCAGTCGGCTGGCTCATCGACTATGCGGGACCGCTGGAGGAGGCGCTACAGACCGCCTGGAAGGTGGCGACCGGCGCCGACCACGGCTTGAAGGCGAGGAGCGTCGAGAGCGGGGCGTTGGACGGCGTGCCGCGCGAGATCGCCGGTCTACCCCCTGCGGACTCGCCCGAGAGCGAAGCCGCGAGGAAGGCGATCGTGCAGTGCATAGACGCCGCTTGTCACGTGAGCCTGGCGGACGCTCTCGCCACCCAGGCGAAGCACTCGGCGGAGTTCATGCTGTCGGCCGAGTGCCGTGGAGGAATGGTCGGAACGGAGTACACAAAGACGATGGCTGTCTGAATTCGAAGGCGATGTTGAGCAGTGAGAGCGGGCGCCGATCGGCGCCCGCTTGCTTACAGTGAGTCCCTGCCGGCGGCGAACGCCTTCCGGTTGAGGTCTAGCAATGGTCCCGGGATGCGCTTTCCGAGGGTCTCATCCCAAGTGTCTTGCGGGATGTCGAGCGAAGCTGCCAGCGCACCCAGCAGCACGACGTTGGCAGCGCGATGGCTGCCCAGGTCGATCGCCTCCTCGGTCGCCTTCATGGCTACCACGTTGAAGCCCTTTCCCTCGAGGAAGCCGATCGCGTCGTCGGGGTAGGGGCGCTCGTCGGCCACTCGGATCGGCTCTACCTCCATCTCATTGACGATGATCGTGCCTCCGGGCTTCACGAAGTGCGCGTACCGCAGCGCCTCCAGCTTCTCCAGCGCAAGCAGGTAGTCCACCTCACCGCGCCGGGTCACGGGAGAGTGAACTCGATCCCCGAACCGCACGTGGCTGAAGACGGCCCCGCCCCGCTGCGCCACACCGTGGAACTCCCCCTGCTTCACGTCGTAACCGGCGCCCAGGGCGGCCAGAGCGAGCAACTCGCTGGCGAGGATCGCTCCCTGTCCGCCGACACCGGCCACCAGGACGTTGGTCGTCGCCACTCAGGCCACCTCCACCGCACCGATGGCGTCCGTCGGGCAGAGCTGGGCGCACAGGGCGCAGCCCACGCACTCCCACTCTCGGACGTGGGGTCCGTCCTCCTTCCACACGAGAGCAGGGCATCCCGACTCCATGCACTCCTCGCACAGCACGCACTCTTCCAACTCCACCCGGTAGGGAGTGCGCGCAGCCGCCTTCTCCACGGGAAGCAACTGGCAGCTCCGCCGCGCGATGATCACGGCCGGGCCCGGGTGGTCGAGGCCGGCCGTAATCGCCTGCTCGGTTTCCTCCAGGTTCCACGGGTCCACCACGGTTACATGCTCCACACCGACCGACCGGATCAGCGCCTCGTAGTCCACCGACGGGGCGTCCTCTCCCTTGAGGTCGTGCCCAGTCCCCGGATGCTCCTGTTGGCCCGTCATTCCGGTAGTGCCGTTGTCCAGCAGGATCGTCGTAGTGGGGACGCGGTTGTATACCGCGCTCACCAGACCGGGAAGGCCTCCATGCAGGAAGGTGGAGTCACCGATCACCGCAGCGACCCGCTCCTCGCCGGCCCTGCTGAATCCGGTAGCGTTGCCTATGCTGGCACCCATGCAGAAGGTCGTATGGATCGCCTCGTACGGCGGCAGGCAGCCCAGAGTGTAGCAGCCGATGTCGCCGGTCACGAGGACACCGAGCTTCTTGAGTGTGTTGAACACCCCGCGGTGCGGGCAACCTGCACACAGCACGGGCGGCCGCGGCAGGATGACTGTCTCGCTGCTGAAGTCCGGCGGCACTGACTTGCCGGAGATCCCGGCCGCGACCAGGTCTACGGACAGCTCGCCGATGTTGGTGAAACGCTCCTTGCCCTCGAGGTTGCTGATGCCGAAGCCGGCCATCTCCTGCTGGATGAAGCCCTCGCTCTCCTCCACCACGAACACGGTGTCGAAGCGGGCGCAGAACTCTCGAAGCCGTTTCTCGGGCAGCGGGTAGATCATCCCCAGTTTGAACACCGTGGCGTCGGGGCACACCTCCTTCACGTACTGATATGGCATGCCGTGGGTGACCACTCCGATCCGCGAGTCACCCTCTTCGATCACGTTGCCCTCGAACTCTTCGGCGAACTGGCACATCCCCTGGAGCTTCTCCTCCAGTTCGGGCCGGCGGAACCGCGCGTATACGGGAATCGCGTACTGGCTGACCTTGCGTGAGAACGGCTTGCGTGGGGCCTCAGTGCGGTCGCCCGGGTCCACGACGCCGCGCGTATGTGCCAGCCGCGTCGTCGTGCGCAGCATTACCGGTGTCAGGAACTGTTCGCTCAGATCGAATGCGATACCGGTCAGCTCCCTGGCCTGAGCCGCGTCCGCCGGTTCCAGCATCGGCACCTTGGCCAGCCTGGCAAAGTAGCGACTGTCCTGCTCGTTCTGCGACGAGTACATGCCGGGGTCGTCGGCCACCAGCACCACGAAACCGGCGTTGGTGCCGGAGTAGGGAAACACCATGAAGGGATCGGCGGCCACGTTGAGGCCCACGTGCTTCATCGTCACCATCGTGCGGAGTCCGCCGAGCGCGGCTCCCATGCCCTCCTCGAAGGCGACCTTCTCGTTGGTCGACCAATGCGCATCGATCTCCGCGTAGGTGGCCAGGCGCTCCAGCACCTCCGTGCTCGGCGTACCCGGGTACCCCGCGGCGAACGAGACTCCGGCCTCCCAGGCGCCCTGGGCCACCGCGTCGTTGCCGGACATGAGCCTGCTCACCGTCTCATCTCCTCCAGATCGGCGTCCATACTACCCCTGATGTTGTAGACGCCCCCTGCCATCAGCCAGGGATAGTGCTCCTCGAAAGCCTCCAGCATCTCGTCGAGGGGCAGATCCGAAAAGTGCCCGCGGTCCCGCACGTACTCCATATGGCGATTGCCCTCTCGGTCGTACTGCTGAAACAGGGAATCCCGCCGTCCGTCGAACTCGAGTGGTGTCACGTCGAACCGCTCGCACAGCGATATGTTGAAGGCCGGGGTAGCCTTCACCCAACGACCCTCCACCAGCAGTTCGGCATATCCGTGAAACACGAATAGGTCGGTGCGCATCGCGCGGCGCATCCGCTCGGTCGTGAGGTGGTTCCGCACGTCGGCGAAGCCGAGCCGGCTGGCGATTCCGTGTGTCCGGGCTGCGGCCGCCAGCACGACTGCCTTGGCTACACAGAAGCCGGAACCGCGTTTCAGCACGGCGCTTGCTCGCATCGCGCCGGGCCGGAGGTCTATGTAGTAGGGATCGTAGCGGATGCCGTCGCGCACGGCATAGTAGAGCGCTACGGCCTTGTCCACCTCACCCGTCTGGCGGCCGATTACACCCTTCGCGAAGTCGACTACCTCGGGGTGGTCGCTATCGATGAACCGCGTAGGTCCGAGGTATCTCTGTCCCGTACCTCACACGTCCTTTCCGGCGACTGATTCCACCGCCTCTCGGATCTCCTCCTCCGTGAGGAGGCGCTCGGACTTCTTCGCGGCGGCCATCACGGCCTCGACTACCTCGGGGCCGTCCGGCAGGCCGCGCGCGCGCAGGAAGAACAACACGTTCGAGCCACCCGACATGTGACCCACCTCGATCTCCTGCTCGCGTCCGATCCAACTGGCCGGCACTCCGGAATAAACCCGGTCGGCCAGCCACGCCTGGCCCTTGCGCTTGGCCTTGATGACGGCGGCGGCGTGGACGCCCGTCGCCGTGCGGAAAGCGTCCCTCCCGACGATCGGAGTGTTCACGGGGATGGGAACGCCGACGGCCTGTGAAACGGTCTGCACGTACTCGGGCAGGCACGACAGATCGTCGTCGCGCCATCCGAACAGCTTGAGGTTCACCAGCAACTGCTCCATCGGCGTGTTGCCGACCCGCTCGCCCACCCCGAGCGCCGTTCCGTGCACGCGCGTGGCGCCGGCCTCGATCGCAGCCAGCGTGTTGGCGACGTCCAGCCCCCGGTCCCGGTGGCCGTGCCAGTCTATGCCGACGTCGCCTGCAACGCCCAGATCCTCCAACAACTGCCCGACCCACGCCACCAGGTTGCGCACGCCTTGCGGTACGGCCGCCCCGACCGTGTCACACAGGCACAGTCGTTTGGCGCCGGCTTCGACACCCGCGCTCAGCAGGATGCGTAGGTCCTCCGGCCTCGCTCGGATCGTGTCCTCTGTGACGTACATGACGTCGAGACCCTCACGAACGGCGAAGCCCACCGCCTCCTTCGTGTGCCGCAGGATGTGCTCCAGGTCCCACTCCTCGGCGTACTGCCGGATGGGACTGCTGCCGATGAACACACACGCCTCGATCGGCACGCCGGTCTTCTGCACCACGTCGGCGATGGGCTGAATGTCCACGATCATCGTGCGTGCGGCGCAGTTGGCATTGATGCTCAGTCGGCTATCCGCGATCTCGCGGCAGAGGCGCTCGACCGCGTCCCGCTGTCTGGGTCCAGCTCCGGGAAGTCCGATGTCGGCGGTCTCGATCCCGAGGTCGTTCATGAGGTGGAGGATCTTGACCTTCACGTCCGTGGGCGGATCGGTCACCGACGGGCTCTGCAGCCCGTCCCGCAGCGTCTCGTCGTCTAGCATTGCCAGACGCTTGGGCTCCTGGCGCTCGTCCGCAGCGGCCCAATCGTGGATGAGGCGGTCTTCGGTGGGAGCGGTCGCCATGCCGGGCCTCAGGAGACCTGTGCGCGGCCGAACTGCCGGGCGCGCTCCAGCAGCTTGTTCGCTGCGGTCTCATCCCCCCTGGATTTGTATATCTGCGCCAGGTGGTAGAGGCTGCTCACCTCTTCGACTACGTCGTCGGCGCTGCGTTGAAACTCCCTGGCCGCCGCGTCGAAGTCTTCCATCCGCTCGTAGATGACGCCGATGTGGTAGCGGGCCATCAGGTACTCGGGCGTGAGCGCCGTGCACTTCTCGAAATGCTCCAGCGCCAGGTCTAGCTCGCCGGCGTGGAACAGGGCGATTGCCAGCCGGTAGTGCGCTGCGTTGTAGTTGGGGTCTATCTCGAGGCAGCGCCGGTAGGCGCGGATGGCTCCCGGCATGTTGCCGCGATGGTAGTAGGCGACCCCGAGGTCGTATGAGCACTCCACGAAGTTCGGAGCCAGCTCCAGCGCACGCTCGTAGCGCGCAATGGCCTGGTCCAGCGTCCCCTGGTGATAGTAGACGTGCCCCAGCAGGTGATTTGCCAGCACGTTGTCGGGTTCGGCCTCCACCAGGCGCTCCAGCTCGCGGCGGGCGTCCCGGTGGCTGCCCTCGGTCTCCTGGACCAGGGCATGGAGCAGGCGGTGATCTATGTAGGCATCGCGCAGAAACAAGCCGCATTCGGCGCAGAACTTGTCAGTGTCGGCTGACTCGTGGCCACATCTGGTGCATCGCATCGTCGTCATCTCCTTGCCGGACTGCTGATTCGGCTCCCCTTTCCCTCTCAATAAGATGGCCTCTCGGCTGGCTACCTTCAACGCGCCGCCCCGGATCCGTTGTCAGGAGGGGGCACTCGCGCCGCGGGCGCCCGCCCTCCAGTATTGGATGTTGAGCCCCGGAGCTTCCGGGGCCGAGATGGAACCCGGAGGGAGGTCGGATGGCCAGCTACAACATCGGTGTGCTTCCCGGAGACGGAATCGGACCGGAGGTGACGCGAGAGGGGCTCAAGGCGCTCGAGGCGGTCGCCGCCATGGAGGGCTTCGAGTACGAGCTCGTCGAGTATCCCTACAGCGGGGAGTATTACCTCAAGACCAAGGAGCTGGTTTCCGACTCGGTGATCGACGAGTGGCGCACGCTCGATGCCGTGCTGCTGGGCGCCATCGGACATCCCGGCGTGGAGACCGGACTGGTGGAGCGGTCGGTGATCCTGGGGCTGCGCTTCGGTCTCGATCTGTACATCAATCTCCGTCCCATCAAGCTGTACGCCGAGCACCTATGCCCCCTCAAGGACAAGGGTCCCGACGACATCGACTTCGTAGTGGTGCGTGAGAACACCGAGGGCATCTACTCACAGATCGGGGGGCACCTCAAGAAGGGCACACCCGACGAGGTCGCCATCGTGAACGGCGTGTACACCTGGAAGGGGTGCGAGCGGGCTTCGCGCTACGCCTTCGAGCTGGCCCGCAAGCGGGCGCAGGAGCGCGGCGCGGGACACAAGCCGAGCGTGATGTTGGTGGACAAGGCCAACGCGGTCAGGCCGCAGGACATCTGGACCCGCGCCTTTGCCGAAGTGGCTCGGGACTTTCCCGAAGTCGAGACCGATCACGCGTACGTGGATGCCTGCTGCATGTGGATGATCAAGAACCCGGAGTGGTTCGACGTGGCAGTGACGACGAACCTGTTCGGCGACATCATCACGGACCTCGGCGCCATGCTGCAGGGCGGGATGGGTATAGCGGCTTCGGGGAACATCCACCCCGGCAAGACGTCCATGTTCGAGCCGATCCACGGCTCGGCTCCCAAGTACGCGGGCAAGAACGTGGCATGTCCGCTGGGTGCGGTCAGCTCGGTCTCGATGATGCTGGACTTTCTGGGAGAGACCTCGGCCGCTGCGCGCGTGGAAGGTGCCATCGCGCGGCTCCTCGGCAGTGGTGCGGTGCCTTCTGCCGACGCGCGGAGCGGGATTTCCACCTCCGACATGGGTGACATGGTAGTGAACGAGTTGCGGAAGGGCTGAGGCGGGGCCGCGGTTTATCGGGCGGCGTCCTTGCGCGTGTAGATCGTCTGGAACTTGAGCAGCATCAGGAGTTGGCAGTCCTCGCAGTCGTCTGCGACGTCCTCGGCGCGGACCGCCTCGCTGCGCACCTCGTAGCCCAGCTCCTCATAGAGCTCCACCGCTTCTCTGGCGCGCTCCGCGTCGGCCATGAAGCGCCGCTCCCACCCGTCGGCCAGCAACTCCGGGTCCCCCTCGAGCGCGGCCTCCGAGAGCATCCGCCGCGCCTCCTGCTCCACCAGCACGGCGAGGCGCCTGGAGGCGCCCTTCTTCGGGGTGTCGGAATCCGTCATCGTTGCGCGGTGCGGCTATTCATCGGAGGCGCCGGCCGGGGCGCCCTCCTGCTGGAGCTTCTCGAGCCGGCGATGGCCGAGGATCGCTGCTCCTAGAGCCGACGTGAACTGGACCAGGTCACCCTCGGGCACGTTCACTTCGGCCTGGAGCTCGTGCCGAACCACGTCGGCCATCCGCTCGAAACGCAGGATGCCGCCGATGAGTGTGAACTCGGGCTCCATGCGCACCCGCTTCATGAGCTGCACCGAGCGGCCCACCAGAGAGACGATGGCTCCGTGCATGATGTCGGCGGGCGCCACCCCCTGCGAGAGGTGGTTGATCACCTCCGATTCGGCGAACACGGCGCACACGCCCGAGATCGACGTGGGCTCCTTGGAGGTTTGGACCAGCGGGCCGATCTCCTCCGTGCTGTATCCCATGTAGCGGGCGGTCTTTTCGAGGAACGCGCCGGTCCCGGCGGCGCACTTGTCGTTGAGTCGGAACGACTTGACCTTGGCGCCGTCTCCGAGCCGGGTCGCCTTCATCGTCTGTCCGCCGACGTCCAGGATCGTACGGGTGCCGGGGAAGAGGAACGTGGTCCCGCGCGCGGCCGCGGTCAGGTCGGTAACCTGCACGTCGCTCACGTCGGCCTGGTGTCTCCCGAAGCCGGTCGCCACCGTGTAGGTCACGTCCTGGCCCGAGAGCCCAGCCTCCGCAACGGCGGTGTCACGCACCCGGCTCGCCACCTCGGTCAGCTTGAACCCGGTGGGCTCCATCGCGCGGCCCACGATCTCGTTCTCTGCACTCAGCACGACCGCCTTGGTGTAGGTCGAGCCGACGTCGATTCCAGCGGTGTAGATCATGCGTCCTGCCTCGCTTTCGCCGGCGCCCGGCTGGCCAGGATGTGGTCCAGCGCGAAGAGCGCGGCGCCCAGCGCCCCCATGTAGTGGGAGTCGTCGCTCACGTTGACTTCCAGGTTCAGCCGCTCGTTGAGTGTCGAGATCATAGCCGTGTTCTTGGCCACGCCCCCCGTGAACGTGACTTCGTCCTCGACGCCGACTCGGCGGAGCAGCCCCGCCGAGCGGGCCGCTATCGACTGGTGTACGCCGAGCAGGATGTCCTCGATCTTCTTGCCCTTGCCCAGCCAGGACAGCACCTCCGACTCCGCGAACACGGTGCACGTCGTGCTGATCTTCACGGGCCGCTCGCCGTCGAGTGCCGTCGGACCCAGCTTGTCGAGGGGGATCTCCAACGCGGCGGACGCGGCGCCCAGGAACCTGCCCGTTCCGGCCGCGCATTTGTCGTTCATGCAGAAGTCGACGATCTCACCCGTGGCGGACACGCGGATCGCCTTCGTATCCTGGCCGCCCATGTCCACGACCGTGCGCGTCTCGGGGAACATATGGACTGCGCCCCGCCCGTGGCAGCTGATCTCGGTCACCTGCGTGTTGCCGAACGTCACTTTATAGCGGCCGTAGCCGGTGCCGACGACGTACTCGACTTCTTCCTCGCGGAGATCACCGTTTCCGAGGGCCTCGGCGAATGCGCTCTCGGCCGCGCGGATCACGTTGGCGCCGGTGTCGGTCAGCGCGCGGCTCACGATCCGCTTCTGCTCGTCGATGATGACTGCCTTGGTTTGGGTGGATCCGACGTCCACGCCCGCTGCGTAAGCCATGAGCTTCCTTCCCCGTTCCGTTACGGCTGCTGGATCGCGGCCTGGTGCCGGCGTGTGGCCAGTCCTTCGAAGAACGCGTCCACCCGGTTCTTGAGCTGCGCTTCGGACACGACCCGCTTGTCCATCATGTCGGACTCGATGAAGAGGCTCGGGATGTCACGCTGCGCCATCAGGTCCCGGCGGTTGTCCGCGAGGCCGGTGGAAACGGTGCGGCAGCTCTTGATGGGGTGATACACGACGCCGTGGGCCCCGAAGTCGTCGATCATGTCGGACAGGATCTGCGTCTGGAAGAACATGCTGTCCATCGCGTCGCGCACGCTGATCAACACGCCTTCGGCCAGGCTCTCGACAGGATCGTCGAGGTCGTACTGGAATCCGACGTTGGACCCGCCGGAGGCAAACCACAGGTAGGTGGAGTTGACGAACGTGCCACCCAGCTCTGTGAACAACTCCGTGAAGCGGCGGAAGATGGGATAGCACGGCACGCCCACGAAGAGGAGACGGTACAGCTCCTCGGTCAGCGTCCCGATTCCCTCTGCAGCCTTGTGCTCCATCTCCTCGACGAGGTCCTCGAAATAGGCCGCGCCCGCTGAGGTGCCCCGGAAGCCGTTCGCCACTCCCAGGTAGATCGTGCCATCGGACAGTGCGTTGAACAGCGACGGCTTGCTCCGATTCAGCTCCAACACGCGCTTCCACGAGCGGTTCATGGAGTTAGCGTGCCCCATGGTCTCGCGCAGCTTGTCTATGTCGAATCCGATACCGGTGACCTTCTCGAGCACCGGGATCAGCTCCTTGATCTGCGCGGCGACGTAGCGACGGTCGTTCTCGAAGTCCGGGTCACCGGGCCAGGTCTGCGCGCCGGCGGCGCGTGAGCCGGGCACGTCCAGCACGAATGTCGGGACGCCGTACATCCGCTCCCAGATCTCCGCCCACTTGATGTAGGTGTTGCAAGCGTTCGTATAGACGGCGATGGCGGGCTTGGGGATGCGGCCCATCGGCAGCTCGCCGCCGCGCAGTTGCGTAGCGACGTCGGCCTTCACGTAGCCGCAGATGTCGGGCGAGTAGCCGTAGTCCTCGGCTTCGTTGAGGTACTCGTGCGCCACTCGGCGGACCGCCGTCTGGAGTGAGTTGATCTCCGGAAAGACGATCGGGAGGTCGAACACCTGCAGCAGCTCACAAAAGCTGCCCATCACGAAGACGTAGGCCGCGCGGCGATCCTCCGCTGCCGCCTCGGTCAGCTCCCCGAACCACTGCCGGAACAGGTCGGCGCCGTCCTTGTTGCCGCGCCCCACGATCGTATCGACTGCATGGTCTGCCATCGTATCACTCACTCGAACAGGAGGTTCTCGATGAATGTCTCCAGCTGGATCTCCAGATGATCGAAGCTGGTCATTTTCTCCTCGAACTCGCTCACGAAGTAGGGCACGTTCTTCTCGTCGAGCGCTCGAGTGTAGGCGACCTGCTCCTCCAGACCCGGCTCGCACATCTTGGCTGCCGTGATTATCGCGGCCTGGGCATCGGACGCAGCGATGCGCTCGAGCAGCATCTCCTCCTTGGGCTTGCGAAGGTCATGCTGCACCGGGCTGTACGAGGAGCTCTCGAGATAGGCCGTGGCGAGTGCGAGCAGCGGGTCGCCGTCGAGCGGCACGTCCTCCAGGATCCAGCGCAAACCGATAAAGAGGTCGTCGTCCACGACGTAGCACGAACGGCCGATCGCCCGGATGAGATCCAGCGGCGGCTGCTCGCAGAATCCGCCTTCGAACACCACGCGAATGCGATCCTGGCGCTTGGCGCCGCGCTCGCGTATGAGGGGAAGCACCGCGCGCAGCAGCTCGTTGTGCTCCTCCCGCGGGATCATGCCTCCGATTGCCACCAGCACGTATGCATCCTCGGCGGAGATGAGCCACGGCGCCTCGCGCTTGATGACATACAGCTCCCTCAGCAACGCCCGGTTCTCGTTGAACACCCCGAGGGAGCGTTGCAGGTCACTCTCGGTCACTTCCCGGCCGGCGATTCCCTCGATTGCCCGCTTCACGCGATCGTACTCACCGCGCAGGTACTCGGCGGCGTGTGGCGAGTTCGCGTTCTGCGGCAGATAGAGGATCTGGCAGGGATAGGGGAAGTTGCGACCCCACACCGCGGCCAGGTTGCGCGCCGCGTCACAGATCGGGTGCGTTACGAACATCTCGAGCTCGATGCGACGGCTGAGAGCGAGCTCGAGTGACGTCTTCAGGATGGAGCAGAGGTACGACCCGAAGCGGGAGTCGGCCTGGGTCGCCTCGACGGAGGCGCCCCGCAGCTTGAACGGGAGCATGCCCGCCGCATGGGCGATCTCCTCGGGGAAGTACACCTGGAAGTGGCCCACCACCCTTCCGCCTGCCTCACGCCAGCGGCGCACGGTGGGGAAATCCTCGTCTTCGGCGAGCTCCCTGCAGTGATACAGGATCTCGTCCAGCGGCTGACCGCGCCACTCGGGGAACACCTGAGTCGCAATCCCGCCATCCATAGTCGCCTTTGTGCTCATACCACTCCGCTCCCTCTCTTCACTCCACGACCGCAGTCGGCTGATCTCGTCGGGGGTGTTACGTCTTCGCCCAGGTCGTGCCCGGCCGCTCCAGACTGTAGAAGACCCGGATCTCCTCCAGCTCCTCGAAGATGCGGGGGACGACCTGCAGCTCCATGTCGATCTCGATGCTCTCTTCCGGGATGCTCTCGCCGAACCAGGCCACGGCGCGACCGCCCTCTTCCAAGTCGACCACGCCTACGGTGTACGGCGCCACGTCCTCGAAGCCGGTCGGCGCGGCGACGATCTTGGTGTACGTGTGCAGCCGCCCGCGCCCACTCAGCTCCGTGAACTCGAACTCGCCGCTCAGGCACGCTTCGCAGTCGGCCCTCGGCGGAAAGGAGGTCGCGCCGCACTGCTTGCAGCGGCTCGCCATCAAGCGGCCGTCCTTCAGGTGCTGCGCGAAGTCCCCCACCTTGGTGAAGGGTGCGTAGTTGACGCGGCCGAACCACTTGAACATCGCTCTACTCCCGTGTGAGGACCTGGACGAAGCAGTACTGCCCGATCCCCCCCACGTTGTGAGTGAGCCCCACGTCTGCGTCCGGGACCTGCCGCTCACCCGCTTCTCCGCGCAGCTGCAGCACGATCTCGTGTGTCATGGACGTCCCGGTGGCGCCGATCGGATGGCCCTTGGCCTTGAGGCCTCCGTCCACGTTCACGGCTACGTCGCCCCCGATGTACGTTTGCCGGTCCGCGACGAACGGTCCGCCGTCTCCCTTGGCGCAGAACCCCAGATCCTCGTACGCCATTATCTCGGCAACGGTGAAACAGTCGTGCACGTCCGCCACCTTCACATCTCGCGGCTCGATCCCGGCCATCGCATAGGCCTCTCGGGCCGCCTGCTCGGCGCTCGGCAAACCGACGAGGTTGGGGCGCCGCAGCACCGACATGCTGGCCGTGGCGCAGCCCATCCCGGCGAGCCAGACCGGCTTGTCGGAGATCTCGCGGGCGCGCTCCTCGCTCGCCAGAATCACGCACGCGGCGCCGTCGGCGTTGGCGCAGCAGTCGTAGACCTGGAGCGGCGTAGCCACGTCCTCCGACGCCGCCGCCTTCTCCATCGTGATCTCCTTGCGGAACAGCGCCTTGGGGTTGAGGGCCCCGTAGTGGTGGTTCTTCACCGCCACCTCGAGCAGCTGCTCGTGCGTGGTGCCGAACTCGTGCATGTGTCGCTTGGCGAACATCGCGTAGTACGCCGGGAACGTCGTCCCGAAGCCCGACTCCCACTGCACCTCACCCACGCGGCCCATCAGCGCCAGAATCTCCGGCGTGGAGAGCTCGGTCATCTTCTGGCAACCGATTACAGCGACCACGTCGTGCACGCCGGCCTTGATGGCGAGCCAGGCGGTTCGCATCGCGGCGCTCCCGGAGGCACACGCGACCTCCGTCAGCCACGTCGGTTTGGGAGCCAGGCCCAGGTACTCCTGCACCACGCCGGCCAGGGAGCGCTGCTTGTGGTACTCGGGCACGGCGCCGATGACGGACGCGTCGATGTCATCGCGCTCGATGCCCGCATCCAGCACGGCCTCCCGGAACGCCTCGAACGCCAGCTCCTGCACCGTGGCGTCGCTGCGGCGGCCGAACGCCGTGTGTCCGATCCCGACGATCCCGACTCGTGTCATGCGCCGCTACATGTACTGGCCGCCATCGACCTTGATGACTTCGCCGGTTATGTGCCGTGCTCGGTCCGAGCAGAGGAATACCACCGCGTCGGCTATGTCCTGCGACTCGGCGATGCGACCCAACACGGTCTCGTCGGCCGCCTTGTGGATGAACTCGGGTGCCAGGTCCTGTGCCATCTCGGTCAGGACCATTCCGGGGGCGACGGCGTTCACGTTGACGTTGAACTTCCCCAGCTCTCGTGCCAACGACTTCGTGAGCGCGATCTCGCCGCCCTTGGACGCAGCGTAATTCGTCTGCGCGTGCTTGCCGCGCAGACCGTTGATGGATGAGATGTTCACGATCTTGCCGCTCCGTTGGTCCTTGAAGACGTTCGCGGCAGCCTGGTTGTAGTTGAAGTAGCCCTTGAGGTTGACCGTGATGACGGAGTCCCATTGCTCCTCGGTCATCTTCCAGATCACGCCGTCCCAGTTGATCCCGGCGTTGCACACGACGATGTCGAGCCGCCCGAAATCCGTCACGACGGTCGCGATGGCCTCGTGTGCTGCCGCGTGGTCGGCGACGTCTGCCTGTATCACGAGCCCGCGGCGGCCCAGGTCGGCGATCTTCCCGACCACCGTGTCGGCGGTCTCGTCGTGGACTCGATCCACGATCGCGACGTCGCATCCCTCGCCCGCCAGTGCCACAGCGATGGCGGCGCCGATTCCGGTGCGTCCGCCGGTTACGAGTGCGCTCTTTCCCGTGAGGCCCAGATCCATGTCGGTTCCTCAGCCTTCCTGGTACTGGGGCGAGATGGCCCTGAGGAGCTCGTCATCCCACGGATGCCCGTCGGCGAGCATCTGACGCAGCTTGATGAAGTCCACCTCCCGCTTTCCCTTCGGTCCCTCGTTGAAGGCGCGGAACCCGGCCTTGGCCTCTGTCATCATGTTGAGGGCCAGCCATTCGCGGTTGGTGACGCTCGTGTTGTCCCAGTGCCACTGCTTGTGTTTGCGCAGTCCGTTGACGGTCTTCGACACGCAGTCGGGCATCAGCATCAGGATCTTGGTGCACAACCCGTCCACGGCCTCGTCGAGCTTGGTCAGGTCGGTCTCGGCCTTGGCCAGGGTCTCCTTCGCTGCCTTGCGCTCGTCGCCGGTCTTGAAGTCGCCGTACACGACGTTCCCGAAGTCGTCCAGGAAGCGATCCGTGATCGCCATCGGATTGGGGATCCAATTCCCGTCCACCTTCAGCGCCGGCACGATCTGGTTGATGAGGCCTATGAACAGCGCCTTGTGTGCGCTCCACATCTCGCACAGCACGCCGCTCTCCATGGCCCGCGAGAAGCCGACGTACAGCGGCAGGAAGTCGGTGGAGCCGCCGTCGGGGGCGGAGCCGTGCTTCGGTCCGGCCTGACCGAACTGCGCGGTATCCACCGCGATCGTGAAGTCACACGCCATTCCGATTTCCTGGCCGCCGGCCAGGCGCATTCCGTTGACGCGGTTGATGACCGGCTTGTCACAGCGGAGGATGGCGTCGATCATGTCGTTGAACAGCCGCATGTACTGCTTGTACTCCTGCGGGTTGCCGGAGTAGTACTCGGCGTACTCCTTCGTATTCCCGCCGGTGCAGAACGCCTTGTCCCCGACCGCCGTGAACACCACTGCGACGACGCTGCGGTCCATGCTGGCCTGACGGAACGCGAGAATCACTTCCTTCACAGCTTCCGTCGTGTAGCTGTTGTACTGCTTTGGGTTATTGAGCGTGATCCAGGCGTTGAACAGGCCCTTCGCCTCGTTGCCTGACGGATCCAGCACCGGCTTGAGCTCGTAGATGATCTCGTCGTATCCGCCACCGTCTACGAGGGTGTGACTCTTCAGCATGACTCCATCCTCCCTCCGTGCCTCACTCCCAGTCCGGCACTAGTATCGCGCGCTTGTGGATCTCGTGGTCGGCCACCCGCTGCAGAACTTCGGGTGCCCGGCTCATGGGATGCGCCTCGATGAACGGTTTCAATGTGATCTTCTGGTCCGTGAGCATCCCGAGGGCGGCGGGGTAGAGCTCCGGCTTGCACCCCCACGTGCCCTGGACGGTCGCGTCGAAGGCCATGAGGTTGCTGAGGCGCACTTCGATCTTTCCGAGGGTGAACCCCACCACCATCAGGGTGGAGGCGTGCGTGAGTAGCCCGTACGCAGTCTCCTGTCCCCCGGGATGTCCGGAGCACTCGTAGATCTTCCAGGAGTGGCTCGTGCAGCCCCAGTCCTTGGCGGCGCCCTTCACCTGCTTCTTCAGGCTCTTGAAGTCGGTCTCGGCCGAGTTCACCGTGAGTGCCGCCCCGTGCTCGGCGACGCCATCCAGCTTGCTCTGGTCCACGTCTATGGCCACCACCTTGGCTCCGAGGGCGGCAGCTATCTGCACGCCGTAGGTCCCTACGCCCCCGACCCCGATCACGATTGCGAAGTCACCGGCCTCGAGACCGCTGCGGACGATGGCCTGATACGGGGTGGTCACCGCGTCCGCGACGACCGACAGATCGGAGAGCTCGTATCCCGTTCGGTCGGTCACCTCGCACAGCCCGGCTCCGGGCACCGCCACGTATTCGGCGAAGCCTCCATCGATATCGTTGCCGGGCATCATCTGCCGGCGGCACACGTTGCCGCGCCCCTGCGAGCACAGGTCACATGAGCCGCACGGGATCACGGCGGGTACGATCACCTCCCGGCCCACCAGGCTCTTGTAGCCGGATCCCGCTTCCACCACCGTTCCGCTGATCTCGTGCCCGAGAGTCAGCGGCAGGGGCTGCTTCGTCGGAACGCCGTCGATCCAGAAGCCGATGTCGGTGTGGCACACGCCGCAGCCGGCGACCTGGACTATTACTTGGTCGTCGCCCGGTCGGGGCATGTCGACTTCCTGAACCTCGAGCGGCTCCTTGACCGCAGTGAACCGGATGGCCTTCATCGTCCCTTCCCTCCGCTTCGTAGCCTCTTCATCCGCACGTGAGTCCTCCGACGAGGTGATCGGCGAACTGCGCTCCCAGCTCCGGCGCGTGGACGGAGCCTTCCGGGCTGTACCATCTGGCGATCCAGTTGATCGCTCCGAGCACGGCGAACACAGCGATCTTCGAGTCAACCCGGCGGAATTCCCCTTCCTTGATTCCGCGGTCGATGATGCGCCTCAGCTCGCGCTCGTAGCGGTCGCGGGCGGCGATCATCTCTTTCTGCCGCTCCGGGGAGAATGCGGTGACCTCGAATGCCAGGGGGGAGCCCTCGAGAGTATCGGTCATCACCCTCACGTGCTCGCGGACCACGTGGGCGAGCTGCTCGGAGGCCGTCTCCAGCTCCCGCGCCTCCTTCATGAGCCGCTCGATCTCGTTCAGCGACTCGCGGTGGCACTCGTAGAGGATCGCTTCCTTGTCCGGGAAGTAGTGGTACAGGGCAGTCTTGCGGACGCCTATGCGCTCGGCGATGTCGTCGAGTGTCGTGGCGTGGTATCCCCGCTCCTTGAACGCCCGTAGCGCCGCGTGGAGGATCTCCTGACGCCTGCGTTGCCGCTTCTCGCGGACGTGGGGGGAGGTCTTCGGTGTGGCGCCGCCGTCGGGCATGTCTGGCTCCGGCAAGCAAGTTTGAACAGATGTTCAAAATTTGAACGGTGGGTAAGTTGATGTCAAGGGAGGGGTCCGGCGGCCATGCCGGGGGGCCGGATTTGGCGCAACCGGGGGGAGAGCTGCGCTGTAGAGAGTGTGGCAACGCGTGGTTAGCTTTTCCTCTTCGGGAGGGGCACGCAAATCGGTTCATCGTGAGGGAAGGGGTCTTGAGATGCGACACAGTGTGAAATCGATTGGGTTCATGCGGGGAGCGGCGGTGCTGGCCGTCGCGCTCCTGATGCTGGCGCCGGCGCTCCCGGCGCAACAGGCCGATTCACTGGATCTGGACCGGATATTCAGCCGGTTCGAGTTCTTCGGTGAGCGGTTCGGGCCGGCGCGTTGGCTCGAGGACGGCACCTACACCACGCTGGAGCGGTCCGAGGAGGTGCAGGGGGCGCGCGAGATCGTGCGCTACGATCCCGCTACGGACGAGCGCGAGGTCATGGTCCCGGCGTCGATGATGATCCCGGATGGCGCCGAGCAGGCCCTGGGAATGTCTGACTATCGGTGGTCGGAGGACGGCACCAAGCTGCTGATCTTCACGAATACGACGAGGGTGTGGCGCTTCAACACCATGGGCGACTACTGGGTGCTGAACCTGGAGAGCGGCGAGCTGGCCCAGGTAGGCGGGGACAGACCAGAGTCGTCCCTCATGTACGCCAAGTTCTCGCCCGACGGCACTCGGGTCGGTTACGTGAGTGAGAACAATCTCTTCGTTGAGGACATCGAGAGCGGGGCAGTCACACAGCTGACTTACGATGGCTCGGTGACGATCCTCAACGGCCGCTTCGACTGGGTGTACGAGGAGGAGTTCTTCCTCGGCTCGCGCCCTGGTGCCGACGGTTGGCGCTGGAGCCCGGACGGAACGAAGATCGCCTACTGGCAGCTGGACGCAGAGGGGATCGGCGTCTTCCTGATGATCAACAACACGGACTCCCTGTACTCCTACACGATCCCCGTGCAGTACCCGAAGGCCGGCACCACCAACTCCGCCGCGCGCATGGGCATCGTTTCGGCCGGCGGCGGCGAGACGACCTGGCTCCGGATCGATGCAGATCCACGGGATACCTACATCGCGCGGATGGAGTGGGCGGATAACTCCGACGAGGTGATGATCCAGCACCTGAACCGGCTGCAGAACACGAATCGCGTGATGCTGGGCTCGGCCCGAGACGGTTCGGTTCGCACGGTGGTCACCGAAACCGACGAGGCGTGGACCGACGCGATAGACGATGTCTACTGGCTCGACGGCGGTGAGAGCTTCACCTGGGTGAGCGAGCAGGACGGCTGGAGGCGCATGTATCTGGTGAGCCGCGACGGCGGTGAGATGACGCCGATTTCGCCGCCGAATCTCGACGTCGTGTCGGTACAGCTGCTCGACGACGAAGGTGGCTGGCTGTACTACACCGCTTCGCCCGACGATCCGGTGCGGCTGTATCTGTACCGCGTGCCGCTGGACGGCTCGATGCAGGCGGAGCGGGTGTCGCCGGCGGACATGCCCGGTTGGCACGGCTACCAGATCTCGCCGAACGCGCAGTGGGCGTTCCACACGTACTCCACGTACAACACGCCCGCGGTCATCTCGCTCGTCACGCTGCCCGACCACAGCGTGCGGAAGACGTTGGTCGAGAACGCGGAGCTCAAGGCGAGGGTCGAGGCAGTGAGGCGCGTGCCCTCCGAGTTCTTCCGGGTCGACGTCGGCGACGGCCTGATCCTCGACGGCTGGATGATGAAGCCCAACGACTTCGACCCGTCGAAGAAGTACCCCGTGCTGTTCTTCGTGTATGGCGAGCCGGCGGGAGCCACGGTAGCGGATCGCTGGGGCGGCATGCAGATGATGTGGCACCAGTACCTCACGCAGATCGGCTACCTGGTCATGAGCATCGAGAACCGGGGGACGCCGGTGCCGCGCGGCCGCGAGTGGCGCAAGGTGGTCTACGGCCAGGCAGGGGTGATTCCGTCCCAGGATCAGGCGAACGCAGTGAAGGCCGTGGCCGACAGCTTCCCGTTCGTTGACCCGGATCGGATTGGCATTTGGGGTTGGAGTGGTGGAGGCGTGAACACGCTGAACGCGCTGTTCCGCTATCCCGACGTGTACCACACCGGACTGGCGGTCGCGTCTCTGCCCGATCTTCGGTACTACGACACGATCTACATGGAACGGTACATGGGGCTGCCGGACGAGAACGCGGAAGGTTACGAGCTCGCCTCGCCAGTCAACTTCGCGGACGGACTGGAAGGGAACCTCCTGATCGTTCACGGCACGGGTGACGATAACGTGCACTACCAGGGTGCTGAGCTGCTCATCAACGCACTGATCGAGCACAACAAGCACTTCACGATGATGGCGTATCCCAACCGGAGCCACGGCATCTACGAGGGGCGCGGCACGACGCGTCATCTGTTTGGGCTGTTGACTCGCTACCTGAAGGAGAACCTGCCGCCGGGTGGGAAGCCCAGGACCTGACGACAGGGTGTTAGAGGCACTCGGCCCCGCAGCTGCCCCGGCGGCTGCGGGGCCTTCTCGCGCCCTGTTGTCCGCTGGGTAGATTCATCCGGAGGGCGCGGCCGTGGTCCGAGCGGGCTGCCGGTCGCCTTGGTTGAAAACGTGAGGAAGGGATTTCGAGATGAGACACCAACGTAGGGGATTCGCTGTCGCGCGCCCCATTCTGTGGCTGGCCGCGGCGCTGGTGCTGGTCCCTGCTCTACCGGCACAGCAGGCGGAAACACTCGACCTGGACAGGATCTTCGGGCGGTACGAGTTCCGCGGTGAGCGGTTCGGGCCGGCTCGCTGGCTAGAGGACGGCACCTACACCACGCTGGAGCGGTCCGCGGAGGCGAACGGGGCGCGGGAGATAGTGCGCTACGACCCGGCGACCGGCGAACGTGACGTAATGGTCTCCGCCGCCATGCTCACTCCCGAGGGGGCCGAGCGCGCGCTGTCACTATCCAACTACGGCTGGTCCGACGACGGCACCAGGTTGCTGATCTTCACGAACACGACGAGGGTGTGGCGCTTCAACACCATGGGTGACTACTGGGTGCTCGACCTGGAGAGCGGCGACCTCGCCCAGGTAGGCGTGGACCGGCCCGAGTCGTCTCTCATGTACGCCAAGTTCTCGCCTGACGGAACCAGGGTCGGATACGTGAGTGAGAACAACCTGTTCGTGGAGGACATCGAGAGCGGGGCGGTCACGCAGCTCACCTACGACGGGTCGGAGACGATCCTCAACGGCCGCTTCGACTGGGTGTACGAGGAGGAGTTCTTCATGGGCTCGCGCTTCGGCGCGGACGGTTGGCGTTGGAGCCCTGACGGAACCAGGATCGCCTACTGGCAGTTGGATGCCGAGGGGATCGGTGTCTTTCTGATGATCAACAACACCGACTCGCTGTACTCCTACACGATTCCGGTGCAGTACCCCAAGGCGGGAACGACTAACTCGGCCGGGCGTGTGGGAGTAGTGTCCGCCGGCGGTGGCGAGACGACCTGGCTCCAGATCGACGCCGACCCGCGCGACACCTACATCGCGCGCATGATGTGGGCCGACAACTCCGACGAAGTGATGATCCAACACCTCAACCGGCTGCAGAACACGAACAGGGTGATGCTGGGGTCGGCACGCGACGGCTCGGTGAGGACGATCCTCACCGAAACCGACGAAGCATGGACCGACGCGATCGACGATATCTACTGGCTCGACGGCGGTGAGAGCTTCACCTGGATGAGCGAGCGCGACGGCTGGCGCCGCATGTATGTCGTGAGCCGTGACGGCGGTGAGATCAGGCCAATCTCCCCCGCGGGGGAGGACGTGATGTCGGTTCGGCTGCTGGATGACGACGGAGGCTGGCTCTACTACATCGCGTCGCCGGAGGAGCCGACGCGCCGCTACCTGTACAGGGTGCCGCTGGACGGCTCGATGCGGGCGGAGCGGGTGTCGCCCGCCGACATGGCCGGCTGGCACAGCTACCAGATCGCGCCGAACGGGCAGTGGGCCTTCCATACGTTCTCGACGACCGAGACGCCTGCGGTCATCTCGCTGGTTGCGCTCCCGGATCACGATGTGCAGAAAACGTTCGTAGACAATGCGGAGCTCAAGGCGAAGATCGAGGCGGTCAAGCAGGTTCCGACGGAGTTCTTCCGTGTGGACGTAGGCGAAGGGGTGATCCTCGACGGCTGGATGATGAAGCCCAACGACTTCGATCCGTCGAAGAAGTACCCCGTGCTGTTCTACGTGTACGGCGAGCCGTGGGGCACGACGGTAGCCGACCGGTTCGGCGGCACGGGCATGCTGTGGCACCAGTACCTGACCCAGCTCGGCTACCTCGTGGTGAGCATCGACAACCGGGGAACGCCGGTGCCGCGCGGGCGCGACTGGCGCAAGATCGTCTACCGCCAGATCGGCGTGATCTCGTCGCAGGACCAGGCGAATGCCGTGAAGGCTGTCGCCGACAGCTTCCCATTCGTAGACTCGGACCGGATCGGTATCTGGGGTTGGAGCGGCGGAGGGTCCAGCACGCTGCAGGCGTTGTTCCGCTACCCTGACATCTACAGTACCGGCATCGCGGTGGCCTCCGTGCCCGACCAGCGCTACTACGACACGATCTATCAGGAGCGCTACATGGGCCTGCCGTCGGACAACGCGGCGGACTACGAGCGGGCCTCTCCGATCACATACGCGGACGGGCTCGAGGGGAACCTCCTGATAGTCCACGGTACGGGCGACGACAACGTGCACTACCAGGGTGCCGAGGCGCTGATTAACAGGCTGATCGAGGCCAACAAACACTTCACGATGATGGCGTATCCCAACCGATCCCACGGCATCTGGGAGGGCCGCGGAACCACGCGCCACCTGTACGGGTTGATGACGCGGTATCTCAAGGAGAACCTGCCGCCGGGCGGGAAGCCGCGCACCTGACCCCGCGAGCTCCATTGCTTTAACAGAGCCCCATGGTCGCCGAGCGGCCGTGGGGCTCTTCACGCTCGCCCCGCGGTGTCCCGGCGTGCATCTTTTCAACTGAGTGACGCGTAGTGGACGAGGAACCTCCCGCGCCGGTCAGGGCCGGCTCTTCCTTCAGGTCGTGGACCGCCGAGGCACGAGATGAGAAAGCCAAATCGCATCCTATGGGCACTGCTGACTGTCTCGCTCAGTCTTCCCGGCGTCGCGCTTGCGCAGGGTGTCGCCGAAGAGATCGACGCCCTCGTGAGTCGCTATCACGAGCTGGGCCAGTTCAGCGGAGCGGTACTCGTTGCGCAGGGTGGCGAAGTGATCTTCCAGAAGGGGTTCGGCTATGCCGATATGGAGTGGTCGATTCCAAACGCCCCGGACACCAAGTTCCGCATCGGGTCCGTGACCAAGCAGTTCACGGCTGTAATGATCCTGAAGCTGGTAGAGGCCGGTGTCATCTCCCTCGACGGCAAGATTACCGACTACCTGCCCGACTATCCGGCCGAGACCGGAGATCAGGTCACGATACATCACCTCCTCACCCACACATCCGGCATTCCGAGCTACACTGGCCTGTCCGGTTTCATGAGAGAGCACAGCCGCGACCCGTACACTCCGGACGAGTTGGTGGCGGTGTTCTCAGGTCTGCAGCTCGAGTTCGAGCCGGGGTCGGATTGGCGCTACAACAACTCCGGGTACTTCCTCCTCGGCGTGATCATCGAGGAGGTAACCGGGATGCCGTACGATCGGGCCCTGCGGGATATGGTGCTGGATCCGCTGGAACTGGATGACACGGGATACGACCACTTCAGCGACGTGCTCCCGCGGCGCGCCGCTGGCTACAGCTGGACGTTCGCTGGATACGAGAACGCGGACTATCTGGATACGTCACTGCCTTATGCCGCCGGCTCGATGTACTCGACGGTGCGGGACCTGTTCGAGTGGGATCGGATCCTGTACACCGACCGCGTGTTCGACAGCGCCGGAACGAAGGAGACGATGTTCACGCCGTTCCTGAACAATTACGCGTATGGTTGGGGCGTGCGTGACCTCAGCGTCGGCGACACGACGACCAGGCTCATCTCGCACGGCGGCGGCATCAATGGCTTTGTCACGGGGTTTTGGCGGCTCGTGGACGACGAGCACACGATCATCGTGATGGACAACACCGAGGGGAACCGGGTCGGCGCGATCTCGCGGGGCATCGCGAACATACTCTACGGCGAGGAGCCGGCCGAGCCCGTCCAGTCCATTGCCCAGGTCATGTATGACGCCATCGCTGCGGACGGAATGGATGTGGCGGTAGCCCGCTATTGGGAGCTCAAGGAGACCGAAGCCGACGCCTACGACTTTGCTGAGCGGGAGCTGAACCGTCTGGGGTACTACTATTTGGGCGGAGGTTCCGCCCGAACCGCAATCGAAGTTTTCGCGCTCAACGTCGAGGCCTACCCTGAGAGCGCGAATACCTACGACAGCCTGGGCGAAGCCTACATGACGGCGGGCGATGAGGACGAGGCCATTGCGAACTACCAGAAGTCGCTCGAGCTCGATCCCGACAACGACAATGCGCGTGAAATGCTGCGCCGCATGGGTGTGCAGGTGGCGGACGAAGCGCCGCCGGAAGCGATCGAAGTGCCGCTGGAGGTCCTCCAGCGCTACGTCGGCAGATACGAGTTCCAGGGCGGCGTGCAGGTCACCGTGACTCTGGAGGGCGGACGGTTGATGGCGCTGGTGGAGGGCGACGATCCGGTGGAGTTGCACCCGCTCAGCGAGACCAGATTTCGGCTTCCCGAGGCGGGGTCCGAGATGGAATTCACGGTCGACGAACAGGGCAGGGTGACTGGCTTCACAATGCGCCAGACGGGATCAGAGATCCGGGGGAGCAGGAAACGGAACTGACCCCTTTCCCCAACAAGAAGAGGCCCCGCCGTCCGGGTGACGGCGGGGCCTCTGCACTGTTGGCGTCCAGACCTCAGTTCGTGGCCCAGTTGTCCATCCAGGTGTTCTCCATCGGGATGAATCCCCTGGCCTCTTCCAGCGTCTCGTCTATGTCGCACGAGCCGTAGGACATGAACAGGCGATCGGCGGACTCCGTGAAGTCATTCTTTCCGACTGCCGTGCCAAGCGTCTTGTTGAGGCCGGAGATCAACATCCCGGTGATCTGAGTGGAATCGGCATCAGGATCGAACTTGCCGCCCACCAGCACCACTCCATCCCACCCGAAGTAGTATCCCTCGGTGTCCAGCTCCCCAGTCACGATGAGGAGACCCGTCCCGGAGACGTTCTCCAGGTAGACGTTGCCCTCGAGATAGTACGAGGAGTACGTCGTGTCGAATACCGGTGTCGTGTGGTCCGCCTCGAACTCGCCGCCGACGATCGCGGCCCAGTTCACTCGCGTCTCGTTGGCGACTTCCGACCAACTGTCCTGGATCCTCGCCGCGGGCGATCCATACGTGCTGTCCGGGCTATCGGAGCCGCTCGGGGCCCGCAGTCCCGCAACCCCCTCGGCGCTGCAGTTGTCGTTCCCGTTTACGATGATATCCGTTCCGCTGGTGTAGTCGATCCCGTTTATGGCGGTGAGGGCCGCGCTCGTGTAGATGGCACCGTGCTGCCAATCCGCGAACTGCGCAACGGTGCGAATCGCCCGTGGATCCGACCCCTCGTCGGGCTTGATCACATAACCCGTGGAGCGGATCACGAAACGCCAGTTGTCCAAGGTGTCGGTCGGCCGTTGTACCAGGTGGGCCACTAACATGGCGTATCCACCCTGCACGTTTATTCGGATGGAGTCGCCGTCGTCAGGCCGGTCGGCGGTGGATGCCATGTAGGCGCGGAGCCCGTTCTGGGCGATTACGAGTCCTTCGGTGACGTCGCTGCTGCTCACTGCCAGGCCCAGGTCCGTGCGCACGCGGACCATCACCGTCGAGAGCATCAGTGTGACGATCGCGACCGCGAAGATCGTGAGCGGCAGTGCTATGCCGTCTTTCCGGCGGAGACGCGAAAACACACGCCGGGGTGACGTGCCGTTACTGCGCTGCGATGTCACCTAGAAGGACCACCGGGGGCTGAGCCGCGTAGGGCGTTCGCGTCTGCGACCACGCGATTACTGCGTGGCGTCCGGCCACTAAGACATATCCTACACCTGCTTGGCCACTACGCTAGGGCCAGGGCGTTAGGGCTGGAAAGACGGTGCGTTAGGGTGGCGTTGGCGGCTGGTGTAAGATGTTGCGAAGTATGTGGTTACGATGATCCGCGCGGGCCCGGAGACGGGCCCGCAACGGCCATAGCGTTGGGCGGCAACGGGTTAGCTCAGGAGCATCTCGCGGCAGGCCTCGACGGCTGTCGCCGTGAAGTCCTCCACCTGTCGCTGCTGCTCCCCGGCCGAGCTTCTCGTCAGCCGGTCGGCCGTGAGGACCGCCCCGACCCAATCCTGGGTGTGCCACTCCCCACCCGCGGGCAGCTCGGGCGGGCGGGGGCTCTCCGGATAGGGCCACGGGGTCACGTACCAGTAGGGCACGGCGTAGGATTCGTCGCCCGGCGTCATGCCCACGCCGATCGAGCGCGAGTCGTCCTTGGTGGGGTCCCCGTCGACCAGAATGCCGAACGCGATGTCGAAATGATGGGGCCAGCAACGGACCGCCGTCGCTGCCGGGATGCTCTGGCGTAGCGCCGTCAGCAACAGGTTGGCGTTGCCGTACCACCGCGCGAGTTCCTCGAAGGCGGGCGCCGCATCGAGCATGAACGGGCTTGCCCCAGCCCCGGGACCGGGCGGCAGGTCCGGCTCCGAGCGGGCCAGGGTCTTGGGGTGGGAGCGGAGTCGCTGGGCGATCACCGACTGCAGCCAGGCGCAGGACTCCTCGAGGGAACTCCCGTCGAGCATGTAGCGCATGAGCTCGGTCCCGCCATCGTCGTGAACCACCAGGGCGAGTTGCGCCGGCGCCAGCCCGACGCGCAGCACCGGGTCGGTGTCGGTGGGATTCCCGATCAGCACTCGATGCTCGCCGGACCACTGGGCTGCGGAGTGACTGTAGTCCTTGGCTGGCCGCACGTAGGCTTGTCCCACGGCCGCGACGAGCTGCATTGCGCGGTGGAGCTGCAGGCGCGGCTCGGTCAGCGTCGCGGGGGGCGGCGCTCCCAGGAGCGCCCAGTCGGCAGTCATCGTGTGCGGCTCTTCATTACGGGTGACATCGGATCCTGACTTGCCCAATCAAGTTACTCATCGAGTCGCTCCCGTGTCGGCGCGATCCCGGTTTGACGGCACCAGTGCCAGGTAGGCAAACTCCCTGTTGACGCCCGCCCAGCCCAGGCGGAGCGGCCACACGGAGGTGTTCATGGGGAAGTCCGCACCAGAGGCATTCGCCGCGCTGAGCAAGCAGCTCGCCCCCAGCGACAAGGACCTCGTCAACGACGCCCTCCACGCGAGCGTGTTCGAGGCGTTCAAGGACGTGAGAGCCGCCGCGCATCCCGATCTCATCGCCGGGATCGCGGGGGAGGATCTCGTCGGGCGCGGCCTAATGGCCCATGCCCTCTTCATGGCCTGGGATGACCGGCGGGAGGGAGAGTTTCTGTTGGGGCGGACCCGCGATCACATGATGGCGCAGCTGCGCGAGGAGAAGACTCCGCACCCCCACGTGTACAGGCTGAGCGAGGCGCTGACTCGGTTCTGCAATGCGTGGCGGACGGCCGACTGACTCCGCGCGTCACCGCGGAGTCGCGCGTGGCTGACCCGATCGGCCCCTTCCTCCGGCAGCAGGGCGTGCTGCTGCTCGACGGTGGGTTGGCCACCGAGCTCGAGGCCCGCGGCTGCGACCTGAACGACCCATTGTGGTCGGCGCGGGTGCTCATGGAGGATCCCGATCTCATCCAGCAGGTTCACGGCGACTACCTCAGGGCGGGCGCGGATTGCATCGTGAGTGCCAGTTATCAGGCGACGATGCAGCGGTTCCAGGAGCGCGGGCTCGGTGCCGCGGAGGCGAGAAGGCTGCTCGAGCGCTCGGTGGAGCTGGCCGTCGAGGCCCGTGACGCCTTCTGGTCCGAGCCCGGCAACCGCGTGGGGCGTCTGCGGCCATTGGTGGCAGCGAGCGTCGGCCCCTACGGGGCATACCTGGCTGACGGCTCGGAGTACACGGGACACTACGGATTGAGCGCGGCTGCGCTCCGCGCGTTTCACCAGGACCGCTGGGAGATTCTGGCGGGGAGCGACGCCGACATCCTGGCGTGCGAGACGATCCCCTCACGCGAAGAGGGGCAAGTGCTCCTGGCGCTGCTGCGCGAGACACTCGACGCCTTCGCCTGGTTCAGCTTCACCTGTCGGGACGGGGAACGGCTCAGCGACGGCACCCCACTCGCCGAGATGCTGGCGGAGCTCGAGGACGAGGCCCGGATCATCGCGGTAGGAATCAACTGCACCTCGCCCGTGCTCGTCCCCGATCTGATTGCGGCCGCGGTCGGGGTGACTGCGAAGCCCGTCGTCGCCTACCCCAACTCGGGCGAGACCTATGACGCTGCGGCAAGACGCTGGCTGGGAGAGACGAGCGCGCCCGATTTCGGCCGCTCCGGCGAGCAGTGGCACGCGTCCGGAGCCAGGCTGATCGGGGGTTGCTGCCGCACCGGGCCGCGGCACATCCGTGCCATCCGGGAGCGGCTGGTGCGCTGAGTGTGGGCGGCTGCCGGGCGGCGGGCAACTCGCCGGTCGATCGGTGGGTATGTTGAAAAGATTCCAGGAGGCGACCATGCGTGACTGGACCCGCAGGGAATTCGTGAAGACATCGGCGACGGGCCTGGCGGTCATGGCGACCGGCAGGTTGGGATGGCCACCTCCTTCGAAGGCACAGGTGAGCCTAGTCCACGCCGTCTCGGGCGAGCGTGAGGAGGCGATCCGGCGCGCGATAGAGCTGGTCGGGATGCCCGATGTGAGTGCCAAGTGGGTCGCCCTCAAGCCCAACTACAACTCCGCCGATCCGTTTCCCGGCTCCACGCACCCCAAGACTCTCGAGGCGCTCGTGGAGATCCTCAGGGAGCAGGGCGCGGGACGCATCACCGTGGCCGACCGCAGCGGGATGGGAGACTCGCGTGAGGTGATGGAGCACAATGGAGTCCTGCTCCAGGCGCAGGCCCTGGACTTCGAGGCGCTCCCCCTGCAGGACCTGCCGCCCGCCGGCTGGCACTCGATCCAGCATCCGGATCTCCACTGGAGCCAGGGCTTTCACGTGGCCAGCCTCTTCCGGGAGGCTGACGCGATCGTGCAGACCTGCTGTCTCAAGACGCACCGGTTCGGGGGGCACTTCACGCTGTCGCTCAAGAACACCGTGGGGATGGTTGCGAAGACGGTGCCGGGGGTGGACCACAACTTCATGCGGGAGCTACACACCTCGCGCGACCAGCGGCGCATGATAGCGGAGCTCAATCTGTGCTACGAGCCGGCGCTCGTCGTGATGGACGCGATCGAGTGCTTCGTAGACCGGGGGCCCGACGTGGGTACGGTGGCGCAGCCCAACGTGATTCTGGCCTCGACCGACCGCGTGGCACTCGACGCGGTCGGGGTCGCCATTCTAAGAGAGAAGGGAACGACGCCCGATGTGTCGCGGGGATCGGTCTTCGGCCTGGAGCAGATCGCGCGGGCCGCGGAGCTGGGCATCGGCGTGGACGGCCCCGAGAGGGTGGAGATCGTGACGGGCGACCCGGAGAGTGGCCGCTACGCCGAGACGCTGCGGGAGATTCTGTTGGCGTGATCTCCTGGGTATTCTTCGTCAGCTGTCAAACCGCGGCTCCCACCTACCCGGAGCCGGACAAACGAAGTCGGTGATGTGACGCGGATGTGAGGAGAAGCGCAATGCCAAAGTTCAAGCAAGTGAAGATTCCCGAGGGCGACCTGATCACGGTCGAGAACGGCAAGCCCGTGGTCGGCGACCGCCCCATCGTTGGATTGCTGCGTGGTGACGGAATCGGACTGGACATCACTCCGGCCATGAATCAGGTGGTCGAGGCGGCGGTCGCGAAGGCCTACGGGGGCAAGAAGGAGATCCAGTGGTGCCCGATCTATGTCGGGCTGGAAGGGTTGCACGCCTATGGCGAGGTATTGCCAAAGGAGTCGATCGAGGCGATCCAGTATCTGAAAGTCGCCATCAAGGGGCCGTTCACGACGCCGATCGGTGAGGAGACGCACGTCTGCCTCTACTGCGCCCACCAACAGTACCACGACGGCACCTGCGACAAGTGTGGCAAGGAAGACGGTGTGGCGCCACGGTTCCGCTCGATCAACGTGGGTTTGCGGCAGGCGATGGACCTCTATGCCTGTGTACGGCCCATCATGTACTTCGAGGGCGTGCCCGCGCCCAACAAGTATGCCGACCAGGTGGACTTCGTGATCTTCCGCGAGAACACGGAGGACGTGTATGCCGGTCACGACTTCGAGCGCGGCTCGGAGACGGCCCTGGCGCTGATCGAGCTCGTGAAGCAACAGACGGGCCGGGAGATCCGCGAGGACAGCGGCATCGGGGTGAAGCCGATCTCCGTTACCGGCACGAAGCGCCTCGTGCGCAAGGCGATAGAGTGGGCCATCGCGAACGAGCTGCCGTCGGTGACGCTGGTGCACAAGGGCAACATCATGAAGTTCACGGAGGGCTCGTTCGCCAAGTGGGGTTATGAGGTGGCGACCGAGGAGTTCGGCGACAGGTTCGTGACCGAGAAGGCCCTCTGGGAGGAGTTGGACGGCAAGATGCCGAAGGGAAAGATCCTCATCAAGGACCGGATCGCCGACTCCATCTTCCAGCAGATTCAGACGCGTCCGGGCGAGTACAGCGTCCTGGCGCTCCCCAACCTGAACGGCGACTACCTGTCCGACGCCGCAATCGCGTTGGTGGGCGGGCTCGGACTCGGCCCCGGCGCCAACATCGGCTCGGAGGTCGCGCTGTTCGAGGCCACACACGGGACCGCGCCCAAGTACACGGGCATGGACAAGGTGAACCCCGGCTCGTTGATCCTGTCAGCGGTAATGATGTTGCAGCACATGGGATGGACGGAGGCCGCCGACCTGGTTCTGGGTGGCATGCGTCAGGCGATCAAGGACGCGCACGTTACGTACGATCTGGCCCGCCTGATGAAGGCGGAGGGGCGCAAGGACGTGAACGAGCTGTCCTGCTCCGGGTTCGGCCGGGCGATCATAGACCGGATGCCTTAGCCGGATCGACACTACGGGCAATTGGCCCCGCACGGATCCGCCAGGAACCTGCGGGGCCTTGTCTACCGATGAGGGTGCCATGGTGCTCAAGCTGGATGGATCCAATCTCCACATAGCGGACGTCGTTCAGGTTGCCCGGGGTGGCGCCAAGGTCGAGCTGTCAGCCGAGGCTGAACAGCGTATCCGGGACTGCCGGGCGATGATCGAGCGCAAGCTCGAGGCGCACGAACTGATGTATGGGGTCAACACCGGCATCGGTGAGTTCTCGGAGACCGTACTGAGCGACGAGGAAGTAAAGCAGTTCCAGAAGTACCTCATCTATAACCACGCTGCCGGCATCGGCGATCCGGCCCCGATCGAGTACGTACGCGCGGCGATGTTGGCCCGGGTCAACGTGCATGCGCACGGCCGCTCCGGTCTCAGGGTGGAGATCCCCAAGCTCCTCACCGAGATGCTCAATCGCGGGGTGACTCCCTACGTGTGCCAGAAGGGTTCGGTCGGCGCGTGCGGTGACCTGGCGCCGATGTCGCAGATAGCGCTCGCGGTGATGGGCGAGGGGCAGGCGTGGTACGAAGGCGAGCTGCTTCCCAGTGCCGAAGCGCTCGCCCGTGCCGGACTCGAGCCGGTCGTGCTGCACGCGCGAGACGGCCTCGCCACGATCAACGGCTCCAACTTCATGAACGGCATGAACGCGCTCCATCTGTACGACGTCAATCGGTGGCTCAAGCAGGCGGAGATCGCCGCCGCGATGACGTTGGAGGCGCTGAACGCCAACATGAAGCCGTACGACTCGCGACTCCACGAGGAGCGGGGCTTTGCGGGAGCCGTGCGCAGTGCCAAGGCCATCACCAAGTGCGTGGCGGGAAGTGAAGTTCTGCGCGGCAAGAAGCGGGTGCAGGACGCCTACTCGATGCGCTCCACGCCGCAGGTGATCGGCGCGGCGCACGACGCGGTCGCCTACGCGCGGAGCCAGGTGGAGATCGAACTCAACGGCGTGGGAGACAACCCGGTCTTCTTCCCGGAAGACGATCTGGTGCTCACAGGCGCCAACTTCCAGGGCACTCCGGTGTCGCTTCCGATGGAGATGGTCGGCACCTCCGTCACGATGATCTCGGTGCTGTCGGAGCGGCGACTGAACCGCGTGCTCAACCCGGCGCTTTCGGTGGGACTGCCGCCGTTCCTGGCGGAGAAGCCCGGTTTGTACAGTGGTTTCATGTTGAGCCAGTACACGGCGGGGACCCTGATAGTCGAGCAGCGGATACTGTCGGCTCCTGCGGCGAACGCCTCCATTCCGGCGGCTGCCGATCAGGAGGATTTCGTGAGCATGGGGATGAACACCGCGATCAAGAACGGCCAGATTCTGAGGAACGCGTTCGGGGTACTCGGAATCGAGTTCATGGCGGCGGCGCAGGCATTGGACATACGAGGGCACGAGATGGGCAAGGGCGTGGCAGCGGCCCACGCTGTCATCCGCGAGCATGTGGAGTACCTGGGTGAGGACCGGCCGCTATACCCGGACCACACGCGCATGGCGGAGCTGGTCGAGTCGTGTGACATCCTGGACGCGGTCGAGGCTGAAGTCGGATCGCTGGAGGGTTGAGATGAGAAGTGCAAGTGTGATGGTGGTTGCCACCATGGCGATGTTGGCGGGCTGCGTGGGTGGGGACGGCGCGGGAGCGGGTTTCACCGTGAGCGACTCCGCGGGCATAGAGATCGCGGTCAGCCGGCGCGGATCGTGGATGGACGGGGACGCCTGGCGTTTGGCGCAGGAGCCATCCGTGCGTATCGGAGTCCTCGAGGGCGCTCCCGAGTACCAGCTGTTCGATGCCCGGGACGCGCGCCGCATGAGAGACGGCCGTATCGTCATCGCCGACGCCGGCTCTGGTGAGTTGAGGTTCTTTGACGACCAAGGTGCTTACCTGCTGACGTCCGGAGGCAAGGGCAGTGGGCCGGGTGAATTCGAGGGTCTCGGCTGGCTCAGGCCCTATCCGGGCGACTCGCTGCTCGCCTACGACTACTCGCTGGTCCGCGTCTCGATATTCGACTCGGAAGGAGAGTTCGGCCGCTCGTTCCAGATCCAGCCCATGGGCGAGATGGGATTCGTGATCGGCACGGACGCATTCTCAGACGGCACGGTACTGGCGCGCTCTCCGCTCATCTTCGCGGGTGGCTTCGGTGACGGGATGAGTCGCAAGCCCGAGGTGTTCCACACCTACTCGAACACTGGCGAGTTGGCGGACAGCATTGGGGAGTTCCCGGGACCGGACCAGTTCATTCGCACGGGCAGTGGAAGCGGCAATCGCTTCGTGGCCGTTACGACGCCGCCCTTCGGGCGCATGCCTGCAAGGGCAGTGCACGGCACGCAGTTCTTCTTCGGGTCGGGCGACTCGTACGAGATCGAGTGCCACGAGAAGACCGGCGAGCTGGTCCGTCTCATCCGGCTCGACAGGCCGAGCCGGCGTGTCACGGAGGCCGATTTAGAGCGTTTCATCGAACGGCGACTCCAGGAGCTGGACGAGGGAGAGAACGAGCAGGAAGCCAGACAGCGCCTCGAGGCGATGCCGGTGCCGGAGACGATGCCGGTCTACGAGGACCTGGTGGTGGATGCCGCCGGGAACCTCTGGGTTCGGGATTACCAACTCGACGGCGACGCTCCCTCCGAGTGGGTCGTGTTCGACGGCTCGGGGCGCATGCTGGGCAGTGTCACGACGCCAGCCGGCCTCGAGGTCACCGAGATCGGCGAGGACTTCGTGCTCGGCATCTGGCGCGACGAGCTGGACGTCCAGCACGTGCAGCTGTATGAGCTGATGAAAGGTACGACCGCAGGGGGCTGAGGCCCGGCCCCCGTCCCCCCTGACAACGAAACCCGAGTGAGTCATATTCCATAAGCGTCCGGCCGGGTCCCGACTCCCGGCCGGTGCCTTCTCGGCCGCTCCTCCCCGGCCGCAGCGTTTGCATGGGAATGGGTTGATGGCGGAGCAGGGCACGGTCTTCAACATCCAGCGATTCTCGCTGCACGATGGCCCCGGGATTCGGACCACCGTCTTCCTGAAGGGCTGCCCGCTGGCGTGCGCCTGGTGTCACAACCCCGAGGGCATGTCGTTCGAGCCTGAGGTCGTGATAGTCGGGAACCGGTGCATCCGGTGTGGCGAGTGTGTTGAGGCCTGTCCACGGGACCTGCCCAGCGGCGACGGGACGGGGTTCGCGGGCAACCGGGCGGACTGCACGGTCTGCGGTACCTGCGTCGGTGTCTGCCCCACCGAGGCGCGCCAGGTAGTCGGCCACAGCATGACGGTGGACGAGGTCTTGGCCGAGGTGCTCAAGGACCGGGTCTTCTACGACGAGTCGGGCGGCGGAGTCACGTTCTCCGGCGGCGAGCCGCTGAGTCAGGCCGGGTTCCTGCTGGCCGCTCTGGATGCATGCAAGGCCGAGGGCATCCATACGGCCGTGGACACGTGCGGCCACGCGCCGCGGGCGGCACTTCTCTCGGTGGCGCCCCTGACCGATCTCTTCCTGTACGATATCAAGGCAACCGACGACGAGGTCCACCGCAAGTACACCGGCGTGTCCAACCAGCGCATCCTCGAGAATCTGGAGGCGTTGGGCCGGGAGCACGGAGCCATCTGGCTGCGGGTGCCGGTCATTCCGGGAGTGAACGACTGCACGGAGAACTTCGCGGTGACCGGCAAGCTCGCTGCCTCGATTCCGGCGGTGCGTCGCGTGAGCCTGTTGCCCTACCACCCCATGGGCAACGGGAAGCGGGACAACGTGGGACAGCCGGCCGGGATGAGCGACCTGAGGTCGCCCTCGGAAGTGCGCCTGCAGGAGCTGGCGGCGGTGGTCGAAGACGCCGGTGTGCTCGCGACGATAGGGGCCTGAGATGAACGAGCGAACTCAGCGACTGCGGTGTGGGACCCTGGAGGCTATCCCGTCGATATCCAGCGAGCGGGCCGAGTTGATGACCTCGTTCTACGGCGATGAACTGGGCAAGCACTCGGCGCCGGTGATGCGGGCGTTGGCGTTCCGCCATCTGTGCGAGAACAAGACGCTGTATCTGGGAGACGACGAGTTGATCGTCGGCGAGCGGGGCCCCAAACCCAAGTCGGTCCCGACGTTCCCGGAGCTCACCTGCCACAGCCTCGAGGACCTGCGGATTCTCGACTCCAGGCCCAAGACGAGCTACGCAGTGCCCGAGGAGTGCCTCACCGTCTACGAGGAAGAGATCGTACCGTTCTGGCGAGGCAGGTCGCTGCGGGACCGGATCTTCGCCGCGCTGCCGGATGAATGGCACAAGGCGTACGAGGCGGGAGTCTTCACGGAGTTCATGGAGCAGCGGGCGCCTGGGCACACCGTGCTGGACGACAAGATCTACAGCATGGGGATGCTCGACTTCAAGCGGGACATCGCCGATGCGTTGGCGCGGCTCGACTACGCGGCGGATCCGGAGGCACTCGACAAGAGGGAAGCGCTGCGGGGCATGGACATCGCCTGTGATGCGGTGATCCTGTTTGCCGAGCGGCATGCCGAGCTGGCGGAGTGGCGCGCGAAGACGGAAAAGGACGGCCATCGCAAGGCCGAGCTCCTCAAGATCGCGGAGACTTGCCGCCACGTGCCGGCGAACGCGCCACGCGATTTTCAAGAGGCGCTGCAGTACTACTGGTTCTGTCACCTGGGAGTGATAACTGAGCTGAACGGCTGGGACGCTTTCAGTCCCGGGCATCTGGATCAACACCTGTTGCCGTTCTACGAGAAGGGGCTCGAGGAGGGTACGCTCACCGAGGACAGTGCGCGTGAGCTGCTCGAGGCGTTCTTCGTCAAGTTCAACAACCACACGTCTCCACCGAAAGTGGGCGTTACGGCGGCGGAGAGCGGTACGTATACCGATTTTGCGAACATCAATCTGGGGGGGCTTCTAGCCGATGGCTCCGATGGTTCCAACGCGGTGTCGCACATTCTACTGGACATCGTGGATGAGATGCACCTGCTGCAGCCGTCCTCGAACATCCAGCTGTCGCGCAAGAGCCCGGAAGCATTTCTGAGGCACGCCCTGCGCGTGATCAGCAAGGGGTATGGCTTTCCCTCGGTGTTCAACGCCGACGCCGTGGTGGAGGAGCAGATTCGACAGGGCAAGTCCGTGGAGGACGCGCGGGCGGGCGGCTGCTCGGGATGCGTCGAGGTAGGAGCGTTCGGCAAGGAAGCCTACATCCTGACGGGATATTTCAACCTCGTGAAGATCCTGGAGCTGACACTGCACGACGGCGTAGATCCCCGCACCGGTGAGCAACTGGGTCTGCAGACCGGCGTTCCGGCGTCGTTCGAGAGCTTCGAGCAACTCTTCGACGCGTTCCTGCAACAACTGCGTCACTTCATAGACATGAAGATCCGCGGGAACCAGGTCATAGAGCGGATCTACGCCACCGAGATGCCGGCCCCGTTCCTGTCTGTCTTGATCGACGACTGCATCCAGAACGGCAAGGACTACAACGCCGGAGGGGCGCGCTACAACAACAGCTTCATTCAGGCAGTCGGAATCGGAAGCGTCACGGACAGCCTCGCCGCGATCCGGAGTGTAGTCTTCGATGAGTCCAGCCTCACACTGAGGGAGCTGGTGGCGGCCCTCGATCAGGATTTTGCGAAGTCGGAGCCGCTGCGCCAATGGCTGGTCAACAAGACGCCCAAGTACGGCAACGACGACGATGCGGCCGACGATCTGATGGTCAGTGTCTTCGAAGCTCTATTCGACATGATAGACGGGCGTCCTACTGCCCGCGGCGGCGCGTACCGGTTGGAAATGCTGCCGACCACGTCACACGTGTACTTCGGCTCGGTGACCGGCGCCATGCCGGACGGGCGCAAGGCGGGGCTGCCTCTGTCCGAGGGGATCTCGCCGGTGCAAGGGACCGACCGCAAGGGCCCCACCGCGGTGGTGAAGTCGGCCGCCAAGATGGACCATATCAAGACGGGTGGAACGCTGCTCAACATGAAGTTCACACCCTCCCTCCTGGCCGGTGAAGAGGGCCTGACAAGCGTCGCCGGGTTGGTTCGCTCCTACTTCAAGCTCGACGGCCACCACATGCAGTTCAACGTGGTCAGCGCCGAGACGCTGCGGGAGGCCCAGGACGACCCGGCGTCCCACAGGGACCTCATCGTACGCGTCGCCGGCTACAGCGACTACTTCTGCGATCTCTCCGTCGAGCTCCAGAACGAGATCATCGCCCGGACCGAACACGAGGGGTTCTAGGGCAGCACCGCCGCGGCTTGAGGGAGCGCAACCTGCAGGTCCCCTCCGGGGTTTAGGCTGGAGAGACGGGGTGGTAACAGCTCGGTGGGACCCAGCGCGATCACGCAGGGGAGGAGTGAGATGAAGCTCGGATTCCGGATGCCGTCGCTGGCGCTGGCCTGCTACTGCGCTGCCTGCAGCGGGCCCACGCCATCACACGATGCCGTGATGTTCCGCGGCGATCCTGAGCACAGCGGAGTCTATCGGACCACGGGCGTGGACCAACTCGGCGGCGAGCTGTGGCGGTTCGAGACCGGGGGGCCGGTCCGCTCCACTGCGGCGGTGGTGGGAGACGCTGTGTTCGTCGGTAGCGGCGACGGAAACCTCTACGCACTGGACCGGGCGAGCGGCTCCGAGCGCTGGCGGTTCGACGCGGGCGGCCCCGTCAACTCGTCTCCTGCGGTGGCGCGCGGGCTGGTCGTTTTCGGCTCCCGTGACGGAGCCTTCTTCGCACTTGACGCCAGGAGTGGCGCGCAGCGCTGGAGGCACGAGACGGGGGAGTTGATCCCGTGGGAGTGGGGATTCGAAGGCTGGGACGTGTACACCTCCTCTCCGGTCGTTGTCGACACGACCGTTCTGTTTGGTGCCGGCGACGGCGTCCTCTATGCCCTCGAGCTCGAGAGCGGCGGGGAGCTGTGGCGGTTGCCGACCGGGGGGCGGATCCGCTCCACACCGGCGGTTGCCGATGGAACGGTGTTCGTTGGCAGCACCGACGGAGTGGTGTACGCGGCAGATCTGCTCTCGGGGGAAGTGCGCTGGACGCACGAGACCGACGGGGCGTCGCTCCACTCCGCCGACCTGGGCGTGGACCGGAAGTCGATCATCACCCCGCCGACGGTAGTCGCCGGTGCGGTCTACGTGGGCTCTCGCGACGGTTATCTCTACTCGCTGGACCAGGCGACCGGCGAGCGCAGATGGCGAGCCGATCACGAGGGCTCCTGGGCGATGTCCTCCCCCGCGGTGGTGGGTGGCAGGGTATACAGCGGAACCTCCGATGGGTCGTTCGTTCACGCCCTGGACGCGGCCTCCGGCGATGAGCTATGGCGGTTCTCGGCAGCGGGGTACACCTGGTCTTCTCCGGTCGTCGTCGGGAGTACCGTCTACATCGGTGACGGTGGTGGTTACCTGCAAGCGCTGGATCGGGAGACCGGCGAGCAGTTATGGAGCTACCAGGTCGGACTCGGCATCTATTCCAGCCCGGTCGTGTCCGACGGCGTCGTCTTCTTCGGCAGCGACGACGGCAACGTGTACGCGCTGCACGGCGAGGGGCAGCTCGCGCGGCGAGCCGTGTTCTGGGACGAGGAACTTACCGACTTCAGCTACTATGCTTCGGACGTGGAGACGCGGCGCTACCTGGAGCAGCAGGGGTATGAGGTGCTTGATTCGGATGCGCTGGCCGGTTTCCTTCTGGCGCGTCTCGCCGATGGCGTTCCCAGCGTGGTCGTGTTCGCAATGGACCACCTTCCAGCAGTCGTCGCCGCCGAACCCTCCGATACGACTCTCTTTCGGCGCTATCTCGATGCCGGCGGCAAGGTGGTGTGGCTCGGACTGCAACCAGCCCTGATCGAACGCGATCCGGAGAGCGGCGGGTTCGTAGGATTGGACCGCGCGTGGCCCACTGCGCTTCTGGGGGTGGACCACTCGAGCCTCAACTTCGACTTCTACGGTGCGGCGGCGACCGAGACGGGGCATGCCTGGGGCGTTCCACCGTCCTGGGTGAGTTGGCTCTCGATCGACGCATCGGACGGCATCGAGGTGCTGGCCGAGGACGAGAACGGGCGGGCCGCAGCATGGGTCAAGAGCTACGGCGGGCCTCCCGGAACGGGATTCGTGAGCTTGACGATAAGAGAGCCCAGGATCGATGATCTGCCGGCCATTCGGGCTGTTGCGGAGTACGGTATCGTGGACGGTGCACGTTGATGACCGGCGCGAACACCAGGAGTGAGAGATGATGGCGAGATCACTCATTAGGGCCGGCCTTCCCGCGATCGGATTGCTCATTTCGATTGCGGCTCTGGAAGCGCAGCAGTCTCAGGAGGTCGACAATGCACGGCTCCAGCGGAGGCTCGAGTCGAGGCTGGCCCAGCTACAGGCGGGGAGCGGCGCGCCGGGCGCTACCGCAGGTGTCGTGCTGGCGGACGGCACCGTGTTCGCGCTCGCTGCCGGTGTAGCAGACACGCTTCTGGGCGTCGAGATGACGGAGTCGAGCAGACTGCTCCAGGGCAGCGTCGGAAAGACCTATGTGGCGGCTGTTGCCATGCAGCTGGTGTACGAGGGACTGCTCGACCTCGACGCGCCGGTATCGCACTACCTCGGCGATGAGCCATGGTACACGCGATTGCCCAACCATGCGGACATCACCATACGACAGCTCATGAACCACACGAGCGGGATAATCCGCTACGAGTTCAACGACCAGTTTCTCGTGGACTTGCTGGCCGATCCGGACCGGGTGTGGCGGCCTGAGGAACAGCTCGCGTACCTGTTCGACACGGAAGCTCCGTTTCCAGCCGGCGAGGGGTGGGACTACTCCGACACCAACTACATAATCCTCGGGATGATCATCGAGCGGCTGACCGGAAACACGTATTACGACGAGATGCAGCGCCGGGTGCTCGATCCGCTGGCGCTCGAGAACACCGTGCCGTCGAACTCCCGCCGCGTTCCCGGCCTGGTGCAGGGGTATGCCGGTGTGGGGAATCCCCTCGGAGTTCCCGATCAAGTGATCGTCGACGGCGAGTTCGTCATCAACCCGCAGTTCGAGTGGACCGGAGGCGGAATCGCGTCCACGTCCGAGGATCTGGCGCGCTGGGCCATGGCGCTGTACGAGGGCAGGGCATTCGATCCGTCGATGTTGCCCGTAATGCTGGAAGCGGTTCCGGCCCGGTTGGGGCCCGGCGCTGAGTACGGATTGGGAGTCATCGTCCGAACCACCCCGCTCGGCACGAGCTGGGGTCACAGTGGTTTCTTCCCGGGCTACCTGACCGAGATGGCGTACTTCCCCGATTACGGGATCGCCGTGGCCGTGCAGATCAACTCCAGCGACTTCCCACGGCTGGAGATGTCTCCCGGACGGATGCTGCTGGAGCTGGCGCAACTGGTCGCCGAGGAAACGGGCCAACGGGATTCGCAGTGAAGCGCTCAGTGTGCGTGTACCCGCGCAGGGTCCTCCTGGTGGGCGCCGCGATGGTGCTGTGCACGGCGTGCTCGTCATCTGGTGGGGGCGATGCGCCGAAGCTCGCCGTGATGATCGGGATCGATCAGTTCCGCTCGGACTACCTGGAACGATATGACGAGGCCTTCACGGGCGGTTTCCGCAGGCTGAAGGATGAGGGGCTGCGGGTGGACCGCGCGCTCGTCGACCACGCGCCCACGCTGTCGTGGCCGGGCCACACGACGCTCGCGACTGGAGCTCATCCCCGCACGCACGGGATCGTGTCGAATGCGTGGTTCTCGCTGACGGAGGATGGTGAGCCGCAAAGGACCCTCGCGATGGTGGATCCGGATCACGCCGTCGTGGACCACCCAGATCAGTGGGGTGCCTCGCCGCTCCACATCCGGGTCAGCGGCATCGCAGACTGGTTTCGAGGCGCGCACCCCGAAGCGAAGACCGTTGCTCTGAGCACGGGGCCTGCTCTCGCCGTCACGTACGGTGGGCTGACCGAGGGCCCGTCCGAGCGAAATCACGTGTACTGGCTCGCGTCGTCGCTCGGCAAGTTCATCACCACGACCTACTATCGGGATGAGTATCCGGACTGGGTGCGCCGTTTCAACGAAGACCAGCTGCCGCAACACATGGAAGCGAGGGTGTGGGAGAGCTCGGTGCCACAGGAGTACCGGCACCTGGCGCGGGCCGACGAGAACCCCTTCGAGGGCGACGGCCAGCACACGACCTTCCCTCATCGGTTCGAGGATCAACTGGGGAGGCCCTCCACGGAAGCCGATTCCGTGGCGTTCAACCGCTGGTTCTACAACTACAGTCCGGGGCAGAACGAGGCTCTGTTCGCGCTTGCACGACAGGCCGTCGAGTCGCTGTCGTTGGGCCAGGACGAGGTCCCCGATCTGTTGACCATCGCCGTCAAGACGGTGGACCGGATCGGGCACGACTACGGTCCCCACAGTCTGGAGCAGCTGGACAACGTGCTCCGTATCGATCGCGAACTCGGAACGTTTCTCGAGTTTCTCGACGAAGCGATCGGCAGGGGTAACTACGTGGTCGTGATCTCGGCTGACCACGGAGCTCCCAACGTTGTGGAGTACGATCTCGAGCAGGGGCGCGCCGGGCGCCGGGTGGGCGACGGCGAGGTCGAGGCTCTACTCGCTCGTGTCGATCGAGTTGTGCGAGGGTATGCCGGGCCGGAGGAGGGCCTGCCGGACCTCATAGCGAACGAGCTCGAGCAGGCCGACTTCGTCGCGAGGGCGATGACCGCCGCGGAGCTTGCCGCGACCGGGTCCGCCGACGGTCTGTTGAGTGCATACAGGAATGCCTACATGCCGGGGCGCACGACCACCTATCCCCTTTGGACGCGGGAGATGATCTACGGCGGCGCAGTCGGGCCGAGACATCCGGCGGCGTTCGGCGTGATGGTGGAGTACGTCGAGAACTACGGTCTGTGGTCGGCGCGCTCAACCCACGGGTCGGCATACCGGTACGATCGCGAAGTGCCGATCCTGCTTCTCGGAACGGGAGTCGAGCCCGGTGTGTTCACGGGGGCGGCGCGAACCATCGATGTCGCTCCGACTCTTGCGTACCTGGCCGGAGTCGGCTTCCCCGAGACCGTGGACGGAGCCGTGCTGGGTCCGTTCAGGTAGAAGCGCTCAGCGTCTACGGACGCTCCCCGCTATTCGGTACCATCCCAGCAGTAGGTGCAGACCTGCTCTTTGGGTAGTCCGATTGCCTCCACGAGGTCGTCCAGCCGTTGGTACTGAAGGGACGTCAGCCCGAGACGCGCCCGGATCTTCTCCACCATTGCGCAGTGCCGCTCGGTGTCGGGATTCGCGAACTCGGCGAGGTTGTCGGTCGACTCACCCTCCAGCTCCGCCACCGCCGTTCGGCCCGCCAGATCCATCACGGAGCGAGAGCGCGAGAAGTTCAGGAACTTGCAGCTGAACACGAGAGGCGGGCACGCCGGACGCATGTGGATCTCGTCGGCGCCGTGATCGAACAGCCGGCTGATGATGTCCTGGAGTTGCGTGCCCCGAACGATGGAATCCTCACAGAAGAGAAGCCGTTTGTGCTCTATCAACTCCCGGATGGGTATCAGCTTCATTCGGGCCACCAGGTCGCGCACGCGCTGATCCTGCGGCATGAAGCTCCGGGGCCACGTGGGAGTGTACTTCACGAAGGGCCTCTGGTAGGGGATCCCCTTCGTGTTGGCGTAACCGATGGCGTGGGCCACCCCTGAATCCGGGATTCCGGCGACGACGTCTACCTCCCGGTCGTCACGCTCTGCCAGGAACCGACCGCAGCGATAGCGAGTGGCCTCGACGTTGATGTCCTCGTAACTCGAGGCGGGGTAGCCGTAGTAGACCCAGAGGAAGGCGCAGATCTGCATCCGACTGCCCGGCGGCGCGAGCTGCTCGGCCCCCTCCTGCGTTACCCTGACGATCTCTCCCGGTCCGAGGTAGCGAGACACCTGAAACCCCAGGTTGGGCAGCGCGCAGGTCTCCAGGGTGACGGCGTAAGAGCCCTGCTTCTCACCGATCGCCAGCGGCGTTCGTCCCAGGCGGTCGCGGGCTGCGTAGATCCCGCGGTCGGTCAGGAGCAGGATCGAGCACGAGCCCTCGATGACCTCCTGAGCGTACGCGATGCCCGCCTCGAAGGACTCTCCCTGATCGATCAGGTGGGCCACGACTTGGGTCGGGTTGACGTTGCCGCCGGTCATCTCGGAGAAGTGGTGTCCCGGCTTGGACAGCGCCATCGAGACCAGAGGCTCGAGGTTGTCCACCTTCCCGACTGTGGCGATGGCGTAGACCCCGTGGTGGGAACCTATGATCAGCGGTTGATCCTCGAAGTCGCTGATCACTCCGATTCCCGTCGCCCCCTTCAGCTTCGGAAGGTCGTCCTCGAACTTGCTGCGGAACTGCGCGTTCGTGATGTCGTGGATGTACCGCTCGAAGCCGCCGCCGTTGCGAACGGCGAGACCGCCGCGCATGGTGCCGAGATGAGAGTGGTAGTCCGTGCCGTAGAAGATATCCGCCACGCAGTCGTCAGCGGAGGCAACGCCGAAGAGTCCACCCACCGTACCACCTCCTCCACAAGTGTTCAGCGTATGAGGGATGCCGTCTTGCCTATACCATCATCTCCAACTGTCGAACCGCGGGCAAGCCCGCCGCAGCGGCCGTCTCTCCCTGCTCCGCCTGTCGCAACAATCTCCAGATCTCGCGGCCCAGGACGTCCACGTCGGTGGACATGAATTGCTCGCCACCGAATTCGTGGATCGTGCGCGTCTGAGCCTCCAGGATCTCGGCGTCCTGACGAAAGATCTTCATGGCGAGCGGCTGGAGAATCGGCTTGAGCAGCCAACCCGGAAGTCGCACCCTGAAGCTGATCACGGCGAACATACGCGTTACGAAGTCCGTCACGGGCGACAGAGCCGTGGTGACGAGCACGTGGTTCTCGGAACCCAGCCGGTACTCGACCTGGGTCACGGACGGGAGGAAGAACCGATCCCAATGCTCCACCGTGCCGCCGCTCGGCGACAGGAGCCTGCCGGCGAGGCCGGGCGGGCGTGGCTCGTCGAGGTACTGTGCCTCGACCCGGTCGTGCCAGCGTTTCACCTCCACCCGGATCCGGTTCTTCGTCTTGCCGGTGCGGAAGAGTCCCTTGTGCAGGAACGCCGTGTGCGGCACGTCGAGGGCGTTCTCGGCTGCGGCGTGCACCGAGCCCTTCACCTCGAACTCCCGCACCACCGTCGTATAGCCGCGTTCGGAAGTCAGAGGTAGTGTGAAGGGCTCGGTTTCCGTCTGTGAGTCAGGAGTCGCGTACACCCACACCAGTCCATCCTGCTCCCGGACCGGAAACGCATCGGCCCTCCTTCCCTTCGCTTCGCTGGCCCCGACGAGCCCCGGCACCAGCCTGCAGGCGCCGCCACCGTCGAATTGCCATCCGTGGTAGGGGCACTCGAGGTTGCCGGACTCCACGACTCGTCCGAGCGAGAGTGGGACATTGCGGTGCGGGCAACGGTCCAGCAGGGCGCCGACTTCGCCCTGCCCGCCGCGGAACAACACGATCGGGATACCGAGGAGTATGCGGCGCAACGGTGCGTCGCGAAGCTCCGGAGTCCGGCACGCTACGTACCAGTACCCGGCCAACCGCGCGACCGAGATATGTCCGCGCGTCGGCGGTGGTACGAGGCGGTGCTCGAGTTCACCCATTGCTGATGTTATCGGGTCAGGTTCCGCCCTCCTCGGTGGGGCGGCCGGAGATGAGCTCCTCGAACGTGGGAACCGAATCCGCAGTCGTCTGCAGCATCTCGGCCAGCACCGGGCGCGCCACGGACGCATCGTTGAGCGTGAGCCAGACGAGGTCTACGTCGTCGTCCCAGAAGTAGTGCACTCTGCCCTGTCCGAAGGTGATCTGCACCCATTTTGAGCCGGCCCTGAACCGGATCGTGTGTCCGAACCCTCCGACCCCGCTGCGTATCCCCCGCGCCATGGCGACGCGCTGTTCGCCGGCCTCGTCGGCGGTGGCGAAACGGCTCCAGTATAGGACGGCGCCCATCTCCTCGGTGCCGTAGTGGCCGACGTAGTTCTCCGCCTCCGGCGCCGTGCCAGAAGCGTGCATGTGCTCCAGTATCCCGCCGGCTTCGGGGCCGCTCAGCACCTCGACGAGTTCCATCCCGTGAATTTCCGCGGGCAGCGGGCCGGCGTCACCGGCTGCCTGGCCGCCCTGACAGGCGGCCGCGGCCAGCGCGAGGGCCGAGACCGCGAGCGTCCCAAGAGACCGCTTTCGAACATCCAATGCTCCCACCGTGGTTCTCCTTTGAAGTCAGCCTGAAGGATAGCGGGCGGGTCTCCAGGTGCAACTGCCGGCCGGACCGGATGCACTTGCACTGATTCGCACCGGAGGGTTACGGTCTGGTACGCTCGGCGAAGCGGCCGGGGCGAGATCCCGTCGGCGGACTGGTGAGGATTGGGATGAACCCAAGAAAGAAACCCAGCGGCGAGCACTCGAAGGAGCTGGATGTGTTGCGGCGCCGCGTTGCCGAGCTGGAGGCTCTCGTGGCGGAGCTGCGCGAGGATGAACAGCGGTTCCGCCGCATCTTCGACGAGGGGCCACTGGGCATGGCCATGGTGGACAGGGACTACCGTTTCACCAGAGTGAATGCCCGGTTCCGTGAGATGCTGGGTTACACCGAGGCCGAGCTGGAAGGGGTCACGTTCCCCCAGATCACTCACCCCGACGATGTCGAGAAGGACGTAAAACTCGCCGAGCACGTCTTCGATGGCGAGATCCCGTTCTACCAGATCGAAAAGCGGTACCTGACGAAGACGGGCGCATCCGTCTGGGCCAGTCTCACCGCAACGGTTATCCGCAACGAGTCAGGGAAGCCGCTCTATGGCCTGGCCATGGTCGAGGACATCACCGAGCGCAGGCGTGCGGAAGACGCTTTGCTGGAGTCCGAGCGAGTGGAGGCGGTCGAGCAGCTGGCCGTGACTATCCGGCACGAGGTGAACAACTCGCTGACGACGATAGTCGCCGACGCGCAGCAACTGGTAGCCGAGGATTCCGGTCTGAACGAGGAGCAGCGAGCCGTGGCCAAACGCGTTCACGAGGCCGGACTCCGCATAGCGCAGGACATAAAGCGCATCACGGAGCTGAGTGCGGCGCCGGTCACAGACTACGCCGGCGGCGTGAAGATGCTGGACCTGGATGCCGCGAGGAAGCGCAAGCGGTAGCCCGGACGAGGCGGACGACTGTGCCGTCGGGGGGAAGTGCCTTGCCAATTCTGCCGGCCGGCCACATGGTATCCTACCGATTCACTCTTGTTTTGAGCCGTGGGGCGACGGTTCGTCTCTGAACCCTGGGGGCTTATGGGATCACAGCGGATCTTGAAGGAGGGCCTTGTCGGCGGCCTGATCGGCGCCGCCGCGGTCGCGCTCTGGTTCCTGATCGTCGACCTGGTGGCCGGCAGGCCGTTCTTCACGCCGGCCATGCTCGGGTCCGCAGTCTTCTGGGGAGCTCGTGATCCGGCGCAGGTGCAAGTCACCTTCGCCGCCGTGATCGGATACACGATGATCCACCTGTTGGCGTTCTGCGTCGTGGGCACGATCGCCGCCGGCCTGGCGTCGCTTGCAGAGGGCTTTCCCTCGACGTTGTTCCTGGCGGTCGTGTTCTTCGCGATCTTCGAATTCGGGTTCTACGTTCTAGTGGCCGTCGTGGCCCAGTCGCTCCTGGGTGCGCTGGCCTGGTGGGCGGTTGCCCTTGGCAACCTCATTGCGGCCGCCGGTATTGGGTATTATCTGTGGCGCGCTCACCCGAAGATCAGCGAGGGTCTGGCGCAGCATCCGCTCGGCGAAACAGTCGACGGCCGCTAGCTTCCCACTTCACGGATGCTCACCAGGCCGGACGCGGGAGCCTCGAACCGGTGCAGGCCGGCTGCCAGTTCGCGCGTATCCTCGGCGACAAGGCGACCCCTGGTATCGTACGTTGTGATCTCCATTGGGCCCATGTCCCTGTGGATGAGGACGGCCAGCGTGCTCGTCCCCTTCGCGTTGATGAGGTCCACTCTCGTGAACTGACCCTCGGGCAACGTCACGAGCATGTCGTTGAACACACCTACGATCGCCGTGCCGTCACGAGCCGCCGTGATCACGGGGTACATCGCCCCGGGATTAACCGGGACGAACTTTCCGTCCAACAGCACGGCGCGGTTGTCGCGCCAATAATGGGTCCAGAAGGAGATCATCTCGATGTGATCTTCGGGCACCTGCGTTAGTCGTACCGAGAGTTGCGGCACGCTGAACATGATGTTGAGCAGCTGGAGCGCCGCCGACTCCATCGTGTCCTCCGCGTGCCACTCCAGCATGTCGGAATGAACTGCGGTGTTGCCGCTCAACAGGCGGATATTGGTGACTTCGGCCCGGTTGGCGATCGCGTTGTTCGGAGCGTCGACTCCCCGGAACATGTTGCCGTACTTGCGCATCAGGGGCCCGACGTAAGGCTGGCGGAACTCGACGAGCACCTCCGGGTTTTCCGCGCGCAGCCGCGCCATCACGTCGGTCATGAGCCGGTCCACTGCCTCGTTGACCGAAGCGTAATCCCGGCCGTCACCTGCCTCTAGAACGGTCTCGTCCGTCGCGGCGAAGAAACCGATGAAGTCCAGCTTGAAGCCGTCGAGTTCCCACTCTTCCATTGCCCGAACGTAGGTGCCGATGATGAACTCCCGAACCTCCGGGTAGCGGGGATCCAGGACCCAGGCGCCCTGGCTCTCCCAGTGCCGCAGGTACATGCTTTGGAAGCGCTCGAAGTTCCTGGCTTCCTCCCCGACCAGCGGAACCGAGTACCAGAGCAGGAAGTCCATACCGAGCGCGTGGACGCTGTCTACGAACCCACGCATGTCGGGAATACGCTCGGGCTCCCAGTCGCCGGTGTAACGGTAACCGCGCTGGCTGTCCAGCGTCTGCCACCCGTCGTCCACGATCACCGCGTCGTATCCCAGCGTCTTGGCGATGCGGAGCTCCGCCAACACCTCCTCGACATCCAGGTTCTGATGGAACGAATACCAGGTGGAGTACATGGGCCAGCGCGCGGCGTCGGGGACGGGGGCGGGCGTGTAGTTGGGTTTCCCGGCCCACCATTCGGCCACTCCTGAGAGCGCCTCATAATAAGGAATACTCCTCGTATCGATGCGGATCTCGGCCTCGTATTCGGTCGTCGCCGGGCTGCGTTCCCGCAGAAACGTGATCGAGTAGTGGAACCGGGCGTCTTCCTCCCGCAGGTACGCCCGCATGTTCACCTTGTTCAGCGCATCGGATACCGCGACCGTGATCCGATTCGCGTCCGCGCTGTTGTAGAGCGCGATCACCGGTGCTCCGCTCGACGCGCGGGATTCCACGCCCGTGCGGTAGTAGTTGATACGGTCGTTGTTGAGGTTGGTGTTCCAGAACGCGGCGATGTCCACGGAGGGGATGCTCCACCTCACGGTGAACTCCGGCGGCTCGGCCGCAGTGGCCGATTCGATCCGGACCCTCACTACCTGGATTCCCGGTCCCGGCCGCTCCGAGTGCAGACGCGCCCGGAACTCGCCCAACTCTCCGGTGACCTCGAATTGATCGTCTGCTACCTGGATCGGAGGCCCGACCAGTCGTTCGACCTGCTGGGCGGCGCTGGCTGGAGCGGTGAGAGCCACGCACCATGCCGTCAGGATGCAGGTCGCTGCAAGGCTGGTTGTCCGGAGCATGCTATTCTCCTCGATTTCTCAGGCGCCCGCAAACATATCCTCGCGCGAGGGAGTGCGACACGTGCCGGGCCCGCCTCCCAACCAATACCGACCGTGGCTATCCCAATGACGCACTCCGACCGCGAAACCCCGGCTGCACCTCGGCTGTACTCTGGGGTAGAGGTACCAAAGAAGCGTGCCGGCGGCACTCGTGGAGGATCGGAGGCAGACCGTGACGACCTCTTCCACTTCTGGCATTACTCGACGGGATTTTGTCCGCACGTCTGCTCTCGCAGTGGGGGGCGCCGCACTCGGGGCAGCCGGTGGCTGTGGGGCCACCGGCCCGGTAGAGCCGACGGCACTGGTTGCAGCTTCCCGAGGCGACAATCTGGATAACATGACCCGTGACGTGCTGGAGGGCGTGGGGGGTATCGGGCGGGTCGTCCACGAAGGCGAGAGTGTCTTCATCAAGCCCAACATGGTGACGCTTCCGTGGGCGGGTCAGAGCAACCGATTCATCGCCGGTGAGTGTACGAAGCCAGAGATCATCGTAGCCGTCGCTGAAGAGTGCCTGCGCGCGGGCGCGGCGGAGGTCGTCATCGGCGACGGATCGCAGATGCCGACGTTCGACTGGAGCCTCGCGACGACGCTGGATGGCTCCACCAATCTCGTTCGCGAGGCGGCGCGGCTCAGCTCGATCTACGAGGGACAGGTGCGGGTGGCGTCTCTCGAAGCGGATTCACCCGGCTGGGTGGAGCTTCCGTCTCGCACCTACCTGGGCACCATTGCCGTCTCCAGTCTCGTCGCACGGGCTGATCGCGTGATTTCGATACCCGTAGCCAAGACCCACTCCTGGGCGCAGCTCACGCTGTCGCTGAAGAACTTCGTCGGGGTTACATCCTTGGAGCGCTACGGCACGTGGATAGAGGACGGGGGCTACTGGGACCGGGGTGGGGTCCTCGACCACAGCAGCGCCCGGTCGATAGCGGAGATTTACCTCGACGTTGTGAACGGGGTGAAGCCCGACCTCGCCATCATCGACTTCTCCTATGGCGTCGAGGGGGACGGCCCCGGCGCAGGGCAGGGAAGCGGGCGCACTGTGGATCTGCGTCAACGACTTGGATCGTGGTTGCTGCTCGCATCCACGGATCTCGTTGCCGCCGACGCGACCGCGGCGCGCATAATGAGTCATGACGCGCCGGCAATGATCCAGCTACAGATGGCGTACGAGATGGGGCTCGGGGAACTCCGAGAGGATCGGATTCAGGTCGTCGGCGAAAGGCTCGATGACATGCGTGTCGAGTGGCAGCCCGCTCGTCTCAAGAACAGTTTGACGCAGCGGTCGGGCTCCCGAGCGGCCTGCCCATTCGCTCACTGCGCGGGTCATCCCGTGTAACAGCGGCTCGGCCCGGGTCACTCTGATTCCTGGCGCGGCGAGCGCCGCCTCAGTTGTGACCACACCTACTCTGCCAACCAACTCCTGAACGCCAGCAGCACCTTCTCGGCGTTGTTCAGCTCTGCGCGCTCCTCGATTACCTCGAGGAGGCGCGGGGGGTAGTCCGTCATGATGTTGTCCACTCCCCGTTCGATCATGGCCCACATCCTCTGGCGGGTGTTAACCGTCCAGACATGAACTTCCATGTTGCGGCGATGGGCCCTCCTGATGAGGCCGGCAGACAGGAACTGGGTGCTGACGGCGAGGAGATCCACCTGCATTCTGGTCGGATCCCCGATCGCGGTCGCCACGATGAAGCCAACTCTCAGATCCGGGGCACGCCGCTTCACGGCTCGAACCGCGGCCTCGTTCAGCGAAGTGATCACGGACTCCTCTCCGAAGTCGTTGCGCTCGACCAGCGCCACTACGCGCTCCACGAGCCCCTCCGGGGAACCCGTCATCTTGAGCTCGATGTTGAGCTTGATGCGTCCCCGCGCGAGGTCGATGACCTCTTGCAGAGTGGGCAGCGGCTCGCCGGCGAACTCCGCCGAGAACCAGCTGCCGACGTCGAGCTGGCGCAGCTCCGCGAGGGTCATGTCGGATACCAAGCCGCTGATCCCGGCGACGCGCCGCACGTCGACGTCGTGTATGACGACAACTGCGCTGTCGGCGGATAGCTGCACGTCGATCTCGGCGTAGTCCGCTCCGTCAGCGATGGCCTGGCTGACTGCGGAGAGCGTGTTCTCCGGGGCTGTAACGGAGCTGCCGCGGTGCGCCGTCACGGCCACCTGCCTGTCGAGGTCGAGGCGGCCGATCGCCCTGGCGGACGCAACCGCCGCCACGGCGAGGAAGGCCAGCACCGCCAGCCAAGCTAGCCGCAGGGACGATGTGCGCGGAGGACGGTGAGCCGAGAGGTCGCCCGGGAGTGCTTCGGCCGACGGCTCGGCCAGCGCGAAGTACACGTGCGCCACGAGCGACCCATCTACGGTGAGCACCAAAGCCGACAGTAGGGCGGAGCCCACGACGTGAAGCGCGACGAGGCCGGCCACCGCGGCGATCACGAAGCCGGTGCGGTCGCCACCCAGACCGAGCACGCCCCCGGCGCTCGCATCGAACAGGAACTGCGCCAGAGTCCCCAGCGCCACGGCAATCAGGAGCCAGCCGATCATGGCTCCGGCGACGGGCCTCCAGCCGGGCCGGACCAGACGCCAACTGCGCCACAGCGCGGACCACGGACGTGAGCTCTCGAACAGCAGGACCGGCAGCGCCAGGATCCAGCGCACGTAGAGCATCGCGAAGGCGAGGAACCCGGCGAGCGCGATGACGCCGGCGAGCCCAGCCGCCACCCAGAACTCCGGGGGCCGCACGGTAATGTAGAAGTAGATGTCGCTCTCTGAGAGCAGCCGGCTCTTGACCAGCCAGATGCCCGCAGCGAACGGTGCCAGAACAAGCAGAACGCCCACGAGCAGGAGCGCTCCCAGGTTCACCAGTCGTGGGAAGCGCCGTCCCACCGCGCGCAGCGTCCGCCAAGGGTCGGCCCGCTCGCCGCGCTCGGTTGCACCGGCAATCAGGATCAGTCCCGCCACCTCGAAGAACAGGATCGCGAGCGAGACGGCGCCCACCACGACGACGGCCGCGAGGCCGCGTGGGGACGTGAGGAACCCGACTATGGCTTCGTTCGACACGGCGACGCTGCCGGTGGACCGGATGAACGCCGTCATCAAGCGCGCAGCGAGCGGCGCGAGGACCGCTGCGGCGAGCAGCTTGAAGAACAGCTCGTACCACAGCATAGCCGAGAGGCTGCGGCGCACGGTCCCGAAGGCGCGGACGATGAACCGTGCGGACGAAATCGTGCTCGATGAGTCGGCCATAGGACAGCTAAGTGACCGCGGGGAAGCACGCCGCGCAACCTCGACTTTCACGCATTCGGTCGGCGTGGCGCGACTGGCCGAGCGCCGGGAGTCGCGGTAAGCTTCGTTTCTGGAGGAGAGGTGAGCAATGGGATACCGCCGGTTCGGTGACCGCAAAGGAGGGATGTGGGAGGTGAAGGACGTCTCCCGCTCGGAGTGGGAGTTCGTGCCGGCATCGGGGGCGGGAAAGGCCGTGAGAGCCGCTGCACCCGGTTACGAGAGCGATCCCTTCGAGCTGAGCACCGAGGAGTTGCAGCGCATGCTGGAGCGGGCCCTTGGGGAGCAGGAGCGGCGCGGAAAGAAGAAGTCGCCCTTCGCGGACTAGGGGCTCCTCCGCCGGTTGCGTGGGAACTGGCGATGGCGCCCGGTGGTAGGGACAGTAGGGAGGAGGAGGGCCATGAAAACCACAGTGACTTTCTCGCTGTTGACTGCGGGTGTCGCGCTGCTTGCCTGCGGCGACTCCACCGGACCCGGCGGGATACCCATCGAGGACGAGTGGAGTGGCCAGATGGAGGTGGGGGACGTGCTCGAGATCCGGGGCGTCAACGGCGGCATCTCCGCAGCGGCCGCGGCCGGGTCCGAGGCCACGGTGTCCTTCACAAAGCAGGGGATCAGCGATGATCCCGCGTCCGTAACCGTCGAGGTGGTGGAGCACGCCGGTGGAGTGACGATCTGCGCGGTGTATCCCGACGTGCCGGGCCAACCCGCCAACGAGTGCGCGGCGGGCGGGGGCCACATGAGCGTGCAGGACAACGACGTCCAGGTCACGTTCACGGTGAGCCTGCCGGCTGGCGTGACGTTTGAGGGCTGGACGGTGAACGGCGGCGTCACGGCCGACGGCCTCGAGAGCAATGCGTCCCTGTGGACCGTGAACGGCGGGCTGACAGTGTCCACTACACAGATGGCCGATGCGACCACAGTGAACGGCTCGATCACCGCCGCCATTGGCCAGGCGACCCCGAACCGCGATCTCCCGTTCACGGCGGTGAACGGCAACGTGACCGTAACCGTCCCGGCTGCCACAAACGCCGATGCGCGTCTCGTGACCGTGAGCGGAGATGTGACGTCCGACTTCCCGCTCACCGAGTTTGGTCCCGGGGATTGGCGCGGGACCCTGGGTAGCGGCGGGCGCGCGCTGACCCTGACGACCGTGAACGGAAACGTCACGCTGATTCGCGGCAGCTGATTCGAGCCGCGGCGCGCTGAGAGCAAGGGAGTCCCGCGGTCTGAATGAGGGCCGCGGGACTTTCTACTCGCGCCGGGCGGTACCCCGGAGCATCTTCCCTCCCCACAATACATGACCCAACTGCGCCGCGAACTCACGCTCTTCGGCCTCACGATGGTCGCCGTCGGCTCGTCCATCGGGTCGGGGATCTTCCTCACACCGTCGCAGATCGCAGGACATTTGCCCTCGCCGGCGTTGATCATGCTGGTGTGGGCCGTGGGCGGGTTCATCGCCCTAACGGGCGCGCTCACCTTTGCCGAGCTCGGCTCGATGTTCCCGCAGGCGGGCGGCGTCTACGTGTACCTGCGTGAGGCGTACGGCGACCTGTTCGGCTTCCTTTACGGGTGGGCGTACCTGCTCGTGATCACCTCGGGAGCGATGGCCGCTCTCGCAATCGCGTTCGCATACTACCTCGGCTTCATCTTCCCGATGAGTCAGACGGCCATCACGGTGGTGGCGCTTTTGGTGATCGTCGTCGTCACCGCAGTCAACGTCGCTCGTGTGAAGGCCGGCGGCTGGTTGGCCAACATCTTCACGGGGCTCAAGCTACTGGGCATCGGGGGGCTCATAATCGTCGGGCTCCTGTGGGGGTCCCCGGAGACCATGCGGGTTGAGCCGGCGGCATCGAGCGCGTCCACGGGCTTCGTGACGGCCTTCGGCTTGGCGCTCGTGGGTGTGCTCTGGTCCTACGGCGGCTTCCAGCACGCCAGCTACGTTGCCGGCGAGGCCATAGACGCGAAGCGCACCGTACCACGGGCGATGATCCTGGGGGCGCTGATCGTCGCGTTCGTCTACCTGCTCACGAACCTGGCATACATGTTCCTGTTGCCGGTCTCCGAGATCGCGGCGTCCGGCAGTGTGGCGGCCGACGCGGTCGGCACGGTGATCCCGTTTGGCGGCACGCTCATCGCCCTCGTGATAGCCATCAGCGTGTTCGGGACGGCCGGCATATTCGCCCTGTCCACGCCGCGCATCTACTACGCGATGGCCGAGGACGGGATCTTCTTCCGCAGGCTCGCGGACGTACACCCCCGATTTCGCACTCCTGCCAACGCGATCCTGCTCCAGTCGGGATGGGCGATCGTACTGCTGCTGTTCTGGGGGACGTTCGAGGACGTGATCACCTACGTCGTGTTCATGGACTGGGTGTTCTTCGGGTTGGCCGGCGCGGCCGTCTTCATACTGCGGCGCACGCGGAAGGATGCCGAGCGGCCCTACCGCACGTTCGGGTATCCCGTCACGCCGGCGGTCTTCGTGGGCATCTCGTTCTGGTTCGTGATCAACACGCTGGTCCAGCGTCCGCTGCACGCGTGGGTGGGTTTGATATTCACGCTGGTGGGGGTCGCTGTGTACTACGTGTTCAAGTGGTGGTCCCGGATGGCACGGCCGCCCCACACCGGTGCCGTTGGATGACCACGCTGCGGCGACGGCAACCGCTGGGCAGGGCAGGCGCGCTTCCCCGGGGTGCGTCTGGCTCAGCCGTGCACCGCCGCGTATCGTTCGAGTATCCCCCCCGGTGAGGTCGCACGTGTCGAGCACCGAGCCTTCCACCCTGGCGCAGCGTCTCGTCCTGTACCTCGATCCGAGCGACGACGCTCCGCTCCACCGCCAGATCGTGGACCGGGTATGGCTCGAGGTCGTTACGGGTACACTGGAGACAGGCGAGCGGCTTCCCACCGTGCGGCAGCTCGCAATAGACGTGTCGGTCCACCCCAATACAGTCCAGCATGCGTACGAGGAGTTGGAGACGCTTGGCGTGCTGGTGACGCGGCAGGGAAAGGGCACCTACATCGGCCTGGCACCGCCCGACCACGGTACGCTGGAGCGGCGCGCGCGACTCGAGCGGCTGTGCGGGGACGTTGCCGCTCAGTGCCGAGCGCTGGGGCTTTCCATGGACGACGTCATCGACACGCTGAGCGCTCTGCAGACTTCAGAGCGGGAACGCGATTCCAGGAGGGGCACTCATGGGTGAAGAATTCCTGCCCGTCCGCACCGAGCGCGAGACGCGCCTGAGCCAGAGGTCAGCTATGCCGGCCAAATCCCCCAATGACACGAGATACCCCCCGGCCGCCATGATCGCGGGATTGCTGTCCGGCGCCGCGGCGGGACTGATCACGTACTTCATACCAGTCGCCTCGGAGTTATGGCGAGCCATCGCGGTCCCCGGGCTCGCGTCGCTGACGGCACTCCTCGTGGGCTCGTCGATCAAGTACGCGGATCAGTGGGAGAAGGCCGTCGTGCTCCGCCTGGGCAGGTACAGGGGGCTCAGGGGTCCCGGCCTGTTCTACGTGATCCCGGTCATCGATCGCATCTCCTACCACGTGGATCAGCGCATCCGCACCACCGACTTCGGTGCCGAATCCTGTCTCACGAAGGACACGGTTCCGGTGAACGTGGACGCGATAGCGTTCTGGATCGTGTTCGACGCGGAACGCGCCGCCCTGGAGGTGCAGCAGTACGAGCAGGCAGTGGTACTCGCCGCCCAGACCGCCCTGCGCGACGCGATCGGCAAGCACGACCTTGCGGAGTTGATCCAGTCACGCAAGGAGCTGGGTGAGGGCCTGCAGCGCATCCTCGACGCGAAGATGCACGACTGGGGGATCCAGGTGCAGTCGGTGGAGATCAGGGACGTGATAATCCCGAAGGCGCTGGAGGAGGCCATGTCGCGCCAGGCGCAGGCGGAGAGGGAGCGCCAGGCGCGCATCATCCTGGGGACGGCCGAGACCGAGATCGCCAGCAAGTTCGTGGAGGCGGCAGAGCAATACCGTGAGCACCCCGCCGCGCTCAACCTGCGCGCGATGAACATGCTCTACGAGAGCATCGTGAAGCGGGGCTCGCTCATGGTGGTGCCGTCCGGGCTGGCGGATTCGCTGAACGTGCCCGGGATCATGGGACTAGCCGGGGCATCGGGGACCAAGCCCCCGACCGGCGAGGAGGGTGAGGAGGACTAGTCCTCGGCGGCCTCGTTGGCTTCCTTGGCTTCCTCTGCGGCTTCCTCAGCCTGCTTGTACAGCTTGCGCTCCGCCTGATCGAGCAAGCTCCGCACGCCCGCAACCAGCTCAGCCATGGTGCGAAGCTTGGCGGGGTCGACCTTGGCGCGGCGCGACATGCCCTCGAGCTCCGCCACGGTCTGGCTCAATCCCCCGAAGCCACTCTCCGAGAGCACCCGGGCGACGGCAGCGGCGCTGCGATTGATCTGCCTCATGAGGGCGATGTCCGACCGCGCCTGGGCCTGTTTGACCAGGGAGTACACGTGGTCCCACTTCCTTCTCACTTCCTCCAGAGCAGCCTGCTTGGCTAGCGCTGAGCCTTGGAGCTTCGCCACGAGTACCTCCTGGTAGGGCGCGTGAACTCAATATGGGGTGTTGGGGCGACCGTGGCGGTAACGGCTGTCACTCGGACGGAGCGCCTGGGCAGCGTTTGTCGCTCGGCACTGCGCACGTAACTCACCACCCTGTAGCGGGTTACGATTGGCGGGCCAGGGCACGCCCGCCGAAACCGCGCCGCCGATAACAGGCTCTCCGTCCTTGCTATTGTGGTCACCCTGGTACAGGTTTACCGAATTGCCTTTTGGGGGGATCCGCTGCGCAAGCTTCGCGTTGGAATAATCGACCTCGTTACAAAAGGCCCGACCAAAGCCCTGTACGAACGGGTGATGGGCGGGAATCTCGTAAGCATCATGCCGCAGGTCCTTGGGGTGTGGTGTGAAGAGGAAGGGCACGACGTCACCTTCGTGTGCTACACCGGGTTCGAGAACCTGGTCGAGGAGTTGCCGGCGGACGTCGACGTAGTGTTCATAGGCGCCTTCACGCAGTCGGCGCAGCTGGCCTACTCGCTGAGCAACCTGTTCCGGTCCAGAGGTGCGGTGACGGTGCTCGGCGGTCCGCACGCGCGGTGTTATCCGCAAGACGCCCAGAAGTACTTCGACTACGTCCTCGGCTTCACCAACAAGAATATCGTCCATGAAGTCCTCGCCGACTGTGCGCCTCACCGTCCGCTGGGCAGGCGCCTCGCGGCAGGGCAGCAGCCGGAGACGCTCCCTGGAGTGCGAGAGCGCTGGAAGTTCATCGAGCTCACGCTCAAGAAGGCTCCGCTCCTCAAGATCGTGCCGATGCTCGGCAGCCTCGGGTGTCCGTACACGTGTAGTTTCTGCGTCGACTCGACCGTGCCGTACCAGCCGCTCGACTACGACGTGATGAAGGAGGACCTCCGGTTCCTCCGTACGAAGTTCAAGCAGCCGCACGTGGCGTGGCACGATCCCAACTTCGGTGTCCGGTTTGACGAGACCCTGGACGCCATCGAGGATGCGGTGCCGCCCGGGAGCGTAGATTTCATCGCGGAGAGCAGCCTCTCGCTGCTGGCGGAGCCGCACCTGAAGCGACTGCAGCACAATGGGTTCAAGGCGATGCTCCCCGGCATCGAGTCATGGTACGAGCTGGGCCACAAGTCGAAGACCGGCAAGCGCTCAGGGATGCAGAAGGTCATTCAAGTCGCGGAGCACACGAACCTGATCCAGCAGTACATCCCCTACCTCCAGGCCAACTTCGTGCTGGGGCTGGATGCGGATGATGGACCGGAGCCGTTCGAGCTGACGAAGAAGTATGTGGATCTGGCGCCCGCCTCGTTCCCGGGCTACTCGCTGCTGACTTCGTTCGGCCAGGCAGCGCCGCTCAATCTCGAGTACCAGAGCGCAGGCCGCGTGATTCCGTTCCCGTTCCACTTCCTGAACAACAATCACGCCATGAACTTGAAGCCGGCCAACTACTCCTGGCCGGACTTCTACGATCAGGTGATCAGCCTGACGAAGTACACGTTCTCCTGGCGCGCGATCTACAATCGCTTCCGGGCCGTGAAGACCGCCATTCCGAAGTGGATGAACGTGGTCCGTGCGGTCTCCTCGGAAGGGTTCGGCAGGATCAAGTACCACACGGACGTGAGACGGCTGCTCGACTCCGACCGCCAGTTCCGCGCGTTCTTCGAGCAGGAGACCACCGAGCTGCCGCAGTTCTTCCACGACATCGTTCGCAAGGACCTGGGACCGCTGTGGGACTGGTTGCCGGCAGGGGCGCTGGAGCACGATCCCAACGCCTACCTGGCGTCTCAGGATGAGCCGCAGCCGGTGCAGATGGGCATGAGGGCGGTGGCCGCAGGCTAGAGCGAGCCCGCGAGGGTGCTGCAGGTCAGCCGCCCCAGAATCTGAGCAGCCCGATCATCGTCCCGATCGTGCCGATCCAGAACAGAAACATCCAGCGGATCAGACGGGTCTCGAGAGCGGCCATTCTGCCGCTGAACTCCGTTCGAAGCTCCGCGATCTCCGCCTTGAACTCAGTCCGCAGCTCCGCAATACGCTGCTCGAGCTTCGCGTCGAACCGCGCGAAGTTCACCTCAAACAGCTCCCGGAACTCAGATCTGTAGGCTACGTCCACTTTGTTGAACCAGTCCACGAGTTCGTCGACGACCCGGTGGCCGAACTTGGCGTAGAACTCCTCAGAGAATTTCGCGGTAACCGGCATCTGGTCTCCCGTGGATTGCTGCCGGCTCCACACTATAAAGTATGCCAATCCAGGTCTGTTCCCAAACGCCGCGCGAGGGGCCGAAACTAGCCGCCCGCACCAACAAGCCCTATCGTATTCGCCATGCCGAAGCCCTCCCTCTGGTCCCGCGCCGCCTCTGTCGCGGCCCGCACTCCCGAGTCGCGCAACCGCTACGTCGACTTCCTGCGCGCGGTCTCCATCTTGATGGTCATCACGGGCCACTGGCTCGTGGCCGCGCCGTACGTGGTGGACGGAGAGCTCACCCTCAGCAGCATGCTTGCCTATCAACGCTGGACGCAGCTCCTCTCGTGGGTGTTCCAGGTCATGCCGGTGTTCTTCTTCGTGGGCGGGTACTCGAACGGCGTGTCCTGGAAAGCCACGCTGAGGGACGGCAAGAGTTACTCAGAGTGGCTGAACGGCCGGATGCAGCGGCTCGCCGGACCGGTGCTGCCGCTACTCGCTGTGTGGGCCGTGTTGGGCGTCGTGGGTCACTTCGCCGGAGTGCGGCCGGAGATGGTAAAGGTCGGCTCGCAGCTGGCTCTCATTCCGATCTGGTTCTTGGCTGTCTACGTGGGCGTCGTGGTGCTGGTGCCGCTGACGTTTGCCGCGTGGCGGCGCTTCGGGATGGCCTCGTTCTGGGTGCTTGCCGTCCTGGTGGCGTTGAACGACGTGCTCTTCTTCGCCGCCGAGCTGAGGAGCGCGGGCTGGCTCAACTACGCTTTCATCTGGATTGCGGTGCACCAGCTGGGGTACGCGTGGCGCGACGGGAAGCTGCAGTCGGGGTGGAAGGCGCTGGCGTGGACGGCGGCCGGACTCACGATCCTGATCGGACTCGTAACGGTCGGACCGCACCCGCTCAGCATGGTGAGCGTGCCAGGTGAGGAGGTGAGCAACTCGCTCCCGCCCAAGCTCCCCATGCTCTTGCTCGGTATGATCCAGATCGGTCTCGTGCTGTCGCTCGAAACGCCGTTTCGGCGTTGGCTCCAGCGAGCGACCCCTTGGACAGCGACGGTGCTCGTGAACGGGATGATCATGACGATCTTCCTTTGGCACCTCACTGCCTCAACTCTCGTTACGGGCCTCGCGCTTCAGCTCGGGGGCATCGGTCTTGCCGTCGAGCCGGGAAGCGGAGCGTGGTGGGGCGCGCGTCCGCTGTGGTTGGCCTCATTCCTCGTGGCTCTCGTGCCATTCGCGCTCGTCTTCGGTCGCTTCGAGCGGGGTGGGGCGGGTGGCCCCGCGGTTGTGGCGTGGCGTCAGGTGGTGGGAGCCGGACTGGTGTGCGGCGGACTGTCTTTGCTGGCGCTCTTCGGCATCGGAGGCGCTGGCTGGCTGGGAGTGAGCTGGTGGGTGGTGCTGCCGTTCATCGGTGCGGCGCTGGCGGGCATCAATCCGCTGGCCAAACCGAAGACGAGAGCGACCTAGGCGCAAGGCTCAGGAGGCAAGCATGAAACCCATGAGCGCTGTCGCAATCGGCTGCGCAGCCGTCGCGTTCGCTCTATCCGGATGCCGATCGGACGACTCCGCGTTGATCGCCGAGCTGTTCGCGGACGCCGAGTGGATAGACATGAGCTACGCTTACGACGAGAGCGCGATCTTCTGGCCTACGGCACAGCCGTTCGAGCTGGAAGTGGTCGCCGCCGGGCCGACCGAGGCGGGATACTACTACGCGGCCAACAACTTCTGCATGGCTGAGCACGGCGGCACACACCTGGATGCACCGATCCACTTCTACGAGGGACGGCACACCGCCGACGAGATTCCGGTCGAGCGCCTGATAGGTGCAGCAGTGGTGGTGGATGTGAGTGCGGCGGCGGCTTCGAACCCGGACTACCAGGTCACGGTCCAAGACATCACTGCGTGGGAGGAGCAGCACGGGCGAATCCCGGACGGCTCGATCCTGCTCGTCTTCACAGGGTGGGGCGCGCGATGGGGAGACCGCTCGAGTTACCTGGGCACCGATCTCACTGGGCCCGAGGCCGTGCCGGAACTCCACTTCCCCGGGCTTGCGCCCGAGGCTGCCGAGTGGCTGGCAGAGAATCGCCGCATCGACGCGTTCGGGATAGACACACCGAGCATCGACTACGGCCAGTCAACGCTGTTCGAGAGCCACCGGATCCTGTACGCCGAGAACGTGCCCGCGTTCGAGAACGTGGCCGCGCTGGAGAGATTGCCCGCGACGGGCGCCTACGTGATCGCGCTGCCGATGAAGATCGCAGGGGGCAGCGGGGGACCGCTGAGGATTGTGGGGGTGGTGCCGGCTTAGGCGCTCCAGAACCTGGGGCCGGCCAAGCTAGCCATCCCCCCGCAAGCGGCGAATCTCCTCCAGCGCCTCCATGTCGGCTGCATCGAGCGGGCGCCCGGTGCGCTTTGTCTCGATGAGGTCGTCGATGCCTATGAGCGGGATGTTCACGCCCTCGACCGTCACGGTCGACGCACGCTCGGCCGCGCCTTCGTACTTCACGCTCCAGGCCACCGTGAAGATGTCGACCTGCGGATCGTCGCCGAACACGGTGATCGGACGGGCCAGGATCTCCTCGGGGCTCCATTCGCCGGCGAAGCCCCAG
>JBDHIS010000013.1:0-65095 GCA_039587315.1 Gemmatimonadota bacterium | reverse complement strand
GCCCTCAGATTCAATTTCCAACCCAGCCTTCCTTACAACCTCGGCCCGGGAGTGAATCTCTTCGCCAGGCCTCTCATTCCGGTCATCATCAGCCAGCCTGTATACACCGGGGACGGCTTTGAGAATGCCGGGGTGGCTTTGGGAGACATCTCCATCGATGTGGCCGTCGGGAAGAGCTGGACGGGCGGAATAGTGACGATGGTCGGGGGTTTCGTTTCAATGCCGACCGCCACCGATAGCATGCTGGGTGTGGACCGCTGGCTGGCGGGGCCGGAACTCGTTCTCGGTTACGTTGGCGACTGGGGTTCGTTCTATGTGTTGGTGTTCCACAGTTGGAGCTTGAACAACAATGAAGGCGGCAGTATCAGCGCTACCGGTGGACAGTACTTCTACACGTTCAACTTGGGAAACGCGTGGCAGATACAGGGGCAGCCGGTGTTCTCCTATAATTGGAACGCACCAGAGGGAGAAGAATTGTCATTCCCGATCGGGGGTGGCATATCGAAGACAGTGATGTTCGGGAATACGCCGGTGAAGTTTGGCGCTCAGTATTGGTACTACCTGGCCACGAATGACACATTTGGTCCAAAGCATCAGGTACGGTTCCTGTTTACACCGGTGGTCCCATTGCCGTGGTGACATGGTCGGGGGATGTGCCGTGAGCGTACGAATGCTGAGTGAGACGGCCCTCGTGCTCGTACGGACACTCGTACTGGTGCTGTGTGCACTGCCGCTACGAGTACACGTGACGTACGCGCAGGGGGAGACCTCCGATATCATGGCCGACACGCTCGTGTTCAATCCGGAGCGGGCACAGGACAAGGTCGTAACGGATGGCAACTTGATGTTCAAGACCAAGGCCCTGTACAGGGGGTTGGTGCCGTCCTCGGGTCCCGCCGTCGCCGGAAACATCGGGGCCATGTACGGGAATGTGCTTCTGTACCTGTACGGTGCCGTCGGGTTCACGAGCAAGTATCCGGCGAACACCGGTCACTATCAAGAAACCGATATCAACCTGTTCTATTACCGCCCCAAATGGGACGTTGGGTTCAACTACTTCTACAATTTCACCAGTGGCATTACGAGCGTTCCCGAACCGACAGGCATATTCGACTTCGATTCCGAGACGGCACGGGCCGTCCTGGATATGATAGCCCGAGTACGCTTTGGGAGGGAGAATCAATGGCAGCTGCTGTCGTCTACCTATGTGTGGGGACCGCGGGACTCACAGGGTGAAGCCAGGGTGGACGCCAATGGAGATACCACATACGTGCACGGCGAGCAACGACATTCGCAGTATGTGGAACTGCGCAGGTCCTGGCATGTAGGCGCGGACTACAAAGTCAAAGCTGCGATCGGTGGCTCCTGGGCATGGTCAAGCGAAGATAACTCGACGTTCTATGGGGACGAGCCAGGAATCAACAATATCGAGTTGGATGTGATCCGATATTTCCATCCGAGTGAAACACTGGTCTTACCCGTCAAGGCGAGTGTTGTGTATAACCCATTGAGTGATGATCTGTTCGTGTACTTCACAATCGAATTGGTGCACAATGCGAAGATAGAGCATTAGGCGATTGCGTCGCTCGGAGGGAGGCCCCGCCAGCCATTCGGCTGACGGGGCCTAAGTCCTTACGGAGGGCGGGGGACTCGAACCCCCAAGGGCTTGCGCCCGGCGGTTTTCAAGACCGCTGCCTTACCAGTTAGGTCTAGCCCTCCACCGACAAAACTAATGCTCGGCTTGGGGCTGCCCAACCCGCGCCGGAGCCTTGGCGATCCAGTAGATGCCGAGCGCCACCAGCGGCAGCTGGAACGGGATGATCGTGCCCAGCGCTGCTGCGGTTTCCGTGAACCCCTGTACCTCGACGGCCCTGATGCTCAAGACGGCGTTCAATACGCCGTGAAACAGCACGACGGTCCAGATGGACTTCCAGCGCAGCACCAGGGCAGCAAAGTAGATGCCCGACAGGAAGGTCATCACAAGCTTCATCGCTACCATGTCGGTCGGCCTGCCCAGCGCTAGATGAATGAGGTGGGATGCGCTGAAGATCACGGCAGAGTACAACACGCTCCGGATGATCCCTTTTCTGGTACCTCCCCAGAGTCGAAGGAAGGCGAAGAGAATGACAGCCCGGAACGGGATCTCCTCGAGCGGCCCCGTCGCAAGGGCGTTCAACGCAACCGCAAGCGACAAGCCGGGACTTGAAGCCTGGATCGAGAGGTCGCCGAAAAAGGCGAGCTGGAACACGGTGGTCTCGTACGCGATGAGCAGTAGCGTCACGAGCCAGGCGGTCCAGGAGCCTCGGACGGTGATGCCGGAGCCGTCCAGCCAGCCGAAGCTCCACAACAAGCCTATGAAGAGCCCTGCCGCGCTGAATCTGCCTGTGGCCTCCACGAGATTGCGGCTGACCCCATCCCGCGTCATTGCAGCGGCGAAGACACCGGCTACGATATAGAGAACCAGAACCGAGAAGGTGATGAGAATCCCGAACAGCACTGGGTGAGTTGCTGCGAGCCGCTTGAGTCCCGTCATCGTGGTGCCTTTGCCGTGGATGGTTCAAGGTAGACGGAGATGACCGGGCCGGGCCAGGCTCCGGCTTGAGGTCACCGGGCCCTCACCCCAGATTCCCCCGGCGTGCCAATCTGGCCGTCCAGTCAGCTCCGTCCGCAGCTACCAGGAGATTAGATGCGCAAGGCCGCGATTCTGTTTACCGCCATGGCCGTTGTGACCGCCGCTCCCGCACCGGCGCAGGATTCGGCGCCGTACTCGGACCGCGTGGAGATCCGGCGCACCTCCTACGGGGTGCCGCACATTCTGGCGCAGGACCTCGGTGCACTGGGCTTCGGGCTCGCCTGGGTCCAGCTCGAGGACTACGGGGCAAAGGTCGTGGTGAACTTTATGCGTAGCCGCGGTGAGCTGGCGCGCTACTTCGGACGCGACTCGATCGAGTCTGACTTCCGGTTCAAGTGGACCTACCAGCAGATGCAGGAGACGTATCACCGGCTGCACGCCGACACCCGGGAGTTGTTCGAGGGCTTCGCGGCGGGAGTGAACCGCTACGTGGAGCTTCACCCGGAGGAGTTCTCCGATTGGCGGCTGCCGCAGTTCACTGGTCGCGACGCGGCCGCTCTGTGGGTGGACGAGGAGGTCTTCCCAGCCGCGCGCCGGTTCATGAGGGCGCAGGCACGGCGCCGTGCAGAAGCCGATTCGCTGCGGCGTCTGGGCGAGGGTTCCAATGCGTGGGCCTTTGCGCCGAGCCGCACCAAGTCCGGGCGGGCCATCCTGCTCAGGAATCCGCACCTCAACTGGCGCTCGGGTTACTACGAGGCGCAGATCACGGTGTCCGGCGTGATCAACTTCTACGGCGACTTCCGCATCGGGTACCCGCTCTACTTCAACGGCGGATTCAACGAGAACCTCGGTTGGGCCACCACGAACAACAATCCCGACCTCGAAGAGGTCTACGCACTCGAAGTGGACCCGCGCCATCCGGACCGCGTGCTGTTCGACGGTGGCTCCATGCCGCTCGAGCGAGTGCCGATCACCGTCTACTGGAGGAACGGTCCCGGGCTATCAAGCGATACGCGCGAGTACTGGGAGACGCCGCTCGGCCCGGTGGTGGACCGCGGCGAGGGGAAGGTCTACGTGGTGCGCTCGCCCGGGTGGGGCGAGTACCGCAAGGCGGAGCAGTTCCTGCGCATGATGCAGGCGTCGAGCCTGGAGGAGTGGAAGACCGCGATGCGCATGCAGGCCCACACGGAGTCGAACCACACGTATGCCGACAGGGAAGGGAACGTGTTCTACGTGTGGAACGCCGCGATCCCCCGCCGGCCCAACAACCTATCCGGCGCCGACACCGCGGCACTCGACGCCGCCGGCACCGACGACGTGTGGACCGAGATCACGCAGTGGGACTCGCTGCCGCAGGTCCTCAACCCGCGCGGCGGCTACGTCCAGAACGCCAACGATCCGTTCCACTTCACGAATCTGAACGAGGTGATCGACTCGGCGGCCTTCCCACCCTACTTCTCGCGGCCCGACGTGCGCCTTCGCTCGCAGCACAGCCTGGACCTGGTCCACGGACGTGAGAAGGTGAGTCTCGAGGACGTGCTGCGGATGAAGATGTCGTATCGCATGTTGGCGGCCGAGCGGTTCAAGGACGACCTGCTGGATGCAGTGCGAGCCACGGCGCCCACCGGGGATACGGCCGCCGCCGTGGCTATTCTGGAGAGCTGGGACAACACCGTAGCACCCGACTCGCGGGGTGGAGTTCTGTTCGGGATGTGGTTCCTGCGCTTCGTAGCGGCGGACTCCGGCGACACGCGGCCCTTCCGCGAGCGATGGCTGACGTTGTGGGCTGAGCCGTGGAGCGCTGCGGATCCCGTGACCACGCCCGACGGGATTGCCGATCCAGAGCGTGCGGCGCGGATCTTCGGCGCGGCAGTCGAGGAGACGAAGGAGATGTTCGGCAGCCTGGACGTGGCGTGGGGTGAGGTGCACCGGCTGCGATTGGGCGAGCTGGATCTCCCCGTAGGCGGCTGCTCGGGGTTCTTCGGGTGCTTCCGCGTACTGTGGTTCGACGATCAGGATGACGGCAAGCAGGCCATCGCCGGCGGCGACGGATGGGTGATAGCCGTGGAGTTCGGTCGCAACGGTCCCCGGGCGTACTCGGTGCTGGCCTACGGAGAGAGTAACCGCCCGGACTCACCGCACCACACCGACCAGGCGGAGATGTTCGCGCGGGGCGAGTTCAAGCGGGTGGCGTTCACAGAGGAAGACATTGCCGCGGATCTGCAGCAACGGTATCGGCCGGGCACCGCGCCGGAGGATGAGTAGTCATGTGCCGCAACATCAAGCAGCTGCGCAGGCCCGAGGGGCCACCTACGGATCAGGAGCTCGAGGATGCGGCGCTGCAGTTCGTGCGCAAGATCAGCGGCTACCGGGTGCCGTCTCAGGCCAACCGGCGCGCGTTCGACAGGGCAGTGAAGAAGGTCGCGGCAGCCGGACGGGTTCTGTTCGACTCGCTCGACGTGAAGGGCGCGAGCTGGAGCTAGCTGAGAGTCTGGTGCTGGCCCACCCGCACTGCAGGCCGTAGCTTTAGAGGTGTGGCGAAGGAGCGCTGTCGCACGGAGCGGAGTTGACAGCCATGACACCGATCGAGCAGCTCGACCGCATAGCAATTGACGTAAAGTCCCACCGGCTTCTCAAGACCGTCCTCAAAGAGAATCCGAAGCTCGAAGAGATAATGCGCAACTCGAAGAACGAGGTCGAGGCGTGCATTGGCGTGCGTAACTGGGTGCTGGAGGAGCTGAAGGAGCGACCCCAGGCGCTCGCGTACTACGAGGCGGAACATCCCGACCGTATGGCATTCGAGGCGCTCACCTGGAGCGATCTGGCGGCGATCCGGCTGCTCGACTACGTGGACAACGACGGCCGCGATTTCATAGACCTCAACCTGCGCGGCGCCATTGCTGTGAGCACGCCGGTGCGGCAGTTATGGCTCGCTGTGAATCGTGGCACGGGCGGCGCCAAGCCCGAGTTCTTCTGGGACATGCTGCACTTGATGCGGCAGTTCACCGGGCGAACGCAACGGCGCAGGCCAACACGAGACGAGGTCGAAGCCTGGATGGAGCGCTACCCGTCGGGGCTCGACCCGCGCATCGTGGCCCTGCGGGAAGAGAACCGGGATCGTATTCTGAACCTCATCATAGACCGTTTGGATCGCGGCGAGATTCGCAGCCAGAAGTTCAAGTTCGATGATGGGATGTCCCGGGAGGAGAAGCTCGAGCGCGCGCTCGAGTGGTGGGGCGACACGCAGTTCCACCTCCAATTCGCGGTACGCTCCCCGGAGCTCCTCAACGAAATGCTGGGGAACTCGCTCGATCCGGACACGATGCAGGTCCTCTACGAGGCGCGTGATGCCGGCATCCCCTTCTTCGTGAACCCCTACTACCTGTCGCTGCTGCACGTGCGGGTGCCCTACTTCGCGATCGGCGCCGACCTGGCGATCAGGCATTACGTGGTGTACTCCAGCCAGCTGGTGGAGGAGTTTGGACACATCAGAGCGTGGGAGAAGGAAGACGAGGTAGAGCCGGGGAAGCCCAATGCCGCAGGATGGCTGCTGCCGCCCTACGACAACGTGCATCGGCGCTATCCCGACGTCGCGATCCTGATTCCCGACACCACTGGCCGCGCGTGCGGCGGCCTTTGCGCATCGTGCCAGCGGATGTACGGATTCCAGCAGGGGCAGCTGGACTTCGACCTGGATGAGCTGGAGCCGAAGAAGTCGTGGCCCCAGAAGCTGGGCGAGCTGATGAAGTACTTCGAGGAGGACTCCCAGCTCAAGGACATTCTGGTCACCGGCGGCGACTCGCTGATGAGCACCGACTCCGCGTTGAAACGCGTGCTCGACGCCATCTATGAGATGGCCAAGGCAAAGCGTGAAGCAAATGCCGGCCGGGAGAAGAAGTACGCGGAGATCGTGCGGGTGCGTCTGGGCACCCGGTTGCTGTCGTATCTCCCCCAGCGTGTTACGCCGGAGCTCGAAGCCATCTTGAGGGAGTTCCGGGAGAAGGCCTCCGAGATCGGCGTCAGACAGTTCGTGATCCAGACACACGTCGAGTCACCGATGGAGGTGACGCCAGAGGTGCGCGATTCGGTTACGAGGCTGCTCTCGGCCGGGTGGATCGTCACTAACCAATTCGTGTTCACGGCGGCCGCTTCGCGGCGCGGGCACACTGCGAAACTGCGCGAGGTGCTCAACGAGGTGGGCGTTCTGCCGTACTACACGTTCGTGGTAAAGGGATACAAGGAGAACAGCTTCAACTATGCGCCGGTGGCCCGGGTCGTGCAGGAAGAGATGGAGGAGAAGGTGATCGGCCGCGTTCCCGAGCGGTATCGAGATGCAATCCGGCGACTGCCCGACCACGCGGCCAAGGTGGTACGGCAGGTCAGCGAGTTGAGGGGCAGGGCGTGCGTACCGTTTCTGGCCACCGACCGCAGCGTTCTCAACCTGCCGGCGGTGGGCAAGAGTCTCACGTATCGCGTCATCGGCATCACGCGCTACGGACGGCGCGTGCTCGAGTTCGATCATGACAAGACCCGGGCCCACAGCCCGATCATCGACCGGATGGGCAAGGTCATCGTGATCGAGTCGAAATCGATCTCCGAGTATTTGCGGCAGCTCACAGCGATGGGCGAGGACGTGTCGGAATACGAGGACGTGTACGGCTACTCGATGGGTCAGACCGAGCCGCGAATGCGGCTGTACGACTACCCAGCCTACGACTACGAAGTGACCGACGAGGTCACGAATCTGGAGTTGCCGCCCGAGGAGGCGGAGCCTCCAGCTCGGGAGCCGGCGGAGGTCGGCTAACGGTAACGGCTAGACCGGTACCACCCCGCCGTACCCCACTCCCGTCAGGTGGGCCACGTCGCGCTTCCACGTGGTGAGGTCCTCGGCGCGGAACTTGCCCAGGTGGTCGTGCCCACACGCGCGCGCCAGGATCTTCATCAGCTCGACCGTGGCTTCCAGGTAGCTCGCCAGCTGCTTTGCCGACTGCTCGACCATTAGCCTCGAGCGCAGGTTCGGTTTCTGGGTGGCGATTCCCACCGGACAGTTGTTGGTGTGGCAGGCGCGCATCCCCAAACAGCCGATGGCCTGGAGCGCCGAGTTCGCGATCGCGATCCCGTCGGCGCCCAGGGCCAGGGCCTTCACGAAGTCGGACTCGGTTCTCAGCCCGCCGGTGATGATCAGCGTCACGCCCTCCGCGCCGCGCTGGTCGAGGTGGCGGCGCGCCCTGGCGAGCGCAGGGATCGTGGGAACCGATATGTTCTGTTTGAAGATCTCGGGTGCCGCCCCCGTCGCGCCTCCCCTCCCGTCGAGTATGATGTAGTCCACGCCCACGTCGAGGGCGAAGTCTATGTCTTCCTCGATGTGCTGTGCCGACATCTTGAACCCCACGGGTATGCCACCGCCGCAGGCCTCGCGCACCTCGTCGGCGGCTCTGCGATAATCCTCCACCGAAGTGAGGTCCGGGAACGCGGAGGGGCTGATCGCGGGCTCACCCTCCTTTAGGCCCCGCACCTTGGCGATCTTGCCCTTCACCTTCTCACCGGGCAGGTGTCCACCGGTGCCCGTCTTCGCTCCCTGGCCCGCCTTGAAGTGGAAGGCCTGAACCAGCTTCACCTTGTCTATGCTCCACCCGAACCGGCCCGAGGCGAGCTCGTAGAAGTAGCGTGAGTTGGCCGCCTCCTCCTCGGGGAGCATTCCACCTTCACCCGAGCAGATTCCGGTGCCGGCCAGCTCGGCTCCCTTTGCCAAGGCGACCTTGGCCTCTTCGGAGAGGGCCCCGTAGCTCATGTCGGTTACGAAGATCGGAATGTCGAGCCGCAGGGGTTTTTCGGCGCCCGGGCCGATCACCAGCCCCGTTCCCACCTCCGCGTCGTCCAACAGCGGCTTGGTGGCGAGCTGCGCTGTGAGGATCTGGATGTCGTCCCAGGAGGGGAGCTTGCTACGGGGCACGCCCATGGCCGAGACCTGTCCGTGGTGCCCGACGTTTCGAAGGCCGTTGCGGGCCAGCTCCCGGATGTAGTTGTTGTGTGGTTCGTCAGGAGTGCCGTGGACGTCCGCGTAGAGGCCGAGGTACTCCTCCCTCTGGTAGGGCTGCGGGTGGTCCTCCGTCCAGGCGGTGATCTCGTCTTCGTCCACCAGGACGGCGTCACCTTCCTCGTCTACCCACGAGCCGAACTTGTGCAGCGCCTCGGCGTTGTTGTACGCGCTCACCCCCGTGTCCATCCGGTAATCCCACAGGTGTACGCCGCAGACGAGGTTGTCGCCCTGGACAGTGGCGTCGGACATGAGCGCGCCGCGATGCAGGCAGCGCCCGTACAGCACCGACACCTTGTCGTCGTAGCGCACGACCACGAGGTCCACACCGGCGACCAATGCGTAGGCCGGCTTACGGTCCCCGAGCTCGCTCCAGGTGGCGACCTTGGCCTTTGTTGTCGGAGGGGTGGGGGCCGGGGTCATGCACGCATCTCCGTTCGTGGATTCGCTGACGGTGGATTTGGGGCGGCGGCGCGTCGAGCGGTGATTCCGAATCCTACACTGCCTCAGGCCCCCACGACAGGGAACCCCACGGCCCGCGCCGCGACGGCGAGTGCCTGGTCGTGCGTTGCCATTACGAGGTCCTCCGCACGCGTTTCGCGCCACAGCATCGCCGTCGCCAGGTGAATTGCGTCCAGCGTGCCCAGCGGCGTGGGGAGTGGTTGGCCAGCCCGCTGCAACACCGCCCTCGTCGGCTCGACGAGTGTCGTCTCTTCGGTCAGACGATAGACCGCCTCCCGGCGCAGGGCCAGGTCCTCGTCCGACAAGCCAACCCGCAGGCGCAGCCGGTCCATTGTTCGGAGGCATTCCACCTCGGCAATGGCACTTGCCACCGCACTCTTGATGCTGGGCCATTGCTTCAGCCGGTTTGCCTGTCCCAGTACAATGCGCAGCAGGACTGAGGAATCGAGGTAGGCGATCACCTGTCGACCTGCCGCTCCTCGAGGAGAAGTGCGACGACGTCGAGCTTGAGCTTGAGGGGTGGCGGGAGCGGTACCCTCTGGAGTCGCCGGCGCCCAAGCGGCTCGCGCACGCTGAGCGCGTCGTGCTCGGTGTAGGGAACCATGCGGGCGACGGGTGTCTCCCGATCGAGCACTGTGATCGTGTGCCCTCGCCGAACACGCCGCAGGTATTCGCTGAGCCTCGCCTTGAGCTCGGCTATTCTGACCTTTGTCATGGTCATATAATAGTCATAACTAGTCATATTGCAATGCTCTAGGGTCCTGGAGGGTGATCGTGAGGAAGAGTGGCCTCCTGGTGGGTGGGCAGTACCGAACCGCCGCGTCGTGGCCCTTAGCGGTTCGCTCCTCGGAAGGCGGGCCTGAGCACTGCTAGCGCATCACGTTGATCTGTCCCGACGGCGGGAACTTGGCGAGGAGTTGAGTGACGGCCTCATCAACCCATTGCCGCCGCTCCGTAGTGTCGGCGCGGGTTGCCGCCAGGATGTTGTCGCCGCGCCACACGAGCTCCTTCGTGTCGACTTCGAAGATGAACACCGCCAGAGTACCGGCCGACCGGTGCACGTCCAGTGGCGCCGAGCCCCCCGCGCCCCATCCGCTCGTGCCCCAACCTAGATCGTTCCATGCGGAGCCGGTGAGCTTCTGGCTCACGCCGTCATCCGTCGTGAGTTGGTACCCGACCGCGAAGTCGGCTGCGCCGAGGTCGGCGGGTCCGAGGCCCTTGTTCTGGAGGTCGGTGTCGATCGCGCCGCGAATCCACTGGTCCACGGCGGGGTCACTCATGATGCCGGAGCTGTCGGTCTCGGCGTCCGGCAGCCAGGCGTAAGTGGCCGGGCCCGAATGGACGAAGAGCGGGTTCCAGCTCGCGCTCTGCACCGTTCCGGTGGTGCAGGCGATCAGGGCCAGGGCCGCCGCGGCCGCGATGATTCTCCCCTGTGCATGCATTCAGACCTCCTCGCTCGCGGTGGGTCCGTGCCAGGCGACCGGTCCTCGATCGGCCTGCCGGAGACGAGCAGGACAAGGGCCGGGAACCCTGACGGATCCCCGGCCCACAGTAATCTAGCCCCTAATTCGACTGCGGTTTCAGCTTCGCCATGACTTGGTCGATCGTGAAGCTCGCCGGTGTCTGGCGCGGCGGAAACTCCACAAACGTCCCCAAGAACTCGCCGACGATCACCTGCGCCGGAACGAAGACCCAGAGGTGTTCTACCCAATATCGCTCCCAGCCGATGGTGAGATGATCGCCCACCTCGAATGGGTCCGAGCGCAAGTTGAAGACTTTGGGTGCACGAAGGAACGTGAAGGGCTCTCTCCACACTTCGACGCCGTGCGCGCGCTGTTCGGCGAATACGACCTTGTAGTGGTTGTAGCGGAGATTGAGCAGATCGCCAGTGTCCGAGAAGTAGAAGAACTCCCGTCGGGGTGATTCGTCAGCTTCGCCCTTGATAAACGGCAGGAAGTTGTACCCGTCGAGGTGGACCTTGAACTCCCTGTCGCCGAGCCGCGCACCCTGCTTCAGTTCTTCAACGATATCGTCATCACCCAGCACGGCGGCAATGGTTGGGAACCAGTCCAGATGAGAGATGATCTCATTCACTTCCGTTCCGGGCTCGATCTCGCCGGGCCACCGCACGAGTAGCGGGACGCGATATCCACCCTCCCAGTTGTCGTTCTTCTCGCCGCGGAAGGGAGTGGTGCCGCCGTCCGGCCAGCTGAACACCTCGGCGCCGTTGTCCGTCGAGTACATGACGATGGTGTTCTCGGTGAGCCCCAGCTCGTCGAGCTTGTCGAGAATCTGGCCCACGTGCCCGTCGTGTTCGACCATCCCGTCCGGGTAGGTGCCGAGGCCGGTCACGCCCTCGGACTCGGCCTTGAGTCGGGTCCAGATGTGCATGCGGGTGGAATTCCACCACAGGAAGAACGGCTCATCGGCGGTATTCGCGCGCTCGATGAAGTCGAGGGCGCCCGCGAGGGTTTCCTCATCCACGGTCTCCATGCGCTTCATGTTTAGGGGCCCCGTGTCCTCGATCCGGCCATCGGCGTAGCTGTGGATCACGCCCCGCGGGCCGAAGCGCTCCTTGAACGCGGGATCCTTCGGGTAGTCCTCGTACTCCGGCTCTTCCTCGGCGTTGAGGTGGTAGAGGTTGCCGAAGAACTCGTCGAACCCGTGGTTAGTCGGGAGCATCGCGTCCAGGTCACCGAGATGGTTCTTGCCGAATTGACCGGTCCGGTAGCCTTTGGTCTTCAGGTATTCTGCGATCGTCGGGTCCTCGGGCTGGAGCCCGAGCTCGGAACCCGGCAGTCCGACCTTGGTGAGACCCGTGCGGAACGGGCTCTGGCCGGTAATGAAGGCGGCGCGCCCCGCGGTGCAGCTCTGCTCTCCGTAGGCATCGGTGAAGACCGCGCCCTCCCTGCCCAGACGGTCGATGTTGGGCGTCCGGTAGCCCATCATGCCACGGTTGTAGGCGCTGATGTTCCAATAGCCGATGTCATCGCCCCAAATGATGACGATGTTGGGGCGGTCCTGGGCTGCCGCCGGTGCGGCCGCGGAGAGCGCGAGCCCTCCCAAGGCCCAGAGCACGGCTGCCATGCGTGTCAGATGGGTGGTGAATCGCACGGTGCTTCTCCTTTACTGAAGTGGGGGGATTCCCCCGTGTGACGCGTGTTCCTGGTTCGGTGAGAACGTGCATGCCGGTACGGCGGAGTTCAAGCGACGACCCGGCGCGAGGCTACCTGATGAACGTCCCCTCGCGCAACTCGGTGTACGCCTGACGCAGCTCTTCCGGCGTGTTCATTACGATCGGTCCCTGCCACGCCACGGGCTCCTCGAGGGGTTTGCCCGAGACGAGCAGGAACCTGATGCCCTCCTCGCCGGCCTGGACCGTGACCTCGTCGCCGCGGTCGAAGAGGACGAGCGAGCGGTTCCCGGTCTCTTCCTCCGAAATGGAGGGGACGGGGTCTCCCACGCCCTCGGTCTTCACACTGCGCGGCTCCGACGCGTCGCGGAAATCGCCCGCGCCCTCGAACACGTAGGCGAACGCGTGGCGAGATGTCTCGACGGGCAGCGTCTTGCGCGTGCCGGGCGGCACCCACACGTCGAGATAGCGGGGGTCCGCCGCGATGCCGTCAACCGGGCCCGACTTGCCCCAGAAGTCTCCGCAGATAACGCGCACATGCGTGCCGTCGTCGTCGGTCACTTCGGGGATGTCACCCGAGGAGACGTCCTGGTATCGGGGGGTGGTCATCTTGAGTGAAGACGGGAGGTTCGCCCAGAGCTGGAAACCGTGCATCCGTCCCTTGGGATCTCCCTGCGGCATCTCCTGGTGCAGTATTCCTCTCCCCGCCGTCATCCACTGCACGTCACCGGCTCCCAGCGCCCCGCTGTTCCCCAGGCTGTCACCGTGCTCCACGGTTCCCGCGAGCACGTAGGTGATCGTCTCGATGCCGCGATGGGGGTGCCACGGGAATCCCGCCTGGTAGTCGGCGGGGTTCTCGTTGCGGAAGTCGTCCAGCAGCAGGAACGGGTCGTAGTCGTCCGTATCGCCGAACCCGAAGGCCCGGCGCAAGCGGACGCCGGCCCCTTCCAGGGTGGGCTGCGACTGGATAACTCGTTTGACGGGACGAATGGACATGGGCCCACCAATGGGGAATATTGGACTCGTATTTAACCGTAGATAGCGAACACCTTGGCCGCAAGGCCGTGCCCGCGCTTATCTTTCTCGGCCAATGAGCAAGAACAAAGCCAAGCCGCAATCGGTTCTCGGGCCGCCCAGCGACCTCAACCCCCGCCAGGAGGCCGCCCTGGACTTCGGGGACAAGGAGCTGGCGGACATGACCCCGGCCGACTACGCGGCCATCGGATTCATGTCCGGGCTCGAGGTCCACCAGCAGCTCGTCACCCGCTCCAAACTGTTCTGCCGCTGCCCGGCCGGTCGCAACTCCACCCAAATCGACGCCGAGGTGCTGCGCCACATGCGCCCCACTCTGTCCGAGCTGGGAGAGTACGACGGTACGGCACTCATGGAGTTCAAGACCAGAAAGGAAATCGTCTACCGACTCGAGCGGAGGTCGGTGTGCACCTACGAGATGGACGACACGCCGCCGTTCGAGATCGACGACGAAGCGGTGCGGGGGGCAATCGAGATCGCGCAGCTCTGCAACCTGAACCTGGTCTCCGAGTTGCACGTGATGCGCAAGCAGTACCTCGACGGCTCGATCCCGACCGGGTTTCAGCGCACGGCGATGGTGGGGCTCACCGGCGCCATTCCCTTCAAGGTGCCGGAGCTGGGTGTGGACCGGGAACTCTCCATCCGGCAACTGTCGCTGGAGGAGGACTCCTGTCGCGAGGTGAGCGACGTCGGGCACCGCATCACGTTCAGGACCGACCGGCTGGGAATGCCGCTCACCGAGATGGTGACCGAGCCGGAGCTCCTCACCCCCTGGGAGCTGCAGGCGGCCGGTCGCCTCCTCGCCGCGATCGCCCGGGCCACCCGCAAGGTGCGGCGCGGCCCCGGTGCCGCCCGGCAGGACGTCAACGTTTCGGTGGCCGGGGGGCGGCGCGTCGAGATCAAGGGCGTGGACAACCATCGTAACCTCCCTCTCCTGGTGCACACGGAGGCCTTTCGGCAACTCAACTTGCTCAGGGTGAAGGCCGAGCTGGAGCGGCGTGGAGTGAAGGCGAGTGCGCTCTCCCTGCCCGAGGCCGGCGTTCCGTGGGAGGTGTCGCCCAGGGTGGTGGATGCCGGCCAGGCACTGGCGCGCTCGGAGTTCCAGCCGATCCGGGACGCGCTGGAGCGAGGTGACGCCATCGTTGCGGTCCGCCTTGCCGGGTTCGGCGGGCTGCTGACTCATCGTACCCAACCCGACGTGACCTTCGCACGCGAGATCGCCGACCGGGTGCGGGTCATCGCGTGCCCGCAGCACCGCCCGTTCATGATCCACTCCGACATCACGGACTTCGGGCTGGACCCCCGGGAGTGGCGCGAGGTCAGGAAGCTGCTGAAGGCCGAGAGCGGTGACGCAGTGGTCATCGTGTGGGCGTCCGAGCAGGACGCGGCGACCGCGGCGCGTGAAGTGGTCATCCGTGCTCAAGACGCGCTCGTGGGTGTGCCATCCGAGACGCGCCAGGCTTTCAGCGACGGCACCAACGGTTTCGAGCGCATTCTGCCAGGCGCCGACCGGATGTATCCCGACACCGATACCCCGCCGCTTCCGATCTCCGATACCGTCGTTACTGAGGTGACGGAGCAGTTGCCCGAGACGCCGTGGAGCAGGGAAGCGCGTTACGCAGAACTGGGTCTCGAGTTCGCGCAGGCTAGACGACTGGCGCGGTCGGAGTGGGCGGACCTGTTTGACGCGCTCGCGCCCGAGGGCCCGGATGTGGCCCGCCGCCTCGCCAACGCGCTGCAGAAGCGGCTGCCGTACCACCGGCGCCGCGGGCGTCTCACCTGGGACCCCACTTCGATGCCGGACCCAGCGCGCCTCGCGCCGATGGTGCGCGCCATCGAGTCAGGCGGGATCCGGCCGGAGGCGCTCGACCGCATGCTCGACGCGATCGTCGCCGAGCCGGGCACGGAGCCCGAAGAGATCCTGGCGCGCTACCGCGGTGAGGACGGAGACGAAGACGTGCTCACCCGTCGCCTGACCGACGCGGTGGTGGAATCCCAGTCGCTCACGACCGAGTCGCCGGATGGCGTCCTGCGATGGGCGATGGGAGCGGTGATGCCGCGGCTCTTGGGGCGGCTGGATCCGGGTGTCGTGCGCGAGCGGCTGGTTCGCGCGCTCGAAGAAGCCGTGCCGGAGACGGTCGCGTGACCGGCGGCAGCGACACCTACAAGGGCTACCGCGGCCCCACCGTCGAGTTGATGAAGCGGTTTGGCGTGAAGGTGTGGTCGGAGGTGAAGGCGCGCACGACCCGGGGCGATTTCGAGGGGCTCATCCTGCCGCGCTCGGAGACCAGCGACGATGCGCACCTCGTGCTCAAGCTTGGGAGCGGATACAACGTCGGGCTGCGCTTCGACACGGTGCTCGAGCTGGAGGAGGTGGGCTACCGCGAGGCGCACTACAAGATTCCGGAGAAGGCCTTCCCGGTGGACCCGGAGAAGCCGCGAGTCAAGCTGTTCGGAACGGGTGGAACGATCGCCTCTCGGCTGGACTACCGCACGGGGGCCGTGATCCCCGCCTTCAGCCCCGGCGAGCTGTACGGCTCCGTGCCCGAGCTGGCCGACATCTGCAATCTCGACACCGAGAAGCTGTTCGGCGTGTTCAGCGAGAACATGGGCCCCGAGCAGTACCTGATCCTGGCCGAGAGGGTAGGCGAGGCGATCCGGGAAGGCTGGAACGGAGTTGTCGTCGGCCACGGCACCGACACCATGCACCACACGGCGGCGGCGCTCTCGTTCATGGTTCAGCACCCGCCCGTACCTGTGGTGATGGTGGGGAGCCAGCGCTCTTCGGACCGGCCGTCCTCCGATGCGGCGCAGAACCTCATCAACGCTACGTGGACTGCGGCGCACGGGCCCATCGCAGAGGTGATGGTGTGCATGTTCGGGCCGACCTCGGACCGCTACAACCTGCTGCACCGCGGCACGCGCGTGCGCAAGATGCACAGCTCCTACCGCAGCACGTTCCGCACGCTGGGCGACATCCCGCTGGCCATGGTGGAGAAGGGGAAGATCACTCCGCTCAAGGAGGACTGGGAGCCGCGGCGCGACGACCAGGAAGTCACGGTGCAGGCTGCATACGACGAGCGTGTCACGATGCTCTACTACTACCCGGGCATGCAGGCCGACGTCGTGGACGCGCTCGTGGAGAAGGGATACCGGGGCATCGTGATCGCGGGCACCGGGCTGGGTCACGTGAACCGCACCATCTACCCGGCGCTCGAGCGGGCGCACGCCGCTGGCGTGCACATGTACATGACGTTGCAGACCCTGTGGGGCTTCGTGCAGATGCACGTGTACGAGACGGGACGTGAGATCCTGGAGCTGGGCGTCGTCCCACTCGCGAACATGCTTCCCGAGGTCGCGTTCATCAAGCTGGGTTGGGCACTGGGAGTGCACCCCGACGATCCGGATGCTGTGCGCGAGTTGATGACTACGCCGATTGCGGGCGAGGTCACCGAGCGCGAACCACATGACGGATACCTGATCTTCCAGGGCGGGGTGCCGGAGATCAAGGAGTTTCTGGAGAGGGTGTGGCGATGATGACTGGGCAACAACCGAGGTCGCCGGTCCCCAGGGGACGGAGCCTCGAAGACGATTTGGGAAAGCCGCGCGCCGAGTGGACCGCGGACGACATGGAGGACCTGGTACGCAGGCGGGGGATTCAGGTCGTGAGCCTCATGCACGTCGGCGGCGACGGCTGGCTCAAGACGCTGGACTTCGTTCCGCGCAGCGCGGGGCACTTCCGGGACATCGTTCAGGGCGGAGAGCGGGCCGACGGGTCCAATCTGTTTCGCAAGTCGGGAATCCCGGCGGACAAGTCGGACATCGTGCTGCGTCCCAGGGTGCGAACCGCGTTCCTGGATCCGTTCGCCTCTCTTCCCACCCTGGTTCTCATGTGCGGTCACGCGGACCAGGAAGGCAATCCACTGCCCGCTTCGCCGGACACGATTCTGCGCCGGGCGTGCGCGCAGCTCAGAGAGGTGACCGGGACGGACCTCTGGGCGCTGGGAGAGGTCGAGTACTTCCTCGGCAAGCGGCGCGACGAGTCCGACATCTACGGAGCGGACGACAGAGGCTACCACGCCAGCTCGCCGTTCGTATTTGGCGAGGGCCTCAGGCGCAAGGCGCTCGCACTCCTCGCCGACATCGGCGTGCCGGTCAAGTACGGGCACAGCGAGGTTGGGTACATCGAGGCGAGCGAAGCGGGCGGCGTGATCTGGGAGCAGCACGAGATCGAGCTGGCGCTGGCTCCGCTGCCTGACGCGGCAGACGGCATCCTGCTCACGCAGTGGGTGCTGCGGAACCTGGCTCACCGCAAGGGAATGCGCTGCGCAACCGGTCCGATGATGCTGGAGGGGCACGCCGGCAACGGCCTTCACTTCCACCTGGCGCCCGTGAAGGACGGCAAGGTGGTCGCGGTGAAGGACTCCAGGGGACAGCTCACCGATGCAGCGCGCTGGCTGATCGGCGGGCTGGTGCAGATGGGCGGCGCGTTGATGGCGTTCGGCAACAGGGTCGAAGGCTCCTTCGTGCGGATTCGTCAGGCCAAGGAGGCGCCGAGCGCAATCGTGTGGGGCGAGTTCGATCGCATGGCCCTGATCCGCCTGCCGCTGGTGGCCACGGACGAGGGCGGGCAGGTCGTGACGCCGGCCACCGTCGAGTTCCGCCTCCCCGACGGTTCGGCCTTGCCGCACCTGTTGCTGGCGGGCGCCGCGCTGTCGATGATCACGGGCCGTGACACCGAGGAACTGGATGAGCTGCTCGACCGCACGTCCGCGACACTCGCCCGGCAGGGGAAAGCCGCAAAGGCCGAGCGCGTACCGCGTGATTTCCTGGAAGTAGCGGACGCGCTGGAGCGGCACCGCGACACGCTGGAGCTGGGTGGGGCCTTCCCGGCGCCGCTCCTTGACCGATTCGTCGCCGGGCTCCGGGAGTAGCGACGCGGCCGCTACCACGTTGAGAGCGATGCAGAAAGGGCGAGCGCCGAAGCGCTCGCCCTTTGCGTTGTGTCGCTGGAGCGATCGATTAGAGCCTGCGACCCACCATCAACTTGAACTGCCAGGAGTAGTTCTGCATGAAGGCGCCGTCGAAGGTGTCGGAGAGCCCGATGGAGTAGCGCGCGTCCACTGCAACAAAGGTCGGTCCGTCGCCGAGCCTCCGCCCGAGCAGCAGGCCGAATGGCCAGGTCCACTCAGGGCTCTTCTTCAGGTTGCAGTTCTCGAGGCTGGACGTAGAGGTGGAGCTGCAACTGATCGGGAATCCGATGCCGATCCCCGTGTAGAACCGGACCAGGGTGGCGCCGACCTCCGATCCGCCACCGATGAGGAACGGGAACTCGATGTAATCGATGCGCGTGCTGCCGTCCCCAACGGCGTCCTTGCCGCCCTTCTGCACCCAGTTGCCCTCGAGCACACCGACCATGCGCCACGAGCGGTACCCGATGAACAGACCTGCGGTCCCTCCCCACCGGCTGTTGGTGTTGGTGACGCCGCCCCGCATGTCGCTGAGCGTGGCGCCACCCGAGATGCCGGCGAACTTGCTGTTCTGAGCGACTGCGGTGGCAGGGAGCACCGTGAGCCCGGCCGCCGCGGCGACCGCCAATAACGTTGCACGTCTCATTGAGCTTCTCCGTTCGTCATGGTTCGATCCCTGATTATGCTGTTGAACCCGCCGCGCCGCTACCCGGCGCGCCCGACCTGGTGCTCGTGGCCCGTATGCCACCAAGGTGGTACACCGCCCCTGCTGCACCCCTATACCACCAAAAGGGTATGGCCCTCCGCCGTCCCGGTCCGTATTTCAGCCCAAATGACAAATACCAACTGTCTGTTTGACGGGCCGTGTGGGAGCGGGTGATATTAACGCCTCGCCCTTCGGTATGGCAGACTCCCAAAAGAGGAACCATGGGATTTCCCGCGTGCACTGAGGCTCCGGCCGCCCGAATCCTCCTTGCGGCGATCTTTGTGGCGCTCGCGGCGGGGACGGCAGCGTCGCCGGCCGCTGCGCAGCAGCGCCGGCCTGTGACGATCGGCGTCGTAACGGACGGGACGTTCGTGCGCTACGGCGAGCTGGTGACTCGGATCGAGCAGGAGACGTCCGTGCTCCTCGAGAACAGGTTTGAGGTGCACATGGGCGCCGATGCGAGGACGCAAGGGGATTATTCCCTCGCGGGCATCGAAGCGGCGCTCGAGCGGCTCCTCAGCCGGGCTGACGTGGACCTGGTAGTGGCGATCGGTCCCGTGGTGGGGCAGGTGGCCGCCGAGCATCCGGGACTGCCCAAACCCGTAGTCGCGCCATTCCTGCTCGATCTGCCACTACAGGACAACCCGCGGGAGGGTATTGCCTCGGGGGTCGCCAACTTCGTGTACCTGACGCGACCCGAGAACCGGGACCTCGCCACACTGGCCGAGGTGGTCGATTTCGAGCGCATCGCAGTCCTGGTCAGTGAGTATGCCGTCGCCGCGCTGCCGGGAATGGCCGACCGCATCGAGGGGCGGGTGAGGCAGGACGGTGCCCAAGCCGTGGTCGTTCCCGTGGGTGACGACGTCGAGGCCGCACTCGACTCATTGAGAGCCGCCGCTGCTGACGCGGTGTACATGCTGCCGTTATCACAAATCTCGGAACCCGAGTTCGAGCGGCTCGCGGGTGGTCTGATCGAGCTGCGGCTCCCGAGCATCTCCTGGTTCGGCGAGTCCGAGGTGCGCCAGGGCGTCTTGCTGGCGCGGCGTCCGGACTCCTTCCTGTTCCAGCTCGCCCGTCTGACGGCACTCACCGTGCAAGAGATCCTCGAGGGCGAGCGGCCCGAGCAGGTGCGGGTGGTGTTCTCGCACCAGGAGCGCGTGATCGTCAACATGCAGACGGCGCGCGCCATCGGGGTCTATCCGTCGTGGACCATGCTCATTGACGCGCGGATCATCGACGACGCGGCCGGCGTCGCGCCGGAGCCGCAGACACTGCTTTCGGTGGTGCAGGAGGCTCTGGAGCAGAACCAGGACCTGGCTTCGTTCGACCGGGCGCTACAGGCAGCGGCGGAGGATGTGAAACTGGCTACCTCGCGGCTCCTGCCGCAGTTGGACCTCGGCTTTCAGGGCCGCGTCATCGATGAGGACCGGGCTGCCCGAAGCTTGGGCATAATGCCCCAGCGGCTGCTGAGCGGCTCGGTGGGGCTCTCGCAGGTGGTCTTCGCCGACCGGGCTTGGGCGGATCGTACAATCCAGCAGTCACTGCAGAGCGCCCGCGAGGAGGATTTCGCTTCGCTGCGGCTGAACGTGTCGTTCGAGGCTACAGATGCATACCTCACGGTGTTGCGCCGCAAGACCGACGAGCGGATACGCCGGGAGAACCTCTCGTTCACCCGAACGAACCTGGACCTGGCCGAAGTGCGGCGCCAGACCGGCGCAGCCACTCCGGGAGAAGTGCTGCGCTGGGAGGCGCAGGTCGCCAAGGACCGCCAAGGTGTGGTCGCGGCGGCGGCGGCGAAGGTAATCGCCGAGAACAGGCTCAAGCGCCTGCTTTACCGACCGCTCGACGAGGTGGTCTACACTCCGGAAGACGAGTTCGACGAGCCCGTGATCGAGTGGGCGGAGGAGGCCCTGACGAGGCTCCTCGACAACCCGCAGACCTTCGGTGGCTTCGAGGACTTCATGATCGCGGACGCGCTCGGAGCATCGCCGGAGCTGAGAGCGATCGATGCGCTCATGGGCGGGCAGGACCGGGCGCTGACAGCTGCCAACCGTGCCTTCTGGCTGCCGGAGTTCTTTCTCGACGCGCAACTCACGGGCTGGTTGGCGGAGGGAGGGGCAGGCTCGGACGACGCGGGCGGTGGTCTGCCTCCTGGCCTGGTGCCGGAAGGCGAGGCCGATCCCTGGCGCTGGTCGATCTCGCTGGGCGCCCGCTACCTGTTGTTCGGCGGCGGCTCTCGTACGGCGGCAAAGCGGCAGGCCCAACAGAACCTCTTCAGCCTCGAGTATCAGCGCACCTCGATGGAGCAGCGTGTGGAGGAGGCGATGCGCGATGCGCTACAGCGCCTGCTCTCCTCTCGGGTCCGACTCGAGCTGGCGCGGGAGGCGGCCGAGGCCGCGCGCGGCAACTACGAGCTGGTGCGGACGGCGTATGCGGGAGGAGTGGCAGGCATACTCAACCTGCTCGACGCCCAAAGCACTGCCCTCATTGCTGAACTCGACGCGGCCAATTCCCTGTACGACTTCATTACGGACTTCATGGCGGTGCAGCGAGCGGCCGGACAGATCGATCTGTTCCTCGACGTGGCCTCGCGTGAAGCGTTCCTACAGCGCTTGCGGGCCTACCTCAGCCAGCGCGGGATGGAGTAGCGCGATGACACGACAAACGCGAACACGGGTCGGACCAATGGATTTGCATAGGTGCTCGAGACCATATGCGCTCGGATTCCTCGCCACGGTAGGAGCGCTTGCCGTCGGCTGCGGCAGCGAGCCTCAGCCCGAGGAGGTGATCGCGCGGCCGGTGAAGATGGTCGAGGTCGGCTTCGGCGGCGTGTCCGGTTTCCGCGAGTACCCGGGAACCGTCGAGGCGGCGGACCGGGCCGAGCTGGCGTTCGAGGTCCCGGGCCTAATCATCGAGATGCCCGTCGTGCAGGGCCAGTGGGTCCGGCGCGGGCAGATGCTGGCGCGGCTCGACGCGCGCAACTTCGAGGCGCAGCGCGATGCCGACGCCGCGAGCCTCGATGCGGCCCGTGCCGACTTCCGGCGCTATCAAGAGCTATACGCAGCCGATGCCGTGACACTTCAGGAGCTTCAGCTCAAGCAGGCTCAGTTCGAGGTCGCCGAGGCGCGCTTGCGGGAGTCGCAGAAGGCGGTCGACGATACACGGCTGGTTGCGCCGTTCGCCGGACGAGTGGCGCGCACGTTTGTCGACGCCTTTCAGAATGTGCTGGCCAAAGAGATGGTGCTGCTCCTCAATGACGATCGCAATCTGGAGATCGTGATCGCCGTGCCGGAGGCCGACGCGTTGGTGGCGCGGCAAGCAGCGGACGCGACGGGATTGGAGATCGAAGCCGAAGGGAGCGTGTCCACGTTCCCCGACCGACGGTTCCCGGCGTGGCTCACGGAGGTCGCGACGCAGGCCGATCCGGTCACTCGCACGTTCGAAGTGACATTCGGCTTCGAGCCGCCGAGCGACATCGCACTGGTCCCCGGCATGACGGCGCGGATGATTGTGCGGCGTGTGGGCCAGGCGGGGGCGACCGTTCAGCGCCTGCCGGCGAACGCCGTGTTCGCGGCAGACGACGGGCAGGTGTCCGTGTGGAAGGTGGATCCAGCGGCCATGACTGTCTCGCGCGCTGCCGTCGAGATCGGCTCGATGTACGGCTCCGAGGTCGAAGTGATGCGAGGCCTCGTGGACGGCGATCTGGTCGCAGTGACCGGCGTGGCGAACTTGCGTGAAGGCGATCCAGTGCGGCGGTTCACGGACCGCCAGGGCGGGTCCTAGAGCATGAAGATCACCCAGTTCTGCATCGAGAACCGCGTCACCACGCTGGTTCTGACGGTCGTCCTGGTCCTTGGCGGGATCATATCGTACGGCAACATGGGCCGGCTCGAGGACCCGGAGTTCACGATCAAGGATGCACTGATCATCACGCCCTATCCGGGGGCCTCCGCGGCGGAAGTGGAGGAAGAAGTCTCCGACGTGATCGAGACCGCCGTACAGAAGCTCAAGCAACTGCTCGAGGTCGAGTCACGCTCCACGCGCGGCCTGTCAATCGTGACCGCCACGATCAAGGACAAGTTCGACAAGGAGACGCTCCCGCAGGTATGGGATGAGCTCAGGCGCAAGGTGAATGATGCCCAGAGCCAGCTGCCGCCCGGTGCGGGGCCCTCCATCGTCAATGACGACTTCGGCGACGTCTACGGGGTGTTCTTCGCGCTCTACGGAGAGGGGTACAGCTACGCGGAGCTCTACGAGACCGCCAAGCTGCTCCGCCGGGAGCTGCTGCTGGTGCAGGACGTCGCGAAGATAGACTTCTTCGGCATGCAGCCGGAGGTGGTCTACGTCGAGCTGGACCGAGACCGCATGTCGCAGCTCGGGATCTCGATGACCGCAGTCGCGCAGGGCCTGCGGTCCAGGAACCTCGCGGCGTACGCCGGCCACGTTGAGGTGGGGCCCGACTTCATCACCATCGAACCGACGGGTCTGTTCGACTCAGTGGACGACTTCAGATCGCTGGTTATTGCCGGCGAGCCGGGCGGCGCTCAGATCTACCTGCGCGACATCGCCGACATCCGGCGGGGCTACCGCGATCCCGCGAAGCAGCTGATCCGGTACAACGGGATGCCCGGCGTCGGCTTCGGCATCTCAACACTGCCCGACGGCAACGTGGTCACGATGGGAGACGCCGTTGGCGCCAGGTTCAGGGAGCTGCTGCCTCAGATCCCGCTGGGGATGGATGTCGGGATCATCGCCCTCCAGTCGAGGGAGGTGACCACCGCCATTAACAGCTTTCTGGTCAGTCTGCTGCAGGCCGTGGCCATCGTCGTGGTGGTGCTGCTCCTCTTCATGGGGCTCAGGTCGGGGCTGCTGATCGGGTTCATTCTCTTCCTCACCATTGCGGGCTCGTTCATCATCATGCCGCGTATGGGCGTGATGCTGGAGCGCATTTCCCTGGGTGCGCTGATCATCGCGCTCGGCATGCTCGTGGACAACGCCATCGTGGTTGTGGACGGGATGCTGGTGAAGATGCAGCAGGGAGTTGAGAAGGTCCGGGCGGCGGTCGATACGGTGCAGCAGACTGCGTGGCCGCTCCTGGGCGCCACCGTGATCGCGATTCTCGCCTTCGCGGCGATCGGCACGTCACAGGACGCCACGGGTGAGTACACGCGCTCGCTGTACACGGTGATCCTGATCTCGCTGCTCCTGAGTTGGGTGACTGCAGTGACGGTCACACCGCTGCTGGGGATCATGGTGCTCAAGCCGAAGCTGCCGAAGCCCGGCGAGACGGCTCCAGACCCGTACGGCGGTGCCTTCTATGGGAAGTTCCGCGGGCTCCTGGGTGGCGCCATTCGATACCGCGCGATCACGCTGGGCGTGGTCGTGGCGGTGTTCGTGCTTTCGATTGCCGGTTTTGGCAGGGTCGAGCAGAGCTTCTTCCCGAACTCCACGCGTCCGCAGTTCATGATCGATTTCTGGCTGCCCCAGGGGACCCAGATCGCGACCACCGAGAGCCATGTGACCGAGGTGGAGCAGTGGCTCATGGAGCAGGAGGGCATCGCGAGCGTTTCCTCCATGATCGGGGCAGGCGCCATGCGCTTCCTGCTGACGTACGTGCCGGAAAAGGAGAATCCGTCGTTCGCACAGTTCCTGGTCGATGTGGACGACTTCGCCACGATCGATCGGATGATGGTGGAGTTCCAGGAGCACCTCGAGCAGGCGTATCCTGGGGCGATGGCGCAGACGCGCAAGTTCATACTCGGCCCCGGGGATCCGGGCAAGATACAGGCGCGCTTCTTCGGGCCCGACCCGGTTGTGCTGCGCAGCCTCGCATCGGAGGCGGAGGCGATCTTCCGGGCGGAGCCCAACCTGTACGGCATAAAGACGGACTGGCGCGAGCGCGTGAGGGTCGTTCGCCCCGTCGTCGCGGAGGTGCAGGCGAACATCGCGGGCATCACGCGCACCGACATCGCCGCCGCGCTGCTCGAGAGCTTCGAGGGCGCCACGTTTGGCGTGTACCGTGAACGGGACGAGTTGCTTCCGATCGTGGCGCGTGCACCGGCGCCAGACCGGACCGACGTCAGCAGCATCGGCAACATCCAGATCTTCAGTCCCACCGCCGGCCGATCCATCCCGCTGCGCCAGGTGGTGTCGGATTTCGAGACCGCGTTCGAGGACGAGATCATCGTCCGCATGGACCGCAGGCGAGCGATCAAGGTGCTGGCCGACCCACGGGTGGGCGAGGCACCGCCCATGCTAGCCAAGGTGCGACCGCTGGTCGAGGCGATCGAGCTGCCGGAGGGCTACACGCTGGAGTGGTGGGGCGAGTACAGGGACAGCGCCAGGGCGCAGGCGTCGTTGGCGGCGTCGTTCCCCGTGTTCGTGCTGCTGATGGTGTTGATCACCGTCGCGCTGTTCAACTCGCTGAAGCAGACCGCCGTCGTCTGGCTCGTAGTGCCACTCGCACTCATCGGCGTCACGCTGGGGCTGCTCACCACCTCACAGCCGTTCGGCTTCATGGCGCTGCTCGGCTTCATGAGCCTGTCGGGGATGCTCATCAAGAACGCGATCGTGTTGATCGATGAGATCAATGTTCAACGGCGCGCCGAACAGTCGGACTTCGATGCCATTTTGGAGGCGGCCCTGAGCCGGCTGCGGCCGGTGGGGTTGGCGGCGGCCACCACGATTCTCGGCATGCTCCCCCTCGTGCCCGACGCGTTCTTCGTGTCGATGGCCGTGACCGTCATGTTCGGGTTGGGAGTGGCCACTGTGCTTACCATGGTGGTGGTGCCCACACTGTACGCTCTGTTCTACCGCGTGAAAGCCGCCTGACACCGGGCGGCTCACGCCACAGAAAACAGCTTCTTCATCGTGTCCGGCTTCCGCACGCCGGCACACCCCCTCTGCTGCCAGCATGCGACCAGGCGGCTACCCCCTGGCCGGCCTTGCCCTGGGTGCTAGTTTCAGGACTCCTACCGGGAAGCGGCCCCCACATTCCGACTCGAGGTCGCCCGGCGACCGAGGAGCACCATGGCTGGCGATCGAAAGGGCAAGGACGGCGAAGAGAGACGCGGCCTCGACTTCATCCGGGCGATGGTCGAGGAGGACAACCGCGCGGGCCGGTTCGGCGGACGGGTGGCCACCCGGTTCCCGCCCGAGCCCAACGGCTTTCCCCACATCGGGCACGCCAAAGCCTGCGCCGTGAGCTTCGGGCTGGCGCAGGACTACGGCGGCGCCTGCAACCTGCGGTTCGACGACACGAACCCCGAGGGCGAGGACATGAAGTACGTCGAGGCCTTCCAGCGCGACCTCGGCTGGCTCGGCTTCGACTGGGCCGATCGGATGTACTTCGCGTCCGACTACTTCGAGCAGCTCTACGATTGGGCCGAGCTGCTGGTGGACAAGGGCCTGGCGTACGTGGACAGCTCCTCCGAGGCGGAGATCAGAAAGCTGCGTGGCACCGTGACGGAGCCGGGCCGACCCAGCCCGTACCGTGACCGTTCGGTAGCGGAGAACCTCGACCTGCTTCGCCGCATGAAGGCTGGGGAGTTCGAGGACGGCGCGCATGTGCTGCGCGCCAAGATCGATCTGGCGCATCCCAACATGCTGATGCGCGATCCGGTGCTCTACCGCATCCGCCATGCGGCCCACTACCGGCGCGGCGATGGGTGGTGCCTGTATCCGCTGTACGACTACACGCACTGTCTTTCGGACGCGATCGAGAACATCACGCACTCGCTTTGCTCGATCGAGTTCAAGGACAACAACGCACTGTACGAGTGGGTGCTCGACGCGGTGGGGATCGAGCAGCCGCGCACTTATCAGACAGAATTCGCGCGACTGAAGCTGGATTACACGGTGATGTCCAAGCGCAAGCTCATCCGACTGGTCGAGGACGGACTCGTGTCGGGGTGGGACGATCCGCGCCTGGCCACGATCGCCGGGATGCGGCGCCGCGGTATCAGAGCCGAAGCGATCCTCAAGTTCTGCGACATGGTGGGCACGTCCAAGACGGACAGCCGGGTGGACATGGCCAAGTTGGAGTTCTCCATCCGTGACGACCTGAACCCCGAGGTCCCGCGCGTGCTGTGCGTGCTCAAGCCTCTCAAGGTCGTGATCACCAACTACCCCGAGGGGCAGGTCGAGGAGCTTGAAGCGCCCTACTACCCGCGTGACATCGGGAAGGAGGGTTCGCGCACGCTTCCCTTCTCGCGCGAGCTCTACATCGAGCGTGACGATTTCATGGAAGACCCGCCGAAGAAGTTCTTCCGGCTGGCGCCGGGCCGCGAGGTGCGGTTGCGCTACGGCTACTTCATCACGTGCGACGAAGTGATCAAGGATCCCGCGACCGGAGAGGTTACCGAGCTTCGCTGCAGCTATGACCCCGCGACGAAGGGTGGGGATTCTCCCGACGGCCGCAAGGTGAAGGGAACCATCCACTGGGTCTCGGCGGAGCGGTCGTTGCCGTGCGAGGTGCGCTTGTACGATCGGCTGTTCGTGAAGCCCAATCCCGACGACGTCGAGGATGGGGAGGACTTCACGGACTACCTGAATCCCGACTCACTGATCGTGTTGAACGACAGCCGCATCGAGCCCAGCGTGGCCGACGACCCGCCTGGCACCCGGTACCAATTCGAGCGTCAGGGCTACTTCATCAGTGACAGTGAGGACTCGACGTCGGGCGCTCTGGTGTTCAACCGGACGGTGACACTCAGGGACACCTGGGCGAAGATCGCGAAGAAGGGCTAGTCGGGACGCACCAGCTGCAGGGCATCGTCCAGCGTGCGCAGTACTTCGTGGGGCGTGAACGGCTTGCGCAGTGTCGCCAGCGCGCCGAGCTTGCCGGCCACCGCCAATGGATCTCCCGCGCCGTGCACGCGCTTTCCCGCTACGGCTATCAGCCTGACGTCGGGAAACTCCTTGCGACACTTTCCGATGAACTCGACCTCGGCTCGTGGGGAGGAGATGTCCACGAGCACCACGTCGGCGGGGCTCTCCCGATATGAGGCCAACCCCGCGGCTCCGTCTCGGAACCCCTGCACCTCGTGGCCCGCGCTGGCGAGAATCGTGCGCAGGGCCTCGCGCACCCTATCGTCCTCCTCGATCACCAGGGCACGGGCCACGATGTAGTCCGGGAACGTGGAGCTGCGGTGGCACTCCGAGCAGCGTACCGTCCGGATCGTGAAGCCGTTTCCGGCGATCGGATCGCCCATGGTGAGTATGCCCTCACAGCGGGGGCACTCGAAGGGGAGCTTGGGGCTCACGATGAGCTTCCGGATCTGCGCCAGCTCGTCCCGGGAATAGAGCTCGGGACTCTTCTCCCTCCGGTCGCCTATGCGCCGGTCCCAGCGCCTGCGCCTGCGACCGGCGCGGCGCACGTGGGCGCGGCGCTCCTTGCCGCTGCGGATCGGCCCCTCGGGTTGCGGGGCGTCCTCCTGCTTGCGCCGGTCCTCACCCGTGCGGCGAGCGCCCCGTCGCGGTGTCTCCTCCTTGCGCCGGTCGCCCTTGCGTCGGTCTTCGTCGTGTTTGTCAGCCATCTCTCTTGCCGCCCCGCGCCTTGGGATCGCTCACTTCAGCCGAAGGTACACCACGGCGCCAAGAGACGTCAGCACCGGAGCACCACCGGACCTGACGCCGACAGCCGCGGTCACGTAGACGGCAAGCCGCGCCGCGTCGTTGTCCGCCGTGGCTAGCAGCGTATCCCGCGGTATGGCCTGTTCCCCCTCGACGATCCGGTAGGCTGCCGCTCGCTCCAGCACCGGCAGCAGCGGCACGCCGATCAACGTCTCTCCCCCCGAAAGAAGCTGCACCTCGGAGCGGGTAGAGTCATAGGCGAGAGTGGCACCGTCCCCCAACTCGACTGACTCGCTCACAAGGCCGTCCACACGCACCGCGTAGTCGTACTCCGCTATCGCAATCGGCTCGGCGGTCTGACGGGCGTTGTAGTTGAAGCGCTCCTCGGTTCCGCGCTGCCAGCGGTCCACGTAGCCGATGCCCAGGTGGCTGGTGAAGCGCTGAACCCTCTCCTCTGTTTCTCCCTGACGCGCCGGAGCCGTGCCGGCGCTGTCGACACCCGTCAGCTCGCCACCGAACCACGCCTCGATCGAAGCGGTGCCGTGCATCTCGATCAGGTAACGCAGTGTCGCGTTCACCTCGCGTCGATCGAGGAATTCCACATTTCCGGATGCCCGCCGTACTGTCCCGTCCTCCAGCATTCCGTTGCGAGTTAGTATCTCCTCCAGCCGGTTCGTCTGGCTGCGGCGCGACGTGGCGTACGGCGACCACGGGCCCGCGAACGTGACGAGTGCCAACGCGCTCAGGGATGCCGGAATGAGAATGATCTTCTGTGAACCGCGCAGCGTGAAGTACACTGCAACTGCGGCGAGCCAGATGGACGCGATGGTCAGGAAATAGCGCGGCTCGGTCACGCCGTACTGGTCCACCCGCTGCCAGATTGCGAGCCACAACATCACGATGGCCGGCAGCAAGGCGACCCAGAACCAGCGTGCGTAGGTCTGCACCCAGCGGTTTTCCTGCCGCTCCCGTACGGGATAGACCAACAGCAGAGCCAGGATCCCCGCGGCCGCCACGCCCGAGACGAGCCATCCGATCCAGCCCGAAGGCCACTCCCACGTCACGATGACCTTCACCAGATACGCGGTGAGGATCGCGATGTAGACCGTCACGATCGGTAGCAGCACGTACTGGGTGAAAACCTTGACGCCGGCCGGGTAGTCCTCGCTCCGATCCAGCTTGGTGAAGTCGCGCGGCACGCCGCTCAGGAAGAACCAGGTGTTGAACAGGAAGAAGAGCACCACCGCCGCTTGGCCATAACGCTCACCGGGGACCTCGATACCGAACAGCACGTCCACGGCGCGCACTGCGATGGCGAGTCCTCCCCACAGCACCCACGAGAAGAGGCCCGCGGTCACCGCCCGCAGGAGCAGCGCCCGGTTGTACTGCCAGAAGCCGTTGGGCTCGTCGCGGCCCGCGTAAGGGAGAAATGCGACCAGCAAGTGGAAGGCCACGCTGAGCTGGAAGAACCGTGTCCACGCAGCCGGCTGAGACCAGCGGGGCCACAGCAGGAAGAAGAGCAGCAGAACGAGCGCGCCGACGACGCCCACCCCGATGCTGCGGCGTCCACCCCATCCGCGGCGTTCGGCCCACAGCGTGAGCGCAATGAGCAGCGGGAACCCGAGTAACGCGCTCACCTCGGCCCGCTCCCATATGGAGTGGCCGGGCTGCTCGATGTTGAGGATGCCTGCGACCGTGGCGACCACCGCCGCCGCGATGACGAACGGGAATCGCGCGGCCGTAAGCCGCGCAGAACTGGCCAAACGCTGGATGGACGGGAACGCCATCGTCACTCCTCCAGTGGCGCGGTCACAACGCCGCGCGCAGTCTGAGCGTCACGAGTCTTCCGATCGCTGCCCCTCCCACGAACTCCCGGTGGACATTGTCCAGTAGATTGAGCGCGCTCAAGACCACCAGCAGGTCGTGGCGCCACGGGAACTGGTAGCCGACGGACGCGTCGAACACGGCATAGCCATCCACGACCCCGGCGTAGACGCCTGAGTTCACCGGAAAGCTCTCGACCATGCGTGCGCGCACTTGGGCGTTGAGTCCTATGCGCTCGTCGCGGTAGAGCAGGGCAAGGGAGCCCTTGTTGACCGGCGCGTTGAGCGGGATCGAGTCCACCGAGCCGAACCCGGTCTCGATCGGGAACACGTTGTTGCTCACCCACGAGTACGTGCCGTTCACCGCGAAGCGGCGTGACAGGAATGCCGTCACATCGAAATCCGCGCCCCAGAACCTGATGCTCCCGAAGTTCCGGTAGGTCACCATGATGTCCCACGGGTCGAAGGCCTCCTCGGGAGTCACGGTTCCGACGGGTAGCTGCGACATGAGCACCGCGAGCACCAGTGCCGAGTCGGCCGGCACGAAGTCCTGGAGGTAGGTCGCGAGCGAACCCACGTCGTAGAACGCGTTGGGCGTCTCAACCCGCTCGGCGCTGACGAAGTCGTTCTTCCAAGTGTGGTACACATTTGCCGAGACCATGAACGCGCGAGCCAGCACCCCCTGGTATCCGAGCTCGAGCGTGTTGGTGATCGTCGGGCGCAGCCTCGGGATGTCCTCCACTCCCCTGACGCGCACGAAGGTGCCGTTGGAGATGTCCAGTCGCTTGAGGTCGGTCGTGACCTCGGCGCTGCTCGGAGCAGGTATGCCGGAGAGATCGATCCCAAGGTTGGCGAGCGAGTCCACCAGGGAATTCCACAGTAGGGTCGCGTCAACCGGGATGTAACTCTCCGGCCCGCCGAGGCTCGCCGGTGTGAGCGGCGAGCGCATACAGAGTCCGGAGCAGTCGCGGCGGAAGTTGAAACCGGTCTCCGGCACGCCCTCTACCCACACAGCGTAGGGAAGCGTCAGGCCGCCGAACGGGGGAGGGGCGCCGGCAGGTATACTGAGAGAATCGGCGAACAGGTCGAGGAACAGGTTGTTGGTGGTGGGTGTGCTGAAAGCGCGGTTGTACGTGAACCGCACGGTCTGCGTTTCCGTCGGGTGGAACAGCAGCGCGGCGCGCGGTGAGACCACCACGCTGGGGAGCACATTGCTGTAATCCACGCGAGCTGCGGCAACCACGTTGAGGCTTCGTGCCAACACCGCTTCCGTGTGCAGGAAGGCACCGGCCTCGTTGATGTTGTCGTTCTCCTCGTTGCGTCCGGTGACGGTGCTGTCGGTGCGGGGCACCGTTGCCTGCGCGTTGAGTCCGTAGGTGAGGTTGACGCTCGATCCCAGCTTCCGGCCGTGCTGCACCTGCCCCACCACCATGTAGGATCTCTCCACGACATGGTTGCCGTTGCGCAGTAGGTACGTGTCGCCTGCATTGTTGATGTTGAAGAAGGCCTGTGCGAAGAGGCGGCCGTGCACCAGCCTGGACTGCGCGTAGAAGTAGTCCGCGTTCTTGAACTGGGCGGCTCCCAGGGGCGTGAGGTCCACGCTGCTTATCAAATTGTTCGCCCCCACGGAAGTGATCAACGAGGTGCGCTCAGACGGCCTCCACTCGAACTGGACATCGCCCGACACTCGCGCGCTCTTGGGCTCGCGCGCCCCGATACGCAGCGTGTCCGGGTCGGCGCCGCCGGAGATGGCGTCCTCTCGTTCGGACTCCTCCACGGGATCCACGTAGAGCCAGTCGGTGCCGTTCAGATACTGGGCGGAGATCTTGAGCCCGAATTTCTGCCCCAGCCGGGACGCGTGGCGCACCTGACCGTAGAACAGGGATTGGCTGCCGCCGGTGACGCTCACGACCGTGCCGGGTGAGTCCATCGGGGGCGCGGTGATGAAATGCAGCACACCGTTCGCGGTGTTGGGACCGTAGATCGCCGAACCGGGCCCTCGTACGAGCTCCACCCGGGCCACGTCCTCGTTCGTGATCGGCATGAGGTTGTAGACGTTGATTCTGATCGACGGCACGGACGCATAGCGGAAATCCGTCAGGACGAGAAGTGCGCCGGAGGCCACGTTGTTGAACCCTCTTACCACGACCTCCTGCGACATGAGACCGGTCTGGGCGTAGTCCACCGCCGACTCCCCGGCCACGTAGTCCACGGTCGTGAGCTGGGTGCGCGCCACGATCTCCTCGGTCTCGATCGTAGAAACGGACGCGGAGGCGTCGAGCGCCCTCTGCTCGGTGCGGGCGGCGGTCACGACCACCGGGTTGAGAGCGAAGGCGAGCGGGACCATCACGACGTCGAGTCGAAACGGCTCCGCCTCCGACAGCTCCACGTTTGGGAGCCGCCGCGCTCGGTAGTCGATGCGCGTGAACACGGCTATGTAGCGGCCGGGCTCCAGCGCGGCGATCGTGTACCGACCGAACTCGTCGGTGAGGGTCTCCGCGACGGCCGCGGTTCCCCTGAACAGCTCTACACGCACCCCGTCCACGGCGGTGCCGGCCACCGAGTCGGTGACCGTGCCCGTGAACGAAGCCTGCTGGGCGACCGCCGGGGTGGCGAACGCCAGCAAACACAGTAGAGGGGTCAGGAGTCGTATCATCGTTTCCTCACTTGCCGCCCGCTTCCCGAATCCGCCGGCGCTGGCCCTGTGTGAGCATATCGCGATCGATCACGTCGCGCACGACGCGGGCGAGGAATGCGTAGCCCCTAGCTTCGGCGACGAGCCAACGCTGCCACTCGAGCTCGTCGAGGGCGGACAATAGTAGATCTCGGCTCAGACCGGTTGCGCGCTCCAACTGCTCCACGGAAGTGCGCTCACCGAGCGCTGCGGCCGTGGCCAGCGTCTGTTGTGCATTCGGCGTCAGGCGGCGGAACCCCACCCGAATCGCGCCGACGACGGCATCTGGCAGGTCGGCCGGCAGCGTCTGGTCGAGTGTCTTCGCCGACTCCGGCCACGCGCCCGTGATCCTCCCCAGGTCGAGCCCGAGTGCCACGGCGTGGAGCAACTCCACGGCGAGTAGGGGGACGCCCGCGGAGTCGGCCGCAACCCTGCGCGCCAAGCGCTCCGATTCTTCCCCAGTGTACGTCGGCACTGCCCACCGCGCCAACTCCCCTAGTGCTGCGTCGTCCAGCGGGCGCAGCAGGATCGATGCTCCGGGCACGTCCCGCCCGAGGCGGGAACGCAGATCGTCCAGTTCGCTACGGGGCGGCTCGGTCCGGAACGTGAGCAGCACGAACAAGGGGAGGTCGGCGAGGTCGCGCAACGCGGCACATAGGGCGAGGAGCGATTCGCGGTCCAGCCACTGGGTGTCGTCGATCAGCACCGCCACCGGTTTGACCTCGGATGAGGCGCGCAGCACTTCGACGAGTGCCGCGCCGAGAGACGCTCCCTGATCCTCACATCCTCCGAACCGGTCGGCCCACTCCGGTATCTGAGCTGCGAAGGCGGCGATCGCGCCGGTCGGCGCGGCCGCTACGCCCTTGGCGTCGAGCAACCCTCCCCGTGCCAGACCGAGGGCGCCGCTGCCGGAGTGGTCCATATCCGCTTCCACGCAGCGCACCGCCGCGGTCGTCGCGCCGACGAGCCGGGCGCGGGCGAGCACCTCCTCCGCAAGGCGGGTCTTGCCCAGGCCGGTGTCGGACTCGATCACCCCCGCCGCGGCGCGGCCGCCCTGCACGCACGTCTCCAGCGTCTCGACGAGCCGGTGCAGCTCCTCCTCGCGGCCGATGAGCGGCGGCCGGCGCAGTTCCGCGCCGTGCTCGGTCACCGTGGGCACGCCGTCCGAGAGGCGCCAGATGCGCTCCGCGCGAATGCGCTCGGCGAGTGCCATGGTGAGTTGATCGGGCTGAGCCCCCACCTCCTCACGCCGTTTGGCGAACTGCTCGTAGCGCGCGAGCGCTCCGGCACGGTCGCCCGCCAGCGTCAACGCCTTCATGGCTATCTGGAGTCCGGCATCCGCACCGGCGTCCAGCGTGAGAGCGCGGCCCGCCACGTCCGCGGCTTGCTCAACCCGGCCTTTGGCCAGCAGCAGCTCCGCCCGGTTCACGAGAGCCGCTACCCCGCGCCGCCTCCACGTGAGGCGCTCCGCGGCGAGCCAGTCCTCGAACTCGGAGGAATCCGGAACGCTGAATCCCTCCAGGAACTCTCCGGCGATGAGATCGGCGGCGGCCTCCCAGTCGCCCCCTTCCTCGAGCGCCTCGAACTCCCGGGTGTCGAGCTCCAACGCGTCGGGCGACAGCCGTACCTGATCGTGTTCGGTTGTGAGATGCTTCTCGCCCAGCGCGCGGCGCAGCACCCGTATTGCTTCGCGCAGCGAGTGCCGCGCGGCCGAATCGGACTTGTCTCCCCAGAGGAGACCGATGATGTGCTCTCGCGAGCGCGTCCGTTTGGGCGAGTGCGCCAGGTACACCAGCAGGGCGAGGTTCTTGCGCCACCTGAGCTCGGCCGGCGCCGCGGCACCATCTACCGTCAACTCGACCGGGCCGAGCGTGCGACAGGCGATCACTGCCGACACTCCGCGGCGCGCTCGGCAGCCTCCCGAGCCATCGGTTCGAGGGCGGGCTCGGGGTCGGTCCAGATGAGAGCCACACGAGCCATGTGGCGGCATGCCGCCTCCGGATCCCCGTGCTCGAGTGCTGCGACCCCCCGAAGGAACTCCGTCCATACTCCGAGGGCCCAATCGATCTCGGCTGGCTCAGCCTCCTGGAGGAGCTGCGTCCGCATGATCATGTGCTCGTACCAGCGCCGAGCGCTGTCGGCGCGGGCCGGACGACCCACGCGTTCGTGCCACTCCGCGCGCTTGATGTGCAGCACGGCTCGCGCAAACGGATCACCCATACGCAGCCCGGCCGAGTCCAGCGCCAGTAGCGGCCGGGATGTCTCGATTGCGAGGGACCAACGATCGGTGGCCGCTTCAGCGATGGCCTGGAGTTGCTGTTCCAGCCGTTCGGCGCAGGTGTCCGCGGACATCCCTCGCAGGATGTCGCGCCACCCCTCCGCAGTCTCCCTGTCGCCGCGCACGAGGGCATCCATTCCGAGCGCCCACGCCGCGCGCGCCCGGAACCCGGGATCGGCGGCGAACCGCTCGAGCATCATGCGCCCGCGTTCCACCTCCGCTTCCGGAATGCCCGGAAATCCCAGTGCCGCGGGTACGATGCGCCACTCCGCCGCCTGCACCGCGGTCTCCAACGTGCCGTAGAGGTCAGCGGCCACGTCGAAGTGCCGCAGTGCCTCGACGGGGCGACCGAGGGCGAAGAGGCCCAGCCCCCGCGCCTGGGTTGCGGTGGCGCGGGCCGCGCGGTCGGTGCTGGGGCTGGAGAGCAGCAGACCACCCAGCTCCGCGAGCAGCCGGTGCGCACCGAACGCGGCACCCATGCGGAGGTAGGCGGCGAGTCCGGGATCGGCAAGCAGCTCGGGGCTGAGCGCGCCCTCCGCCAGGTCCGGCTCGAACATGGCGGTGTAGAGGAACTCGTACAGCGGAGGTGTGTAGACATCGACCTCCTCGGGGGGCGCCGACACCTCCGTGAAATGATCCAGCGCACGCCTCGCCGCGTCCTTGTGTCCGAGGCGAAACGAGACCCACAGCAGGTGTTCCCACGCGGGCGCTGAGTTGGGTGACTTGGTCGTCGCCAGTTCGAGCAGCATCGCGGCCGAGTCGAGCGAGCGCCCGATCAGCGCGCCGCGGTGCATCCATTCCTCACCCCACAGGAACGTCGCGTAGCCATTGTTCGGGAATTCCGTCGCCGCCTCCTCGTACGCGCGCAGCCGCGCCTCCAAGTCGGGCGTGATCTGCGCGGCGATGAGGCGGCGGTCGAGATCGCCCAGCTCGTCACGGTGGTCGGCCAGGAGCGCCGCGAGGTCCACCTCGGTTGGCTCGCCCGTGAGAAGCCAGCGCCAGGCCTCCGCCAACCGCCAGTAGGCCAGGGGGAAGCCGGGATCGAGCTCGACGGCCGCACCGAAGTGGCCCACCGCGCTGAGCCAGGCGTTGCCGTAGAAGGCTCGCTCTCCCTCCACGAACTCGCGCACGACCGAGTCGCTCAGCGCGCGTGGCGGGCGGTACTCCGTAATGCGGTCCTCGGCAATGTCGCGCGTGAGGGCCAGTGCGAGCTCCGCTCCGGTTCCAGCGTAGCCATCGTCGACAGCGCGATGCGCTGAGGAGACGAAGCGCCTGTGTCCGGAATGGTCGATCACCTCGAGGTCGATCACGACCGAGTCACCGGAGCGTGCGACCCTGCCGAACGCGACATGCTCCGCGCGGAGCGACTGTGGCGCTTCCTCCATCGGGGCGTCGGCCGGCGTCGAGTCGCGCCACGCCATCACGTCGTAGGCTGGCGTCACGCGCAGGAACGAGGGCATGCTCAGCGCGGTGATGCTCGCCAGGTCCAGCCCCAGAGTGGTGTCCGCATCGCCACTCACCGCGAACGGAAGCACAGCGAGATCGTACCACTCCTCGGGCGCCTCGCCCGCCCGTCGCGCGAACGCGAACACGAGCGCGGCCCCAACTGCGAGTCCGGACAGGGTGAGCAGCAGGGTGCGCCGGCGGTACTTCGTGGTGCGCGTGCGCCACAGGGCGCGCCGGAACGTGCGGGCGTCCGGCCACCGGTCCTCGGGCTTCCACTCGAGTGAGCGCTTCACAAACGGAAGCAGGCTGTGCGGGACACCCGACCAGTCGCTCTGCTCGTCCGGCATCAGTCCTTTCCAGCGCCGGCCCGTCAGCGTCTCGTACAACACCATCCCGAAAGAGTAGATGTCGGTTCGGGGCGTCACTTCCCAGCCGAAGGCCTGCTCGGGCGGCATGTACCCCGGCGTGCCGGTGACGCCGCGGTCGCCCGGACTATCCGGTGCGGTCTGCGGTCCTGAGGGAGTGGAGATCCCGAAGTCGGCGAGGAGCGCGCGGCCCTGAACCAGAAAGATGTTGCTGGGCTTGATGTCTCGATGGACCACGCCTCCGGCGTGCACCGCCTCGAGGGCGTCCAGCACGTCGCGCCCGAGCTTGAGCGCCTCCTGTCGGCTCAGCGGTCCGCGCTCCAACCTCTGGGCCAGCGTTTCTCCCTCCACGTAATCCATCACGTAGTAGTAGAAGCCGCCGGCCTCGCCCGCCCGGTGGATGGACAAGACGTGAGAGTGGCGCACCTGGGCCAGGACGCGCGCCTCGCGCAGGAACCGCTGGGTGGCTGCGGCGGTGGCGAGCTCGGGGCGCACGATCTTGATCGCCACCTGGCGGTCGAGTCGCACGTCCCGCGCCAGGAACACGATCCCCATCCCCCCACTGGCGAGCTCGCGCTCCACCTCGTAGTCCGGAAGGAGGGCCTCGGCGAGTCGGTAGATGATGGCTGGCATGAGGGTGACGAATCCAGCCTTACGCTATGGCTTTTGGGACTCCCCAGTCAAGTCGCGGCACCCGAAGGACTTGACGCCGCTTCCCCGACCCTAGCGGAACATCGAGGTCTGTCGGAACATTAGGTCCGACAGCCGGGCGGCATCGGTCGCCCGCGCCAGCGTGCGCGGGTCGATCGGTGCGGCCGTGCTGTCCTGAGCCATCGCGGCGATGTACTCTGCGAATCCGGCGTACATGATGGCATAGAGGGAGAGTATTCCCTCGGACGGTGGGTCGGTCCAACCGCGCGGCCGCATGCGGGCCGCACTCTCCGGGTGGAACTCCTCGAACATCAACTCCTCGGTCGACTCTAGTTCGACCCAACCGAGCGCCCGCAACGGCACGACTCCCTCGCCCGGCTGAATCGAGTCCGGCACGAGCTTGCGGGCCATGCCCTGACCCAGTAGGTACGGTGTGAAGCCGAGGCCGTCGGGAATGCCGCCCGCGGTGCGCGAGAAGTAGACCGGCCGCTTGCCGAGGTTGTCTTGGATGATCTGCAGCGTCACGATGTCGGAGCGCTCGAGGAAGCGTGGTTCAATTACGGCGCGCAGGTTCCCGACAACGAAGGCGCTACGCTCGGTCACCTGGTAGTACGGCGGCAGGGCGTCGATCTCCTCGTAGCTGATCGACAGGGCCGGCTCCGTGGGCGCCTCCCAGATCGAGTCGCGGTAGAGGGAGATCGCGTTCGTCGTATCGAACGGGAACACCTCCCGCCGCTTGACTTGCCGCACGTGCCAGTCGGTGTTCGCCAATGACAGGTTCACCACAAGCACGTCGCGCCGCACACCCTCTACCTCCTGCATGTACCACAGGGGGAACGTGTCGTTGTCTCCGGCGGTGATGAGGATGCCGTAGGGCTCAACCGACTGAAGCAGGTCCCAGGCGAAGTCTCGCGGCATCCACTCGCCGGCGCGCGAGGCCGTGAGGTGGTTGCCCCAGACGGGAAACAGCGCGAGCAGGAGTACGGGCGCCGCCGCGTACCAGCTCCTCTTGTCGTCCAGCCAGCGTCGCAGCGCCTGCGATACCGAGACGAGCGCCGCGCCGAAGCCGAGCGCCACCCAGACACCCCATAGCTGGAACGAAGCGATGAAGAAGTAGTCGCGCTCGCGCACCTCGCGCAGCAGGTTCTCGCTCGGCCGGATCGAGAACCCGTACTTGAAGTCGAGGTAGAAGACGAGCAGGACCGATACGGTGACCATCAGGGCGGTCATCGCGATCGCAGCCCGCCGGTCCCGCTGCCACTGCCGCGCCGCGCCCAGCAGTCCGAGGGCACCGAACGCCAGAGCCGCGAACGCCCGCACCCGGGCGCCCCAGTCGTGGGCGTACTGCCACACGAAGTACTGCAGGTAGTTCGCGTACTGCCACAGCAACTCTGCCTGGCGCGGGAACAGCGGTCCCTTCTGGTACTGTTCCCTGGCGAGCACGTCTACGAACGCCTGGCGCGTCACGGGCTCGCCCTCGTTGATGGCGGGGAAGTGCACGGCACGCACGCGCAGGAAGGCCCACAGGCTCACTCCGACCGCCACGACGCCGATCGAGACGAGCACGAGTCGCAGGTTGTCCGTGAGGTAGGCCAGCGTGAAGAGCGCTGTCAGCAGGGCGAGTGCCCCGAGCAGCGGCAGCACCTCGAGCCCATCCCATGCGTTGGTGGTCATCCAGCCGGCTACGCCGGCCGTACCCGCCGCGAAGGCGATGCGCGTGAGCGCGCTGGTGTGGAGCTTGAACACGGGCCAGAGCGCGCCGCCCAGAATGACCAGGCTGGCCAGGAGCTGAGTGGTTCGCTCGTGGTCCTTGGTCCAGCTAATGAAGAGCAGACCGCCGACGCCGGCGGCGGCGAACAGCCCCGCCGCGCCTAGCAGCCGCTCCCACAGATTGTCCCCGTCCGCCTCGGCCGCCTCGACGTACACGAGCACGGCCGGGACGGCGAGCAGACCCATCAAGTGGTTGGTGGCGCTCAGTGCCACGAGGTAGACGATCAGGATGAGCCAGTGGTCACGCCGCTCCCCGGGCGGTTCGTCACCCCAATGCACCGCCAGCCACAGAACGAGCGCGATCGAGAGCAGGCTCAGGGTGTATACCTTCTCGTTCACCACCGACTGGTTCCACACGGTGAACGAGGCCGCACCCACCAGGACCCCCGCGAACGCCGCCCCGATCCGGGCCCAACGCGGCGCCGGCACGATGTCTCTCAGGAAGCGCTCCGCCACCAGGAAGAGCAGCCCGGACGCGAGCGCGCTGGAGATGGCGGACAGGAGGTTGATGCGCAGCGCGTAGTGGCCCACGATGGGAATGAGGCCCCACACGTGCGCGACCAGCACGAACAGCGGGTTGCCCGGTGGGTGCGGGATGCCGAGCACCTTCGCCGCGGCGATGTATTCCGACGTGTCCCAGAACTGCGTCGTGGGAGCGATGGTCAGGATGTAGAGCAGCAGAATCGCGGCAGCGGCCGCGGCCGCGGCAAGGTAGGGCGGTCGCGCTCTCACAGGCGCTTGTGTAACGGCTTCGCTCACAGCTGGACACACCTCTCACGCGCGGCGCTGTTGCTCGCGCCGGCTCGTCTGGTCTCGGGGAACGACAACTCGATCAGTGGCGGAACTGCCTGCGACCTGTGAGCACCATCGCGATGTCGTGCGCGTCGGCCGCGGCGACCACCTCCTCGTCGCGCACCGACCCACCCGGCTGGATGATTGCGGTGACTCCCACCTCGGCGGCCTGCTCCACTCCGTCGGCGAATGGGAAGAACGCGTCCGACGCCAGCACGGCGCCCCGGGTGTCGTGGTTTTCCAGCTTCGCCTTGTGTGCCGCCAGGAAAGCGGCGTCCACGCGGCTCATCTGGCCCGCGCCGATTCCGATGGCGGCCTCGTCCTTCGCGAGGAGAATCGCGTTGGACTTGACTGCGGCAACCGCCGACCAGGCGAACCGCATGTCGCGCCACTGGGTCTCGGTGGGTTCGCGCTTCGTCGCGAGCTTCCACTCGGACTCGTCCGTGGATCCAACGAAGCGGTCCTGCACGAGGAAGCCGCCGCGCACGCGCTTGAAGTCCAACTGGGGCCGGCTGTCTGCCAACGGCAACTCAACTACCCGCAGGTTCTTCTTCTTCTGGAACACCGCAACCGCGTCATCGTGGAACCGCGGAGCAACCACCACCTCGACGAACAGGTCTCGCATCGCCTCCGCCGTCGCAGCGTCCACTATCGTGTTGAACGCAACTACGGAGCCGAACGCAGACTTGGGATCGGTGGCGAGTGCGCGGCGATACGCGTCCTCGACAGTCGTCCCGACCGCGATGCCGCACGGCGTGGTGTGCTTGATGACGGCGCACGCCGGCTTGTCGGGCCACGGCTGGATCGCCGAAACCGCGCCCTCGATGTCGAGCAGGTTGTTGAACGAGAGCTCCTTGCCGTGCAGCTGCCTCAGCTCATCAACGCCGCGCCCCTCGCCGCTGATGTACAGGGCGGCGCGCTGGTAGGGGTTCTCCCCGTAGCGCAGCGTCTGCTCCCGCTGGAGTGAGAGGCCCATCATCTCGGGCAGGTCGGCGCTCTCCTTGGAGAGGAACTGCGCGATCGCGGCGTCGTAGGCGGCCGTGTGGCTGAAGACCTTGGCCGCCAGCTCGAGTCTCACCTCGGGAGTGGCCTGACTCTTCTCCACCAGCTCGAGCACCGTGTCATAATCGCGCGGGTCTACCACAACGAGCACGTGAGCGTGGTTCTTGGCAGCGGAGCGGAGCATGGACGGACCGCCGATGTCGATCTGCTCGACCGCCTCCTCCAGCTTCACGTTCGGCTTGCCGGCGGTCTCGCGGAACGGATAGAGATTCACCGCCACGAGGTCGATCGGGGCTACGCCGTGCGCCTCGAGCTGGTCCATGTGCTCGCTCAGATCGCGGCGGGCGAGCAGGGCCGCGTGCACCGCCGGGTGCAGCGTCTTCACCCGGCCGTCCATTATCTCGGGGAAGCCGGTGATCTGCTCGATGGCGGTGACCGCGATCCCCGCCTGATTCAACACGGCGGCGGTGCCGCCGGTTGATACGATCTCCCAGTCGAGCGCGACCAGGCCGCGCGCGAACTGAGCTACTCCTCGCTTGTCGGATACCGAGATCAGTGCCCGCGGCACCGTTCCTCCTTGTTGGCTGCTGTAGCTCGATTCTTCACGCCGAAATCAGCGAGTCGGCCACACCATTGTCCGTGGCGGACCCCCCAAAACCCACATCTCTTCCCACGAGCCGCACCACTTGCCCCGCCTGTGCCGCGGCCAGGACCACGGCCGGCAGGAGCTGGTGTTCCACCCTGAGCACCCGGGCCGCGAGGGCCTCGGGTGTGTCGTCCGCGGCAACCGGGACGGGCCACTGTGCTACTATCGGCCCGCGGTCGTACTCGGCCGTGACCACGTGCACCGTCGCGCCGGACACGGTCGCGCCGGATGCCAGCACCGCCTCGTGCACGCGTCGCCCGTACATGCCCGGTCCGCCGAACGAGGGCAGCAGCGCCGGATGGATGTTGAGCATGCGGCCCTCGAACGCCTCGACCACCACTTCGGGCACGAGCTTCAGGTACCCAGCCAGGACGACGAGATCGACCTCGTGCCCGCGCAGCAGCTCCACGATCGCCGCCGCGTCGCCCGGGTCTTCCAGCACTGCCGTGGCGGAGCCGGCGTTGCGAGCCCGCTCCAGGGCGCCCGCATCGCTCTTGTTGCTGGCGACCAGCACAACCCGCGCCGGAGCGGAGCCCTGGCACGCGTCCAACAGCGCCTGGAGGTTGGTGCCACCGCCTGAGGCGAGAACAGCGACGCGCATCGTTGGGGCCTACTCCCGTGAACGTGAGCGCGCGCATGTCCACATATCTGATTATCCGATATTAAGGAATGCGCCTGGGGTCTTGCGGAATCTGTCCTGGCGGACAGGCCTTGGCAATTCAGATTGTCGCGCCGGTTGCCGGCTTCGTCACGCTTCCCGTCTTGTGCCCCTTGCTCGGGCCACGGCGTCGGCCACGAGCGGTATCTCACTGTCGGCGAGCGTCCTCACGTCGAACACCACTCGGTCGTCCTGTGCCCTCGCAATCACGGGGGGCTCGTGCGCGCGCAGTCGCTCGAGAAACGCGTCGCACGAGTCCACGTCCAGGGACACCAGCGTAGTCGGGAGCTCGCTCGCGGGGAATGCACCGCCGCCGACCGCAGATGCGCCGGGCTCCGTGCGAGATCCCTCGATCCGGCGGGCCAGCCGCCGCGCCCTCCGCTTTAGGAGCTCGGGCGATGCGGCGAGCATGGCCAGCGTCGGGATCTCAGCCACGGCGCGCTCGGTATCGCGATACAGCCCGAGGGTGGCCTCGAGCGCGGCGAGGGTCGTCTTGTCCGGTCTGAGCGCGCGGGCGAGCGGGCTCTTTGCCGCCCGCTCCACCACCTCCGACGGACCCGCGATGATCCCCGCCTGCGGGCCGCCGAGCAGCTTGTCGCCGGAGAAGACGGCGGTGGCGCCAGCGTTGACGCTGTCCTGGACTCTAGGCTCGCCGGCTAGTCCGTAGTCGTCGAGCGGCACCAGCAAGCCGCTCCCCACGTCATGCACGACCGGAATGCCGCGGCTGCTTCCCAGAGCGACGAGCCCGGAGAGTTCCGCCTCCGTCACGAAGCCGGTCAACTCGAAGTTGGAGCGGTGCACCTTGAGGATCAGCCGAGTCCGAGGGCCTATCGCCAGCTCGTAATCCCTCAGCCGCGTTCTGTTCGTTGTGCCGACCTCCACCAGGATGCTCCCGCTCCTGGCGAGGATGTCGGGGATGCGGAACGCCCCTCCGATTTCGACCAACTCCCCGCGCGACACGATGGTCTCACCGCCCTCGGCGAGGGCGCCCAACAACAGGAACAGTGCCGATGCCGCGTTCACCGTGACGAGCGCATCCTGGGCTCCGGTCAGCTCGCACAGCAGAGCGCGACAGTGGTCCTGCCGGGAGCCGCGGGTTCCAGTCTCGAGGTCGAACTCGAGAGTGCTGTAACCGAGGGCGGCGGTCACGGCCTCGACGGCGGCGTCGGCGAGGGGCGCGCGCCCCAGGTTGGTGTGCAGCACCACGCCGGTGGCGTTCACCACGCGCTTGAGGGAGCGCTCGGTCTGCTCCAGGACCCGTTGCCGAACGGCCTCGAGCCACCCATCGGCGGGCGTCTCACCGCGCCTGGAGCGTGCCTCGGTCAGTGTGTGCCGGATGGAGCTCACCACCACGGCACGAGGTGCGATGTCGGTGACGCCGGCAGCCTCACACTCGGCCAGGAGCGCGTTCACGGCGGGGAGTTTGCGGCGGGGATCGCTCACGTCGAATCCTCGGGAACGGGCGCCTGGGAAGTATCGGCTTCCGCGGGTGCCCGTGTCGAGTCGTCCGGGGCGGGCGCCTCGGTGGTGTCGGGCGGCGCGGCCTCCGGGATGACGAGAACCCCGCGCGACTGTGCCGTGGCGCCGGATACCCCCTGCGCCTCGGCTTCCACCAGGTAACGGGCTCCGGGCGCGAGCGGCTCGAGGAGCCGGAAGTACCACTTGTTGGAGAGTACGGGGCGCTCCGCCAGAAGGCGCTCCGCCCGCGTGGTGTCCTGCACGTCAGCGCTGTCCAGGCCGGGCGCCATTCGGGGGCGGCCCCGGCCCGGGCGGATCGGGGCGGCCGGCTGTGGCGCGGCGGCCGTGTCGGGCACGGCCAACCCCGAGTCGGCTCCGGCCCGCTCAGCGGCGATCGAATCGGCTGCGGCGCGCTCGGCCACGCGCACCGAGTCGAACGCGGCCTTCTCCCACAGCGTACCCGCGGCGACTTCAACGGTGTCGGGCAGGAGCCACACCGTGATCGCGGCCAGGTCGGGTGCCACCGGCGCCAGCATCTGGTTGAACTCGATCTCGGCCGTCAGGCTGTCGGATGGCTCGACGCCGCGGATCTGGGGTCCCAACGTGTCGTGCGAGATGGTCCAGAACACGTGGGATGCGGTCGAGTCGAGCGCGATCGAGACCGAGTCGAAGGCCTCGCGCAGGTCACGCCGGTTGCTCGTGTTGTTGTCGATCGTGGCGAACAGCGTGTAGTCGCCGCTGGGCAGGTGCGTGAGCGAGAACTCTCCCGTCGAGTCGGCGTGCGTCACGTAGATCAGGGAGTCCGGCAGCAGCACGGCTTCTACCAGCGCCGCCAGCCCGGGCCGTCCCGCCTCCCAGTCGATCACCACGCCGTCAATCCGGGTGTCGGGGATTTCCCCGCCCGTGGAGAATACGAGCGAGACCCCGTGCTCCATCCGGTTGTTGCGCAGATCGGTGATTCCCGGAGCGAGCACCACGTGGTAGACGATGCCGGAGCGCCATCCACCCGCGGGCTGGACGGTGATCCGACTGCGCTTCCACTGGATCCGCAGCTGCTCGTGTCGCGGCGACACCTCGATCAGGTTGTCGAGTCCGCCGCCCGAGTTCTCCGCGACCACTTCATCGAACTGGATCTCCACCGCGTCGTCGAAGTCGGGCAGGACGGCGCCGGAGTCGGGCCGTACGCTCGCTATGAGAGGCGGATCGAAGTCGGGCGGCCCTCCCGGCGGCTGCTGAATGACCGCGCACGCTGCGGCAGAGAGCGCCGCTAGCAGCCCAAGACGCGCAGCTTGTCGGCGAGTGCTTCGCGCTGCTCGCGCCACGACCGCTCCTTTTCGCGTTCGCGCTCCACTACCTCGGCGGGCGCGCGGCTTGTGAACTTCCGGTTGGCCAGCTTGGCGGCCACACCGGCGAGCTGTTTGTCCATCCGTTCCAGCTCACCCCGGAGCCGCTCGCACTCCCTGGCGACGTCTATCGCGTCGCCCAGCGGGACGAAAACGGTGGAACCGTCCGGCAGCACTTGATGCGCGCCGGCCTCCTCGGGGGGAGCATCGGTTGAGAGCCGCGACAGCTTCGCCAGCCGCTCTATCGTGCGCTGCTCGGCGTTGAATGCCTGCAGCGCCTCCGGGTTGGCGGGCCCCACGAAGGCGCGGATCTCGGTGCCGGGTGCCACTCCGTACTCGGCTCGGACCATTCGGATCGCACCTACCAGCGCCCGGACCCGGCCGAACTGATCCTCCGCCTCCGCGTCCACGAGTTCCTCGTCCGGGGCGGGCCAGGCGGCACCTGCCAGCAGCGCCTCGCGCTCACCCGGCAGGTGTTGCCACAGCTCCTCTGTGATGAACGGCATGATCGGATGCAGCAGCCTGAGCGCCACCTCCAGCACGTAGGCCGCGACCCCACCGGCGAGCTCGCCGCCCGGCACGGAGCCGTACAGGCGCGGCTTGATCTGCTCGAGATACCAATCAGCCAGCTCGTCCCAAATGAAGTGGTAAACCAGGCTCGCCGCCTCGTTGAGGCGGAAGCGCCGCAGCGCTTCGGTTGCGTCGGCGACCGCGCGCTGGCTGCGTGACAGGATCCAGCGGTCGGCCAGTTCCATCTGCGCGGGGTCCAGTTTGTCCAGCGTGCTCACGTGCTCCGGCAGGGCCGAGAGCAGCAGGCGGCCGATGTTCCACAGCTTGTTGGCGAAGTTGCGCCCGGCCGCGAACGTGCCGTCCATCTGATCGCGATCCATGATGACGTCGGTGCCGGCAGCGGCTCCGGCCACCACGGTGTAGCGCAGCGCATCCGCCCCGAAGCGCTCCACTGCGTCCAGCGGGTCGATCCCGTTCCCGAGGGATTTGGAGAACGCGCGGTGCTGCGGATCGCGAACCACGCCGTTGAGGTACACGGTCTCGAACGGACGGTCGCCCATGAAGTGGTAGCCCGCCATCACCATGCGGGCGACCCAGAAGAAGATGATGTCGGGAGCCGTCACCAGCGTGCTACCGGGGTAGAACGTCTCCACGTCCTCGGTCTGCTCCGGCCACCCCATCGTGGCGAAGGGCCACAGCCACGACGAGAACCACGTGTCGAGCACGTCCTCGTCCTGTCTCACGGCTCCGCCACACTTCTCGCAGGCTGCCGGAGCCTCTTCGGCCACGGTCACGTGGTCGCAGCTCTCACTCTCACAGTACCAGGCGGGAATCTGATGGCCCCACCAGAGCTGCCGCGAGATGTTCCAATCGCGGATCTCGGTGAGCCAGTTCTCGTACACCTTGCCCCATCGCTCCGGCACGAAGCGCAGCCGTCCGTCGTGGTAGGCCTTCAGTGCGGGCTCCGCCAGCGGCTTCATCCGCACGAACCACTGGTCCGAGAGGCGCGGCTCCACGATCGTGTGGCAGCGGTAACAGTGGCGTACGGCGTGACGGTACGGCTCGACCTTTTCCAGCAGGCCGGCCCGCTCCAGCAACTCGACCGTCTTGCTGCGCGCCTCGTCGCGATCCAGCCCGTGGATCTCGGGCGGCACCCGCGGATCGGCCACCATCCGAGCGTCGGCGTCGATCACGACTGGTGTCTCGTATGCGGAATCCAGCTCTCGCGCGATCTCGAAGTCGTTGGGGTCGTGTGCGGGAGTGACCTTGAGCATTCCAGTGCCGAAGTCGCGCTCCACGTACGTTGTGGTCTCGATCGGGATCTCGATGTTGGCGAGCGGCAGTATCACGCGCTTCCCGGGGAGGTGAGCGAACCGCTCGTCCTCGGGGTGATGCACGAGGCAGATGTCGCCGTACATGGTCTCCGGGCGCGTAGTGGCTACGGTGACGCCTTCCCGGCCGTCGCCATCCGCGAACGGGTACGTGACGTAGTACAGGTGGTCGTCGCGGTCCCGGAACTCCGCCTCTTCGTCGGACAGAGACGTGTGGCAGCGCGGGCACCAGTGTATGACCCTGTAGCCGCGGTAGAGCAGGTCCTCGTGGAAGAGTTGCACGAAGACGCGGCGCACGGCCGCGGAGTACCCCTCGTCGAGCGTGAATCGTGTGCGCGTCCAGTCGCACGAGCTGCCGATCGCCTTGAGCTGCTCCAGAATGGTGCCGCCCGTCTCGTGTACGTGCTCCCACACTCGCTCGACGAATGCCTTGCGGCCCACGTCGAACCGGCTCTTGCCCTCGGCCGCGAGGGCGCGCTCGACCACGTTCTGCGTGGCGATGCCGGCGTGGTCGGTGCCGGGAAGCCACAACGCCTCGCGGCCGCTCATCCGCTCGAACCGGATCAGCACGTCCTGCAACGTGTTGTTGAGCCCGTGCCCCATGTGAAGCACGGAGGTGACGTTGGGTGGGGGGATAACGATGACGTACGGGTCCCGCCCGGTGTCGCCGGACGCCCCAAACACTCCGGCGTCCATCCACCGCTCGTATACCGGCTGCTCGATCGCAGACGGATCGTACTTCGAGGCGAGTTCCGTCTTCGTCATGAATCCTGTGGCGTTGTCGTGTGAACCTGTCGGCGCGGCCGATGCCGAGCCGCGGCGCGGGCCCTCAGCTCGCGCTGGAGGGGGGCGAGTGCCGCCGGGGGACGTCGTCTCCCTCGACGAGAATCCGATTCACTACTACCTGTGCTCCGGCTACGCCCCGAGCGATCTTGGCTGCGATGCGCCGCGCGGCGTTGTCGGGGACGGTGCCGCTGAGCTCTACCACGCCGTCGCCCAGCGCACGCACGCCCACCGCGAGGTCCGATGCCTTCGGATGCTCGGCCAGCGCGGAGGTCACGGCGCGCTCGACGTCCTGCGGGTCCAGCTCCAGGACCGCCCGCTCGGAGCGGCTGATCCGGCGCACCGCGCCCTTGACCCGCTCGGTCCCGAGGTCGCCCAGCAGCTCGCCGCCCACCAGTCCGGCTAGCACTCCCAGGCCGAGGCCGGCGGCGGTGGCGAGGGCCACCCCGAGCCAATTGCTGTCCTGCCGTTTGACGTGAATCAGATATCCTCCCGTAGCACCCGTAAACAGACCTTGCTACAATTATAAGGCGCAACAGAACCCTTTGGTATACTGAAGGATGCAAGACACCGATCGCCAGTTGACAAGCCGGCGCGTGCTATGGCTCACGGGCGCGATGATCCTCGCCCTGGTCCTGGGCACCGTGCTGTTCTTTTCCTACGTGGACGAGACTGAACCCCTGCTCAGGTCCGCCGACACCGGTACCGCAGTCTATGAGTGACACAATCCAGATCACCTTGCCCGACGGATCGGTCCGCACCGAGCCAGCCGGTACGACGGCCTACGCCATCGCCGAGTCCATTGGACCCCGGCTGGCGCGCGCCGCGGTCGCCGCGCGGGTCAACGGCGAGGTCCGGGACCTCAGCCGTCCGCTCGACGAGGACACCGTGCTGGAGATCCTGACCGATCAGGACCCGGCCGCCCTGGACGTGCTGCGGCACACCACCGCCCACGTGATGGCGACGGCCGTGCGCGAGCTGTTTCCGGGGGCCCAGATCGGGTTCGGGCCGGCCATCCAGGACGGCTTCTACTACGACTTCGACGTGCCGCGGCCGTTCACGCCGGAGGACATCGAGGCCATCGAGCGCAAGATGCATGACGTGGTCAAGGCCGACTACCAGCTCGAGCGCGAGGAGGTGGACCGGGAGGGAGCCCGCGAGCGCTTCAAGGACGATCCCCTGAAGCTGGAGCGCCTCGAGGAGCTCGGCGACGACGAGACGATCTCGGTCTATTCGGACGGGCCCTTCGTGGACCTGTGCCGCGGTCCGCACGTGCCCAGCACTGGACGCATTAAGCACTTCAAGCTGCTGCACGCGGCGGGGGCATACTGGAGGGGAGACTCCGGGCGCCAGATGCTGCAGCGCATCTACGGCACCGCGTGGTTCAAGAAGGCCGACCTCGAGGCCTACCTGCACCGGCTGGAGGAGGCCGAGCGCCGCGATCACAGGAAGATCGGCAGGCAGCTCGACCTGTTCAGCATCCAGGATGACGTCGGACCAGGGATGATCCTGTGGCACCCGCGCGGCTCGATCATCCAGTTCGAGCTGAGGCGCTTCATCGAGGACGAGCTGCTCAGGCGCAGCTACGATCTGGTGTTTACGCCGCACGTGACCCGGGAGGACCTGTTCTACCGCTCGGGGCACCTGCCGCACTACGAGGAACAGCAGTTCCCCGTGATGGCGGCGGGCGAGGGTGACGCCGCCGAGGTGCGCTATCGGGTGAAGCCGATGAACTGCCCGATGCACACCCTGGTGTACGCCGCCCGACAGCACTCCTACAGAGACCTGCCGGTCCGCCTGGCCGAGATTGCCAACGTGTACCGCAACGAGCTCTCGGGCACGCTGCACGGGCTGCTCCGCGTGCGCATGCTCACGATGGACGATGCCCACGTGTTCTGCCGCGAGGACCAGATCGAGGACGAGATCTTCGACATGCTGGACCTCACCGACCTGGTGCTGAACCGCACCTTCGGCTTCGAGTATCGGATTGATCTCGCGACGCGCCCCGATTCCAAGATCGGGGACGACGAGGCGTGGGACGTGGCGGAGAAGGCGCTCAAGGGCGCGCTCGATCGGCGCGGCGTCACCTATGGGCTCGACGAGGGTGGAGGCGCGTTCTACGGGCCCAAGATCGACATCAAGCTCAAGGACGCGATCGGACGGGAGTGGCAGGGGACCACGATTCAGCTGGACTACCAATTGCCGGAGCGCTTCGAGCTGGAGTATGCCGGCACCGACAACCGGCCGCACCGTCCCGTGATGATCCACCGGGCCATTCTGGGCACGTTGGAGCGCTTCGTGGGTTGCCTCATCGAGCACTTCGCGGGGGCGTTTCCGGTATGGATCTCGCCCGAGCAGGTGCGGGTCATTCCCATCGCCGAGGACCAGGCTGAGGCCGCGTCGGCGGTGGACGCACGGCTCCGGGCGGCGGGAATACGTTCCTCGGTCGACGACCGGAACGACACTCTCAACTACCGGATCCGGGACGGCGAGGTGATGAAGGTGCCGTACCTCGCGGTCGTCGGGAAGCGCGAGGTCGAGGACGGCACTGTGGCGGTCCGGGTGAGGGGCGCCAAGAAGAAGCAGGAGGTCATGCCGGTCGAGGCCTTCCTGGAGCGCGTCGAGCAGAAGGTCCGCACGCGGGCCCTGGCGGCGGATCTGGGGGAGGGGTAGCCGCGGGAAACGCGGGATCCGCAGGAGTCTCCAGCCAATCCGAAACTCCCAATCTGCCTCAATTGTTGTCGTGGTTGAGTAGGCCCGTACCCGCCGTTAAACTCCAAGCAATTGGTTGTTTAGCGATGCAAAAGGCAGTGTTGGAAGGTCGGGAATGACGGGTTAGACGGGAGGGAACGAAACGGTGTCCAGCAAAGAGACCACTCCAGTCATCGTTAGCGCGGTCCGCACCCCGGTGGGCAGGTTCTTGGGCGGCTTGAGTCCGCTTCCGGCCACCCAGTTGGGGGCGATCGCGATCCGGGAAGCCATTGCCAGGGCAGCGGTCGAGCCCGGCGCAGTAGATGAAGTGATCATGGGCATGGTGGTGCAGGGCGGTGCCGGGCAGGCCCCCGCCCGTCAGGCTGCCATACACGGCGGCGTGGCGGACGAGGTACCCGCCCTCACGATCAACAAGGTGTGCGGGTCCGGGCTCAAGGCGGTGATGCTCGCCTCGCAGGCCATTCGGGCCGGCGACGCGCAATGCGTCATCGCGGGCGGCATGGAGTCGATGTCGCAGGCCCCGTTCTACGTGTACGGCATGCGCAGCGGAGTGAAGTACGGCAGTCAGAAGCTGGTGGACGCCGTACAGCACGACGGTCTGTGGTGCTCCTTCGGCGACAACGTGATGGGGAGTTACGCCGAGTACACGGCGGAGAAGGCCGGTATCACCCGCGAAGAGCAGGATCAATACGCTTTCGAGAGCCACCAGAAGGCGGTGGCGGCCATGGAGGGCGGCAAGTTCAAGGAGGAGATCGTCCCGGTCGAGATCGCGGGGCGCAAGGGCAAGGTGACCGTCGTGGACGGGGACGAGGGCCCCCGCGCGGACACCTCCGTAGAGGCCCTCGGCAAGCTGAGACCCGCGTTCCAGAAGGTGGGGTCGGTGACCGCGGGCAACGCGCCCGGCCTGAACGACGGCGCAAGCGCTTTGGTGGTCACCTCAGAGGCCTTTGCCGCGGCAAACGGCCTCGAGGTCATGGCGCGCGTCACCGGGTACGCCACCGGTGGCGGCCCCCCGAAGGAGCTGTTCTTCGCTCCGATAGTCGCAGTGAGGAACCTGATGGCCAAGACGGGTGCGGACATCGGGTCATACGGCCTGATCGAGGCCAACGAGGCGTTCGCCGTGCAGGCCCTGGCGGACGGCCGAGAGCTGGGATGGGATTGGGACCGGGTAAACGTGAACGGTGGCGCGGTGGCCCTGGGGCATCCGATCGGCGCGAGCGGCGCCCGCATCCTGACGACGCTGTTGTATGCGATGAAGGATCGCGGTACCGAGACTGGACTCGCGACGTTGTGCCTGGGCGGCGGAAACGCCGTAGCCCTCAGCGTGGAGCAAGCTGCATGAGCGAAAGCCGGACGGCACACTTGACCATGACGCCGAGCGTGGTAGCGCGGCGGGCGTTGGCGATCCTAGCCGGAGCGCTGTTCGTGGCGCTCGCCGCGCAGGTGGCGATTCCGCTGCCGGGAACTCCAGTACCGATCACGCTGCAAGTGCCCGCTGTACTGATCGTGGGCGGCCTGCTTGGACCCAGGCTCGGGGCGGCCAGCCTGGCCGCGTACCTGGCGATGGGCGCGGCGGGTCTGCCCATGTTCGCGCCCTTCGGCGCGCCGGGCGCAGCCCGGTTGTTCGGCCCGACGGGTGGCTACCTGTTGGCGCTTCCGCTGGCGGCGGCGCTGGTGGGCGCGGTTCTGGAGCGGGGAAGGTCGTGGGGCAGGATCGCGGTCGCGATGATTGCCGGCCTGGCCGTGGTCCACCTCGGCGGCGTTACACAGCTGGCCGTGCTTACGGGCGACTGGGCTGTTGCGTTTGCCTGGGGATCGGTGCCGTTCCTGCTGTTGGATTTGCTCAAGCTGGCGATTGCCGGTCTCATTGTCCGGCGTTTCGCACCGAAGACGCGCGCGCTCCTCTAAAGGGCGCGCGTTGTGTTTTCGGCCCTAGCGGCGCTCGTAGGCTTCTACGTAGCGGTCGCGCTAGTCGCGCTCCCGCTTGGGGCCGCGATACCGGCGGGGTGGAAGGACGGGCCGTTCGGCATCGGGCTCCAGACGCTGCCGATCGTGGTGGCGGTGCTGTTCGTGAGTCACCTGATGGTCCGCCGGCGTCTGGCGACCTGGCAGATGATGGGGTGGCGCGGACGCGGGCGCGACGTGAAGGCCTTCGGGCTGGGGGCTGGGCTTGGCGTCGTAATGGCGCTGCTGGCCCTGTTCATAGCGATGGGGCCCGGGAGTGCGAGGCTGAGCCTCAGTGGTGAGCCGCTCACCGCGTACCTCGGCGCTGCGTTCGTGCTGGTGGTCGGGTTGGCGGTGGCGGCGCTCGCGGAGGAGCTGCTGTTTCGGGGCTACCCGCTGGCGCGTCTGGCGCGGCCGATAGGGAAGGTGGGAGCGAGTGTGGCGCTGGCGGCCGTTTTCGCCGCCGTGCATATGGCGAATCCCGAAGCGACCCGGTTCGGGTTGATCAACATCGGGCTCGCCTCGCTGGTACTGAGTGCGGCGTTCTTCACGCCGGGAGGACTCTCGGCGGCCTGGGGATTGCACCTGGGGTGGAACGCCGGCCTGGGACTGGCTGACGCGCCGGTGAGCGGCATCGAGCTGCAGCTGCCCACACTCGAGTTTCATACCGGAGGGCCGCCCTGGCTGACGGGCGGCGCTTTCGGACCGGAAGGCGGATTGGCTGCCACGGTGGCGATGGGTCTGGCGTTGATGTGGCTCAGCCGCAGCGCGGCGAGAGCCGGGGAGGGAGAGCCGACGTGAAAGGGATCGCGGTGGTTGGTGCCGGCACCATGGGAAACGGAATCGCGCACGTCTTCGCGCAGAACGACTGGGACGTCACGCTCATAGACGTCGACAAGGGACAGCTCGAGAAGGCGCTGGCGACGATTCGCAAGAATTTCGACCGACTGATAAAGAAGGAAAAGCTCACGGAGGCCGATCGGGACGGGGCCTTGGGACACATCACGACGGCGACCGACCTGAAGGCCGCCGCGAAGGCCGAGCTCATAGTCGAGGCGGCCACGGAGAATCCCGAGCTCAAGTTCACGATCTTCGAGAAGCTCGACGAGGTGGCAGCCGAGGGCGCCATACTCGCAACCAACACTTCGTCGATCTCCATCACCGAGATCGCGGCCCGCACGGGACGGCCCGACAAGGTGATCGGGATGCACTTCATGAACCCCGTCCCGATGATGAAGCTCGTCGAGATCATCCGCGGGCTGGCGACTTCGGACGAGACGCTGGCCGCAGCGATGGAAGTGGCGACGTCGCTCGGCAAGACTCCGGTCGAGGCCAACGACTACCCCGGTTTCGTGGCCAACCGGATCCTCCTCCCGATGATCAACGAGGCAGTCTACTGCGTGATGGAGGGAGTCGCCACACCGGAGGCCGTGGACACCGTTATGAAGCTCGGTATGAACCACCCAATGGGGCCACTGGCGCTGGCCGACCTCATCGGGCTGGACGTATGTCTCTCGATCCTGGAGGTGCTGCACACCGGGCTGGGAGATTCGAAGTACCGGGCGTGCCCCTTGCTGCGGAAGATGGTGGCTGCGGGGTACCTGGGCCGGAAATCCGGCAAAGGCTTCTATGACTATAGCTAGCCCGCTGCTGCGGGACGTTCCCGAGCAGTCGCGCGAGATCGTGGAGATGGCCCGCGAGTTCGCGCAGAATGAAATCGCGCCCAACGCCGCGGAGTGGGATAGCACGAAGAGCTACCCGTCCGAGGAGATGAAGCAGCTGGGCCAGCTCGGCTTCTACGGGCTGAGGATCCCGGAGGAGTACGATGGCTTGGGACTCGACACGCTGACCTACATGATGGTGCTGGAGGAGATCGCGGCTGCGGACGCTTCGGTTTCCATATCGCTGTCGGTGCACAACTCGCTTCCGGTCACGATGCTGCTGCGCAGGGGCAGCGAGGAGCAGAAGGAGCGGTGGCTCAAACCGATGGCGCGGGGTGAGGTACTGGCGGCGTTTTCGCTCTCGGAGGCCGACAGCGGCTCCGACGCCGCGAGCATACGGGCCCAGGCAGCGCCCGACGGCGACGGGTGGGTGCTGAACGGGGAGAAGGCGTGGGTCACGAACGGCGACACCGCCGACCTCCTGGTCGTGATGATGCGGACCGACGACCCGGACAAACGTCAGGGCGCGCGCGGGATCTCAGCGTTCCTGGTGCCTGCCGGCACGGCGGGAGTCGAGCCCGGAAAGGCCGAGGACAAGCTGGGTCTGCGGGCGTCCCGCACCACGTCGCTCGTCCTCAACGACGTGCGGCTGGGTCCGGAGCACTTGCTTGGGAAGGCAGGTGAGGGGTTTATTTATGCGCTCCAGGCGCTGGACAACGGGCGGATGGGAGTGGCCGCCCAGGCCACCGGGATAGCCCGGGCCGCGTTGGAGCACTGCATTCGCTACAGTCAGGAGCGGCAGCAGTTCGAGAGACCGCTCAAGGACTTTCAGGCGATTCAGTTCAAACTCGCCGACATGGCCACGCGGATCAGCGCGGCGCGCGCCCTCATTCTCGAGGCCGCCCGAGCCAAGGATCGCGGCGAGTCGGTGACCGAACGGGCGGGCATGGCCAAACTGTTTGCCTCGGAGACCGCGATGTGGGTCACGACGCAGGCGGTCCAGATATTCGGAGGCTACGGCTACATGCGCGATTATCCGGTCGAGAAGCTGTTTCGCGACGCAAAGGTGACTGAGATCTATGAAGGCACAAGCGAAGTCCAGCGAATCGTTATTGCACGGGGGCTCTACTCCGACTAGAGCTGAAATCACAAAATCATTGGATGACGGATTGTTCGAACTAATCGGCGAGCATAGTCACGAGCAGGTCTCTCTGTGGAGCGAGCCCGACATCGGGTATCGCGGAGTGGTGGCGATCCACAACACCACCCTGGGGCCCGCGCTCGGCGGCACACGAATGTGGGCGTACGAGAACGACCTCGAGGCGTTGATCGACGTCCTCAGGTTATCGCGCGGAATGACCTACAAGGCGGCGGTGGCGGGACTCAACCTGGGTGGCGGCAAGAGCGTCATCGTGGGCGACCCCAACGCCACGGATCGCGCTGACATCTTCCGGGCGCACGGGCGCCACGTTCAGTCCATGTGTGGTCGCTACATCACCGCGGAGGACGTGGGCACGAGCCCGAGCGACATGGAATACGTGCGCGAGGAGACCGAGTATGTGGTCGGGCTCGCGGGACGCTCGGGTGATCCGTCGCCGGTGACCGCGCTGGGGGTGTACCGCGGCATGCAGGCGTGCGCCAAGACGCGGTGGGGCACCGACTCGCTGTCCGGCAAGACCGTGACGGTGCAGGGCGTCGGACACGTCGGCTATTACCTGTGCAAGCACATGCACGACGAGGGCGCTTCGCTCGTGGTGACCGACATCGAGCCTGACAGGGTCAAGCGCGTCGTGGACGAGTTCGGCGCGAAGGCCGTCGGTGCCGACGACATCTACGGTGTGGAGGCCGACATCTTTGCGCCGTGCGCGCTGGGCGCCGTCGTTAACGACGAAACGCTGCCGGCGCTGAAAGTCGAGATCGTGGCCGGGGCGGCGAACAACGTGCTCGACGAGGAGCGGCACGGCGATGCGCTCCACGAGCGTGGGATCCTCTATGCTCCCGACTACGCCGTCAACGCGGGCGGCTTGATAAACGTGAACGCCGAGGTAGAGGGCTGGGACCTGGATCGCTCGCACAAGAAGGCGTCGGAGATCTACGACACGATCCTCAAGATCGTGCAGATCGCCGACGACAAGGGAATCCCGACGTACCGTGCGGCGGACCGCCTGGCGGAGGATCGGATCGCCGAGGCGACCACGCGCAAGAAGAAGAGAAAGTAGTAGAGCGGAGCGTACATGGGTGATTCAACCGAGCGGGCGCGCCCGCTGGAGTCGGCGGATCCGGCTGTCTTCGCGTTGATCCAGCGCGAGGTGGCTCGGCAGGAGAACGGGCTCGAGCTGATCGCCAGCGAGAACTTCGTCTCCTGCTCGGTGCTCGAGGCGATGGGCTCCGTGCTCACGAACAAGTACGCCGAGGGGTACCCCCGCAAGCGCTACTACGGGGGCTGCGAGGTGGTTGACGAGATCGAGCAGCTCGCCATAGACAGGGCGCTCGAGCTGTTCGGCGCCGACCACGCCAACGTGCAGCCCCACAGCGGCGCGCAGGCCAACATGGCGGCCTATCTGGCCGTGATGGAGCCGGGCGATACGCTGATGGGGCTCAAGCTCACCCATGGCGGACACCTCACCCACGGATCCTCCGTAAACGCCAGCGGTCGCCTGTTCAAGGCCGTGCAGTATGGCGTTGACGAGGCCAGCGGCCTCATCGACCTCGATCGGGTCCGCGACATCGCCCGCGCCGAGAAGCCCAAGCTCATCATTGCGGGTGGGAGTGCCTACCCGCGGCACATCGACTTCGCCGGCTTCGCCGAAGTCGCTCGTGAGGTGGGAGCCCACCTCCTGGTGGACATGGCGCACTTTGCCGGGCTCGTGGCGGCCGGAGTCTGCCCGTCGCCGGTGCCCCACGCCGATCTCGTCACGTCTACGACCCACAAGACCCTGCGGGGCCCGCGGGGCGGTTTCATCCTGTGCCGCGAGGAGTTCGCCAAGGCGGTGAACAAGCAGGTGTTCCCCGGCACGCAGGGCGGGCCCCTCGAGCATGTGATCGCCGCCAAGGCGGTGGCGTTCCAGGAGGCGCTGCAGCCCGACTTCAAGCAGTACGCCACCCAGGTAGTGATCAACGCCAAGGCGCTCGGCACCGCGCTGAAGGAGCGGGGCTACACGCTGGTATCTGACGGCACCGACACGCACCTGCTCCTGGTGGACCTGCGCCCGCAGGACATCACCGGGAAGGACGCCGAAGAGGCGCTCGGGCGTGCCGGCATCCACGTCAACAAGAACACGGTACCGGGCGATCCCAGGTCTCCGTTCGTGACCAGCGGGATCCGTCTCGGGACCTCGGCGCTCACCAGCCGCGGGATGATGGAAGAGGAGATGGCGCAGATCGCCGGTCTGATCGACGACGTGCTGCGCTCGGCGGACGCCGATACGGTGGAGCGGGTGGCGGTCCTGGTGCGGGAGTTGACAGTGGCGTTCCCGCTATATCCAAGCCTGGCCAGGGTTTAGCGGCGGTCTTGCTCGCCGGGTAACGAGTCTCCACCTTACTATCGTGTTCGAGCTACAGCTGGCCAACGAGGTCCTGGAGCGGATTCGCTCCGTCGACGGGCGCTATCACGAGCGGGCTTACCTGTTCGTGCTGGCCTCGCTGGAGTTTTGTCAGCGCAGGCGAAAGGCGCGGGGCCACATCTCGGGTTCGGAGCTGGCGGAGTCGTGCCGCGAGTTCGCGCTGGACCAGTTCGGACTGACCGCGCGCACGGTGTTGTCGCACTGGGGAATCGAGTCCACCGACGATATCGGGCGGGTGGTGTTCGTGCTGATCGAAGCGGGGCTGCTGATCCAGCACCCCAATGATCGGCTCGAGGACTTCACATCGGTGTATGACTTCGCGCAGGCGTTCGATGGGGATTACCCATGGGGTGGGGTCGCCCGCGCGGATACGGTCGGCTAACATATAGATAGCCCTCAGGCCGCGGCCTTCAGCCTGCTTGGGCTGGCGGCTCAGGAATCTGGGAAGGGAGGAGCAGCATGGAGGAGAAGATTTGGCCTGCGTGTCTGAAGTGCGAGAAGGGCGTCCTGCTTCCGCTCTCGGACTACGGACGGGACGGGGCCCCGATCAGGTACAAGGCGTGGGCGTGCTCACATCCGGAGTGCGGTTTCAACATCCGGATCGACAACGGCGAGATTTCGTTCGGCCGCGCGATCGGACAGAGCTTCAAGTAGGTAGGTCTCCGGGCCGTCGGCCCGCACGAATCGTGGGGTCGACAGCTCTTCTTTGATGCCGATACCCGTTCTAAACGCCACCCAAGCCGCAGCGTGGGACGAGCGCGCGCGAACCAGCGCCGCCATCCCGAGCCGCGTGCTGATGGAGACCGCCGGCCGCGCGGTGGCGCAACTGCTCGCACGGGACTTCCCTAGCCAACTCGAAGACGGTGTTCTGGTCGCCGCCGGGCACGGCAACAATGGAGGCGACGGCTGGGTCGCGGCGCGGGCTCTCAGTGCCGGCGGCGTGCGGGTGTGGGTGGCGGAGCCCGAGCAGGAGCGCTCGCCCGACTGCGATGCCAACCGCGCGCTAGCGCTCGCGGAGGGAGTCGAGTTGCTGGCTTCCGACGCCGCGTGGCCCGAAGCCGGTGTCGTGGTGGACGCGCTGCTCGGCACCGGAGCGTCCGGCGAGCCGCGTGGATCCATCGGGGAGCTCGCCCAGCGAGTGGCGCGCTGCAGCGGTCCGGTGGTCGCGGTTGACGGGCCGACGGGACTCGATCTCTCGACCGGTGAGGCATCCGGCCCCGTGCGCGCAGATCTCACAGTCACATTCGGCGGCGCTCGGCGCGGGCACCTGCTTGCCAGGGAGTGGTGCGGCCGGGTCGCGGTCGCCGACATCGGCTTCCCGCCGCCCGAGCCGGACTGGCCAATCCTATTCACCGATTCCGATGCCGGCGCCCTGCTGCCGCCGTTCCGCGCGGAGATGCACAAGGGGGATCGCGGACGTGTCGTCGTCGTCGGTGGCGACGAGGGCATGGCCGGGGCTGCGCTCCACGCGGCGTCGGCGGCGTTCGCGGCCGGAGCAGGTTTGGTCAAGATCGCCGCGTCTCAGGTAACGGTGCAGGCGGCTCAAACGGTGTTGCCTGACGCACTCACGGTCGCCACCGGGCTCGGCCCAACACTCGAGCCGGAGTTGGTGGAGGCGATCGAGTGGGCGGATGCGCTCGTACTCGGCCCCGGTCTGGGCCGCGGGGACGATCGCTCGGCACTCGTCCAGGCGGCGCTCGAGAGCGCCGCGGCGCCCGTGGTGATCGATGCGGATGCGCTGCACGCCGGCGCCGCGCTGTCGGCCGGTGACGCACCCCGGGTCCTCACGCCCCACCCCGGCGAGTTTCAGTCGGCGTTTCCCGAGCTCGGCGCGGCGCTGGACGAAGACCGGTTTGCGGCTGCTTCCCGAGCGGCGCCCGAGAGCGCAGCGGCATCGGCCGTGCTCTTGAAGGGCGTGCCCACGGTGATAGCCGCTCCGGGCCGGCCGCTCAGAGTCGTTGCGACGGGCAACCCTGCTCTCGCGACCGGCGGCAGCGGTGATCTCCTGGCGGGGTTCATCGCGGCCTTCCTCGCGCGGGGTCTCGAGCCGTTCGATGCGGCGGGCCTCGGCGCGTTCACGCTGGGCCGCGCCGCGGAGCTCGCGGCAGGGCAGCACACGGTGCGCGCCACCAGGCCCGCCGACGTCCTGGCTGCGGTCCCCGATCTGTGGCGCCGGCTCGCAGCCCCGCCCGCCTACCAGCCGCCCGTCCTGTTCGAGCTGCCATCACCCGCAGTCGTCTGATGCGCTGGACCGTCGCGCTGCCCGCCGCGCTCGCGTGCGCGCAGCCCCTTGCAGCCCAGGTGGGATCGCGCCTGTGGCGGCCGGAGGAGCGCACCATTCTGGCAGGATTCGGCTTCGTCACCGCGGTGGCGGCGTCTCAGGAAATGCTGTACGTGGTGAGCGCGAGCGGTTTGGGAGTGCTTGAGCGGCCGTTCGCACGCTGGAAGCCACCGGTGACGCATCTCGACGGGTACCCGCGGGAGCCGGTCGGCGTTGCGCTCGCGGACCCGCTCGACCGCTCCGTCTGGTTGGGGACCACCACGCGCGTGTTGAACTACTCACCCACCCTGCTGCGGTTCGAGTCGGTGCTCGTGCCCGGCGGTGTGATCGACCTGATGTTCGACCGCGACGACACCTTCCGCGGTATCTACGTGCTCACGCCGACCGGTTGGTGGTTCCTGCCTCGCGGCTCCCTGATGTTGACGCAGCCACCCAGTATCCCGCCGCCGCGGCAGCAGCTGCGGCCGATCAGCGTGGATCAGGCGCTTGACATGGCACCCTACCTGGCGAGCGGTGCGTCCATGTGGCTCACCGACGAGATCAGGCGCTCGTACCGGTACACGGCGGCGGCGTTGGCCTGGGACTCCCAGGATCTGTATATGGGCACCAACGGTTTGGGAGTGCTCGCAGTGGACGCGCTCACGACCAACGTGCGCCGAATGCCGTTCGGGCTGCTGGCAACGAGTGTGGGGGCCGTGGTCGCGACACGCGGTGGGGTGTGGGCCGCGACGGGTCCGATGGCTCCGCGAGTCGGCTTTACGTTCGTGGGCAGCAATCTGCAGGAGTATCGCTTTGACGAGGGGCGGGGTGGCGGCTACCGCTTCGCCTTCGTGACCGACGTGCTGCAGCGTGGCGAGGCCCTTTGGGCGGTCACCGATGCCGGGGTCGTACGAGTGGTGCCCGGCGAGCGCCCCGAGGTGATGCTCAGCGGCTTCGGGCTCGGCACGGAGCAGGGCTACGCCCTGGCGCAGACGTCGTCGGGTGTGTGGGCCGGAACCGAACGCGGGCTCGTATTCCTGAGTGACCACGGCGAAACGGTCTTCGTGGACGAGCGCGTGCGCGAGCCGATATACGCCCTGGCGGCGTCGGGTGACACCGTCTGGGTGGGAGGGCGTCGCGGGCTCGGAGTGACGTGGGAAGGAAGCCATGCCGTCTACGTGCCGCGCCACGCCGAGGGGGTGGCCTTCCTCACCGATCCGGTCGTCGCCCTCGCGCTGACCGGCGATACCCTGATAGCGGCCAACCTCGACCGCCTGATGTGGCGTGCCCCCGGGGAAGAGTGGGTGATCGAACGGGTGCTTACCGGGGATCTGGGAGAGGTGACCGCGCTGGTCGGTGACGACGAGGGAGTGTGGGTCGGCGGTTTTCGCGGGGTGGCCTACTTCCGGCCCGGCCTGCACGAGTTCCGCGTGTTCAATGCACCGGGGGACGTGCCGGGGCCGGTTCGAGACATCGCCGTGGACGACAAGCACGTGTGGGCGGCCACGCCGGCGGGCATGGTGCGCTTCGAGAAGCGGGCGCTCAAACCGTGACCGGCGAGCGAGGCCACACTCCGTTGGGCCCGGGCGGCGAGTTCGACCGGATCCGGGCAATCTGGCGCAGGCTGGGCGAACAGATGGGCGCTGCCGGCGAGGACTGCGCGCTCGTCACGATCGGAAGCGAGCGGCTCGCGATCTCGACTGACGTGACGATAGAGGGCACGCACTTTCGGAAGGGGTGGCTCTCAGCAGAGGAGTTGGGATGGCGCGCTACCGCGGCGGCGCTCTCCGACCTGGCGGCGGTCGCGGCCGAGCCCCGAGGGGTGATGGCCAGTCTCGGTGTGTCCCCTGAGTGGCCCGAGGAGCTGGTGAGCGAAGTCATGCACGGCGTGGGCCAGGCAGCAGCCGCCGTTGACGCTCAACTCTGGGGTGGCGACCTGGTACGTAGCGAGCGCCTGGTGTTGGACGTGGTGGTAGTGGGACGCGCGGAGACTCCGGTGCTTCGGTCGGGAGCAGCGATCGGAGATGAGCTCTGGGTCAGCGGAGCCCTCGGCGGCCCTGCAGCGGCGCTGGCGGTTTGGCTCGCCGGCGAGGAGCCGGAAGAGACGGCGCGCGAGCGCTTCGCACACCCGCGGCCGCGCATCGCGGAGGCGCTGTGGCTGCGGGACGAAGGCGCGACGGCGATGATCGACGTGAGTGACGGCCTCATCGGCGACGCCGGCCACCTGGCGGCGGCTTCGGGCGTCAAGTGCGTCTTGGAGAGCGAGCGGGTGCCGGTGCATCCGGCCGCGTCGCCGCGCGGCGCACTGGTGGGTGGAGAGGAATACGAGCTGCTCGTTGCGCTCCCCCGCGAAGCCGGGAGCGAGCCTGCGGCTGCCTTCGAGGATACCTTTGGAGTCCGGCTGACGCGCGTGGGGCGCGTCGAAGAGGGGCAGGGGGTCGAGCTGCTGGAGAACGGTGAGCCGGTCCCCCCGCCCGACGGATTCACTCAGTTCTGAGGAAGATGCTGCGAGCCTTCTGGTACCTGATAAACCTGTTCGTCTGGACGATCTACTACGGCCTCAAGGTGATCGTGGCGGGCCTTATCGGCATCCCGAACCGGCCGGGCGGCGTGTTCGACCGCACGGGCCGGGCTTGGTCCTCCAAGCTGCTGTGGGCGGCGGGAGTGTCGGTCCGTGTCAGGGGAATGGAACTGGTTCCCCGCGACGAGCCGGTCGTATACGTCTCGAACCACCAATCCTTCTTCGACATCCTGGCGCTTTCGGCGACGCTGCCGGGCGCGATGCGCTTCGTGTACAAGAAGGAGATGGCGAAGATACCGGTCCTCGGGGCTGCAATGCGCAACGCCGGTCACGTCATAATCGACCGGCAGAACCGGCAGAAGGCATTCGAGGCCTACCAGGAGGCCGCCAAGGCCGTCCAGCAGGGACTGCACGCCGTGGTGTTCGCAGAGGGGACGCGGAGCCGCACGGGAGAGTTGCTCCCGTTCAAGAAGGGGCCGTTCGTGTTCGCGATTGCCTCCCAGGTGCCGGTCGTCCCGATCTACTGCGCCAACACCTTCGACATACTTCCCAAGGGCAGCATGCGTGTACGGCCGAGGCCGGTTACGATAATGTTCGGCGCGCCGATCCCCACCGAGGGACTGACGTACGAGGATCGGGAGAAGCTGATGACCCAGACCCGCGCGGTCATCGAGCAGCTCAGGTTTGACGCGGGAACAAACGGGGAATAGGTTGCGCGGTCCTATGAGCACAATCATCGAAGTTTCGTCGAGAGAGATCCTGGATTCCCGCGGGAATCCCACCGTAGAGACCGACGTGCGACTGGCGAGCGGAGTGGTTGGACGCGCCGCGGTGCCGAGCGGCGCATCCACCGGCGAGCACGAGGCCGTGGAGCTGCGCGACGGTGACTCGGAGCGCTACAACGGCAAGGGCGTGCAGCAGGCCGTCCGCAACGTCAATGAAGTGATCGGCCCGCGGCTCGAGGGCGTGGACGCCGTGGACCAACTGGCGGTGGACGAGGAGCTGCTCGAGCTGGACGGCACGCCCAACAAGAGCAACCTGGGCGCGAACGCAATGCTGTCGGTGTCGCTCGCGGTGGCGCGCGCCGCCGCGGCGGACCGCGAGTTGCCGCTGTACCGCTACCTCGGTGGGCCGCTCGCGCACGTGCTCCCGGTCCCGATGATGAACATCCTGAACGGCGGCGCCCACGCCTCCAACAACGTGGACGTGCAGGAGTTCATGGTGGTGCCGATCGGCACCGAGGAGTTCGAGGAGGCGCTGCGCATGGGCGTGGAGGTGTTCCACGCTCTCAAGAAGGTGCTGAGCGCGCAGGGGCTCTCGACCGCCGTGGGCGACGAGGGCGGCTTCGCACCGATGCTGCCCACCAACGAGGCGGCGCTGGACGCCGTGGTCACCGCCATCGAGGCGGCCGGCTACACGCCGGGCGACGACGTGGCCATCGCGCTCGACGTCGCCGCGAGTGAGCTCTTCGAGGACGGCTCCTACGTGTTCAAGAAGGGCGACGGCTCGAAGCGCTCGGCGGGCGAGATGGTGGAGCTCTACGCCGGCTGGCTCGAGGGCTACCCGATCGTGTCCATCGAGGACGGCCTCTCGGAGGACGACTGGGAGGGCTGGAGGCTGCTCACCGAGGCGCTGGGCGACAAGGTGCAGCTCGTGGGCGACGACATCTTCGTCACGAGCGCCGAGCGGCTGGCCCTTGGCATCGAGCGGGACATCGGCAACTCGATCCTCATCAAGGTGAACCAGATCGGGACGCTCACAGAGACGCTGCAGTGCATCGAGCTGGCCAAGGGCGCCGGCTACGGCACCGTTATTTCGCACCGCTCGGGTGAGACCGAGGACACGTTCATCGCCGATCTGGCCGTTGCCACCAGCGCCGGGCAGATCAAGACGGGCAGTGCGTCGCGCACCGACCGGGTGGCCAAGTACAACCAGCTGCTGCGCATCGCGGAGGAGCTGGACGATTTCGCGCTCTACCCGGGACGCAACGTCTACAGCCTGTGACCCCGAGGCGCTTCGTTGCCGTAGCCCTGGTTCTGGGGGGCGTCGGGTTCGGGCTGTGGGGTGGGTTGTTCTCCACGCTGGACTGGTGGAAGCTCAAGCAGCGGGTGGAGGGCGAGCGGCAGGCCATCGAGCGGCTCGACACCGAGATAGACAGCCTCGAATCCTGGGCCCAGGCGCTGGAGTCCGACTCGGCCACCCAGGAGCGGGTGGCGCGCGAGGTGTTCGGCATGATCCGCGACGGCGAGACGCTGTACCGCGTGGAGCACGTGGACCGGTGACTGGAGGCCGGGCCCGGGTTTTGGTATCTTTTTTGGCGGCCGGCGGAGCCGGCCTACAACGTGGCGGAGTAGCTCAGCCGGTTAGAGCAGCGGAATCATAATCCGCGTGTCGGGGGTTCGAGTCCCTCCTCCGCTAT
>JBDHIS010000070.1:0-3926 GCA_039587315.1 Gemmatimonadota bacterium | reverse complement strand
CCACAAGAGCGATACGTCCATATCGCGAAACGACGTCGCCGTCGGGATCTCCAGCGAGGCCTCCATGTTCTGGAGCTGCCTCAGTGGTGGGCCCTTGATCTGCTCGCCGGGGGGAGCGCCTTCCGGCGCTGTGGAGGGGCTCTCGGCCGCAATGGGAGCTTTCTCGGTGGGAGAGGCGGCTGACTTGGGGCCCCCGGCCTCGGCCGGAGCCGCGCCCGAAGTGGGCTCTTCTCCCTTGATCCCGTTGTCGAACAGCTTGCGCCACTCCTCGGGCACCGATGAAGGGTCCCTGAGCCAGTCCTCGTACAGCGCCTGGGCGAAGCCGGAGTTTACGGTCTCGAATATGTCGTCGAACACAGTTCGGTCACGCTCAGCGTTTGGAGAACGTTGAAGATAGAGGTGGGCGGAGGCGGCGTCGAGTCGGCGACTCGCCCCAGTGGAAAACCGTCCCCCTCTGGCAGTGGTTCCCCACAGGCCGTAGGCTCAGGTGAGCCCCCGAGAGGAGCGCAGCATGTTCACGACGGTCGAGGATTTCCTGAGCACCTGGTCCCACGAGTCGGCGCAGACGGCCCGGGTCATGGCGGCGCTGACGGATGACTCCCTCGGGCAGCCGGTGGCCGAGGGTTACCGCACTCTCGGCGAGCTGGCCTGGCACGTCGTGGCCTCGCAGTGGGAGATCGCAGGCAAGACGAACCTCGAGTACGACGCTCCGTCGAATCGGGACCCGGTACCGGAGCGCGCAGCGGAGATCCACTCGGCCTATGTGGATGCTGCCAAGGCGCTGGCTGGTGCCGTCGAGGGGCAGTGGAGCGACGAGATGCTCGAGGTCACCGACGAGCTGTACGGCCGGGAGTGGGCCCGCGGGTTCACGCTGAGTGTGGTGCTGTACCACGAGATCCACCATCGCGGACAGATGACGGTGCTGATGCGGCAGGCCGGGCTCAAGGTGCCCGGAGTGTACGGACCGTCGGCCGACGAGAAGTGACGGAGATCTGCGGACAACGTGTACCCATAGCAACGTTTCGCTACTCCCTCTCTGGCGCCCGTGCCCTGAAGACCATATCCTAATGGGCCCGACGATCCCAATACACCCGACGTGACAACCCCTCCCGACCGGCTCGCGGCGGCACTTGCCGACCGTTATGCCATCGAGCGCGAGATAGGCGCTGGTGGCATGGCGACGGTGTATCTCGCCCGCGACGTCAAGCACGGACGCACGGTCGCGGTGAAGGTGCTGCGCTCGGAGCTGAGCGAGGCGCTCGGCGCCGAGCGGTTCCTGCGCGAGATCGAGATCGTCGCCGGTCTGCACCATCCCCAGATACTCCCGCTGTACGACTCCGGAGAAGCCGGAGGCTTCCTGTACTACGTGATGCCCTTCGTGGAGGGGGAGTCGCTGCGCGATCTCTTGGAGCGGGAGACTCAGCTGGGGATCGAGGACGCGCTGCGCATCGCTCGGGAAGTGGCCCAGGGACTCAGCTACGCGCACAGCTACGGTGTCGTTCATCGCGACATCAAGCCGGAGAACATCCTGCTCTCAGGGGGGCACGCCGTCGTTGCGGACTTCGGCATCGCTAGGGCCATGACGGAAGCCGGCGGTGAGAAGCTCACCGAGACGGGGATCGTGGTCGGTACGCCGACGTACATGAGCCCGGAGCAGGGCGCGGGAATCGGGAAGATCGACGGCCGCGCGGACATCTACGCCATGGGCTGCGTGCTGTACGAGATGCTGGCGGGTGAGCCGCCGTTCTCTGGTCCCACCCCGGTGGCGATCATCGCCCGGCACTCGCTGGAGAGCGTTCCGTCGGTGAAGATCGTTCGTCCGACGGTGAGCGCGAGCATCGAGCACACCATCAACAGGGCGATGGCGAAGATCCCTGCGGACCGGTTCGCGACCGCTGCTCAGTTCGCGGAGGCGCTCGATGAGTCGGGCGCCGTGGACTTCGCGAGCGGGGCCATGCCGTCGCGCAGCCGAGAGCATCCCCGAGCGCGGTCCCGGGCACGGCTGGGTGTGGTGATGGCCGCAAGCGTTGTGGTTGCAGGCGTCGCTGCCGCGGCCGCCATCGGGCTTGGCGGTGAGCCGGAGGTCCCGCTCGATCGCGACTTGGTGGCGGTGGCACCGATAGCCGTCCTGGACGAGAGCTTCGAGGGGTGGAGCGTTGGGATGGGGGATTTCCTGTCGCGCACCCTGGATGGCGCCGGGCCGCTCAGTACGATTCCGCCGACCACGGTGGGCGAGTGGGCGCCCGACCGTCTCGATGCCGGGTCGGCGACGGAGCTGGGGCGGAGCACCGGAGCCGGTCTCGTCGTGTTTGGCTCGCTGATGCCGCTGCGTGGGGACTCGGTTCGGGCCAACGTGACGGTTGTAGATGCCTCCAGCGGGGACCCGATCGGTGACTTGGAGGTGAGGGACGCCGTCGCCCGGCTGGATCAGGTGCTCGACTCGGTGGCGGTGGGTGTGCTACGCCAGTTGGGTGCGAGGGGCAGGGTCGGGGCGTTCCCGCTGTGGAGTCTCGGCTCGACCTCGATGACGGCGCTCAAGGCGTTCCTCCGGGGCGAGTACGCGTTCAGGCGCACGGACTGGGACTCGGCGCGCGCCTACTACGAACAGGCACTGGAGCTCGACAGCGGGATCGTCATGGCACAGTTCCGCCTCGCGTTCGTTTACTCGTTGGGCGAGAAGGACGCGGGCCGTGCTTACGCCCAGTTCTACCGTGCCGGCGAGCTCAACCATGGCATGTCGGAACACGACAGCCTGCTCATCGAGTCGGCCGCCCTGATGGCCGCCCTCAAGTTGGGGCTGGTTCCCGACTCGGGGGACGGGGTGGACGATGGCTTCGGAAAGGCACTCCGAGCGGCGACACGTTTTCCCGAGGATGCCGAAGCCTGGTACATGGTCGGTCTCCATCGGGATTACCAGCATGAACGCATAAACTCGACGCTGGCCTCGACACTCGAGGGGTACCTGCGGGCTGTGGCGCTGGATTCAGGCTTCGGACCGGTGTACCAGCGCGCCGCCCAGATCGCGGTCTTGGACGGACAGCTCGACGTCGCGCAGCAGCTGGCCGCGCAGTACCTGACGCTGGACCCGCCCACTCGAGAGATGGGGTACATGTTGGTGATCGCGAAGGCGCTCGACCCGGCGGTTTCGGAGGCCGAGGTCGAGAGCCTGCTCGACTCGCTCCCGGATGAGGTGCTGGCCGAGGCGTTCAACAATCTGATGGGGATCGCCGACTCCAGAGAAACGACGATACGGATAGCTCGCGAGGGGTACTCGCGCCCGCACGATCAGCGGTTTTTCTACACGACCGACTGGGTGCTGCGGCGGAGCCTGGCTGGAATGCTGGCCTACCGCGGTCACATCCGTGAGGCATACGAAGTCACGGGTACGGAGGACGAGAGTTGGTTCCCGACGCTGTTCCCCGAGCTGGCGGTGTGGGGCAACGTGCCGGCGGAGGTAGCGGATTCTACGTTCCAGGCGTGGCTTACGGCCGATCCCTACTATCCGCGCTTCGGGATCGCATTCGCCCACTGGTGGCTGGCATCGCGGGGCGACACCGCTGCCATCCAGACGATCATCCGCAATAACCCGGATGTTGCGCGCGAGTTGAGCCCGTATATGGCCCTTGCCCGGCGCGACACAACAGAGGCACTCCTCCGGTTCACGGAAATAAGGGACGCCGAGGAGCTTGGGTTCTGGGATCCTCTCGTGTTCGCGAGGCTATTGGTCGCCCAAGGCAGTGATAGAGAGGCGCTCGACGTGCTGAAGGAACCCTACACGTCACAGTGGCCGGTGCCGACGCGCGGATACTGGGCGCTGGAGCGTGCGCGCCTCGCGGATCGACTGGGAGACCGCGAGACCGCGATAGACTCCTACCAGTTCGTGGCGGAGGTGTGGCGCAACGCAGACGAAGAGCTGCAACCGTACG
>JBDHIS010000040.1:0-19653 GCA_039587315.1 Gemmatimonadota bacterium | reverse complement strand
CGACCCGTGCCATGCGTGCGCCACTCACTCGCTGCCGGGGAGTATGCCGCTCGCCTTGAGCGTGCGCGACCTGGACGGGAACACGCTCAGCACGCTGCGCCGGGATCTCGACGGCAGCATACACCGTGATTGATTCCCGCTCGCCCTCCCTCTCCGTGCCGCTGCCGGATACGGAGAGGGAGGATTTCGTCCCGTTCCGCGTCCTCTGCCTTGGCAACGACCTGCTGGCAGACGACGCCCTGGGCATCGTGGCGGCGGACCTGCTGCGAACACGTCTCGGCGACGACTGCGAGGTCGTGGCGACTACCGAGACCGGCTTCCGACTGCTGGACTACCTGCTGCATGCTCGTCGCATGATCGTCGTGGACACCGTGATGACCGGCAAGGCCCCTCCCGGCACTGTGTACATCGTCGAGGAGGACGATCTGCGCGACACGCCCGGCGGCTCACCACACTATGTGGGTCTGTTCGAGGCCTTCGCGGCAGGCCGCATGCTGCAGCAGCCCGTCCCCGAGGAGATGGTGATCGTCGTCGTCGAGGGTGGTGATTGCCGCACCGTGGGCGGCGACATGGGGGTGGCGGTAGAAGAGGCCATCCCGCGCGTCGTAGACCTCATCGAACGAATAGTGCAATCAACGACAGCTGATGGATTCAACCTTGAGGGCCTCGGCACGCAGTCCTGAAGGCTGAGGTCCGGGAGCACCCGAATGCTGCCGAAACCGAGTCCGAAGGAAGTCGATCGCAAGGGGCGCCTCGCCGCGGAGGCGAATGCGGTCCCCAAGCAGGACCCTGAAGTGCGCCGACACAACTTCCAGGAAACCTACCTGCCGTTCGACCCAGAGACGGCCATGAAGGAGGCCGAGCGCTGCATCCAGTGTCCGGGCGCGCAGTGTGTGAAGGTATGCCCCCTACACAACGACATTCCGCTAGCGTTGTGGCAACTGGAACACGGCAACTTCGAGGACGCCGCGCGTGTGTTCCGCATGACGAGCTCCATGCCCGAGGTTTGCGGGCGCGTTTGCCCGCAGGTGCTGCTGTGTGAAGGAGCCTGCATCTACAACAAGAAGGGCAAGCCGCCGGTCCCGGTGGGTCGACTCGAGGCCTTCGTGGCCGACTACGAGCGCACTCACGGTGGGTTCGTCATCGAAAAGGAACCCGCAACGGGCCACAGAGCGGCAGTCGTGGGAGCGGGACCTGCCGGCATCACCGTTGCCGAAGAGTTGGCGCAGAAAGGGCACGCGGTGACCGTGTTCGACACATGGCCGGCACCCGGCGGCGTCATGCGGTATGGGATACCGCAGTTCAAGATGGACCACCACGTGGTGGACGACAAGATCGATTACCTCAAGGCGCTGGGAGTGGGGTTCCGATTCAACACGACCATAGGCAGGGACGTCGGAATCGACGAGCTGGTCGAGCGGGGTTTCGAGACCGTCTTCCTCGGCGTCGGCGCCGGCGTGGGTGCCGAGTTCAAGGTACCGGGGGCGGATCTCGCCGGCGTGTACAACGCCACTCCGTTCCTGATCCGAGCCAACGTCGAGGAGGAGAAACGGCCCCAGGATCTAAAGGAACCGCCCAGCGTTGGCGATCGTGTTGCCGTGATCGGCGGTGGAGACACGGCGATGGACTGCGTGCGAACGTCGGTGCGACTCGGGGCTGCCGAGGTGATCTGCGTATATCGCCGCACCGAAGCTGAGATGCCCGGCAACGAAAAGGACCGGCAGTTCGCCAAGGAAGAGGGAGTGGACTTCCACTGGCTGACGCAACCGGTGCGCCTCACCGGTGACGACCATGGACGCGTCGCGGCGATGGAGTGCATCCGCATGGAGCTCGGCGAGCCGGATGATTCGGGGCGACGGCGGCCTGTGCCGATCGAAGGATCCGAGTTCACGATGGAGGTAGACACGGTCATCTCGGCCCTCGGGTACTGGCCCGATCCGCTGCTCGGTGAGACGACGCCGGACCTGACAACGCACGACTGGGGACTCATTACGATCGACGACGAGACGGGCGTGACCAGTCGCGAGAACGTGTTCGCCGGCGGCGACGACGTTCTCGGGCCGAACCTCGTCGTGACGGCGGTGGCACAGGCCAAGGTGGCCGCGAAGGCCATGCACGAGTACTTGATGGAGTCGACCACGGAGGCCGGTGCCGGGGATTGATTCAGGTTGATGGGCTCGGCGTGAGCCGGGCGCGGTAGGCCGGAGCGGGAAACGCGCTGCAAGGAGCTGCGCGTTTCCCGCTTCCCGTTTCCCGACAGTCGTGTACCTTCCCCGCGATGCCCGAGTCTCCCGACACCCGCTGCGCGGTCATTGCGCTCGCAGGCAAGCCCAACTCAGGAAAGAGCACCCTGCTGAACGCGATGGTGGGCGCGAAGCTCGCCATTACGAGCGCGAAGCCACAATCGACGCGTCAGCCGGTCGTGGGGATCCACACCGAGGGCGCGACGCAACTAGTGTTCCTGGACCCACCGGGCCTCCTCGAACCGCGCTATCTACTGCAGCAGGCGATGATGGAGCAGGTAGCGGACGCGCTGCGCGGCGCGGACGCGATCCTCTACGTCGGAACGCTCGCCGACGGAGCGCCCCCACCGCTCGAGGAGCTCGTACCGGCCGACGCCCTCAAGGGACAGCCGGTGGCGACTGTGCTGACGGGAGCCGACCTCGTGCAGCGGCGTGAACTGCCGGCGCTGAAGTCGCCCACGTTCGTCGTCAGCGCCACCACCGGCGAGGGGGTGCCGGAGGTTCTGGCGTGGTGCCGCGAGCAGGCGCGCCCCGGCGCGTTCCGCCATGACCCGGAGGACGTCAGCACCCAGCCGCTGCGGTTCTTCGCTGCGGAGTTCGTGCGGGAGGCGGCGTTCGAGTTGCTGGGCGAGGAACTCCCATATGCCCTGGCGGCCGAGGTGGACGAGTTCCGGGAGAACTCCGACCCGGTGTATATTCGGGTTACCGTGCACGTTGAACGGGAGTCACAGAAGGGGATTGTGATCGGAAGCAACGGCCGCACGATCAAACAGCTGGGTGCTCTGGCTCGACAGCGCATCGAGAACCTGCTCGGCGAGCGGGTGTACCTGGACCTCTGGGTCAAGGTGCTGCCCAAGTGGCGCCGCTCCGAGCAGCGACTGCGTGAACTCGGCTTCCCCCTACCTGGTACGAGGAACCCATGAGTCTCTCACCCGACCTGTTGGAGATCCTGGTCTGCCCCAAGTGCAAGGGGGAGCTCGAGTACCGGAAGGACCCCAAGGAGCAACTCGTCTGTCACGCGTGCCATCTCGTGTACGCGGTGGAGGACGACATCCCCATCATGCTGATCGATGAGGCGACGCCGCTTTAGCGTCGGCGCACTCACCCTTCTTCTCGCTGCTTCACCCCTTCGGGCCCAGGGACCTGACGACCCGGAGTCGGGGGGGGCAACGTTCCTCCTGTTGCCCGTGGGCGCCCGCGCCGCGGCGCTGGGCCAGGCGGCGGTAGCCGACGCGGGAGACACGGAAGCCGCGTTCTGGAACCCCGCGGGGCTGGCGACCATCCCGAGTTCCGTCATCGCGGCCCACTACAACTCCACGTTCGCGTCCAACAACACGGCGCTTTCGGCCTACTTCACGGCCAGCCGCCTCGGGGTCATCGGCGTCTCGGCCTACCTCGTCGACTTCGGTAGCCAGGAGGTATCGGTCGGCCCCGGCGGGGTGATCGGCAGAATCTCGCTCAAGAACATCGAGCTGCTGGCATCCTACGCCACGGAGCTCGGTTCGCACTTCGCCCTCGGCGTCAACTACAAACTGATTCAGTTCCGGCAGGACTGTTCCGGCGATTGTGGCGTCCTGCGGACCATCGTGGGCACGACGCATGGCATCGACGCGGGCCTGCAGTTCGCCACCGGGGTGGACGACAACCTCAGGGTGGGAGCCGCGCTCCGCAACGCCGGCTTCAAGCTCCAGCTGGAGAACAAGGACCAGGCCGATCCGCTCCCGACTCGGCTGCAGTTCGGCGTGGCGTACCGCGTATTCCTGCCGCAACCGGAGAACTCGCCGGAGCGGATGGACGCGCGGTTCCTCGTGGACGTGCAAAACGCCCTCAGCGGGCCGACCGACCCCGATGCCCGTGTCGGAGTGGAGTTGGGCTATGGCCAGGTCGTGCGGATCAGGGCCGGCTACGCCTTCCTCCACTCCGAGACCCGCGGCCCGTCGGTCGGCATCGGGCTTCGCTTCGGCAAGTTCGCATTCGACTTCGCGCGAGTGTTCTACGATTCGTCGACGTTCGACGAGCCCGTCTACCTCAGCCTGGCGCTAGCCTTCTGATGCGCCGGCTTCTTGCCTGCGTCGCGATCGCCGTAGCCGCCCTCAGCGCAGAAGCATTGGGGCAGGTGAGTCCCTCCCCGCAGAGCCTGGCCCTGCTGCCCGAGACCGCCTGGGAACCGGCGCCCGACACCGTGGCAGAGCCCGAGCGGGCGACCTGGCTCCCACCGGTCTCGTCCCTGATTATCCCCGGCAGCGGGCAGCTCATGATGGGACAGGAGCGGGGCGCCATATATCTGGTCCTGGAGGCCCTCTTCCTGACCCAGGCAATAAGCTTCAGCACCGAGGGCGGCCGGGAGAGCGACCGTTTCAGGGAGCTGGCGTTCACCGTGGCCCGAGCGCCATTCGATCCGGTCAAGCCCGACACGGTCTTCGAGTACTACGAGAAGGTCGCCGACTTCGCCGAGAGCGGGCCGTTCGACACCGATCCGGGCCCAGCGCTGGTCCCCCCCACGGACGTGCGCACGTTCAACGGGGCACAGTGGGACCTGGCCCAACGCACGTTCTTCACGGATCCGGACAACCCACCACCACCCGAGTCCCCGGAGTATCTGCGCGCCCTCGAGTTCTACCGGCGCCGTGCTGTGGGGCCCAATTTCCTCTGGACCTGGCGCAACGCGGGCCTGGAGCAGGACCTCTACCGCCAGTCGATCCGCAGCAGCGACGACGCCTTTCGTCGAGCCACGACCTGGTTTGGCCTGCTGCTCGCGAACCACGTCCTGAGCTTCGTGGACGCCTTCATCACCACGCGGCTGGCGGCGAACAAGCGCCAGGTGGGGATCGATTCGGCAATCCTGGATCGGGGCCCGGGCCAGGCGCCCGCCTGGCAGCTCAGCGTCCGAGTGGGGTTCTGAGGGCCTACCAAGCCCCTGGGAAGGCCGCCCAAAGCTGTGATTTAGCTCATTTGACTTAGTAGGCGGCGACCTCTAAGTTTGTCCGACTTCGTCAATTAGGAGCCCAGGAGACCGGTGCGGACGCGCCCAACGGTACTCTACTATTCCCCCGCTGAGCGTCCGGTACCCGATCTGATCTCGGCCTGGGTGGAGGAGCATCCGCTCCCGTTCCTCACACTCCACGATCTCGAGGCAGTCGAGACCCAGGCGCTCCGCAACCCGCCGGCCCTCATCATCATCGATGCCGACGGGGCGGCCTCGGACGGGCTCGAGCTCTGCCGCTCCCTGAAGAAGGACCCGTACACCGCGATCGTGCCCGTGGCCTTCGTCGCAGGCGGCCACGCATCGGACCAGGTGCGCTCCTGGTTCGAGGCCGGTGCGGACGAGGTGCTCACCCCGATTATCGCGCCCGACGAACAGCGCAGCAGGCTCGGTGTGCTGCTGTCGCGCACCGCGCGCAACGTGGCAGTGCACCCCTCCACTCGCCTGCCGGGCACGACCGAGATCGAGCGACAGATTCGTACCCGTCTGGACGGTGGCGAGGTCTTCGCCGTCTGTTATGCCGACCTGGACCACTTCAAGGAATTCAACGACCGCTACAGCTACTACGACGGCGACCGCGTTATCTTCATCTTGTCGCGCATACTGCGCGATGTCGTGAAGGGGATGTGCCCGAAGGATGGGTTCGTCGGTCACATCGGCGGGGACGACTTCATCATGGTCCTGACCATGGACATGGTGCAGGAGGTTTGTGGTGAGGTCATCGCCGTGTTCGACGCCCTCATCCCGTTCCAGTACAACGCCCAGGATCGCAGGGCGGGGTACTTCTTCGGCAAGGATCGGCGCGGCCACCTCCACCGCGTGCCGCTGATGACGCTGTCGATTGGTATCGTGACCAACGAACGCCGCACCTACAGCCATCCGGCCGAGGTGAGTGAGCTGGCCACGGAAATGAAGAGCTACGCCAAGACTCTTCCGGGTTCAGTGTTCGTGGTCGACCGCCGACGCGACGCCGGTCAATAGACCGTTGGAGACGCACGAATGAACGTCAGCTGCTCCTCCTGCAAGACGGTTTACCGGGTCGACCCGGCGAAGGTGCCGACGGGGGGCGCGCGCGCGCGCTGCTCAGTATGCTCGAACGTGATGGACGTGAGCCCCGCTGGAGACGCCCCGGCGGCGGCGCGAGAGACCACGCCCCAGATCAGGGCGGCGGCCCCCGAGCACGTCGTCGCGCCCGTGGCGGCCCCGGTACCGGCCGAGCCGAGGTTCGTGACCACCGAGGAGCCGCCAGCTCCCAAGCCGGCCACTCCTGCGCCGGTGATCGAGGCGCCGACAGCTCCGACCCCAGCGCCCAAGGCAGCTCCGGCGGCAGGTGCGACCCCACAGGTGCCCCAGCCGGCTGCGCCGGCGCCTGGGCCCGCAGCTGAGACGCCGCCCGCCCGGAAGACTCCGCCCAGACGACCGCGCGTAACCCGGCCCATTTCGGCGCCCAGGCCTCCGGTCACAGGCGCACGCGCCGCGACCGAGCGGCCCAGCGCTCCTGTGTTCCGCCCGGGGACGGGAAGACCGATGGCCGCCCCGGCCGTGCCACCTCCGGCCGCGCCCAAACCCGCCGCGCCCAAGCCGGCTGCCGCGGCCAGTCCGATGGTAGAAGCAGCGCCCAAACCCGCCGCCTCGGTTGCCGAGACGGCCCCGGCAGACGCCCAAGCCCAGGAGGCGCTGGTCACGCGCCCGATCAACCCGTTCATGTCGCAGGATCCGCAGCAGAAGGCGCGGCGCCTTGCCAGAGCGCTCGTCTCCGACATGATCGTGTACCAGCCGGACAAGCGGCAACGGGCGCTGGCAGCAGGCCGGCTCAAGGAGGAATTCGAGGACGAGATCAAGAAGAGCTGGGAGGAGTACGTGGAGCAGGTGGGGCGGGATTTGGCGGAGGCCAACCCCTACTTCACCGAAGCGCTCAACGAGATCCTGGCGGGGGGACAGCAGATCTTCTAGGGTTGGTATTAACTTCCTGTCAGGCTTATATTTGGCCGGTTAGCGAGCCGTCGCCTCCAGGCTGGAGGGGGCGGCTCAATGTATGCCAGACTTCAGGGAGCAGAGGAAGCAACGATGGCCGACGAGACCCACGCCCGCCTTTCCGAGCTCGAGCGCCGGCTGCAAGAACTCCGAGGCTATCTTTGACCTGGAGAGCAAGAGCACCCGCCTGAGCGCACTCGAATCGTCCATGGCCGCGCCCGACTTCTGGAATGACTCCGAGCAGGCCAGGACCGTCGTCGAAGAGATCCGTCAACTCAAGCGCTGGACTGAGCCCCACGCCGACCTCGAGCGTCGCGCGAAGGACGCCCTGGAGCTGGCCACGCTCGTCGAGCAGGATCCGGACCCAGACCTCGAACGACAACTCGCCGAAGAAGCGGAGCGACTCGAGCACGGACTCGAGCAGCTCGAGCTGCAAGGCATGCTGCAGGGACCTGACGATCGCCGCGACGCCCTGCTCACGATTCACCCCGGTGCTGGGGGCACCGAGTCGCAGGACTGGGCCGAGATGCTGCTGAGGATGTACACGCGCTGGGCGGAGCGGCGCGGATACACCGTGCACGTGCTCGACCTGGTTCCCGCTGAGGAAGCCGGCATCAAGTCGGTCGCGATCGAGGTGCGGGGTGAGCACGCCTATGGCTACCTGAAGGCGGAGAAGGGCGTACACCGGCTCGTTCGAATCTCCCCCTTCGACGCGCAGTCGAGGAGACACACTTCCTTCGCTTCCGTGTTCGTCTACCCGGCGGTCGACGACACGGTGGAAATCGACCTTCGCGACGAGGACATAGAGATGGAGGTGTTCCGCGCGTCCGGGGCCGGTGGCCAACACGTCAACAAGACGTCGTCGGCGGTGCGCCTGCGCCACCTGCCGACCGGCATCGCGGTCTCGTGCCAGCAGGAGCGCAGCCAGCACAAGAACCGGGCTACCGCCCTCAAGATGCTCAAGGCTGCGCTGTACCAGTTGGCGATCGAGGAGCGGGAGAAGAAGCGGGCCGAGGTCGAGGCCACGAAGACGGATATCAGCTGGGGCAACCAGATCCGCTCGTACGTGTTCCAGCCCTACACGATGGTGAACGACCACCGGACTGAGATGAAGATGACCGACGTGCAGTCGGTAATGGATGGGAACATCGACGCGTTCATCGAGACCTTCCTGAAGAAGTTCGGGAGCCGGGCGGCATGACCGTAGATCCGAGGTCGCGCGTGGAAGAGACGCGGCGCGAGAAGCTCGATGCGCTCCGCGCCATGGGAATCCAGCCGTACGCCTACGGCTACGATCGGACCCACACGGCCGCCGAGGCCATCGCGGCGCACAGCCCCGACGAGCGGGTGCACGTACGGGTGGCGGGGCGGCTCATCTCCCGCCGCCGGCACGGCAAGACGACGTTTGGACACCTGCGTGACGGCACGGGCCGGGTGCAGATCTACCTGCGCAAAGACGACGTCGGCGACGACGCCTACGAGCTCGTGAAGCTCCTGGACCTCGGTGACCACGTCGGCGTCACCGGCTACATGTTCCAGACGAAGACCGGCGAGGTCACGGTCCACGCCGAGCAGGTAGTGCTCCTGTCAAAGGCCCTGCGGCCACCGCCCATTGGCAAGGAGGACGCCACCGGCGAAACGCATAGCGGGCTCACCGACGTCGAGATGCGCTACAGGCAGCGCTACGCCGACCTGCTGACCCACCCGGAACTGGGGGACACGTTCCGATTGCGGGCACGGGTGATCAATTACGTCCGGCGGTTTCTCGACGAGCGAGGGTATCTCGAGGTTGAGACTCCGGTGCTGCAGCCAATCTACGGCGGTGCGCTCGCTCGGCCGTTCGTGACGCACCACAACGCGCTGGACGCGCGCTTCTACCTGCGCATTGCCACCGAGCTGTACCTCAAGCGCTGCATCGTGGGCGGCATCGAGCGGGTGTACGAGATCGGGAAGGACTTCCGCAACGAAGGCATCGACCGCCAGCACAATCCCGAGTTCACGATGCTCGAGTTCTACGAGGCCTACGCCGACTACGAAGGCATCATGGATCTGGTCGAGGAGATGGTCCACGATCTCGTCGTCGAGCTCTGCGGTGGGTCCGCAATCGAGCGATTCGGCGTGAAGTTCGACTTCGGACGCCCGTGGCCGCGCGTTCCGTACCTGGAGCTCGTCGAAAAGCACGCCAAAGTCGACCTTGCCGAGGCTGACGACGACACGCTGCGGGACCTGCTGCGCAAGCGCGAGGTCCCCGATCTGGACCCGATGCCGCGGACCAAGCTGCTGGACGAGGTGTTCAAGGAGTATGTGGAGAGGCACCTGGAGCAACCGACTTTCGTGGTGGACTTCCCGCTGGAGCTCTCACCGCTGGCCAAGCCGAAGCGGGGCGACCCCTCGTTGGCCGAGCGCTTCGAGTTCTTCGTGGACGGCCGCGAGCTCGCGAACGCGTTCAGCGAACTGAACGATCCGGACGACCAGCGTAACCGCTTCCAGGCCCAGTCGGCCGCGCGCGCCGCAGGCGACCAGGACGCCCACCAGGTGGACGAGGATTACGTGCGAGCCCTGGAGTACGGCATGCCGCCGACCGGCGGGTGCGGACTGGGCATCGACCGACTGGTCATGCTGCTCGCCGAGGAGCACTCGATCCGCGACGTGATCCTGTTTCCGACGTTGAGGCCCGAGGAATGAGTCGGCTCGAACGCAAGCTCGCCTCGCGCTACTTGCGCAGCCGACGCTCGTCGCGGCTCTTCTCCCTCATCACGCTCATCGCGACCGGGGGAGTGACCGTCGGCGTGATGGCGCTCGTGGTCGTGACCGGAGTGATGAACGGGCTCCAGAATGAGCTGCGCGACAAGATCCTGGTAGCCAGCCCCCACCTGCGCGTGCTCACGTTCGGTCGCGGTCTCAGGCTAGACGACTGGGAGACGGTACGTGGGGAGGTGCAGCAGCATCCGGAGGTGCAGGCGGTGGCGCCGTTCGTCCTGAGCCAGGGCCTGCTGTCCGCCGGAGCCGACTATGCCCAGGGTGTCTACGTGATCGGCATCGAGTCGGACACCGGAACGATGGCGGTGACCCGGCTGGCACAGCACTTCCTGCAGGGCGATTTGCGGTTCCAGACCACTGAGCCGGAAGTGGATGGCGGGATCGTGCTCGGGCGGCGCCTCGCGGAGCGACTGAGCGCTTTTCCTGGCACCAGGATCACGATGGTCTCGCCGGCGGGGAGCGACTTCAACGCCGCGCTCGGCGCATTCGTTCCGAAGTGGTGGACCTTTGAAGTCACCGGGACGTTCCAGTCCGGGATGTACGAGTACGACAACGGCTACGTCCTCCTTCAGCGTGAGGTGGCGCAACAGTTCGCCGGACTGGGGACAGCGGTAACGGGCCTCGAGGTGCGGCTCAGCGACCCGTGGGACGCGCCACGCGTCGGAGCGGACATCGAGACCGCCCTGGGCGGGTACCCGTACCGGACGCTCGACTGGCAGGCACAGAACGCCTCGTTGTTTTCCGCGCTCCAGCTCGAGAAGCTGGCGATGAGCACCGTCCTGCTTCTGATCGTAGTGGTGGCCGCGTTCAACATCGTGAGCACTCTGACCATGCTGGTCCGTGATAAGACGCGAGAGATCGGGATTCTCCGCGCCATGGGCCTCCCGGTACGCTCCGTTCGCAAGGTGTTCATCCTGCAAGGCGTGGTGATCGGGGTGGTAGGTGCCGTCCTCGGCGCCGCGCTCGGGCTGGGCGTGGGGCGTCTCGTGGACCAGCGTCACATCATCGCGCTCGATCCGTCGGTGTACTTCATCGATCATTTGCCGGTACAGGTGGATCCGCTCGATGTGGTGATCGTGCTGGCAGCGAGCATCACAGTAGCAACTCTGGCGACGCTGTATCCGGCGCGCCAGGCGGCGACCCTCAACCCCGTGGAAGCGATCCGTTACGAATGACCGCCGTTCTCGAGGCGCAAGGCGTTCGCAAAGTCTACCGCGGCGGTGACCTCGCTCTGGTCGAGGTGCTGAACCACGTGGACCTGACGTTGCTGCGCGGTGAGGTAGTCGCCATCGTGGGCTCGAGTGGAGCCGGCAAGAGCACGCTGCTCCATATGCTGGGAGCCCTGGACGAGCCGTCTGGTGGGGATATCCGCCTCAACGGCGTGTCATACAGCTCGATCTCCGAGTCGGCGCGCGATGAGTTGCGCAACCGCGACATCGGGTTCGTGTTCCAGTTCCATCACCTGCTCAGGGAGTTCACTGCCCTCGAGAACGTGATGATGCCGCTGCTGATAGCCGGGTGGTCCGACGACAGGGCGCGCGCGCGCGCGGAGGAGCTCCTGGCGGGCGTAGACCTGGCCGGTCGCATGGCCCACCGGCCAACGCAGCTCTCCGGCGGCGAACAGCAGCGTTGCGCCGTGGCGCGCGCCATGGTGCACGATCCGAAGCTCCTTCTGGCGGACGAGCCGAGCGGAAACCTGGACAACCACAACAGCGGCCTGCTCAACGAGCTCCTCTTCGCGTTGGTGCGCAGGCTGGAGACCTCACTCATAGTGGTTACTCACAATCCGGTTCTGGCCCGGCGTGCGGACCGGACGTTGTTGCTACAGAACGGTCGGCTGCAGCCGGTCGACTCCGCGGAGGTGTTGCCCTGATGCAGTGTGACAACTGCCGCGAGCGCGAGGCCTCGATCCACTTGACTCAAATAGTGGACAACTCGGTCACGCAATTGCACCTGTGCGACGAGTGTGCGGAGGAGAAGGGCGTGCAGACGGGCTCCAGCGTCTCCAAGCTGCCGCTCTCCGGGTTCCTCGCCTCGGTCGGGCAGGGTGCGGCGGCCGCACTCCCACCGGGGACGGACGACAGCAGTTGTGGCTTCTGCGGCGGTACGCTTCAGGATTTCAGAGAGACGGGCCGCCTGGGATGCCCTCACTGCTACGAGACCTTCGAGCAGCACATGCGCGACCTGCTGCGCCGAATTCACGGCGCGAGCCAACACGTGGGAGAGGTCTACCTCCCAGCGATCACCGCCACGTACGACGACACGGACCGTGTCCTGGTCGAGCTGCGCGACCAGCTCAAGAGGGCGGTGCACACCGAGAACTTCGAGCTGGCCGCGGAATTGCGCGACCGCATCCGGGGGATGGAGTGATGCTGGACCTCAGCCTGCTCCCCGACGGAGGCATGGCCTGGTTGGATGCCAGCGGCCCGGACAGCAACATCGTGCTCTCGGCGCGGGTGCGTCTGGCCCGAAACCTCCAGGGCATGTCCTTCACGGGGCGGGCGGAGGACGGCGATCTCGAGGCGGTGCGGGAGCGAATCGTCGAGTCCGGCCGCCAGAGCAAGGACCTGAAGGACGGCGCGGTCTACCCCGTAGGGGAGCTCGAGCGCATAGAGCGCCAGGTCTTGCACGAACGGCACCTGATTTCGCGTGAGCTGGCCGGACTCGACCGGCAACATCCGGTGCGCCAGGCAGCCGCTCTGCTCACGAATGGAAGCCTCGGCATCATGATCAACGAGGAAGACCACCTCCGATTGCAGAGCCTGCAGTCGGGGTTCCGCCTCGAGACGGCCTACGCCGAGCTGGAGCGGCTGGATGCCGATCTGGGAGGGCGACTTCCCGTCGCGTTCCACCCGGAGTTTGGTTACCTTACCGCCTGCCCGACCAATGCGGGCACGGGGCTGCGCGCGTCCGTCCTGATTCACCTTCCGGGCCTCGTCCTCACGAAGGAAATCGCAAAGGTCCTCCAGGGTCTGTCTCAGGTCGGACTCACGTTCCGTGGGTTGTACGGTGAGGGTAGCGAAGTAGTCGGCAACTTCTTCCAGCTATCCAACCAAACCACGCTCGGCAAGCGCGAGGAGGAGCTGCTTGACCACCTCAGCAAGATGGTGCGCCAGGTGATCGAGTACGAGGAGCAGGCACGCGAGGTGCTGCAGAGCGAAGCACACGCGGTGATCGCGGACAAGGTCTGGCGTGCGTATGGGCTGCTTCGCTATGCGCGCAGCCTCTCGTTCGAAGAGACGATGAACCTGCTCAGTGGCGTGCGCCTCGGCGTCGGGCTGAACCTGATCCGGGACGTGAGTGTATACACGCTGAACAAGCTCTTGATCTACACGCAGCCGGCGCACCTGGCTCAGCGGGAGGGCTGTCAGCTGTCGGACCCGGAACTTCCAGTGCACCGTGCGGCATACGTACGCAACACGCTCGATGCCGATGCAGCGCGCGGCGGAAACGGTGACGGAACACGGTCGGAGTAGGCCGGCTTCAATCACGACACACCAGGCGACGGAACGATGAACGGGTACAACTTCACAGATCGAGTGCGAAAGGTCCTGCAGATGGCGCGCGAGGAAGCGGCGCGTCTGCACCACGAGTACGTGGGGACGGAGCACATCCTGCTGGGGCTGATCCGCGAGGGCGAGGGAGTCGCCGCTGCGGTGCTCACCAATCTCAACGTCGACCTCGACGAGATCCAGCAGAAGATCGAGGAGACGGTGAAGAAGGGCAAAGCGCCGGCGCCGGAGGGCCCTGACCTGCCCTACACATCGCGGGCGAAGAAGGTGCTGGAACTCGCGATGAGCGAGGCCCGCGAGCTGAACCACTCGTACGTGGGCACCGAGCACCTGTTGCTCGGCCTGTTGCGGGAGGAGAAGGGGATAGCGGCGCAGGTCCTGGCCGACGCCGGGATAAACCTCGAACAGGCACGTGCCGAGACCTTGCGCCTGCTTGGCTCCGACATGCCGGCCGGCGGGAAGGGCGCCCCCCCACCCGGCGGGGCTCCCCGCTCTGAGAAGAAGTCCAAGACCCCGGCGCTGGATCACTTCTGCCGCGACCTGACTTCGCTCGCAGGCGACGGGCAGCTCGACCCCACCATCGGCCGCGCCCAGGAGATTGAGCGCGTCATCGAAGTCCTCTCCCGTCGCAAGAAGAACAACCCGGTCCTGATCGGCGAGGCCGGCGTCGGGAAGACTGCGATAGTGGAGGGCCTCGCGCAGCTGATCGCCGCAGGCAACAGCCCCGAGTCGCTAGCCAGCCACCGGGTGCTCGCACTCGACATGGCCGCAGTCATCGCGGGTACGAAGTACCGCGGGCAGTTCGAAGAGCGACTCAAGGCAGTGATGAACGAGATCGCACAGAACAAGAACGTGGTGTTGTTCATCGACGAGCTGCACACCCTGGTCGGAGCCGGCGCGGCCGAGGGTGCCATCGACGCTTCCAACATGCTCAAGCCGGCGCTGGCACGCGGCGAGCTTCAGTGCGTCGGCGCGTCCACTCTCAACGAATACCGCAAGTACATCGAGAAGGACGGAGCACTGGAGCGGCGGTTCCAGACGGTAATCGTCGATCCACCCACGGTCGACGAGACGATCGATATTCTCAAGGGACTGCGGCAGCGCTATGAGGACCACCACAGGGTGATCATTCCCGACCAGGTCCTGGAGATCGCCGCGCGGCTGTCCGAGCGCTACATCACGGACCGCTTTCTGCCCGACAAGGCGATCGACGTGATCGACGAAGCCTCTGCGCGAGCGAGGCTCGCGGCGCAGGTCCCACCGCCGGAGGTAGCCGACCTCAAGGCACGGCTGGAGACGATCAATCGCGACAAGGAAGAGGCCGTACGCGACCAGAACTTCGAGCGCGCGGCTTCCCTGCGTGACCAGGAGCGCGAGCTGCAGGGTGAAATCCGCAAGCGGCAGGAGGAGTGGGAGCGCGAACGGCAGCAGCACCGCCCGACCATAGACGAGGAGGACATCGCATTCATCGTGTCGCGCTGGACCGGCATCCCGGTCACTCGCCTGCAGGAGGCCGAGACGCAGCGTCTGCTCCGCATGGAGGAGGAGATGCACGACTCGGTCGTGGGCCAGAACCAGGCGATCGACGCCATATCACGCGCCATCCGGCGCTCCCGGGCCGGGCTCAAGGACCCGCGGCGCCCCATCGGCAGCTTCGTGTTCTGCGGGCCGACCGGGGTTGGGAAGACGGAGCTCGCACGCGCCCTGGCCCGCTTCCTGTTCGCCGATGACCAGGCGCTCATCCGCGTGGACATGTCGGAGTACATGGAGAAGTTCAGCGTGAGCCGGCTCATCGGCGCCCCTCCGGGGTATGTGGGCTACGAGGACTCCGGGGCGCTCACCAAGGCGGTGCGGCGCAAGCCGTACGCCGTGGTTCTGCTCGACGAGATCGAGAAGGCGCACCCGGACGTGTTCAACATCCTGCTTCAGGTGCTCGACGAGGGACACCTGACGGACAACTACGGCAGGAAGATCGACTTCAAGAACACGGTCGTGATCATGACCTCGAACATCGGAGGCCGGGACATCTCGAAGGGCAAGTCACTCGGGTTCGAGCAGCCCACCGAAATGGCTGCTTTCGAGCAGATGGAGCAGAAGGTCCGCGACGAGGTGAACCGGGTCTTCAACCCCGAGTTCCTCAACCGGCTCGACGATGTGATCGTGTTCCACTCGCTCAGTCGCGAGCACATCGCGGCGATCGTGGACATCATGTTCCGCCAGGTGGGAGAGCGCATTGCGCCGGAGGGGTACAAACTCAGCCGGACCGACGCGGCTACGGACTTTCTCGTGGACCACGGTTACGAGGAAGCGTTCGGGGCACGGCCGCTCAAGCGTGCGATTCAGCGCTACGTCGAGGATCCACTGTCGGACAAGATCCTGATGGGCGAATTCGCGCCTGGCGACCAGATCGAGATCGACGTGGATCCGGACGGAGAGAAGCTGGTGTTCCGGGCACTCTCCGGTACGAAGGCGTAGGCATGCGGCGGTTCATCCTCACGGCGCTGCTGGCGTTCGCCGTGGCCCCTGCGACGTTGGCGCAGGAGCCGGTGTTGGCGGACAGCATCGCTGTCGAGGGCCTGCGCCGCATCTCTCGTGAGACGGTAGTCGCCAGCTCCGGCATCACCATCGGCGACCCCGTCACCTACCGCGATCTGCAGCGCGCGATCGCCGCCCTCTATGCGACGGGACAGTTCTCCGACGTCGAAATCCACCAGGGCCGCGTGGGCAACACCGAGGTGCTTCGCATCGTTGTCATCGAACGACCGATGCTCACTGGCTGGAGCGTCCGCGGCGCCGAAGCGATCCCGACGCGCCGTGTGCGCGGACGGGTGAAGCTCCTGGCAGGGCGGCCGTACGATCCGCTGCTCGCCGCCCAATCCCGCGCGTCCATAGACTCGCTCTACATGGACGCAGGGTTCTACCTCACCGAGGTGGCCATCGCTCCGGTGTGGCAGCCGGACAGCAGCCTCCAGATCATCTTCGAGATCACCGAGGGCAGCAGGGTCACGATCTCGGAAGTCTTGGTCGAGGGCAACGAGCAGCTCACCGACCAGGAGGTCGTCGGCAAGATGCGCACCAAGCCGGAAGGCTTCTGGTGGTGGCGCAACGGCGACTTCAGCGACGACGTGCTGGAGAGGGATGTCCGCGAACGCATCCCCCGACTGTACGCATCCAAGGGGTTCATCGATGCGCAGGTAGTGGACGACACGCTCCACGTCAGTCCGACCACGGGCAAGGGCACCCTGGTGCTGACCTTGCAGGAAGGAAACCAGTACCAAGTCGGCTCGTTCGAGGTCGTCGGCAACCGGCACTTCTCCACCGACCAGATCGCCGTCTACTACCCCTTCACCGGTCGCTCCAGCGGCTTTCTGGGACTCGGGGGGTCGCAAGAAGGTCCGCAGATGTTCGATCTGGACAAGTGGGACGAGGCCACGCAGCGCGTCCGCAATCTGTACCTGAACAACGGCTACATCTACGCCCAGATCCAGCCCACGATACTGCGGCGCCAGAACGAGGACGGAGACCACGTAGTCGACCTACGCTGGCAGATCGTCGAACGCCAACCCGCCATCGTCAACAAGGTGCTCATCCGCGGGAACGGCGTCACGCATGAGGACGTCATCCGCCGCGCAATACTGATCGTGCCTGGCGACGTGATGCGGCAGGAGGCATTGATCCAGTCGTACCAGCGCATCTCGAACCTGGGCTTCTTCGAGCAGCCGCTCCCGCTGCCGAATACCGAGCAGGCCAACCAGCAGGGCGACGTCGACGTCATCTTCAACGTGAAGGAGCGGCACACCGGGAGCGTGAACTTCGGTGCGTCGGTCGGGCAAGGCACCGGGCTGGGAGGCTTCATCGGACTGGACGAGCCGAACCTGTTCGGCCAGGGGAAGCGGGCGAGCTTCCAGTGGCAGTTCGGCCGCAACATCAACAACTTCAACATCTCCTATCACGACCCGGCGCTCAAAGGCAGCCTCATCTCCGGTACGATTTCACTGCACAGCTCGCGACTGCGCTACACCGTGTCGGACCTCGGCCGCATCAACTCTCGTGGCGGCAGCGTACAGGTTGGGTTCCCGTGGCGCAGCTCACGCTTCACGCGCCTCATTCTGTCGTACACCCTGGAGCAGAGTGAATACGACTCGCCGACGCTCTCGTCCCGCTTCTTCTGCAGGGGCTGCGTGCTGTCGATGGCCAGCGTGTCACTCGTCCGGGACACGCGTACGGGACTGCCGTTTCCCGTGAGCGGCGCGATGCACAGGGTCACGCTGGGCCAGGGCGGCGGCATACTCGGTGGCGAAGGCGATTTTCGGCGCGCCACATTCGAGGGGCGCTGGTATACGCCGCTGGCTCGTTTCGGCGGAGATGACCCGATGGCGAGTCCCATGGCTCTCGTACTCGGCTTGCGGGGTCAGGTCGGTGCACTGTGGGGCGATGCAGGGCCGCACTTCCGCCAACTGTGGGCCATGGGTGGCGTGCAGTACGGGATCCCGTTGCGCGGTTACGAGGAGTTCTCCATCACGCCTGGCGGATACGACCCAACCGCGTCCGGGCAGGCCGCGAGCAGCGTGGACGCATTCGGCGGTTCGTATCTCGCACTCAGCGCGGAGATCGGGTTCCGAATGAGCCAGTCCATCTACCTGGCAGTGTTCTACGACGCGGGCAACGTGTGGGCAGGACCCAAGGGATTCAACCCGACACGTATGTTCCGGGGCGCCGGGATCGGGGCCAGCCTGATCACGCCGCTTGGACCGATCGGCATCGACTACGCCTACGGGTGGGATCGCGTTGACCTTCGGGGCTTCCCCAACCCGGGCTGGAAGCTTCACTTCAGATTAGGGAATATCTTCTAACCTCGGATCAAGATGACTATGCACATGGAGCGTAAGATGGCTCGATGGGGATTGGCAGCACTGGCTCTTATTGCCGTGGTTGGCATTGCGGCGATTCCGACACCACCGGAGCCCGCGCAGGGCACACCGTTCGCGTACGTGAGCAGCGAGATCGTGCTGCGGCAGACTCCGGGCTTCGCGCAGGCCGAGTCTACGTTCAACGCCGAGATGGCCGGTTATCGCGCAGAAGTTCAGGTGTTGCAGGAAGACCTGGATTCGGCCGTGAATGCCTTCCAGCAGCAGTCGATCGTCCTGTCACCAACCGCGCGACAGGAGAAGACCGATGAGCTGAGGGGGCTGCAGCAGCAGCTCGAGCAGCGCACCGGTGAGCTCCAGAACCTCGCGGTGCAGCGACAGCAGGAGCTGATCGGCCCGCTGGAGGACCGCATCCAGAGCATCATCGACGGGCTGCGCGCAGAGCGCGCCATTGCGGTCGTGTTCGACGTTTCGGCGCCGGGGAACAACATCATCTCAGCAGACCCCGTTCTGGACATCACGTCGGTCGTAGTGAGCCGTCTGACCGGCCCGTCCGGCGGGCAGTAGACCGAACGGTGCGCGCTCGGTCTGGTCTGACCGCCGGCCAGATCGCGCAGTTGGTGGGCGGTGAAGTCATTGGTCCCGCCGACGTCGTAGTCGCCGGGGTTGCGCCTCTCGACAGGGCCGGCCCCGGCGACCTCGCGTTTCTTGTCTCCGACCGATACCGACCGTACCTTGCACGCACCGCCGCCGGTGCGGTGCTGCTCTCCCACGAACATCGCGATGAGCCTGCCGCCCCCGCGACACGCATCGTGGCAACCGACCCCCACGCAGCAATGAGGCGCGCACTCGACGCGCTCTACCCAGCTGAATCTCCCGGGTGGGGCATTCACCCAAGCGCGCGCATCGAGAGCGGCGTCCGCTGGGCGGGGAGGATCGCGATTGGAGCCGGCGCCGTGGTGGGCCGCAACGCGAGCCTCGGCGACGGCTGCGTCGTTGCGGACCATGCGGTCGTGGAGAGCGGTGCCACGGTGGGGGCAGGCTGCCGCATCGAGTCTCACGCGGTGGTGCACTCCGGAGCCGTGCTCGGAGATCGCGTGTTGGTCCGTGCCGGAGCGCGCGTGGGGGGCAAGGGCTTCGGATTCGCGCGCACAGAGAGCGGTCACGAACCGGTTCCCCAGGTGGGCCGCTGCGTGATCGGCGACGACGTCGAGATCGGCGCGAACAGCACGGTGGACCGGGGTAGCCTCGACGATACGGTCGTCGGCGCAGGCACCAAGATCGACAACCTGGTGCAGGTGGCTCACAACGTG
>JBDHIS010000069.1:0-4366 GCA_039587315.1 Gemmatimonadota bacterium | reverse complement strand
CGGATCCGACCCTGAAAGACACGTTCGAGGAGGTGCGGTACCTGGAGCGCAACATCGGGAAAACTGGGCTGCGCGCCATCGGTCCGTTCCTCCACACCAGCACGCACGACTTGTGGCAACTCAACATGCTCACCGACTCTGTAGCCGCCGCCGTCGCAATAAGAGGGCCCGGTGTCCGGCCCGGGTGACTAGCCGCTCCTCCGGTCGACCCGTATCTTCTACCTTCCACCTCTCCCATTCACGATGGGTAACGACTCAGGATCTCGCATGGCACCGAGCGCCCCTTCATGAGTGCACCGCCCGAGGACCAACGCGAGCACTTCGAGCAGCAGATCCGCGAGCTGCAAGCGGCACGGGAAGCGGCCGAGCGGACCAGCTACGCCAAGAGCGCCTTTCTGGCCAGCATGAGCCACGAGCTGCGCACACCGTTGAACGCCGTCATCCTCTACGCCGAGCTGCTCGAAGAAGAGTTGGCCGAACGGGGCGTCGCGGAGCTGGCAGCCGATGTCAAGAAGATCGAAACGTCCGCCAAGCACCTGCTCGAGCTCATCAACGGTGTGCTCGATCTGTCGAAGATCGAGGCGGGCAAGATCGACCTGTACGTGGAACCGTTCGACCTCGGACTGCTGATCAACGAGGTCGCCGACACTGTGACACCGATCGCCGACAAGAAGGGCAACACCCTCAAAGTCGTCAAGAGCGATGTCGGCATCGTTGATGCCGATCTGACCAAGACGCGGCAGATCCTGCTCAACCTTCTCTCCAACGCCTGCAAGTTCACCGAGCAGGGACAGATCACCATCGAGGCTGCTCGGCACGGGGAACGGCCCGTCGGCTTCGTGACGGTCGCCATCCGCGACACCGGCATCGGCATGAGCCAAGAGCAGATCGAGAAGTTGTTCAAAGCGTTCACGCAAGCCGACGTATCCACCAAGCGCAAGTACGGCGGAACGGGCCTGGGGTTGGTGATCTGCCGCAAGTTCTGCCGCATGATGGGTGGAGACATCACCGTCGAGAGTACGGTCGGGGAGGGATCGACGTTCACGGTACGGATTCCAGTAGCGGTAAAGGCGCGTTCCTCCATGCAGCTGTCCGGCATAATGTGGCTTCCGCCCCCCAAGGCTGCCACGGGGCAAGGCGGGCCCGACAAGCGCCATCCCACCGTGGTGATCATCGATCACGACGAGTCGGTCCGGGAGCTCATGACGCGACTGCTCGAGCGGGATGGGTTCGAAACGCTCACGGCGTCGGACCCGGAGGACGGCTTCCGCCTCGCGCGCGAGCGGGTGCCCGTAGCGATCGCCACCGAAGTGGTGTTCCCCGACGCCGACGGGTGGGCGGCCCTGCAACGCCTCACCATCGACAAGGTGTTGCGCGGCGTTCCCGTCTTCGTCCTCTCCACCGAGGATGACAAGCAACGTGGCCGTGAGCTTGGCGCCGCGGAGTTCGTGATCAAGCCGCTCACGGGACAACAGATCCGCGACCTGTTCGAGCGGTTCCGCCCAACGGGTGTGACGCCATGACCGGTCCCGCCGAGCGGGCGGCGCATGAGGCAGCCGAGACCGTGATTCTCCTCGTGGAAGACGACGAGATGAATCGCGATGCGCTGACACGCCGGCTCCAGCGCAAGGGCTTCCGAGTCGTGAGCGCGGTGGACGGACCGCAAGCGCTCCAACAGGCCCGGGAGGTGGCCCCCGATCTCATTCTCCTCGAGCTCAGCCTGCCACTCATGGACGGACGGGAGGTGATGCGGCGACTGCGTGGCAACACGGACACCCGTACGATCCCCATCATCGCCGTCACCGCACACGCGCTCCCGGGAGAACGCGAACGAGCTCTCGCCGCCGGCGCAGACGAATTCGACACGAAGCCCGTGGATTTTGCTCGGCTCCTCGGGAAGGTCGAGGCACTCATCGGGCATTCGCTCGAAGACACATGAGCACGCCCCACCGCATCGTCAGGCCCGGCCGGTCGGAGCACCTCCACGAACTCGTCGAGTTCACCGCACAGGGTCTGCGTGAAGCCGGAGCAGACGAGGCGGCGCTGCACGACCTTCGCGTCGCGGTCAGTGAGGTGTGTGCGAACGTGGTCGACCACGGATACACCGCCGAGCACCGTGGATCGATCGCCATCGAGACGAGCGCAACGGCTGAGTGCTTCATCGTGCGGATCGAGGACGATGCGCCCGTGTTCGATCCCGCCACGTTGCCCCCCGCCGATACCGAGAGCGATTGGCAGCGTCGCAAGCCGGGCCGCATCGGTTGGCACTTGGTGTACAGCGTGATGGACGAGGTCAGGCACGAAACCCGTGGCGATCGCGGCAACATCGTGACGCTCACCAAGCGCATCGGACCCAATTCAGCATCAGCACCCGAGAAGGGCTGAACCTGCGGAGCACGACATGGAAACCACAGTGGAACAGAGAGGGAACGTGAGCACCGTCCACATCGCTGGGCGCGTGGACAGCCACACCGCCGACACCCTCCAACAGGTGTTTTCGGGCGAAGTAGAGGCAGGACACCACAACGTGGTTGCAGACTTCCGCGAGGTCGACTACACGAGCAGTGCCGGCCTCCGCGTGCTGCTGGGCACGTTGAAGGTTACCCGATCGGCCGGCGGGGACTTGCGGCTTGCCGGTCTCCGACCGGAGGTACTCAATGTGCTCGAGTTGGCCGGGTTCACGAACATCCTGAAGGTCTTCGAGACGTTCGAGGACGCTGTCGAGAGCTTTGACAGCGTCGGGGCCTGACGGGACGATGCCCGAGAACGGTATGGCACACCCGCCGGACGACTCGTCGCACCAGGGTGATCGCGCGCCGCCGCGAGTTCTGGTCGTCGACGATACGCCGGCCAATCGTGACGTCCTCAGTCGCCGCGTGCAGCGCGAAGGGTATCTGGCGGAAACTGCCGAAAACGGTCGCGAGGCACTGGAGAAGCTCCGGGCCGGGCCCTTTGATCTGGTGTTGCTGGACGTGCAGATGCCAGAAATGGACGGCCCGCAGCTGCTCGAGGTGCTCCGCAAGGATACCGAACTCTCGCATCTTCCGGTGATCATGGTATCGGCGGTGGACGACATCGAAGTCATCGTGCGCTGCCTGGAGCTGGGCGCCGACGATTATCTCCCCAAGTTGTTCCGGCCGGCCATTCTCCGGGCCCGCATGAGCGCCGCACTGGACCGTAAGCGCCTGCGTGACGCCGAGCGGCGCTATGCCGAGAGCCTCACGCATGATCTGGCGGTCGCTCGAGAGATTCAGGGCGCGTTCCTTCCCGAATCGCTTCCTACCGCGCCGGGCGTGCAGATCGAGGCCGCACTGCATCCGGCCCGGCAGGTGTCCGGCGATTTCTACGACGCTTTCATGCTGGCGCCGAGCGGCACCATCGTCCTCGTCGTGGGAGACGTGTGCGACAAGGGGCTAGGCGCTGCGCTGTTCATGGCCCTGTTTCGCAGTCTCATCCGGGCCTCTGCCGATCCCGTCGAGGGCGGAGCGATCCAGATGGTGGGCGGCCGCCGCTCCGTGGTCGTCCGGTCGCTCGAGGCAGCCACGCCGGCCGAGCTGCTGACGCGCGTGGCGGGGTTCACCAACGACTACATTGCGCGCCTGCACGGACGCACGAACATGTTCGCAACGGCGTTCCTGGGAGCGCTCACCCCGTACACCGGACAGTTCGACTACGTCAACGCCGGTCACGAGCCGGCCATCATCGTCGCCCCGGACGGCAGCACGCAGGAGTTGCGGCCCACGGGCCCCGCCCTCGGGCTTCTCCCCGATGCGGAGTTCTGGACGGAAGCGGGGGTCCTGGAGCCCGGCCACAGCCTCGTCGCGTTCACAGACGGGGTGGTGGAAGCGGAGAGTCCAACCGGCGAGGCATTCGGTGCTGAGCGTCTTCGGGACGCCCTGCGGCAGAACAACTCCTCCGCCACCACGCTGGTCCACGGTACAGTCGAAGCGGTCCACGCATTCGCCGGACCGACCGAAGCCCACGACGACATAACGCTGCTCGCCGCCACGCGCACCGGCGGCTGACGCGATTGCGTCCAGAGGTAACTGCCTGAAGGTTCTCTCCTAGGAATCGTTGGGACGGCACCGCTCAGGTAACAGGAGGATACATGACCCGGCGTAGGATCAGCTTGCTCATCTTCGGCGCACTGTTGATAATCGGCATCGCCGCCGCCGGTGACTTCCCGGAGCGCAACGGCCACTTCGGCTTCTGGTCCGTCCTGCCACCCGCCGTCGCCATCATTCTGGCCTTTGCCACCCGCGAAGTGATCAGCTCGCTGTTCATCGGGATCGCGCTGGGCGGCGTGATCAGCGGCAAGCTGAACATCGTGCAGGAGTACCTGATCCCGTCGGTGGGCAGCGAGAGC
>JBDHIS010000068.1:0-4486 GCA_039587315.1 Gemmatimonadota bacterium | reverse complement strand
GCTGCCCTCGATAGTGAGCGAGCACCGGCCCGGGCTGGTCTTCTACGTGGCCGGCGTTGACGGAGCTGCGGGGGACGCGGTGGGGGATTGGAGGCTGAGCGCCGAGGCGCTGCTGGAGCGCGACAGGTTCGTGGTGGAACGGACCCGGAACGGGAGGCAGAGGGTCCCGCTCGTGGTGCTGCTGGCCGGCGGTTACGGCACGGCCGCGTGGCGCTACTCGGCGCGCTTCTTCGGCTGGCTGGTGAGCGGCGCGGTCGTGGAGCCGCCCGACGACGCGGAGCTGCTGCTGAGGCGCTTCCGTGCGATCTCGCGGCGCTGGGATACGGCGGGCGACGGGCCGAGGGACTCCGCGGATTGGGAGCTCGATCGCGAGGATATCCTGGGAGACCTGACGCACGAGGACACACGGTTCCTGGGGCAGTTTCCGCGGCACGCCGTCGAGCTGCAACTGGAGCAGCTGGGCCTGTTGGACAGCATTCGTGAGCGCGGGTACAAGAACCTGACGGTGACTCTCACCGCGCCCCAGGGGCTGGGGCAGGTACTGCGCGTGTTCGCCGATCCGGACGAGAAGGAGCTCCTGATGGAGCTCAAGGCGTCGCGCAGCCGCAGCATGGTGCCAGGTCATGACGTGATCGAGATCGAGTGGCTGTTGATGCAGAACCCGCAGGCCTCGTTCACCGAGTCTCATCCACAGCTGCCCGGACAGCGGCACCCGGGCCTCGGGCTGCTGCGCGAGGTCGCGGTCTGGATAGTCGTGGTGTGCGAGCGGCTCAGACTGGACGGGATCGCCTTCGTGCCGTCGCAGTTCTACATGGCCGCCGTGGGCAGGCGGCACCTGAACTTCGTCGAGCCCGCGGCGCAGGCGCGCTTCGAGGCTCTGCGCGACGCCGTGAGGGGCGCAGACCTGGCCGAGGCGAACCAGGCGGTAAACGAGGGGCGGATAGTTGACGAGGCGACGGGCGAGCCGGCCTATTGGAAGCCGGCTGCCATGGTGGTTCCTGTCAGCGAACAGCTGCAGCAGAAGCTTGCGAGCGACGAGTACCGCAACGCTGTGAGGGCCGCCCGCGAGCGACTCGACTACCGCCTGCGCCCGACTCCCTAGGCGAGTCCCTCGTTGACGATGCGCTGCTGTTCGGCGTGGTGCGCGGCCGGATAGCCCTCGGCCGGGCTGGACCGCTCCGGACGTGATGTGTAGCGCACCGCGACGTTGTCGGGGGCGACAGCCTCTAGGTGCGGCACCATCCACTTGCGCGCGCCCATGTTCATCGGCTCCTCCTGGAGCCAAAGCACTTCTTCCAGGTTGGGGTATGACTCGATGAGCTCCACCACCTGGCCCTCGGGGAAGGGATAGAGCAGCTCGATTCGCCCGACGGCAACGTGCCCCGCCTCGGCGCGCCGCTCCGACCCCACGATGTCGTAGTACACCTTGCCCGAGCAGAGAACGAGTCGCGTCACGGTCTCACGCGTGCCCGGCAGGTCCGGATCGTCGAGCACCGCGTGGAACTCGCCCTCAGTGAACTCCGCCACGTGGGACGTGGCTTGCGGCAGTCGCAACAGGCTCTTGGGCGTCATCACTATCAGCGGCCGCATCTCTTCGTGCCTGGCCTGGCGCCTGAGCAGGTGGAAGTACTGCGCCGGAGTCGAGGGGTTGGAGAAGCGGATGTTCCCCTCGGCCCCCAGAGCGAGGTAGCGCTCCAGTCGCGCGCTCGAGTGCTCCGGGCCCTGTCCCTCGTAGCCGTGCGGCAGCAGCAGGGTCAGCCTCGAGGTCTGCCCCCACTTCGCGAGCCCCGCAATGATGAACTGGTCTATGATGACTTCGGCGCTGTTCGCGAAGTCGCCGAACTGTGCCTCCCAGATCACTAGCGTCTTGGGCGCCGCCACGGCGTAGCCGTATTCGAAACCCAGCGCCGCGTATTCGGAGAGTGGTGAGTTGTGGAGCTCCATCGGTACCGTGGCGCCGGCGAGGTGCTGAATCGGCGTATATGGAGCACCCGTCTCCGAGTCGAACAGCGTCAGGTGCCGTTGGCTGAACGTGCCGCGTACGGTGTCCTGACCCACCATCCTGATCGGCACTCCCTCGGTGAGCAGGGCCGCCAACGCGAGTGACTCGGCGTGGGCCCAGTCGAGCCCCGAATCATCGGTCACCGCCGTGCGGCGCCGATCCAGCACGCGCTGGAGCTTGCGATTGACGTTGAATCCCTCCGGGTACGTGAGGAGCTCCTCGTTCAGCGCCTCGAACTCTTTCGGGGCCACGGCCGTGGCGGGCTCGGTGATCGGAACCCACAGTCCCGAGATGCGCTGCGGCTCCTCGCCCGGCTCCACTCCGCGCTCGAGGTCGGCCTTCAGCTTGGTCTGTGTCTCGGTCAGCCCGGAGTAGACCTCGTCGACCATCTGCTCTGCCTGCTCCCCGGTGATCACCTTCTGATTCACCAGAGTGCCGGCGTAGAGCTCTCGCACCGTGGGGTGCTCGTCGATCAACTTGTACATCTGGGGCTGCGTGTAGCGTGGCTCGTCGCCCTCGTTGTGCCCGTGGCGGCGGTACCCGACGAGATTGATCACGGCGTCGTGCCGGTACTTCTTGCGATACATCATTGCCAGGTTGACAGCGGCGAGGCACGCCTCCGGGTCGTCGGCGTTCACGTGCACGATCGGAACGTCGAACCCCTTGGCCAGATCGCTCGCGTAATCAGTGGAGCGCGCCTCGTTCGGGTTCGTGGTGAAGCCAACCTGGTTGTTGGCGATGATGTGCAGCGTGCCGCCGGTCGAGTAGCCCTCGAGCCGCGCCAGGTTGATGGTCTCGGCCACCACACCCTGCGCCGCGAACGCCCCGTCTCCGTGGATCAGGATCGGCATGACACACTGGGTGTCGTACGTCGGCTGCGGCTTGGAGCGGTTGGTCTGGCGCGCGCGCGCGTTGCCCTCGACCACCGGGTCCACTGCCTCGAGGTGGCTGGGGTTGGGCATCAGCGTGACGTCGATCTCCTGCCCGCGCCACGTCTCGAAGATCCCGGTCGCACCGTGGTGATACTTCACGTCGCCGGTGCCGCCCTTGGGGGCGAGCGTCTCTTCCACCTCGCGGCCGCCCTCGAACTCGGCGAGCAGAGTCTCGTACGAAACGCCGAGGATGTGTGACAGCACGTTGAGCCGGCCACGGTGCGCCATTCCCATCACCGCCTCGCACGTCCCCTCGTCGGCGGTGAGCGACAGCGCCCGGTGCAGCATCGGCACCAGCATGTCCAGGCCCTCGATGCCGAAGCGCTTGTGACCGAGGTACGCGCGGTGCAGGAACCGCTCCAGCGTGTCGACCTTGGTGAGTTCCCCGAGCAGGGCAACCTTCTCTTCATCGCTCAGCGGACGGCGGTGCTCGCCCGACTCGATGACACGCCGCAGCCACACGCGCTCCTCGTGGCTGGCGATGTGCTCGATCTCGTAGGCGATCGTGCCGCAGTAGATCTCGCGCAGCCGCGGCAGCACGTCGAGCATCGTCTCGCCGCCGACGTAAGTGCGCAGCACGTCGGCCGGAATGTGCCGCATTACCTCCGGCGTGAGATCGAGGTTGGCGGGGTTCAGCGCCGGGTCGCCGCGCGGCTCGATGCCGAGCGGGTTGAGCCGCGCCGCCAGGTAGCCGTGCGTGCGGTGAGCCCGCACCAGCGACATCGCGGCTGCCGTGTGGTACAGCATGTCCTGCGGGATGGCGCCGTCGGTCAGCAGCGCCGCCGAGGCAGCCTGCTTCGGTGCCACGGGCACGCCCGCTCGTACCGCGGTCTCAGCGGCAGTCAGCGTCGCGGCATCCAGGTCCATGGATCGCGCGATCTCGCGGTAGAAGTCGTGCTCGCCCTGAAGCAGACGGTCCACGACCTGCAGGAACTCGCCCGACTCTGCGCCCTGGATGATGCGGTGGTCGTAGGTGCTCGTCATCGTCATGACCTTCACGCCGCCGATCTCACGGATCGCGCCGGTGGCGATGATCGAGCCCTGCCCCTTCATCAGGCGCGGCACGGATGCGACCGTGCCGATCGTGCCCGGGTTGGTGAGCGTGAACGTGCCGCCCATGTAGGCGTCGGGCATCAGCTTGCCCTCGCGCGCCCCCGTCACGACCCGCTCGTACTCCTCGTGGAAGTCGCGGAAGCTCATCCTGTCGGCCTGCTTCACGATCGGCACCATCAGCCGCCGCTCGCCGCGCTTGCCTACTGTGTCGACCGCGAGCCCCAGGTTCACCGCGTCCGGCTCCACCCGGAAATAGTCCTCGCCCTGCTCGGCGAGCGTGTGGGTCAGCGCCGGCACCTCCTGCGCCGCGCGCACCAGGGCCCAGCCGATGAGGTGCGTGAACGAGAGCTTGAGGTCGCGCTGCTTGAGCTGGCGGTTGAACGCGGCGCGCACCGCCCACAAGAGCGATACGTCCATATCGCGAAACGACGTCGCCGTCGGGATCTCCAGCGAGGCCTCCATGTTCTGGAGCTGCCTCAGTGGTGGGCCCTTGATCTGC
>JBDHIS010000039.1:0-20722 GCA_039587315.1 Gemmatimonadota bacterium | reverse complement strand
TGCAGTCCGTTGGTGAGGCGGTACACCCAGCCCTCGGCCGCTTCCTCGGGGCTGTAGATGTCGTGGGTTATGACGATGATGGTGTCGATGACGGGGCCGGGCGGACCGGTCTCCTGCCCGTCAGCCAGCGCGGGCACTCCGATCAGGAGAGCTGGAACCACCCAGATACGACTCAAGACGCTGCATCCTCTCTACCCGCCGAGCTCGGCCACCGAGCCGATCACCCGGTCGGGTTTGATCCCCGAGGATTCTAGCGCCTCTTCGCGGAATTTGCCCGTCCGGACCAGCCAGCCGGCCAGTCCGGCGCGCTGCGCCCCCTCGACGTCGTTCCACAGGTCGTCGCCTACCATTACGCTCGGCGCCGAGGAATCGGCGTCCTCCAGCGACGAGAGCACGCCGTGAAAGAAGGCGGCGTTCGGCTTGCCGCAGACGACCGCTTCGCTGTCGGTGGCGTACTCCAGCGCGGCCACCCACGGTCCCGCGTCCAGCTCAATGCCGTCCGCCGCCAGCCAGTAGCGTCCCTTCTGGAGCGCGATGAGCCGTGCACCGTCCATCACGTAGCGGAACGCCTCGTTGAGCAGCGCAGGAGTCCACTCGTCGCCGAGGTCGCCCACCAGAACGGCGTCGGGCGTTTCGGCCGGCCGCGTGTCGGCCAGGCCGCCCCCGAGGTCGAAGCCCGCCAGGTCCTCCAGCGCCGCTCTCGACACGAACGGGGCCACCGAGCGGATTCCCTGTTGTTCCAGATGGGCCGCGGTCGCCAGCACGGCACCGAATACCTCGTGGTCCTCGACCCCGTAGCCGTAGCTCCGGAGGCGCTCGACCAGTAGGCGGCGCGGCTTGCGTGTGGTGTTGGTGACGAAACGAAGCGGGACGCCCCGGCGCCGGAGGTCAGCTATGGCCTCGACGGCGCCGGGGATCACTCCGGCTTCGGTGTAGAGGGTCCCGTCTAGATCGAAAAGAAGCGCAGAGACCGCCTCACCTAGTACTTCCCGAGATATCTCCCGACCTCCCACTGACTCACCTGAGCCGTGTACTCGCCCCACTCCTGCCGCTTGGCCTCGAGGAACATCTCGTAAATGTGCGAGCCGAGAGCGTCCCGGATCACCTTGTCCTTCTCCAGGTAGTCGAGCGCCTCGTGCAGGTCGCGGGGCAACTCGTCGATCCGATATCGGCGGCGCTCGCGGTGGCTCATGGTGAAGATGTTCTTGTTCACCGGGTCGGGCGGGGTGAGCTGGTTCCTGACGCCGTCCAGCCCGGCCGCCAGCTGCACGGTGAGGCCGAGATAGGGATTGGCCGCCGGATCGGGCATTCTCAGCTCACAGCGCGTGCCGTGCCCCCGACGCTCCGGGATCCGGACGAGCGGCGAACGGTTCCTCATGCTCCACGCCACGTTGACCGGCGCCTCGTAGCCCGGCACCAACCGCTTGTAGCTGTTCACGAGCGGGTTGGTGATGGCGCAGAAGCCGCGTGCGTGCCGCAGCAGGCCGGCGATGTACGCGAGACCGACGCTCGATATCTCCCACTTCGACTCGGGATCGAAGAACGCGTTCTCCTCACCCTTGAACAGCGACTGGTGAGTGTGCATACCGGAGCCGTTCTGCCCGAAGATCGGCTTCGGCATGAACGTGGCCGCGAAGCCGTGACGGTACGCGACGTTGCGCACGATGAATCTGAACGTCGCCAGGTTGTCGGCCGTGGTGAGCGCGTCGGCGTAGCGGAAGTCGACCTCGTGCTGTCCCTCTGCCACCTCGTGGTGACCGGCTTCCACCTCGAAGCCGAGGTTGACGAGATCGTCGATGATCAGCCGGCGGATCGGCTCGGCCCTGTCGGCCGGAGCCAGGTCGAAGTAACCGCCTGCATCGTGCGTCTCCAGCAGGGCGTTGCCGCGCTCATCCATGTGGAAGATGAAGAACTCGGCCTCGACGCCGGCCATCATCTCGTAACCCAGCTTCTTGGCTTCCGCGATCTGCCGCTTCAGCGCGCCGCGCGGACAGCCCGGGAAGGGGTTGCCGTCCGGCTCGTGTATGTCGCAGATCAGGCGTGCCACGCGGCCGCCCTCGTCGTCGTACGGGAAGATCTTGAACGTCTCGAGGTCGGGCTTGAGGATCATGTCGCTCTCCTCGATCCGAACGAAGCCCTCGATCGAGGAGCCGTCGAACATGATCTCGCCGTCCAGCGCCTTCTGGAACTGGCTGCGCGGCACCTCGACGTTCTTGTTGATGCCCGTGATGTCAGTGAACTGGAGCCTCAGGAAGTCCACCTGCATCTGATCGCACAGTTGCAGGATGTCCGCCGCGCTGGCACCACGAGTGTCTACGTGGTTGTCGCGCAAATCCGGTTTTTCGGTACGCGTTGGAACGACGATGTTGTTGGAAGCTGACACGGATGGCTCCTTCGCACTGGTGAGTTGGTGCGCTGGCGCGCGGCCCCGGCGCCACGGACGCTGAAGGCTAGTCTGGAGTGTGCAGGGTGTCAAGCCGATTGTGCAGAATCGGCAAAACTGGAGTGTCAGCTTGCAGAATTGGGGACGATGCTTGTCGGATTGAGGCTGGACTCTTGCAGAATTGGCCCGAAATGAGTGGCGACTCGCAAGCCGCTCAGGGGCCCTCCAGAGAGCCCAGGAGGTTCCACAGTTCCTGGGCCGAGAACTCGGAGAACCTGGTCTCCACGTCCCTTTCGTCCCACTCCAGGAAGATCCAGCCGGAGAGCCGGTGCACGTTGCCGAGGATGAAGTGGATGCGCCCGCGGATGGCCCCGACCGCCGGATCGGTCACCGTCTCGAGCAACACGTCCCAACGGTCCTCACCCCGCTCGAGTTCCCCCATCTGGCGGGCCTTGATCTGGCTCCACGGTGGGTCGAACCGTGTCGACTTTTCCTGATCACCTGAGTCCGTGCCCATCGCGCTAGAGTAATGCTCCACCGGCAGGGGCGCTAGCGGCCAAATCACACCACTCTCAGCTATATTTCCCGGTCTCATATCGGAATTCAACACTCTCAGGGGTTTCCCTCGATGAATGCGACAGCTGGAAGAACGTGCCCTGCATGCGGGGCCTCACTATCGGCCGGTGCGAAGTTCTGTCACGCCTGCGGGGCGGCGGGCGGCGAGACGGGCGGCCGCACACCCAATTGGATCTGGATGCTCGCCGGCTTCGTGGTCGTTGTGGTGCTGGTGGCAGTTGCCTACTCGGCCGGGAAGACCTCGGCGCCACCGGCTGCAAATGCGCCCACACAGGGCGGCGCCGCGGGCGGCGGCATGCCGGACATCGCATCCATGACGCCGCGCGAGCAGGCCGACAGGCTGTTCAACCGGATCATGACCGCGCACCAGTCCGGCAACCAGGGCGAGATCGACATGTTCAAGCCGATGGCCCTGCAGGTGTACGGCATGCTGAGCCCGCTCGATCCCGACGCGCACTATCACGTCGGTCTCATTCACTCGATCACCGGCAGCCCAGACTCTGCAGCAGCGCGGGCGGACTCGATCGAGGCAGCGGTGCCCAATCACCTCCTGGCCATCATGCTGCGGACGTCCGTTGCGCGGCTCGAGGGCGACGAGGCAGCGGAGCGGCAGTTGGAGCAGCGCTTCCTCGACAACTTCGAGAGCCAGATGGCAGCGGCCCGCCAGGAGTACATAGACCACGGTCGCGCGATCGAGAACCACAAGGTGCAGGCCGAAGCCGACCTGGGAGTCACGAGCGGCGGCTGATGGGCACCATCACGCTGGCGCACAGCCCCGACTCGGACGACGCGTTCATGTTCTATGCTCTCGCCGCGGGCAAAGTCCCCACCGGCGAGAGGCACTACGAACACGAGTTGCAGGACATCGAGACTTTGAACCAGCGCGCCATGAAGGGCGAGCTGGACGTGACCGCGGTCTCGATCCACGCCTACGCATACCTCGCCGAGTCGTATGCGCTTCTCCCACACGGAGCGTCCATCGGCGATCGCTACGGCCCCAAGCTCGTGGCGAAGGCGCCGCCCCCGGCCGACCTCCGAGAGGGAATCCGGGGCAAGCGGATCGCGATCCCGGGGCGCCTCACCACTGCTGCGCTGGCACTGCAGTTGTATCAGCCGGATTTCGAGGCCCAGATCGTCCCGTTCGACGAAATCGAGCAGGCCGTTCTGCAGGGCACGGTGGACGCCGGCCTGTTGATCCACGAGGGGCAGCTCACGTACGGGCAGGATGGGCTTCACCTGTGGCTGGACATGGGCGCGTGGTGGCACGAGGAGACGGGTCTGCCACTCCCGCTGGGTGGAAACGCGGTGCGCCGCGACCTGGGCGCCGAGCTGATCGGAGCCATCTCCCGGGATCTCAAGGCCAGCATCGTCTATGGGCTGGAGCATCGCGAGGAAGCACTCGACCACGCGATGCAGTATGCGCGCGACCTGGATCGCGAGATGGCCGATGAGTTCGTCGGCATGTACGTGAACGACTACACGGTCGATTACGGGGAGACGGGCCGGCGGGCGGTGCGCCTGCTGCTGGAGCGCGCGGCGGACGCAGGGCTGATCCCGAACCGGGTCCCGGTCACGTTCGTTGATTAGGCGCGGCCTCGGCCTCGCCGCCCTCGGGCTGCTCACCGCTTGCTCACCCGGCCCGCGTTGGGTGGCGGTGGCGGGCGACGGCGCGGCGACGATCCTCCTCTACTCGGCCGACCTTTCCCGCGCCGATACGATTTCCCTCCAGTCCGCCCTCGACACCGGCGAGACGGTGCGCGACGTGGCGTTCGCGCCCGATGGAGCGAGCCTGTGGGTCACCGTGGCGAGTGACAGCGACGCTGCCCTGCTCCGCGTGCGCAGGGAGGACGGTCGCACTCCGGAGCGCATCCCCCTCGGTGGCATCCCGACCGTCGTCAGCGTGCTCTCTGACGCGAGGGCCGTGCTCGCGGCCGTGGTCCCCGCGGGCGAGGCCGGTGGCGAGCCGCGCGGCGTGCTGCATTTCATTCCCACTGCCGGCCCCGGAGACCCCCTGCCTCTGGTGGTCTGTGACGGTGAGGTGCGGGATATCGTTCTGCTCGGTGCCCTCGGCCGACTGTATGCGATCTGCGACGGCGACGCGGTTGCCGAGGTGGACGTCGAGCTTCGCAGGACCATCCGCACGGTTCCTCTGCCCGTCCCGGCCGGGACGGCGGCGTGCGGCGCCGGCGCCGGGGGCCGGTCGGCCAACGGAACGGTGATCTTCGTGCTATGCGAGGCCACCGGGCAACTGCTCTACCTGGACCGCGTGCGACTCTCACCGCTCGACTCCGTCGAGCTCGGCGCGGGAGTACGCGGGTTGGCGCAGACCCCGGACTGGACAGAGGCTCTCGTCGTGCGGGAAACGGAGGCCGGCCTCCTTTTCGTGGACCTGGGACGACGTGAGGTGAGAGCCGAGGTCCAAGCGCCGCATCCCACGGTCCCCACCGTGAGCAGTGACGGCCGCTGGGCCTACGGGGTCGGCGCCGGAGTGCTGTTCCGGTTGGACGTGGGCAGTGCGGTCGTGGAGACCCGCGTGGAAGCTCCAGAGTGGGCGCGACGAGTGGCGCTGTGGCCGGGGTACCGAAGCCCGGTCATGAGGTGGCGCTGACCGGGCCTCAAGGCCACCACTTGATCCTCCCCATCCGCGACACCGTGAGCGACTCCGCCGCGCTCCCCCGGCGCAGAATCAGCTTCGTGTTGGCGGCGCCCCAACCGAACCCGCCCGGATCCACGCGCACCACCGAACGGGTCGCCTCCAGACCCACTCCCAGATAGCGCGGCCCAGGCCGAGAGAGAAACACCGAATCCACCTCCCCCTCCAGCACGGCAATTAGTGAGTCGCTACTCAGTTCGATCCGCACCCGAGCCGAGCGCACCACAGCCCCGTAGCGAGCCCGCGCGTAGAACGCCCGCACCTCGGCCGCCGCCCTCCTGGCGGCGTGACGATCGCGCCAATTCACGGTGCGCGGGAGCGCGATGGCAAAGAGCGTGCCCAGAATGACGAGCACCGCAAGCAGCTCTACCAGAGTGTAGCCACGACGCATCAGTAACCCATATCACGGTCGTTTTGAGCACGCTGCGGCTAACTTATTCCGTCCTGTACGAGACACTGCGGGGTGCTGGAGCTTCCTCTTGCCGGTCCCTGGGACAGACGGCATACTAGGCAAGCCCTACACCCCTTACAGTGCGAACGGAGGCCCCGAGGCTCGTGCCTGCACCTTCACCTCAACTACTCCTCGACGAGAACGAATCGGGTCTCCACGAGCCCTTTTTGCGTCGCGCTGCCGACACGGGCGCCGACGCTTCGAGCGGGCACGCCCTGGCGGCGTTTCTCACCATGCGCCTGGTAGATCAGTTTGCGGCCGGCCGGTCGGCGCCGCACGCCGACGCGCTGGCGTACCAGGTGAAGGCCACCCGGGAGTTCCTGAACGGCCTGAGGCCGCCCACAGTCGAGTCGAACCACCTCTCTCAGATCGTGCGGGTGAGTGCCGGAATCGGCGCCTCGGACAAGAAGCGGCTGCTGTGGCCGCCGCTACTGGCTTTCGCGTTCTGGCTCGAGAAAGAGCTCAGGCTGGAAGAGGCCCTGGACGTGCTGCAGACGGGTCTGCAGCTCTCAGGCCAGGACACGGGCGAGGAGGACGTGGCTGCGCAGTTGCAGCTGGGCCGTGTGCTGCGCCTCAGCGGCCGGTTCCAGGAGTCCGCGGCCGCCTACTCCAGGGGCGGGGAGCTGGCAGCCGGCTCGGGGGACACGCACTCGGAGTTTCGCAGTCGCATCGGTTGCGCACTGGTTGCCCAGGAGCAAGGCAACCTACCCGAGGCCGAGCGTATCATAGAGGGCGTGTTGACCGATGCGCGTAGCGCCGGCGACGAGCCCGCTCAGGCGCTGGCGTCCCACGATCTGGGTACGACTCGCTACCTCATGGGGCAATTGAACAGCGCGGTTCAACTCACGTTCGCGGCATTCGAGTTGTACGCTCAAAGCTCGCAGCAGATGCGGGCGCTCGCGGACACCGGCCTGGTGCTCAAGGAGCTGGGACACTACTCGGCCGCCAAGCGGGCGCTGCTCCTCGTGCTCGGGCACGACGCTCCACCAGAGGTCCGCGTCCGCCCACTCGTGGAGCTGATGGACCTTGGCGCGCTGATGCAGGACCGCTTGCTGTTCGAGCGGGGACGTCGAGAGCTGAGCAGGCATCTCGACGTGCTGCCGCCGGACGAGCAGGTGGAGTACGAGATGAAGCTGGGGCGGGGTTTGGTGGCGTTCGACCGCGAGGACGAGGGCGAGAGACACCTCGAACAGGGCGTAGCGCTCGCCGAGCAATACGGGTTGGGCGAGCGCCTGTTCCGCGCCGAGGCGATGCTCGAAGAAGCACGCGAGCGCCGCGACCAGGCCATTCAGGCCGCGGCGCCAGAGCCGGAGGCCGTGCCGGCCCCCGAGTTACGGTCTACGATTGAGTCCCTGGAGGCGCTGGCGCTGGACGCCTAGCGCCTCAGCCTAGATGCCGGAGCCGCTGTGTCCGGTATCCTCGAACTGACAGGTAGAGGTCCGGCCGCCGTCGTTGCAGTCACCCAGAGCGGGCTCAGTTGGGCTGGCGCAGGCCGAAGCACCAAGGGCCAGGACAGCGGCGAGGGCGAGTGCGACAAGACGAATACTACGGGTCATGGAACCCCCCAAAGTTGAGTGCGACTAGCTATTCGATGATCAGTCGCACCAAATTCGGGTGGGGGCCAGGGGTGGGATAGGCCCATTTGGGGACTTGAGGTGTTGATTTTGGGACATTCATGCTCGTTCTAGCGGCCGTACCCAGATCCTTCGCCGCCCAGCTGCAGCGGGCGGCTGGTCACCGCTTCCGTTTTCTCGGAGCGGGGACGTGGTCTGAGGCCGTAGAGTCCATCCTCAAAGAGCCCCTGGAAATGGCCGTTGTGGACCCGGGCCTCGAGGGCGTGCCGCGGACTCAGGAGATCGAGCGCATTCGGGTTCTGTTCCCCTCCCTGCCGCTCATCGTCTACACCGACCTCACACCCGGCATGGTCGGGGTACTGCTCCGGCTGGGACGTGTAGGGGTGCGCGAGGTGGTCGTGGCTGGCCACGACGACCACCCGGAGCGCCTCGGCGAGTTGCTCGTCCACGAAGCGGCTCGCTCGCTTTCGCGTCGCCTGATCGACGAGGTCGCCGACCTCCTGGTGGGTTGCCCGGGCCAGCTCAAGTGGGCCATCGAGACCATCGTGCGGGAGCCGGCCGCGTTTCACACCGTGCGCGACCTCGCCGACAGGGCCCGCATGGACCGCCGCACCTGCGCGCGCTGGTTCACCAAGGCGCACCTTCCGCCGCCCAGTGTGGTGCTAATGGTGTTCCGCGTCGTGTACGCGCACCGGCTGCTGCAGGACCCCGGATATACGGTCGAGGACGTCGCCGCCAAACTCGGCTACTCCAAGGCCCGTTCCTTCGCGCAACACGTCAAGGAAGTGTTCGGGATGACGCCGGGCGAACTCAGGGTTTCGCTCACGCCCGAGGAGGGGATCCGAATGGTGCGCGAGCGCTTCTTCCAGCCGGCGGTGGACAACTCCGTTAGATCACTGGCGAGCGCTTCATGACGGCGCGCACGATCCTCGTCGTCGACGACGAAGAGGGAATCCGGCGCGTACTGTTCCGGGCGCTCACCCGCATGGGCCACAACGTGCAGACCGCCATGACGGGCGAGGAGGCGTGCGAGCTGCTGAACACGATCGACGTCGACGCCGTGCTCATGGACCTGCGCATGCCGACCATGTCCGGCCAGACGCTGTTCCACATGATCGCGACTCAGTGGCCGCACCTGGTGAACCGAGTGGCGATCATGAGCGGTGATCCCGACGCCCAGGACCACGAGGACTGGCTCAACCTGCACGACCTGCCGGTTCTCACCAAGCCATTCGACATCCAGCAGATTACGGATCTCATAACGCGACTCGCCGCAGATGAGCGGCGCGAGGCGAACGGGCTCTAGTAGATGGCTACTTCGGGGGGACGCGTGGAGGATCCGCTTTTCAATCTCCGGGAGTACCGGAAGCTGGCGCCGTGGAACCTGCGAGACCTGGCCACGATGGCCGGCGCGATCCTGGACGCCTCCGGAGTTCGCCCGATCAACGCCGCCGCGAGTGCGCACCCGACCGAGCGGACCATCCGCTTCTACGTGACCCGCAACCTCGTGATGCCGCCCGATGGGCGCGGCACGGCGGCCACGTACACCTACCGGCACCTGCTGCAGGTGTTGGCGATCAAGCTGCGCCAGATGGAGGGCGCCACGCTCGCGGACATCGGCTCGGAGCTGACCGAAACGACCGGCGACGTGATGGAGCGTCGCGTTGCCGCGGCGCTGGGACCGGATCTCCCACCGCCCAACCGTCTTCCGCTCACCGGTGAAGATGCGGCGCCGCGCGGGCGCGCGGGACAGGCGCTCCGTGCCTGGACCCCGGAGCAGCCAGAGACCGGGAACGACAAGGGCCCGAACAAGTGGCACCGGATTCCCGTAACCGACGGGCTGGAGCTGCACGTGAGGGAGGATCACTTGCTTGCGCGGCACGCAGAGTTGGAGGGTCAGGCCGCTGACGCGGTGCGGCTCGCCGTGGGGCGCATCCTTTCCCAACTCGGTTCCATTCCGGGCGGATCGAAGCCGGCCGCCGCGCCAACCGAACGGACGACCCAGCGCGCTTAGCGGGCCTCGGGGCCCGAGAGCGCTGCCGTTAGTCAGGAGTGCAAGATGGCAACCTGGATTTTCCTCATCGTCCTCGTAGTCGTAATCCTGTGGGTGATTTCCGCCTACAACACCCTCGTCAACCTCAAGGGCCAGACGGTCAATGCGTGGAAGCAGATCGACGTGCAACTCAAGCGGCGTCACGATCTGATTCCCAACCTGGTCGAGGCGGTGAAGGGCGCCATGGACTTCGAGAAGGAGACACTCGAGGCCGTGATCCAGGCGCGCAACCAGGCGGTAAAGATCCAGGCCGACGCTTCGCCGACCGGTGGGGTGGGACAGTTGGCGGCCGCCGAGGCCGCCCTGTCGTCGGCGCTGGGACGCTTCAACCTGGTGGTGGAGCGCTACCCGGACCTCAAGGCTACGAGTAATGTCGGCCAGCTCCAGGAGGAGCTGACCTCCACGGAGAACCGCGTCGCGTTCGCGCGCCAGCTGTACAACGACATGGCGACGACCTACAACGTGAAGCAACAGCAGTTCCCGTGGAACATGATCTCCGGGCTCGCCCGTTGTGAGCAGGTGGAGCTGTGGGAGATCACGGACGAGAAAGAGCGCGCGGTGCCGAAAGTCGATCTGTCCTCGAAGCCGAAGCAGTGACGAGCGACTCGAACCTCTTCGCGCAACAGAAAGCAAATCGCCGCCGCTCCACGATCCTCGTAACGATCTTCGTTCTGTTCTTCGCGTGGGTCGGCTTCGGCGGCGATCTGTCGTTCTACTTGTACACTCTCGAAGCCCCACCGAACGCCTACCGCCACACGGTTCCCTGGTTCGGGATCTTCACCACCGTGCTCGGGCTAAGCATGGCCTACTTCGCCTGGAAGCGAGGACCCAAGCAGGTCCTGTGGGCAACCGGGGCGTGGGAGCTCTTGAACCCATCCAAGCCCGAGGAGCAGCAGCTCGTAAACGTCATCGAGGAAATGTCCATTGCCTCGGGGCTGCCCAGGCCCAAGATCTGGGTCGTCCCCGACAAGGATCCGAACGCGTTCGCGACGGGCGTGAACGAGCACGATGCCCACGTCGCCGTAACGGAGGGACTCCTCGGCACGCTCAACCGTGACGAGCTGCAGGCGGTTGTGGCCCACGAGATGTCCCACATCCGAAACCACGACGTGAAGCTGATGACGCTGCTCGCTGCCCTCGTGGGGGTGATGGTGCTGATCTCCGACGGGGCGTGGCGGTTCATGCGCTTCGGCGGTGGACGCTCGAGTGGCGGGCGCTCGGGAGGAGGAGGAGGAGGAGGCAAGAAGGGAGGCGCGGGAGCGCTAGCCCTGATCATCCTCGTCCTCTGGTTGGTGAGCGTGCTCCTCGCGCCGGTCGTCTCGAGGCTGTTGGCGTTCGGTGTGAGCCGCAAGCGAGAGTACCTGGCCGACGCCACGGCCGCCCAGTTCACACGCAACCCGAGCGCGTTGGCCGCCGCGCTGCGCAAGATCGAGGATTCCGCCGCGCCCACCAAGTCCATCAAGCGAGGCACGGCGCACCTGTGCATCGCCGACCCTCTCGGGCGGCGCATATCCAACAAGGAGGGGTTCGTCGCGAACGCCCTCGCCACCCACCCGCCGATGGCCCTACGCATTGCGCGACTGAAGCGTATGGCGTACCAGTACGACAAGACCGGAGTGATACCGGAGGAAGTCTGACCTTGTCAGCCCTCGATTGGGCGCTGCTCACGTTGGCGGCGCTCCTCACAGGTGGGCTCACACTCTGGACCATCCGACGCACCCGCGAGGCCATCAGGCACTGGTTCGAGCGTGCCGTGCGCCGGTCCATGCTCCAGTTCAGAGCCCGGCTCGATCGCTACAAGCTGGTCAACAAGCGCGTCATCCGAGAGGACCTGATGCGCGACCCGACTGTGCTTGCCGCGCTGCGGGAGCAGTGCGAGAGCGAGGGCATCAGCGAACTGGACGGCCGGGTCAGGGTGGAGCGCTACATAGACGAGATCGTACCGTACTTCAACGTCCTGTCGTACTACAAGTTCGGCTACAACATCGCCCGCGTGCTGGTGAACCTGCTCTACCGAGTGTCATCGGAGTACCAGGACCGGGAGGCACTCGATCGCATTCCGCGACGCGACATAGTCGTCTACCTCATGAACCACCGCTCCAACGCAGACTACGTGGTGGTGGCATATGTGCTGGCCCGGGCCGTGAGCATCAGCTACGCGGTGGGGGAGTGGGCGCGCGTGTGGCCGCTCGAGTACGTGTTCAAGTCGTTCGGCGCCTACTTCATCAGACGCGGATTTCGGGAGCCGCTATACCACGTCGTGCTGGAGCGCTACGTGCAGCTCATCACGCGCAATGGTGTCACTCAGGGAATCTTCCTCGAGGGCGGGCTGACGCGAAACGGAGCGTTTCGCCCTGCCAAGATCGGGTTGCTCGACTACGTGGCTCGGTCGCTGGCGGACCTCGACCGGGGGCGGGACATCTGGCTGGTGCCGGTGGCACTCAACTACGACCGGGTACTGGAGGACCGCACTTTGATCTCGGAGCTGGTCGATGAGCAGCGCCGGCCGGGGCGGCTCAAGCAGTTCGGGTCGCTGCTCCACTACCTCGGCTTCAATCTCGGACGCGCACTCACCGGCAACCTCAGGCGCTACGGTCGCGTGGCCGTGAACTTCGGCACGCCGCTGTCCATGCGCGCGTGGGTGGCCGGGCACCCCGGCCTGCTGGATCTGTCGCGGGAGGAGAGACTGCCGCGGATGCAGACCCTCGCCGACGAGGTCATGCAGCGCATTGCGCGGATCATTCCCGTCACCCCGGTGCCGTTGGTCGCAGCCGCTCTTCTCTCCTTCCGCCAGACGGCGGTACGACGCGAGGCGCTGCTCGATCGTATCGAGGAGTATCGCGCTGCCCTGATGGACAGGGAGGCGAAACTGGTCCAACCCGACCGGGACGCGGCGGCCATACTGGACCGCGCGTGGAAGATGCTTTCGATGCGGCGGCTGGCGATCCGCGCGGGTGACGACTACCTGATCATGGAGCGGCAGCGGCCGCTACTGGAGTACTACGCGAACTCGGTGAAGCACCTGCTGCCGGTAACGAAGATCGAGCCGGTCATGCACCCGGCGCACGAGCCCGACACTAACCTCCCCGGGCTGAAGGCCTGGACCCCGAGGAGGAGGCGAGGGTGATAAGTTTCCTGCGATGCCACTACACATTCCTTCCCTGAGCGTAGGGACCCGCGTCGAGGACACCTTCCTCGTGATGGAGGTGGCCACGCGCTCTACGGCGGGGGGCGATCCCTTCACGATCCTCACGCTCGGCAACAGCACGGGAAGCGTGGCCACCGAGCCGTTCTGGTCCGAGCGGCAAGAGGACGTTGCGGGCCTGAAGCGCGGCCACGTCGTGCAGATCGTAGGCGAGGTCGCCAGCTACCGGGACCGCAAGCAGGTGAAGGTCGTCTCGATTCGTCACGTGCCGCAGGACGCGGCGGACCTCGCGGCCCTGCTTCCTTCGGTGGGTCCGGTAGATCGCTACTGGGAGACGCTGGACGGCTGGCGCCGCGAGATAACCAAACCGCGGCTCAAGGCGGTGGTCGATCTGTTCTACGAGGAAGACGACTTCAGGCAGCGCTACGAGCAGTGCCCGGCAGCGGTGAAGGGGCATCACGCTGAGCTCGGCGGCTTGCTCAAGCACACGACCGAGGTGGCCGCGATCGCGCGCGCGATCGCCCGGGTGTGCGGTGCGGATCAGCAGCTCGTGTTAGCGGGCGTCCTGCTGCACGACATCGGGAAGCTCGAGACCTACGTCTGGGACGGGATATTCGACTTCACCGATCGCGGACGCCTCGTGGACCACGTCGTACTGGGCGCGCTGATGGTGGATCGCCGTCTGGCCGAACAGCCGGAGCCGCCCTGCACCGAAGTCGAGCGCGACATCCTGCTGCACCTGGTCTTGTCGCACCACGGACAGAAGGAGTTCGGCAGCCCCGTGCGCCCCATGATGCTGGAGGCGGAGGTGCTGCACTGGGCGGACAACGCGAGCGCGAAGACCGCAAGCGTAGCGGAGGCGCTGCAGAACGAAGAGAACTTCCCCGAGGGGCTGGTATCCTCGTCGCTGTGGCAGCTGGACAGGAGACGAGTTTTCAGGGGCGTCAGTGACTGGGGGGAAGCCCAGGGTGGAGCTTCCTGAACGCCGCCTCGGCCCGAGCGAGCTCGCCCGCAATCACAGCGACCAGCTCGCGCTGTCTCACACCCGCACACCCTTCCAGCAGCCGCATCGCGCACTTCATCGCCGCCAGCGCGGCCTCCACTTCAGCGGCGGCGGCGCGGCGGCGCGCATCGTGACCGGTGGGCATCGTGAACCAGGGCATCGCGCCACGATAGTACGTGCGCCGCATGCGCAGCGCGTTACCGGATGGCGATGAGGCTGGTCAAAAAGTGACGCATCGCTTCCTGCCCCACACCGCCGACATCAAGGTCGCCTTCGAGACCGACGCCCTGGAGGCGCTCTTCGTTGAAGCCACCGAAGTGATGCGCGGGCTGCTGGCCGGGACGTCGCCGGTGGAGCCGCGCGAGGAGAGGCCCGTGGAGCTGGAGTGCTCCGACGTGGCCGAGCTCTTCCTCGCATACCTCAAGGAACTCGTGTACCAGTTCGCCGCAAACGGCTTTCTCGTGGCGGGAGTCGAGATCGACCAGGTCGATCAGACCACGCTTCGTGCCCGAGCGCTCGGCGAGGCGCTCGATCCGGAGCGGCACGAGCACCAACCCGAGGTCAAGGCGGTGACGCGGCACGACTTCATGGTAGAGAACAGGAAGGACCGTTGGTTCGCGGAGGTCGTGTTCGACGTGTAGTCAGATCTGCCCATCTGTCCTTCGACCATCCGTCCCTCTTTCCCGCCTATCCGCTCGCACCCCGACCCGTATCTTTCAGGTATGGTCGCCCCACAGATCGAAGTCGACCGCATCGACGAGTTCCGCTGGCGCGTGAAGCGCACCGGCGCGATGCGCACCACTGGCCTCATCTTCGCAGACTCCGAGTTGATGCACGACCTCGAGGGCGACCAGTGCTTGCAGCAGGTCGTGAACGTGGCGCACCTGCCGGGTATCGTGGGTCCCTCGATCGCGATGCCCGACATACACTGGGGCTACGGCTTCCCCATTGGCGGCGTGGCGGCGTTCGACGAGAAGGAGGGCGTCGTCTCCCCGGGAGGCGTGGGATACGACATCAACTGCGGCGTGCGGTTGCTCAGGAGCCCGCTGAAGCTAGAGGACGTGCGGTCACACCTCGCCCCGCTGCTGGACACCCTGTTCCACTCGATTCCCTCGGGGGTGGGGTCCTCCCGCTCCGACGTGAAGCTCTCCCCCAAACAACTCGACCGCGTGCTGGAGCGGGGAGCCCGCTGGACCGTGGACGAGGGCTACGGTACGGAGCGTGACCTCGAGTGCATCGAAGCGAACGGGACGCTGCCCGGGGACCCCGGTGCGGTAAGCGATCGGGCTAAGAAGAGGGGCAGCGCACAGCTCGGCACGGTGGGGAGCGGCAATCACTTCGTGGAGGTCGGCTACGTCGCCGAGACCTACGACGAGCAGGTTGCGAACCGGCTCGGGCTCTCGCCCGGGACGGTGACGTTCTTCATCCACTCGGGGTCGCGCGGGCTCGGCTACCAGGTGTGTGACGACTCTCTCGACACCATGGTCAAGGCGGCGGCGAAGTACGGGATCCACCTGCCCGACAAACAGCTCTGCTGCGCGCCGCTTACGAGCCCCGAGGCCAAACGCTACCTCGGCGCGATGAACGCCGCGGCCAACTACGCGTTCGCGAATCGCCAGCTAATGGCGCACTACGTGCGGAAGGCTCTCGCCAGGATCTTCTCCGACGACGTCGCTGCCGAGGCCGACCTCGTGTACGACGTGGCGCACAACATCGCCAAGTTCGAGAACCACGAGGTGGAGGGAAGGCGGCGCCGCGTGTGCGTGCACCGCAAGGGAGCCACGCGAGCGTTCCCCCCGGGGCACCCGGAACTGGCCGACCGGTTCCGCGACATCGGACAGCCGGTGCTGATCCCGGGGGACATGGGGCGCTACTCGTTCGTGCTGGTGGGAACCGACGGCGCCTTCAGCGAGACGTTCGGCTCCACCTGCCACGGCGCCGGGCGCCGCATGAGTCGGCACAAGGCAAAGAAGGTCGCCCGGTCACGCAACATTCCGCAGGAGCTCGAAGCCCAAGGCATCCTGATCCGCGCCGCCAGCCGACGCACGGTGGACGAGGAGATACCCGAAGCCTACAAGGACGTAAAGCAGGTCGTGGACGTGGTGCACGGCGCCGGGATCGGCCGCAAGGTCGTCAAGCTCAAGCCGATCGGGGTCGTGAAGGGATAGTCGCGGACCACCCGCAGTTACTTCCTGATCGCGAACGCCACCGGCACTTGCACCAACGCGCGAACAGGCCGCCCGCGCACACGGCCGGGCCGGAACAGGGATCCCACAACCAGTCGGGTTGCCTCCTCCTCGAACGGCGCGCGATCACCTACGACTATCCTGAGCGACTCGGGCTCTGGATGACCGGCGGTGTCGATCACGACCTCCAGCACCACACGGCCCTCGACCCCGGCACGAAGCAGCCGCTCCGGGTAGCGCAGCGGCGGTGTCGAAACCAAACGTGGCGGGTCGTCCACCACCTCCTGGTGGTAAACCTGAGTGAGGCCCGTGCCCGATCGCTCACCGAGTCCGCCCCAGGAGAACTCGCGAGACTGCGCGCTCCACACCGGCGGATGACTCTGGAAATTGGCTGCCCCTTCCACCGGCGGAATTCCTTGTGGAATCTCCACTGGCGGGATGATGATGTCGGGCCGCTCCAGCACCGGTATGGGAGTCGGCGATGTCTTCGCGGGCGGCGCCGGACGCGCGGGATCGGGAAACTCGATTGGGATCGTACCGAAGATCCTCGGCGGCGCCGCGGGAGCCGTTTGCATCGTCACCGCAACGACCCCGTACGCCAGCCCTACGTGCACGAGCACGGACATCATCGTGCCTGGTACGGCACGTCGCACCCGTCCGCTGTCGTGATTCGACTCTACCAGTTCGGTGAACATGCGAGACCTCCCCAGCTGTCGTCTCAGCCCATAGTGGGAGAGTTCCGGTTCGCGCGCTTTTCAGAGCTCTGTGTCGAAGGTGACAGAACGGTTGCAACCGGGTGAGAAACGATGTGCCACTGGGCTTTCGGGGCGGACGAGCAGAAAGTAGATCGTTCTGAAGCTCGAGTAGGCTGTCTTGCGGCCGCAGTCAGGCATTCTGAAGGTTCAACACGATGTCTTGAAGCTTCAACACGACGTTCTGAAGGTCGAAATCGACGGCCGAAGCTTCAAAGCACCCTTTCGAAGATTCAGTAAGACGATTGCAACCTTCATAACGATCAACTGAAGCTCCACAACGGCCTACTGCACCCTCAGACCAACGTGCTTTGCACGAAGACTGTGACGTGCGCCACGCTCCGCAGTCGGGTGATACCAGTCACTTCGTGTCGGATTTCTCAACACGACCTTAGTGTTGATGATTCGACCAACCGTGCACTGCTCGCTGCGTCGCGAAGACCTCACCTGTCTCGTGGCGGCCATCCACCGGGGCAACGCCGAAGCCGCACGCAGTGCGGCACGGGCCCTGGAGGCGGGCGCGGTGCACGAAGTGCTCGATGCTCCCGAAGCACTGGAAGCCGTGCACGGCTACGGCGGAGCGCCGGCGGCCCTGCCCCTGACCCTGCTGTGGTACATCCCGGTGCGGTCTACGTTGCGTGCACGCGGCGAGCACGACATCGCGCTGGCCGACTTCACCGCGAGCATCCCCCTGGCCTTCCTGCACACCACGGCGACGGAGGTGACCCACGGTGGCGAGCGGGGCATCGCGGACTGGTGGCAGGCGGTGGTTGGATTGCCTGAGGGCAGCAGAGTCCGCGCCGAGCGAGCGTCCCGCTGTGGTGCGCTGGCTCTTTGGTGGAGTGGATGCTTTCCGAAGCATGTGGAGCGCCGCGGCGGCAGGGGCTTGATCCGGGCGTACCTTGGCTTCGGCGCGACGATGCTATGCGAGGCGGCCCGCCTGGTGGAGGCGGATGGCTCCACTCTGACGGCGCTCTACCGACGTGCCGCTGAGCGGGTGGAACTACTGCGGGAAGCTCTGCAGTCTACGGCGGCCGCCTATCTCGGACCCGACGCGCACACCAACGAAGGGCGCCTCAGCCGCTACCTCGAGCACCTGGGGGAAGCCTTCGATCCCATGGCCAACTAGCGCCGGCCGCCAAGGTGCTGCGGCCGGAGCTGGCTGCGGCGCAGCCAGCAAGGCCGAATCAAAGGGTCGCATTTTCGCCTTGCGACTCGGCGGCTAAGGCCGAATGTTTGCTTCAGCTTTGCCTCTCGGTCTGGTCCTGACATGCTGCATCCCCAAAAGCTACGAGAGCGCTCCTGCCCGTCCCGAACGCGGGCCTGGCCGGCCCCCACCCAATGAGACAGTGGCGATCGAGGGGCCGCGTAGTGGCCCTCGGTGTCGTCACGGCCGTGGTTCTCGTCGTGGTTGTCGGAATCGCGGTACTCTCCCGCGAGCAGCGACCGTGGCAGCTCACCATCGCCACCGCGACACCCGGAGGTACGTACTACCGGTTGGGTGACCAGCTCGCGCGAATTCTCGCGCGACTGCCCAACCAGCCCATCGAACGGGTCGCGGCCGAACAGTCCGCCGGATCTCAGGAGAACATCCAGCGCCTGCTCAGTGCTGAAGCGGACATCGCCTTCGTACAGGGCCCGGCGCTCGTCAATGCCCTCGCCAATGACCCGGAGGCGCGCAAGGGCGTGCGCGTCCTCTCTCGCCTCTACACAGACGTGGTACAGGTCGTTGTGCGCCGCGGCAGGCGGATACGGAGAGCAGCTGACCTCCGCGGACGCAGGATCTTCGTCGGGCCAGAGGAGAGCGGAACCCGGTTCCTCGTGACGCAGATGCTCGAGACACTCGGCCTTCCGGAGGGAACATACACGGCCGACGATGCTGGGAGCTTTGCTAAAGCAGCTGACCGGCTGATCCGCGGGAGCCTGGACGTCGCCTTCTTCGCAGCCGGCACGCCTACGGAGGCGGTCCAGCGTGCTCTGGCATCCGGCAGGGGCGAACTCCTCAGCCTCGATGAGCAGGTGCGTGATGGACTCACGGCATCCGAAGGGGACCTCGCGCTCGTCGAGGTGGACATCCCGGCGAACTTCTATCACAACCAACCCGTTCCCGTGCAGACCGTGGGAGCCGAGGTATTCCTGGCAGCGCGAACCGAGATCCCCACTGATCTCGCCTTCCTGATCCTCGAAGCGCTGTACGACAACGTCGGCGATCTCCTGCTCGCACACCCCAAGGCGCAGGACATCAAGCTCACCAGGGCGTTCGACATCCCGCCGGTGCTGCCCGTGCACTCGGGCGCACGACGATTCGAGGCGCAGGCAAACGAAGCTCTGCTGGTCGCGACTGGGGCCGTCAACGGGAAGTACTACTACCTGGGTAAGATGATCCAGCAGTTGCTGAACCAACGCGGCATCCCGGCTAGAGTGGTACAGTCGGACGGGTCGCTCGAGAACGCTACTCTGCTGAGCAGCCGGCCCACGATAGCCATCATGCAGTACGACGCCGCGCTCGCCGCGCGTTTCAGCGAACCGGCGTTCGTGTATCAAGTCGGCTCGGGAGATGAGCTCGGCATCCCCCCGGTCCCGAAAATCCGGCGTATCGCCGCACTCCATCGAGAGCAGCTCCACGTGATCATGCGGCGGGAGAAGCTCGCCAGCCTGGAAGCGAGAAGCGGCGGTCGCACTATCAACACGCTGTCCGATCTCGCGGCGGCTCAGGCAGCGCTCCCGCGCTCTGCGGCGGCGCTGAGAGTGTGTTTGGGGCCTGACAACAGTGCCACGCAGATCGTCTCCCAGGTGATCCTGAACCACCACGGGATTCAGGCGGATCGGATCATCCCGTCCTATCTGTCGGTCCCCGACATGGTGAGCCGCCTCCACAGCGGAGAGATCGACCTGGCGTTCTTCGTCAGCTACGTGCCGGGCGAAGCCATGAAGACGATCCTCAACGACGGCAGCATCAGGCTGCTCTCGCTGGGACAGCGGGAGCGCGCCCCAATGACCCGCAACGTCTTCGAGACCTCCATGATCGAGCCCGGCACCTACGCGAGTCAGAAGGATGGCGAGCCTCCGGTCCACACAATCAGCACGCGCGCCGTGCTGGTAACCACGGAGGACCTGCCGTTCGACGTCGGAACCATCACTCAGGCCGTCTTCGAGGGCGAGGCATTCCTGGGCGTACGGACCAACATGGCCGACGACCTGCCGTCGCTCCCGTTGCATCCCGACGCCGAGTGGTATTACAAGAAGGCAGGCTTCCTACCATCCAAGCCCCCAATTGACTGGTTGGCGGTAACGTGGCGAGTGCTGGCAAGCCTCGTGATCCTGATCGGAGGGTACAAGGGGCTCATCAGGTGGCGGCGCGACCGGATCAGCAATGAGATTGCCCGGCGAGTGCTCGCCATCCCGGTCGATGAAGACGTACCGGACTCGGTCCGGAGGCTCCAGGATGTGCGAGCCGAGATCCGGGACCGGGTGCGCAGACGCTGGTGGCGCCCCGGCGAGCTGGACAAGACGCGGTGGCGCTACCTGCGGGACCTGATAGACCTCCGAATCAAGGAGGCGAAGGAGACACTCACCCGGGCGCTCGCTGCGGAGATCAGAGCTGTCCTCCCTCGCCCCGATGCGGCTGCGCCAGGGCCGCATTTCCAACTCATCGAGCAACGCCTCTGGGACTACTTCGAGAAGGGGGAACTCGACGTCCCGCAGCGGGACGCACTGTGTCAACTGCTCGTGGACAACCTCGGGGCCGACAAAGGAATGGACAAACAGGAAATGGAAACGCTCGACGACGGATCCTAGGCGCCGACCCTGCCCGGCACACCCGTCACCTGGACAAAAAAAGGGCGACCCGCTCACCCGAGGGTGGCGGGCCGCCCAGCACACTGGTTACCCGGAGTCAGGGGATTCACTCCCTCTGTTCTTCTCCCCGGCGCCACCACATGGCCTG
>JBDHIS010000038.1:0-20886 GCA_039587315.1 Gemmatimonadota bacterium | reverse complement strand
TCCGTTTCCACGTAGCTGCGGAGCAGGAAGCGCTCCTCACCCTGGACGAGGATGTTGAACTTGCCCTCGGGGAGGGATTTCACGGCGTCGATGTACACCAGGCATCCCACCGCGCCGGGCGAGGGGGCCGGATCGGTGTACGGGGTAGGGATCACGTACGCGATCCCGAACCTGCCCTCGCCCGCCTGGCAGTCGCCCAGCATCTGGCGGTAGCGCGGCTCGAAGATGTGGAGCGGCCGCGACTCGCCGGGGAAGAGGACCAGCGGCAACGGGAATAGCGGGAGGGTGCTCGTGCGCATAGCTAGAACAAATTACTATGACCGCGAGATTGCGGGGTCCGCAGGGGCCTCTCGGCCACGCGGATTGCGGGGGATGGGGGGACCTCTCGGGCGTGGCTTCCGACGCACCACCCGCTCCGAGCCCGTCCCATTCCGCCCCCCCATCCCTTCCTGGAAGCCCCGCCTACGAGGTCCCCCATCCCCCTTAGGCGTTGTGCGATCCCGGCCCTTACGAGGTCCCCGCGGACCCCTTAGGCACGCGGACCGCGGTATCCCGCCCCGCGCATCCCCAGGACCCACCCAAGCTGCGTGGTCCGGGGAAGGAGGGACTGAGGAGGAGCGGTCGGCTCGGAGGTGGGGGGGCCACTTTGGTGCCCGGATTGAGGCGGCCAAAGGGGACGGGGGGGTCTCGCAGGCGCGGCTTCCAGGTGGAATTGGGTGGGTCGAGTGAGGTACCGGGGGAGGGTGGAGGAGTCGGAAGCCCCACCCGAGAGAGCTGCCCGCCGCCCGCAACCTCTGGATGCCGGCCAAAAAAGAAGCGGCCGGCTAGTAGCCGACCGCTTCGGGGAGGGGACTGCTTTCGGACCTCTACGCTGCCACCCAGAACCCCTTGAGGGCATCACCATGCGGGCTGTCGCGCAGCTTCTCGAACGCGCGCTCCCGAATCTGCCGGATGCGCTCGCGCGTGACGCCCATCAGCTCGCCTATCTTCTCGAGAGTCATCCCCTCGGAGCCCTCCTCCAGCCCGTAGTACAGGTAGAGGATCTTGCGCTCCCTGGGGGTGAGGTATTTCTCGAACACACCGTCTATGAACTCGCGCATCAACCGCCCGTCGGTCCGCTCCTCGATCTCCCCGCCCTCCTGTCCGGCGAACCTCTCGCCGAACGTGGCTGCGTCCCTGTCGGACCGATCGATCGGCGCGTCGAGCGACATCTCGGCCGCCGTCATGCGGCGGGCGCTGCGCACGTTCTCCTCGGTGTCCTGCAGGGCCTTGGCGATCTCCGCGTCGGTGGGCTCCCGGCCGAGTTCCTGTGACAGGTACGTCTCGGTGCGGGACATGCGGATGAGATGGCTGTTCTGATTGAGCGGAATCCGCACGCTGCGGGTCTGCTCGGCCAGGGCCTTGAGCACTGCCTGGCGCACCCACCACACTGCGTACGAGATGAACTTCACGCCCTGTTCCGGATCGAACTTCTTCACGGCCTTGAGCAGCCCCTCATTGCCGATCGCGACCAGCTCGGACAGGTCGAGTCCGTGTCCCTGGTACTTCTTCACGTAGGAGATCACGAACCGGAGGTTGGCCGTCACGAGGCGCTCAGCGCACTGCTCGTCACCGGCACGCGCCAGCCGGGCCAGCCGGCGCTCCTCTTCGGCGTTCCCGATCAGTGGGAGCTTCTGGATATCCTGCAGGTATTGATCGAATGCACCGGAAGCAGGGGTGCGAAAGAACCCCTTCTTTTCGCTTCGGAGTTGGGCCATACACTCCCCATGTTTGGGCGGAATTCGGGGGGTACGGGCGGTTGGAACACCCGCCAAAATGACCGACTGACAGCGGGCCGAATATAGGAAACGCCGCGAGAATGGTCAAGAAAAATGCGTTTTCCACATCACAAATCATTAAAAGGCATGTCGTTCTGAAGTTTGTCCACCAATGCTGTTTCCACACCATGTGGACAAGGCGGTGTCTAGTAGGATAAGCTGTTGTGGAATAATGTGTTACGTGGTTCTACTGGACGCTTGCTGTGTGGATGGTGTGTGGATGGTGTCAGGAGTCACTCATTTCACGCAACACGTCGCTCACTACCTCCTCCGGAGCGCTCACTGTCCACTCCCCGGCGGGCCCTCGAGCCATCTCTCCCATACGGCTCGGTAGTGCAAACCTGACAGTCCCTTCGCGGTTCTTCTTGTCCTGCCGCATCACGTCCAGCATCCGCTCCAGATCGGGATCTCCAGGGGGCGAGAGCGGCAGGCCATAGGACTCGAGTGCGGCCGCCATTGTCGTGGCCAGCCCATCCTCTGTCACCCCGATGCGCTCGCCGAGGCTCGCCTCGGCCAGCATGCCGACTGCCACCGCCTCCCCGTGCAGCAGCTCGTAACCCTGGGTGGCTTCGAGCGCGTGAGCGACCGTGTGCCCGAAGTTCAGCACCGAGCGACGACCTCGCTCTCGCTCGTCCTGGGCCACCACTCCCACCTTGATCTCCACGCTGCGCCCCACGGCGTCCAGCAGAGCCTGGGGCTCGCGGGCCCGGATGGCCTGCTCGCTCGCCATGAGGCTCTCGAAGTAGGCGGCGTCTGCAATGGCGCCGTGCTTGAGGGCCTCGGCCATGCCCGCGGCGAGTTGGAGCGGGGGCAAGCTGGACAGCGCGCGCACGTCCGCGATCACGGCCGTGGGCTGGTGGAAAGACCCGACCAGGTTCTTGCCCAGCCGGGTGTCCACGCCGGTCTTCCCGCCCGTGGCGCTGTCGATCATCGCCAGCAGCGTGGTTGGAACCTGGACGTAGCGGACGCCACGGAGGTAGGTGGCGGCGACGAAGCCGGCCAGGTCCCCGACCACCCCGCCGCCTACGGCCAGGATAGCCGTCTCGCGGTCGAGCTGGGCAGCAAGCAGCTGGTCGGTGAGCGTGGCCCACGTCTCGCGGGTCTTGTTCCACTCGCCGGCCGGGAACTCCAGCAACAGGGTCGGGGCGACCTTCTCGAGTGCGGCCGCGGCGCTCGTGCCGTAGAGCGGTGCAACGGTGGAGTCCGTTATGACGGCGTAGCGGGGGGCCGGGCAGTGGCGCGCCAACAGCTCCGGCAGATCGTCGAGGAGCCCCTCGCCGAGCACCACGTCGTATGAGGCGTCTCCCAACGGTACGGATATCGTGTTTCGGGTTATAGCCGCACCTCGCCCTCGATGACGGTCACCGCCTCTCCACCCACGCGCACCTCGGTCGCACGACCTCCGGGGTCCGCGGCTACCTCGACGTGGATGTAGCTCGGTCGGTCGATCTCCAGGCCCTGTTCGACCACGAGCTGCGCCTTGCCGTCCTCGGGCTCGATCACCCGGTTCTGCACGAGGTAGGCTCCCAACGCCCCCGATGCGCTGCCGGTAGCGGGATCCTCAGTCACCCCGAGGCCCGGCGCGAACATGCGGCAGTGCACGGTGGCCTCCGGCGACCTGGTCTCGGTCGCGTAGAGCATGGCGCACTCGGTCTTCAGCTCGCGCAAGAGGGAGGTCAGCTCGAGCCCGGAGCCGCCGCTGGGCAGCGCTTCGAGCGCCTCGAGCGACACGGTCGGGATCATCAGCTGGGGGAGGCCGGTGGAGACTACCTGCGGCACCGGCTCATCGGGGATCAGGCTCCTGGCTCCGCCCAGTGCCGTCGCGAGCCTGGCAGTGTCCTCGGCGCGCAGGCCGAACTCCGGGGTGGCCTGCACCATCGTGACGCGGACGGGGCTTCCTCCAGCCAGCTCTATGTACACGGGAAGCACGCCCGCATTCGTCTCCTGGGTGACCTCGTGAGTCCCGTCCCCGGGGAGCCCGAGTACCCCCAGCTCCGCCAGCGTCCACCACGTCCCGACCGTGGGATGCCCCGCCAACGGGATCTCGTCCATCGGCGTGAAGAAACGGATCCGGCGGGTCGCCACGTCCGAGGGGAAGACGAAGGTCGTCTCGGAGAGGTTCATCTCCCGAGCGAGCGCCTGCATCTGCTTCGTCGTGAGCCCCTCGGGCTCGGGGAACACGGCCAGGGGATTTCCTCCCATCGGCCGGTCCGTGAACACGTCGATCTGATAGAACGGGTATTTCGGCATGCTACCAGGTGCGGTCCGGCTCGCCAGCGCGGTGGTTGGCGAGTCGGGCCAGGGTGAAGAGTAGGTCCGAGAGTCGATTCAGGTACTGCAGTGTCCGATCGGGCAACGGCTCCTGGCGGTGCAGCGCCACCACGTAGCGCTCTGCCCTGCGGCACGCGGTGCGTGCTGCATGTAGCTGTGCGGCCTTGAGCGTCCCGCCCGGCAGCACGAACGCGCTGAGCGGCGCGAGCTCCGCGTCGGCGCGGTCGATCGCGGCCTCGAGCTCGGCCACGCGCTCGCTCGGGAGCACCGCCTTGTCCAGCGCCTTGGCGACCTTGTCCGGATCAGGGCTCGCCAGCCGGCCGCCGATGGCCATGAGATCTCGCTGCACGGCGTCCAGCAGCTGGAGCTCGAAGTCGCGCGGCTCCGCTGCGAGCGCCACCCCGAGCGCGGCGTTCAACTCATCCACGCTGCCGTAGGCCGCGACCCGAATGTCGTCCTTCGGGACGCGACCGCCTCCGAACAGGGAGGTCTCGCCCTCGTCTCCGGTTCTCGTGTAGATCTTCACGGTCTCGGGAAGCTAGGCTGTGCGAGGTGGGGGCGGAACCACTAAGATGGATCTGGACGAGGAGCACCGAATGACCGAACCAGGCACACCCGAAAATCCACTCCGTGTAGCGATCATCGGATCCGGCCCCGCCGCATTCTACACGGCCGAGCATCTGCTTGGACGCGACGACCTCTCTGTCCTGGTGGACATGTACGAGCGGCTTCCGTGTCCCTATGGACTGGTGCGTTTCGGGGTCGCGCCCGATCACGCCAAGATCAAGAATGTCACGCGGGTTTACGACAAGGTCGCTGCCCGGCCGGGGTTCCGGTTCTACGGCAACGTGGGCTATGGCGAGCACCTCTCGCTGGACGACCTCGAGCGCCACTACCACCAGGTGTGCTTCGCCACCGGTGCACAGACCGACCGGCGCATGAACATCCCGGGGGAGGACCTCGCGCGCAGCCATACGGCCACCGAGTTCGTCGCGTGGTACAACGGGCATCCCGACTACCGCGATTACGAGTTTGACCTGTCCGTGGAGCGAGTGGCCGTCGTGGGTGTGGGGAACGTCGCAGTGGACGTGGCTCGCATCCTGAGCCGCACACCCGAGGAGTTGGCCCGGACCGACATCGCCGACTACGCGCTCGACGCGCTGAGCCAGAGCCGCGTGAAGGAGGTGCACATTCTGGGGAGGAGGGGTCCGGCGCAGGCGGCTTTCACCAACGCAGAGGTGAAGGAGTTGGGGGAGATGGAGGGCGCCGACTTTCTGCTACTGCCGGCGGAGGTGGAGTTGGACGAGCTGAGCCGAGAGGCGGTGGAGGTCGCGGACGACCCCGCGCTGACACGGAAGATCGAGATCCTGCAGCAGGCTGCGGCGCGAAGTCCCAGCGGCAAGCAGCGGAACCTCACACTGCGGTTCCTGGTGTCGCCGGTGGAGATCCTTGGGAACGACGCGGGTGAGGTGGCCGGCGTGAAGCTCGTGAAGAACGAGTTGTTCGCGAGCGACGACGGCTCGCTGCGCCCCCGGCCCACCAATGAGGTCGAGGAGTTGCCGGCGGACATGGTGTTTCGCTCGGTCGGTTACAGGGGCGTGGCGCTGCCCGATGTGCCTTTCTACGAGAAGTGGGGCACGGTCCCCAACGACTGCGGGCGTGTTCTCGCCGAGCAAGATGGCGAGCAGCTGCCCGGCCTGTACGTGAGCGGCTGGATCAAGCGGGGACCGTCGGGCGTGATAGGAACGAACAAGCCGGACGCGGCGGAGACCGTGGAGCAAATGGTGGCGGACGCGGCGGCGGGCAGGCTACTCGAGCCGTCCGACCCCGGACCGGCCGGTTCAGATGAGCTGGTGCGTCGCAGGCAGCCCGACGCCGTCTCGTTCGACGACTGGCGGACGCTGGACCGGTTGGAGACGGAGCGCGGCAAGTCCACGGGCCGGCCGCGGGTGAAGTTCTGCAGCGTGGAGGAGATGCTGGCCGCCCTGCGGGCGGCACGGTGAGCGTCCGTCTAACGTCCGCGCCCCATCTCCACGACCACCGAGTCGATCACCGCCATCATTCCGCTGTAGCGCCCCACGTAGCTGTTGGCCATCACCGAGAAGATCAGCGGCGACTGGCCGGGCCGCTCGATGTAGCCCGTCAGGGTCTGCACGCGAAAGATGCTCCCCGTCTTCGCGAGCACACGGCCCTCGAGCGGCGTGTCCACGAACCGGTTCCGGAGCGAGCCGCGCTCCCCCGAGCGGGGCATGGCGTGCATGAAGCCGGCGCCACTGGAGTGGTGCAGCATGTAGGCGAGCAGCCGGGCGAACGCACGCGGCGTGATGAGGTTCCCGCTCGAAAGCCCCGACCCGTCGCTGAGCGCGAACGCGGTGGAGTCGATCCCCACCGAGTCGATCAGGAAGCGGCGCTCGGCGGCGAGCCCTGCACGCCACGACCCGGCGCCCTCTACCCGGCGGCCCACCGTCTTGAGCAGCATCTCAGCGAACCAGTTCTGGCTCGAGTTGAGAATCGGGTAGATCATGTCCGCCAGCGACCGGGAGTCGAAATCCACCAGCGGTGCCGACTGCCGGGCGTGTGCATAGAGCATGCTGTCGGTCGTGGAGACCGTGGAGCCCGCGACGCTCACGCCGCGCTTGGCGAGCGCAGCGCGCAGCGCGGAAGCGAAGTAGAAGTTCGGATCCGGCAGCGCGAAGTACTCCGTCCGCTCGCGGTAGCGCTCCGGGACAGTACCCTCGGCCCAGATGTCCATCGTGCCGGGCACGCGGAAGAAGTCGATCGTGCGGCGCTCGCCGGCCGGTACGGTTCGAGTGCGGTTCTCGAACCGGAAGATGCCGAGGTCCGGCTCGAACGTGACGAGGGCGGGCGCGTGCACCGCCGGCCCCGGGGCCCAGGTGACATTCACGCTGTTATCATTGAAGCCGAGACCCGAAACGGGGGCTGCGTACCACCAATTGACGTCGTACGTCTCCCAGGCCGGGTGGACCAGATTGGCGTCGAAGAAGCTGCCGTCCCCCACCAGGGATCCGGACACGTGCCGCACGCCCGCAGCCACGATGCGGTCGGCGAGCAGGTCCATGCGGGTCCAGAGCGAATCACATACGCCTACCGCAAGCGTATCGGCCCCGTAGCAGCGATCCGAGAACGTGGGATCGCCGCGCCCGTAGATCACGAGGTCGCCGTTCAGCACGCCGCGGCTCAGCGGGCCCGTCCCGTACACGCTGGTGACGGCGCGGTAATCGGGTGGCAGCAGGACGCTGGCCGCGGCCGTGACGACGAGCTTGTTGTTGGACGCAGGGACGAACAGGCGGTCGGCGTTGCGGGAGTAGATCTCACGTCCCACGGCGTCCGTCAGGATGACGCCCCAGCCCGCGCGGTCGAAGGGCGGAGCGTCCAGCAGGCGATCGATGCGCCCGGCGTCGCTCTGAGCGGCCAGCGGCACGGCGGCGACCAGGGCGGCGGCGAGCAGACCGAAGCAGCGGTATGGCAGTGTGGACGGTCGCATAGGGATATTGAATACGTGAGGCAACGAGACTCTTCCTTCCGGAGCGCCAACCTACCGGTGCTCCGCCGACGCGTCAATCCGGCCGGGTCGGCCGGCCGGCCCGTTCCCGTCTAGCGGAAAGCGAGCCCGCCCATCCGCCCTCTGCGCTGCGCCGCCCTGTTGCTCGCCTTGGCAGTCCTCTTGCCGGGGGCTATCAGCGCGCAGACCGGTGAGCAGACACAGAGGGTGATTCGCCAGCTCTCGTTCGAGGGCAACACGTCCATCAACGACTACACGCTGCGGCGCTCCATCGCCACTACTCAGTCGGCTGCGCTGGCGCGGTGGGGCCTGACGCGGTGGATCGGGCTGGGTCACAAGAGCAGGTTGGATGCGACCGAGTTCCGCCGCGACGTGCTGCGCATCCAGGCGCTCTATCGGCTGAGCGGGTTTCCGGAAGTCACCGTCGACACGCTCGTGCGGCGCTCGAACGGGGATGTGTTCATCACGTTCGCGATCGATGAGGGCGAGCCGGTACTGGTGACCGCGCTCCAGGTCTCGGGAGTGGAGGATATCGTCGAGGTCGAGGAAGTATACCGGGCCATGCCGCTGAAGGTGGGCGATCCGTTCAGCCGCCTGCTGTTCCAGGTTTCGGTGGACACGATCCGCGCGCGCCTCGCCGACCGCGGCCACCCATACGCAGAGGTGTTCCGCAATTTCGACGAGCGGCGCGACACCCGCACGGCGCTGGTCGTGTTCGAGGTGGATCCGGGCCCGAGGGTGAGGGTGGACAGTATCGCGGTGAGTGGCACGACTACGATCAGCGAGAACGTCGTGCGCAATACGGTGCGGCTTCGGCCCGGAGAGACTTACAGCTGGAGCGAGCAGTACAGATCCCAACTCGACCTGTACCGCACGGGAATGTTCAACTACGCGAGCGTCTCACTGGCCGATACGGCGCTCACGGATCCGTCGGACTCCATGGTGACGATCAGGGCACAGGTCGCCGAGGGGCCGCTGCATCGGTTCCAGTTCGGAGCAGGCTACGGTACGGTGGATTGCTTCCGCGGGCTGACCTCCTGGACGGCGCACAACTTCACCGGAGGTGGGCGCCGGCTGGATCTGTTCGCGGGGTTCTCGAAGATCGGCGCAGGTGATCCGCTCAACCTCAACCAGTCGGTGTGCCCGGCGCTGTCTACCGAGCCGCCCGAGCGCCTCGATCTCAACTACAACCTGACGGCAGGCATCACGCAGCCGTTCCTCTTCAGCCGCCGCGCAAGCGCCACACTCTCGCTCTTTGCCCAGCGCCGCAGCGAGATACAGGCATACGTACGCGAGGCGGTGGGTGGTGAGTTCTTGTGGGCGTATCGGTTGGCGTGGAGGACGACCATCACGCCGTCGTACGGAATCGCATGGGGCAAGACCGAAGCCGACCCCGTGACGTACTGCACCCACCTGAACGTCTGCACCGAGGAAGACATCGAGGTCTTCAGGCAACCGCAGTTCCGCGGCGTGCTCGGACTTGCTTTCCTTCGAGAGCACAGGATTCCGTTGGTGGATCCGGTGCGGGGCTCGCGGTTTTCGGCGGAGGTTAGGTTCTCGGGACCGCTCGTCGGATCGGACACGCTCACGCAGTTCCTCAAGGGCGTGCTGGAGTACGCGTCGCACCATCAGCTGGGCCGAAGTGACGTGGTTGGTTGGCGCGTGAAGTGGGGCGCCATAATCGCACCCGAACGGGGGCTGCAAGGGCAAGCGTTGAGGTTCGTGCCGGTCGAGGAGAGGTTCTACGCCGGCGGGCCGAACACGGTGCGCGGCTATCCGTTCAACGAGCTGGGGCCAATCGTGCGAGTGGTGCCGGCTGAGGAGCAGAATGGCATAGTAACCGTCGATACTGCGAGGCTTCGGACTTCCGCTTCAGGGGGGAACGACATACTCCTCGCCAACGTGGAGTGGCGTCACAGGCTCTCGCGCAGTTTCACCGCAGCCGTATTCGTGGATGCCGGTCAGGTGATTGCGCGGGACAGCCTCTATCTGACGCTGAGCAAGCTGCGGATCACTCCCGGTGTCGGAATACGGATGAGCTCGCCGCTGGGTCCGATTCGCCTGGACGTGGGCTTCAATCCCTATGGTCCGGAGACGGCGCCGCTTTACGCCGACTTGGCGATCCTCGACGCCGCGGGGGAGCCGGTCGACCGGGCTCTCGTGCTTCTCACGGAGGAGTTCACGCCCGAGCAGGGCTTCTGGGATCGGTTCCGCATCAACATCTCGATCGGGCAGGCGTTCTGATGCGTCGGCGCTACCTGGCCTGGTTCGCGATCGGCGTCTGCTGGTTGGGCGGCACAGTGCTGGGGCTCGGCGCCGCTGCATTCCGCACGGACACCGGGCGCAGGCTGGTGGTGCAGTTCGCCGAGCGCGTCGTCAACGACAACCTACGCGGCACCCTCACGATCGGCTCGGTGGGCGGCTCGTTCCTGCGGGGCCTGGAGGTGGAGGACGTAACGCTCGTGGGCGAGGACGGCGTGCTGTTCGCGACTATAGACCGCGTTGGCCTGCGCTACCGCCTCGGCGACTTGCTCAGCGGCAGGATCGTGCTGGGCCAGCTCACGCTCACCGGGCCGCGGGTAAACCTGGTGCAGTGGGCGCGCGACGAGAAGCTCAACGCTGACGTGATCCTGTCGGGGAGCGGAGAGGGCGGCGATGGGCCGCGACCGCTGATCGCGTTCAACGACGCGGTCGTCGTGGACGGAGAGGTGATGATCCGCACGCCGGAGAGGCGTGGAAACCGCGGGGTGATAGAGGGCGAGGAGGGGCCGCGCGGCTATCTCAGGGTGCGGCGCGTCACCGGCATCAACGGACGCTTCCCGTACGTGCGCATCTCGTCACCGCTCCCCAGTGACGGCGCCATACGGATCGAAATCGACCGGCTGCGCGCCGAAGCGTCGGACCCCGTCATGTCCGTGACCGGCGCGCTCGGAGTGGCGGAGATCCTGGGAGACTCGCTTGCGCTCGACCTCTCCCGCATGCGCCTGCCACGGAGTGATGCCTCTCTGGAGGGCGCGCTCACCTGGTTCACCGGGCCGCTGCTACCCGACCTCACCATCGGGGCGAGGCGGATAGTCTCCGACGAGGTACTCGGCATAGTGCGCGACCTGCCCGCAGGCCTTGCCGGCAGCGGCACGATTGTGGTGCGCTCGCCGTACCGTGGCCTCCTCGAGTTCGATGCAGACGACCTCGACCTGGTTGGGCTGAACGGCCGCGGCCGCGCGCGTGGGCGGGTCGGAGCCGTGCTCGGGCCGGGTGAGGAGTGGGCACTCGTGGCAATGGACTTGCAGGTCGAGAACTTCGATCTGGAGTTCACCCGAACGGTGTTCGACACGCTGCCGATCCAGGGACGCGTTACCGGCCGTGTGACCGGCAACGGCCCGCGCGAGGATCTGCTGCTCGGGATGGATGCGCACTTCCGCGACTCGCTCGTGGACGGCTGGCCCGAATCGTACGTACGCGGCGAGGGGATCGTCGCGGTCGGAGTGCCGGGCGACTTCGTGTTCGAGGAGTTCGTGCTCGACACTACGGACATCGAACTCGGTACAGTGCGCCGTCTCATCCCTGCCATTGATCTCGTCGGCCGCCTGCGGGGGAGCGGCGAGCTGAACGGCGCGTGGCTGAACCCGACTTACGAGGGAGTGCTGCGCTACGCGGACGAGCCGCTGCCCGAGACGGTGGCATGGGGTACGGTCGAGCTGGACGCGCGCGGCGACACCCTGGGCGTGTGGGGTGAGCTCACGTTCGATTCGCTGCATCTCGCGAGCTTCCATTCCAGCTACCCCGGCTTCGGGCTGAGCGGCGCGTTCTCGGGACCGGTGGTGCTCGACGGGTGGCTGGACTCATTGCGGCTCGACGCAGAGCTGGAGGGTCCCCCGGGGCGGGTGGATGCCCGAACTGCCATCGAGCTGCTGCCCGAGCGGCGCGGCGCGCACCGCATCGAGGCGGCCATCACCGACATAGACGTGCAGCAGTTCGACACGACGCTTCCCGCGACGCGGCTCACCGGAACCGTGACCGGGAGCGCGCGCGACGAGTTCGACGGCAATGCCGAGCTCGCCCTGCACGCGGCACTGGGGGGTTCGGTCGTCTCCGGCACGTTCATAGACAGCACGCGAGCGGCAATAGTCATCGAGAACCGGCTGATTCGCGTCGATACGCTCGAGGTAACGGCGGCTGGACTTGAGATAGCTGCGCAGGGCGGCGTCGGGCTCGAGGATCCGCGCCGCGGTGTGCTCGTGTTCACCGCCATGAGCGACTCGCTCGGTGTGCTGGAGCCGACGTTCGAGACGTGGCTCGGCGCGCTGGAAGCGGGCGAGCCGCTTCCTAGGGGGCGGGCGCGGATCGTGGGTCGGGTCGAAGGCTCTCTCGACCGCTATCAGATAACTGCGCAGCTGGACGACGCCAACCTGCAGCGCAGGGACCTGTACGCGGCGGGATTGTACGCTTCGGTCAGTTACGAATCCGAGGACCGCGCGATTCGAATAGAGGGCGCTGCGGATTCGGTCTCGTTCAACGGATTCGAGTTCGTGGATCTGGTTGCAGCGGCCGAGGGGCGCACAGACTCGGTCTCCTGGCTCAGCCGGGGTGTGTTTGGACAGTACGACGCGGGGAGCTGGATCGGCTGGGGTATGCTGCGCCGCGACTCCACACGCTACGAAGTCGCCATAGACACGCTCGGCGTGCTGCTGGCCGGGGGCCCCTGGTTCGTGGACAGCGCGGCTGTGGTGGTGGACGACAGCGGAGTCGATCTGTCGCGGGTTGCGTTCGACCGGCCCGGCGGAGCCGGATCCGTCTCCGTAGAGGGGCGCTTCCCGCTCAGAGGTGCCGGTCAGCTCACCGGCTCGATAGACGCGCTCCCCGTGAGGGATCTCTGGCTGTTGTTCCAACGCAACTTCGAGACGGTTGCGGGTGAACTGGGCGGCACTTTCAGGCTCGCCGGGACCGCCGAAGAGCCCACGCTCAGGATGGATGGGAATCTGGCGGACGGTGTGTTCGGGGAGTTTCGGCCGCCCTACACCAGTCTGGTCATTGAGTACGGCGACCAACGGCTCACCGGTGAGGCGCAGTTGGTCCGGTTGGGCGAGCGCATAATGGACGTTGAGGTAGACGTTCCCGTGGATCTCGCCATTGTGGGAGCGCGCCGGCGCCGCCTCCCGGGACCGATCAGCATCCGGGCCTTCGCCGACAGCGTGGACCTCGCGCTGCTCGAGGCGACGATGCCTTCAGTGCAGGAGATCGGCGGTACCCTGGATGCCGAATTCGGCATCGCCGGTACCTGGGACCAGCCCGAGCTCACCGGTAGGGTATCGGTGCAGAATGGAGCCGCGACATTCCCCGCCCTCGGTGTGCGGCACGAGCAGCTCAACGGGACGCTCCTTCTCTCCGGCGACACGATCGCGGTGCGAGAGTTCACCGTGGCGAGCGACGGGGGCAGCGCAGAGGTCCTGGGCTTCGTCCGACTGGACGAGCTATCCAAGCCGATCCTGGACCTGCAGGTCATCGCACAGGACTTCAACGCGATCAACGTGGCAGACTTCCTCGAGCTCACGGCGAGCGGGAACATCTCGCTGCGCGGGCCGTTGTTCGCGGCCACGCTCAGCGGACAGAGCCAAGCGACCAGAGGCGTGCTCTACTTCGCCGATCTCATCCGCAAGGACATAGTGAACCTGGAGGACACTCTGTTCGCCGAGTTCGTGGACACGCTCGAGGTGCAGCGCCACGGGTTGGGCAGACCGTTCGAGAATCGGTTTCTGGACAGCCTGTTCATCGATTCCGTGCGGGTGGACATGGGAGCCAACATGTGGCTGCGCTCCAGCGAGGCCGACGTCCAGCTCGAAGGGGCCGTCTACCTGACCCACTCGCGCGGTCAGTACCGCTTCGACGGTACGCTCCAGGCACCGCGCGGACGTTACAACCTGCAGCTCGGTCTGATGCAGGGGGTAGGGGCGCTGCGCGAGTTCCGCGTGACCAGGGGGCAGGTGCGCTACCTGGGCACTCCGGACCTGAACGCCGACCTCGACATCGATGCCGAGCACAAGGTGAACACCGTTCGTAACGAAGAACTGACCGTGTTCGTGAACATCGGCGGCACGCTGTACGAACCGAGTCTGACTCTCACGAGCGACTCGCCCACTCAGTTGTCGGAGACGGAGATACTGTCGTACCTGCTCGTAGGTGCGCCGAGCGTGCAGGCGGGAACGGAGACGACGGGGTTCCAGAGTTGGCTGCTGTGGCAACAGGCGTTCGGCGCCGTGTCGAGCCAGCTCGAGTACGCACTGATCTCAGACGTTGGGATTCCACTCGACTACATCCAGATCAGTCCGGAGACCGGCCAGACCGGCGGCCTCGCGGGGGCCGAGCTCGCGCTGGGCAAGCGGTTCGAGGTGTTCGGCACCACAGCGTTCCTCAGAGCGAGCCCGCGGTTCTGCCAGAGCAACCCGCAACCCCTCGACATAGGCGCGAGCCTGGAGTTTCGCTTGACGCAGCGGTGGCTCGTTGCCGCCAGCGTAGACCCGCTGCGCAGCTGCGAGTCATTGACTAACACCATCGCGCAGCGCTATCAGTTTGGCCTCGATTTCCTGTGGGAGAAGAGGTACTAGTGGCCCGCGTTCTGCTGATCTTCAATCCAGTCGCCGCCCGGACCGATCCCGAAGTGGTGAGCAAGGTGAGCCGGCTCTTCACCAAGGAAGGTTGGGACCTCGACGTGGCAGGCACCAACCGTCCCGGGCACGCCGCCGATCTGGCGCGTATGGGGGTGGATGACAGCGTGGACCTCATCGCCGTCTATGGCGGCGACGGCACTACGATGCAGGCGATCGAGGGAATAGTGGGGTCCGAGGTGCCGGTGGGGCTCATCCCGGGGGGAACCGGCAATCTGCTCGCCGCCAACTTGAAGCTCCCGAGGGATCCAGCGAAGGCGGCGAAGGTCGCCATGCGTGGCGCACCGCGGCGAATCGACTTGGGACTGATGGCCTGCCGCGGACGCGACACCTACTTCGCGGTGGCAGCGGGCACCGGCGTCGACGCCGAGCTGATGGCCGTAACCACCGGCGCCTCGAAGCGCCGCTGGGGCATGGGAGCGTACGTGGCGCGCGCCTGGGACTTAGTGCTGCGGCGGCTCAAGGTGGTGCACCACCGCATCACGGTGGACGGCGAGGTTCTGGAGGCCGACGCGGCCACCGTACTCGTCGCAAACTGCGGCTGGATCATTCCGCCCATCCTGCGGCTCAAGCAGGACATCCTGTTCGATGACGGGCTGCTCGACGTGGTCGTCCTCAACGCCAAGAACGTGGCCGAGGGCATGGACGTCATGATCAGGATCATCACGGGACTCGGGCACGGTGGCGAGCGCGTGCTGTTCCTGCGCGGGAAGAACGTGACCGTGGAGACCGACGGGCCGCGTCCGGTGCAGTTGGACGGGGAGCCCTGCGGGGAGACGCCGTTCACCGCGCGCATAGTACCGGGTGCCATTTCGGTGGTGGTGCCCAAGTAGAGCGGCCACGCGGCATCGATCCGTCCTTGCGCGCGGCCCCGGCCGCGCGATTTCTTTAGTACGGACGAGCCCACCCGCCTGCACGAGGAGGTTCGATGGAAAAGGAGCTCAAGGAAAAGGACGCCATGATCTGCCGCGCCTGCGGCAAGGAGGAGCGGGCGTCAGAGGGATACCCCTGCGACGACTGCGGCACGTTCATTTGCCTCATCTGCTCGATGCGCGGGGTGGTGCTGTGCAAGGATTGCCAGGAAAAGGCCGGCGGCTCGTAGCGTGAGCGGCGCGGCGCCCGCCCTCACGAACGTAGCGGGGCTAGCGGTCGGGCACACCACGGACAGGGAAGCCGCTACCGGATGTACGGTCGTACTTGGCCCGCCCGAGGGCATAACGGCCGCGGTGTCGGTGCGGGGCCGCGCGACCGGCACCCGGGAGCTCGACGCCCTCTCTCCCCGCCACCTCGTTCCAGCGGTACACGCGATCCTGCTCACCGGAGGATCCGCCTTCGGGTTGGGGGCGGCCGACGGCGTGATGCGCTGGCTCGCCGAGCGCGGCCGTGGATTCGACGTGCGCGTAGGTGTGGTGCCGATAGTCCCCGCCGCCGTCGTTTTCGATCTGGCCGTGGGCCCACCGGACCGCTGGCCCGGCCCGGACGAGGGGTATCGGGCGTGCGAAGCGGCGGGGGGCGAGGTGGAGGAGGGCTCTGTCGGCGTGGGGACGGGAGCGACCGTGGGAAAGGTGTTGGGGCTGGACGGCGCCATGAAGGGAGGGGTCGGCACCTGGGCGGAGCGGCGCGGCGATCTGGTGGTGGGCGCGCTCGCCGTCGTGAACGCGTTCGGGGACGTGCGCGACGAGAACGGAGCCATAATCGCCGGTGCCACCCGTGGGGGAGCGTTCGTTGACACGCGCGCGTTTCTGGCGGACGGTGGCACCGCGGGCGGCTCGTTCGCGCACCCGGGTGGGAACACCACTCTGGTGGTGGTGGCTACGAACGCCCGGCTGGAGCGCGCCGAGCTCGCGGAAGTCGCGGCCATGGCAGTGGACGCCCTGGCGCAGCGGATCACCCCGGTTGGGACCCAGTACGATGGGGACATCGTGTTCGCGGTCTCGACGTCCGAGTTGGAGGGGCAGGGCCCGCTCGGGGTGGAGCTCCTGGGCCAGCGCGCGGTCGCGACGGCGGTGGAGCGCGCGGTGCGGCGCGCGCGCGGCACGGGAGGGATAGTGGGGCTGGGTGACTAGATTGACGGCACGGGTAACGGGAATGGGAAACGTCCGACAAGGATCTCAGTGTTGCGCAAGCTCGTTCTGTTCGACATAGACGGCACGCTCGTCTGGACCGCCGGCGCGGGGCGTTCCGCCATAAGCCAGGCGTTGCTGGCCGAGATGGGCGCCACCGGCCCCATCGATGGGTACCGCTTCGAGGGCAAGACGGATCCGCAGATCGTCGTGGAGCTGATGCAGGCCGCCGACCATCCCCACGCCGAGAGCGAAGAGCACGTGGACGCGGTGTGCCGTCGCTATCTCGAGCTCTTGCAGGGAGAGCTCGACGAACGCCGCAGCGAGATCAAGCTGTTTCCCGGCATCGCAAGGCTGCTCGATGAGCTGGAGGGGCGGGACGACGTTCTCGTCGGATTGCTGACGGGGAACCTCGAGGGTGGAGCCGTGCTCAAGCTGGGCGCCGCGGGGCTGGACGTGTCGCGGTTCCGTCTCGGCGCGTACGGTTCCGACGCCTGGGCGCGCTCGGACCTTCCTCCCATCGCTGCCGAGCGCGCGTCCGAATTGATGGGACGCGTGCCGCAGGGCGATGAGATCGTCATCATCGGCGACACGCCGGCCGACATGACTTGTGGTAACGGAGTCGGAGCGCGGGCGATCGGCGTCGCCACCGGGTGGCACTCCGTGGAGCAGCTCCAGGAAGCTGGGGGCGATGCCGTGTTCGAGGACTTCGCGGACACGGAGCCGGTAATGGAAGCAATCTGCGCGTGACGAGTCCGAAGCTGCTCGTGCCGCTCCGCGTGCCGGAGCTCGGCCCCTACCTGGGCAAGGTGATCACGGGTACCGGCCGCGATCCCGGTGGGCTCGACCTGGACGCGTTGCGTTACAGACTGGCCACGAGGGTCATAGAGGCCGCGGGGGAGTCGCGCAGGTTGGCTGCACGCGACGAGCGTGAAGCGGCGCTGGCGGGTCTGGGTCGTGCGGTCTGGCTCGAGGCGTGGGAAGAGGCCGTCGCCGGTGTGGCAGAGCTGCTCGCGATCCGGATCAGCGGAAGCCTCGCTGCGGAGGCGCGCGCAGCCGGCATGCCCGGCCGGCGTCGGCGCAAGCTCGAGTTCGGACCGGCGGAGGAGGGCGCTCTGGCCGCCCGGCTCGGTTCGGCCGGCGCCGAGCTGGTGCCCTTGCTGGACCTGCTGGAGGAGCGGATCAATCCCGCGCTTTCGGCTACGGCGCTCGAGCGCGACGCGATGGCGGAGTGGCAGGAGGCCCTCACGACGTCGGCGCGGAGGCTCGAGGCGGCGTGGCTCGAGCTGGAGCTCGCCGTCGAAGTGGAGGAGCTGCGCTGGCGCAGGGTCGCGGACGAAGTGGCTGCATGGCGGAAGCCCCTGTGGCCGGTCGTCCTCGTGATCGTGCCGGCGCTCGGCGTCGCCGTGTGGCTCGGACTCGTGCTGGGCGGATACCTGGACGCGCCGGGCTGGTTCGCCTCGGCGTGGCGCTTCCTGTTCCAGCGATGAAACACCTCGGGATCGGGATCGACCTGGTGGATGTCCCGCGCGTCGTGAGGATGCTCGAGGACAAGGGGCGGCTGGCGCTGAAGCGCCTGCTCACTGACGACGAGCGCGACTACTGCCTGGCGCAGGCGGTACCTGCCCGCCACATGGCGGCGCGGCTGGCCGCCAAGGAAGCCGCCTACAAGGCGCTCAACCAGGATGGGGAGAGCGGCATGATCGGGTGGCACGAGGTCGAAGTGGCCCGGGCTCCCGACGGCCGGCCGACCCTCCACTTCCACGGCCGCGCCCGTGACGTGGCCGAGCGCCTCGGCGTCGGATCCATGATGGTCTCCCTCACCCACACCGATACTCAAGCAGCAGCAGTAGTCGTTCTGCTCGGATAGGCCGCTCAACAGGGTCAATCGTTACCCCGTGTTTGCAATCCCGACCAATCCTATCTAGATTCCGCCGCTCATTCCCCGCGACGGAATCGACGAGTTGTCTCGCCCACGTATCCCACTGCTGCTGGCCATCGCCCTGTTCGCAACGCCAATCCCGGGCGTTGCGCAGGACGACGTGTCGCTCGCGCGCCGCATCGCGGATGTTTCCGCCATAGCGCTGGCCGAGTACGCAGAGGGCGTTGTGGACGGCGAGATCGTCTCCGAGGAAGAGCTGGGTGAGGCGCGCCTCTTCTTGCGCGACGCGCTGGGCACCGCGGAGGATCTGAATACCGCGGCACGCGATGCCGTAATGCCGTCGTTGGAGCGCTTGATTGCGGGAGTCGATGCGCTGGCCCCGGAGGCCGAGCTTCGCGCGGAGCTGGATGCGCTGCGCCGAGCGCTCGAGGAGGCGGTGGGGGCGCCGCTGGATCTAATGCCGAGCGCAGCGCCGTCACTGGTGCGCGGAAGAGCGCTCTACGAGCGCGAGTGCGCGCAGTGCCATGGCGACTTGGGGGCGGGTGACGGCGCGCTCGCAGCGAACATGGATCCCGCGCCAGCCGATCTCACCGACGCCGACGCACTCCGGCCCGTTCCCCTCGTCGAGTTCTTCCGCAAGGTGAACGTGGGAGTGGCCGGCACCGCGATGCCGGGGTTCACCGAGCGATTGGTGGCCGAGGAGCGCTGGGCAGTTGCGCTCTATGCGGCAACGCTGCGCTCTTCGCCCGAGCAGGCGGTGCTTGGCGCACGCGCGCTCGAGGAGCGCTGCGCCGACTGCGCGGTTCTCGTGAGCGACTTCCACGAGACCGCGCTTCTCAGCGATGACTCGCTAGCAGCGGTGCTCTCGGCACGAACCGGCGCCGCACACGGCGATCCGACGCTCGACGCGATAGTGGCCTACGCGCGCATTGCAGGGGCGGAGGAGGAATTGGGCGGCGACCGCAAGCTGGCCACGCTGCGCACTGTGGGCCGTGCCAAGATCGTATTGGCCGAGGCCGAAGCCGCGGCGCTAACGGGTGAGGTGGAGGCGGCGAGTCGAAGCGCCCTCGACGCATACCTGGTGTTCGAAGGCATCGAGGCCGGTGTCAGGGCGCGCAATGCCGCGGTGGCCGGGCGGGTGGAGCGGGCCTTTAGCGAGTTCCGGTTGGCAATCGAGCGCGACGCCAATGCACCGCAGCTGGCGACCGCACGCGCGAACGTGGAGGGCGCCCTCGACGACGCGGCCGAAGTCCTGACCGCGACCGCATCGCCCGCGCTGCTGTTTGGCCAGTCGCTCACGATCCTGCTGCGCGAAGGCCTGGAAGCGATCCTCATCATCGGCGCGCTCGTCGCGTTCCTGGTGAAGGCGGGAGCCACGGAGCGCAAGCGCGACATCGGGCTCGGAGTTCTCGCCGCACTCGGTGCGAGCGCGCTCACTGCCGTGGGCTTCGCGACGCTGTTCCGCAATGCGGCGGCGCATCAAGAGGCGCTCGAGGGCGCGACGATGCTGCTGGCCGCGGCGGTGCTGTTCTGGGTCTCGTATTGGCTCATCTCCAAGGTCGAGCTGCGCAAGTGGCAGCACTTCGTCGGCACGCAGATGAAGCGCGCGCTGTCGAGCAAGAGCGCGTGGGCGCTGGCGGCGGTAGCCTTCCTCGCCGTATACCGCGAGGGGTTCGAGACCGTGCTGTTCTACGCCGCGCTGTTCACCATGTCTGACGGCACGGCCGCGGCGACCGGAGGGATTCTCGCCGGCATCGTGCTGGGCGCCGCGATACTCGTGGTCGTGTACATCGCCATCGAACGCTACGGCGTGCGGCTTCCGCTCAAACCGTTCTTCATCGGCACGAGCGCCCTGCTCTACGTGATGGCCTTCAGCTTTGCGGGGAAGGGAGTGGCCGAGCTGCAGGAAGCGGGAGTCATCTCGATCACGCCGCTCGACTGGCTGCCCTCGCTGCCGGCGCTGGGCGTGTTCCCCACCTATCAGACCTTCTTCACGCAGGCCTTCGTAGCCGCCGCGCTGGGCGCCGCGCTGCTCTGGGTGTTCTGGCTGGAGCCGTTGAGGGCGAGGGTGGTGGCGACGTAGCCGCCCCTACTGCGCGTAGTTCACGATCGTAAACCGTCCGATCTTCTCCTGCCCGGTCGGCGTCTCTATGTGATAGAAGTACACGCCGCTCGCGATGATCTGGTTGTTGCGGTTCCTCACGTCCCAGATCGCGGCACCTCCGCCGGTGGGGTCGTTGTGCTCGACCAGCGCCACCAGAATCCCGCTCACTGAGTAGATCCTGATGATCGCCTGCGTGGGCAGGTTCACGAACTGGATCTGCTTGTCGTTCGCCGTGGCCTCGAGGCTAGTGGTCACGTAGTAGGGATCCGGAACGGTGTGCACGTTCTCGAGGTCGCCCGTCGAGTCCGCTCGTACGCTCGCCTGCTGTGTGACGGTGATCTTGTAGCTGAGGCCGGGCACGACGGACGGCCGCTGGTTGTTGGGTGAGAACGTGTAGTTGTCGCAGTCCGTCATTACCGCGCCGAGGCTCGGCGTGCAGTCGGCGGCGAACACACCCGACACCGCCTGGAGCCGCCACACCGTGCCATCGGAGGGTAGGCTCCCGTCCGTATCGAAGAAGAAGTACTCACCGTTGATCATCAGCACGACGCCGCTCCCGTCCGA
>JBDHIS010000037.1:0-24867 GCA_039587315.1 Gemmatimonadota bacterium | reverse complement strand
CTGGAACGTGTAGTTGATCTGGCCGTTGAACCAGTTCCCGATCCGCTGCAGCATGCTGACTTCGAAGCCCTTGATGTTACCAAAGTCGGCGTTCGTCAGCACGTTGACCGGCTGAATACGACCGACAACCGGGTCCCAGAAGTCGAGGATCCGGTACGTCAGGTCGGCTGACTTGTCCTTGTTGAACGCTGCGAGGTCGAGCACCAGGTCACGCGTGAAGGCGTGCCGGACGCCGAACTCGAACAGGATCGACTTGCCGTGCCGCACGTCGCCACCGAAGGCGTCGTTCGTGTTGGTGATCGACAGGTCGTTGTTCTTGCCCTGGAATACGGAGTTGCCGTCGGGCGACTGCACCTGGTGCGCGTACGACAGCCGGAAGTTCGTCCGGTCGGTGACCGGGAACGACACCCGGAGCCGCGGCGACCACGCCGTGTGCGACTCAGCGGCTCTCCAAACGTAGTTGTCTACTGCGTCCACCTCGTCACACTGCGCGCCGGTGCAGGTCATGTCCTCGATCGGCGCGTCAGGATCGTACGCGGGGTTGGTGAAGATCCGCGTCGGGGTGAACGGGAAGACGCCACCCGCGTCCCAGTAATCCCACCGGAGGCCCGCCTCGAGCACCACGTCGCCGAGGTCCAGACGGTCCTGAATGTAGGCCGCCCAGCGAGTCGGGGACTCCGCATACACTTCCTGGAAGATCTGCCGGATCATGTTACTCCGGGCAGTGTTCACCTGACCGCTCATGCCCTCGGCGCCGAACTTGAGCCGGTTGTACCGGTCGAACTGCCAGTCGACGTTGACCCGGCCCAGGGCCCGGCGATCGTAGTCGAGCCGGAAGCCCACGTCGTCCACGCCGCCCGTACGGAACCCGCTCGTAATCGCGAACGGGTTCATCCGGTAGGCCTGGTTCGAGCGCAGGTCGTCACGGCCCAGATACGGAAGCCGCGTGCCCAGGTTGTCCTGGACGTTCCTGACCAGGATGTCCCAGTCTTCCTTGCTGTTCAGCGTGGTGAGCGTCCTCGCATCGTCACCCGTGTCCTGCGAGAAGTTCTCGAAGTCAACCAGGAACTGCATCGTGGAGAGGTTGATCCCCATCGACGCCTCGCGGTTATCGAGATCCCACTGTGCGTCGAGCACGCCGGCGCGCTGCCGGTCGCTCTGCCACGACAGGTTGACGTCGAACGCCAGTTCGGTCTCGGCCGTGCGGAAGACCTGCTGCACCCAGTTCAGGATGTAGACCTGAGAGGTGTTCCGCGCTCCGGAATAGGCCGCGGGGTTGAAGATCTGGCCGCCCGGATAGTTCCGGTTCTGGTCAGAGTCCCACAGGCCGGAGAGAGCGACACGCGAACCCTGACCGTACGTGTAGGTCAGCTTTCCGTTCGCGCGCCACTGCGTGTTGTAGTCGTACGGCAGCCGGCGCCCCTGACACTCCACGCCGAAGTTGTCCGCAGCATCACAACTGCCGCTGAACTGCGCGAAGTTCGGAACGTCGAGCGTGATGCTGTCGCCCGGCGTGTTCGACTCGATCGTGACGGCCGTGTCCACACCGGCGAGCACGTAGGTCGGGACCTCGTCCCAGCCCTTACCGCGCGGGTCGGACACGCGGCCCATCAACGTCCCGGCAACGAAAAACGTCAGGTTGCCGAAGATCGGGCCGCTCAAGGAAGCCTCGAACCGGTTGAAGCCCTGCTTGATCGCGTCCCCGAACACCTCGTCGGTCTCATACAGCAAGGTGCCCTGGAACTGCGAGCCGCCCGAGCGGGTGACCAGCGAGATCACGCCGGACTGGGCATCACCAAACTCCGTGCCCAGAGCGCCCGTCGTAACCGAGGCCTCTTCGACCGCGTTGTTGCCGATGTTGATCTGGGACGCGCCGGTGCGCAGGCGCCGGACCGGAACGCCGTCCAGGTAGACGACGGCCTCACCCGGCCGACCACCGCGGATCGACACGCCCAGCGCGCTGCCTGACTCGACAACGCCTGGCTGCAGGTTGATCACCTGACGCGGATCGTCCACCGGCAGCTCCATCATATCTTCTGCGGTGGCGATCGACTTGGAGGTGACCTGGTCTCGCGGCACGATCGGCGTCTCAGCCGCCGTAATCGTTATTGCCTCGAGGGCTACCGCGCCCGAGAGCCCGAAGTTCACCGTCAGGGTCTGCTCCGTCAGAACACGGATGCCCCGAACTTCGGCGGGCTGGTACCCAATGAATTGTGCCCGCAGGTCGTATGTTCCGGCGGGCACGTTGTTGAAGAAGTAGAACCCCTCATCGTTCGTGAGCGCTGCGAACGCGGTCCCCAAAATGAAGACCTGAGCGTTCGCGACGGGCTGGCCAGTCGGATCGATCACGGTGCCCTGGATCTTTCCGGTTGCGCCCTGCGCTCCGAGCTCAGTGGCCCCGAACGCCAGCAAGGCCACTGCTACCAGGACCTTGGCAAAACGTCCAAAGGCAATTCGACGATTCTCTGTCATGGACACTTCCTCCATTGACATGGACCTCTAAACTACTGCCAGTTGGTAACTTAGCGGCACATCACCGACACTAGCACGTCGAAACCCCCGCCAAAAGCAGGAGCCGCAGTGATGGAAGGAATCAGTGATGTGTCAGGGGAACTGAAGGCTGACAAACCTGTTACGTCGGGAAGTACCTCCTGTGGGGGTCACGGCCAATCTTGCGGCAATGTTTGCGCTTGTCAAGCAGACCACACCGAAAGGGGACCGAAACGGTCAAAATTGGCCTTTCCGGGGGCCTTTCAGACTATCAAATCTGTTTGAGGGCTCAGGGGAGTGACTTCCGGCCCGTTTGCTCCCATCACCACGTTTATTTCACTTCGCATTCCGAAACGACCCGTCAGATAGACACCCGGCTCGACCGAGAACGCGACTCCCGGAAGCAGCTCGCGCACATCGTGCGTTTCGAAGTCGTCGAGGTGCGGTCCCGACCCGTGAAGCTCGAGATCTATGGAGTGTCCGGTGCGGTGAGTGAACGCTTCTCCGTAACCACGCTCCGTGATCAGCCCACGCGACACGTTGTCCAGGTCGGCTCCGCTCAGGCTCTCACCGGCAGCGGCCGCCGAGCGCAGCCGCTCCACCACCGCGTCGCGCGCGTCGCGCACGGCTTCCCAGACGCGGACCACATCGGGCGGCGGAGCGCCTCCGGCGTACCCCATCCAGGTCTGGTCGGCCCAAACGGTGTCCGCAGAGAACCGCCCCCACAGATCCAGCAGCACTACGTCGCCGGCCGAGAGCGTGCGATCCGTGGCCTCCGCGGGGGAGTAATGTGGGTCGGAAGCGTGGTCGGCGAACGCGACGATCGGCGGGTCGTCGGTCTCGAGCCCCACGCGAGCCATCGCCTCGAGCACGCCGCGCTGCACCTCGACCTCACCTACCTCCCCCACCTGGCCGACCACACGGGTCAGCGTCTCGCGCGCTATCGCCGCAATGTGCTCCGCCGACTTGCGGTGATCTTCTTTCTCGGCGGATGACCACTGGGATGAGAACTGGCTCACGAGGGGCGCCGAAGACGCCAGTGTGACGCCGAGCCGCTCCAGCAGCTCCGTGACCCCGGCAGGCACCAGGTCCAGGTAGGGGACCGCGTTCTCAGGCGAGATCTCCATCGCCACGCGCCTGCCGCCGACCAGAGTCGTGAGCAGTTGGTGCAGCTCCTGCCAGGTCGTGTACGTGTTGAGCTCGCCCGCGAAGTCCCCGATGGCACTGCGGTCGATTCGGGAAACGACGGCCTGCGGCGGACCCACCGCCGGCAGCCAGAGGAACACGCGCCGCGTCAGCATCCCCCCAGCCCCCAGCACGCGGCGGGCGATCGGATTGCTGTCGTGGAAGTCGTATACCAGCCAACCGTCCAGGCCGCGCTGCCTCAGGGTAGCGCTCAGCTCATCGAGGTCTATGTGCCCCAGGATCGTCATCGCTAGCTCCTCGTCACTTCGCGCCCGACTGCCAGCGGCACTGCGGCGCCCCCCGGGCGCGGCAACCCGCATGCATCAGCGCTCCATCGAACTCCGTGAACGTGCGCAGCAGCGCGGCCACGGCCGACCCGTACAGCCCGCACGCGCTCCCGTCCGGTGTGGCCGCTGCTGATGGCAGCTCTTGCGCCACGGCGACCACCTGGACGCCCTCCCGCGACAGGGTCACGCCGAGCGCGTTCTTGGCGGCGCGCCGGGCCAGCCCGAATCCGAGCCCATCGCGCGCGAACCCCGGAAGAACCCGCCACACGAGACGCCCCAGCCATGGGACCCGCGCGGCGGCGAGCTCGGCCGCCCGCCGGCCAGCGTCCGCAAACACGAGCGACGCATCGCCGCGCCGGCCGGCGAGCCTGAGCAGACCCGCCACCTCTGCGGCTTCGACTAGTGCGTTCCTCCGAGCCAACGCACCGTAGCGCTCGATCTGCGCCGCCACGGTGCCGCTGGTGCCGAGGCGCTTGGTCGACAACTCTGCCTGATACTCGGTCGGAGCCTCCGGCGCGGGCGCGTCGAGGTGTCGCATCGCCTCGAGCACCGCGAGCGGGATTATGGCGTGGACGGATTGTGCGGGACTGCCTTCCATATGTATGCAGGGACGCTCGGTGTGATTGTCGGCGCGCAAGTTAGCCCAACGTCTGGAGCCAAACCAGAGCCGTTGCGCGACCGCTGCCGCAGGGCGATTCTACCGACTGACGTTCCAGACGGGGATCAAAGAGTGAGTCCCACATCGGACCAGCGACGAGCGGACTTCGAGGCGGAGGCGATTCCGCACCTCGATACGGTGTACCGTGTCGCGTTGCGTCTCGCCGGGAACGAGGCCCAAGCGGAAGACCTGGCTCAGGAGACGATGCTCAAGGCCTTCCGGTCGTGGCACCAGTACAAGCCGGGAACGAACGTCCGAGCCTGGCTCCTGACCATTCTCAGGCACTCTTTCATCAACGAGTACCGCAAGGCGAAGCGCCAGGCCACCGAGGTCGACGTGCATCGCGTCGAGAGCTTTACGGTGTTCGAGCACGTGCAGGAGGCCGATCCGGCAGGCCGCTTCTTCGACCAGATCGTCGACGACGAAGTGTTGAAGGCAATCGACCGCCTGCCCGACGAGTTCCGTGAGACACTCGTGCTGAGCGACGTCGAGGACCTCTCGTACGCCGAGATCGCCGAGGTCACCGAGGTCCCGGTGGGCACGGTCAAGTCGCGCCTGTTTCGAGCGCGGCAGGCACTGCAGCGCGAGCTGTACGACTATGCGGTAGAGATGGGTTACATCGAGAGGCGAGAAGAATGAAGGACGGGTCTCGAGACATCGACTGCCTGGCGGCGCTGGACCGCCTCTACGAGTACATCGACGGGGAGCTGACCCCGGTCCGCGCCGAGGAGGTGCGGCTGCACCTCGAGAAGTGCGCCCCCTGCCTTCGCGTCTCCCAGTTCGAGAAGGCCTACCTGCGGTTCCTGGAGGCGCGCGCGCGCGCCAAGGAAGCGCCCGAGGGCCTCCGGAAGCGCGTGCTCGAGCAGCTCCTGTTCGATAGCGACGGCAAAGCGGAGTCGTGACGGTCGCGGCCGCGGTAGCGCTCGCCTCCGGCCTTGCGCTGGTGGCGCGCACCGTCGGCTGGCTGACCACGGGCGGGGCGGTGGCGGCCGCCGCTGTGGGCGCCGTCATCTTCACTGGAGCCGGGATTCCCGGCGCCACCCTCCTGGCCCTGTTCTTCGTTTCGGGCAGCCTGCTGACATACGCCGGAGGCGGCGCGGCCCGACTCGACCCCGGCGAGCGTGGCGGCCGAACGGCGCGCCAGGTGGTCTCGAACGGGGGCTGGGCGGCCGCGGGCGCATTGGCTCTTTGGCTGGAGTGGCAGGTGGGCTGGCCCATCGTGGTGGGCAGCCTCGCCGCGGCCCAGGCGGACACCTGGGCTACCGAGATCGGCATGCGCTCTCGGACTGCGCCGCGCCTGATCACCGACGGCAGGCAGGTCGCGGCCGGCACTTCCGGCGGGATCACGGCCCGCGGGACGGCCGGAGGTGTCCTGGGAGCCGCGGCGGCGGGAGGAGTTGCACTGCTGACCGGAGCGCCGCTGCAGGCTGCGGGCGCCGGCCTCGTGGGCGGCGTAGTGGGGATGCTGGGTGACTCGCTGCTGGGCGCGACGGCACAGGCGATCTACCATTGTGACTCCTGCGTCGCCCAGACCGAGCGCGCCGTGCACCGCTGCGGCACTCACGCGCGCCGCGTGCGTGGGCTCCCGTGGCTCGGGAACAACGCCGTCAACTTCGCGGCCACTGGATTGGGGAGCGCGGCGGCGGTGGCGGCGTGGGTATTGAGCTGACGTTCGGCATATTGGATCGTCGCTGACGAAGAGAGGACCGGCATGAACAACATCACTCGTCCATTGGCGGCCGAGTTCCTGGGCACCGCTTCTTTCGTGTTCATCGGAGCCGGTGCCGTGGTGGTGGACGCGGCAACGGGAGGGGAGTTGGGATTGGTCGGCATCGCCCTGGCCCACGCGCTCGCGTTCGCGGTAATGGTGACGGCCACGATGGACATCTCCGGGGGGCACCTCAACCCTGCGGTGACCTTCGCCGTGTGGCTCGCGAAGAAGATCGACGGCAAGCTGGCAGTGCTTTACGTGCTGGCCCAACTGATTGCCGCGGTCGTGGCGGTGCTGTTGGTCAAGTACCTGCTGCCGGGGCTCGCCGGCGAGGTCGCCGGCTACGGCGTCCCGCGCGTGTCGGGCGTGGTCACGGGCGCCCAGGCCGTTGGGATCGAAGCGGTCCTCACTCTTTTCCTGGTGAGCGCCGTATTCGGAACCGCGGTCTCGAGGGACGCGCCACGAATCGGCGGATTCGGGATCGGTTTGGTGCTGTTGTTCGGCGTACTCGTGGGCGGACCGCTCACCGGTGCTGCGATGAACCCGGCCCGGGCGTTCGGTCCGGCTATCGTAGCCTGGGAGTGGACGGGGCAGGTGATCTACTGGATCGGGCCGTTGCTCGGCGCCCTCGCAGCCGGCGTAGTCTGGAAGTGGTTGCTGCCGCCGGAGCAGCGGGCCTAGGCGGATAGAGAAGCGGGCAGGGGATCCGGCGTCCCCTGCCCGTCTCACTCCAATCCCGGCCAACGGCTACCGCTTCGCCGCCTTCCGGATCCGGTAGAACAAGGACACCGCGTACACTGCTATCACCACCGCTGCCACGACATACGCCGCGACCATGTATGCCCCGTTGTCAGGATACTCCATCTACGATCTCCTCCTCCCGTATGTCCCGCAACACCGCGAGTGAGTAGCGCATCAGCAGGAACCCGACGTACATCAGGGTGCAGACGGCAACCGAGCTGAGCAGCGTCACCAGCATCACGCCCGGCAGTGACGGGCGCTCCGGTTTCATCAACACGGGCTCCGGGTGCAGAGTGCGGAACCAGTAGACCGTGACGTGGATGAACGGAACGAGCACGAGCGCCATGACGCCCATGACCGCCGAGAACCGCGCCCGAATCTCCGGGTCGTGCAGCGCGCCCCGGAGCACCTGATAGCCCACGAACAACAGGAAGATGAACAACGTGGAAGTGAGCCGTGCATCCCAGCTCCACCACGTACCCCACACCGGCTTCCCCCACAGCGGCCCCGTAGTCAGCATCACTACGGCAAAGGCCACACCCACTTCGGCCGAGGCCGCCGCGATCGTGTCCAGCTTGCGGTCCCGCATTATCAGGTAGAGCAGGCTCAGAATCCCCGTCACCAGAAACGCCAGCAACGCCGCCCACGCAACCGGCGCGTGCACGTAGAAGATCTTCTGCGCGGGTCCCTGGAACCGCTCAATGGGGGTGAACATCAGCGCGCGGACGTAGATGCCGGCAAAGGCCACCAACGCCACCGAAGTGATCACGCCCCCCACGCGCGCCAGTCTGAGCGCGCTGTCACGTCGAGTCATTCTTCCAGTATCGCCTCGAAGAGAAAGAGTGAGAATGTGAAGAAGATGATAACGAACGCGGCGAGCAAGCTAAGCCAGCCGGAGTACTCGCTCAAGGGCCGCAGGGCCAGGATTCCCCTCGTTAGCTGGACGGCCGCAACTACCGGGGGAAACAGGAACGGCAGCATGAGGACCGGTAGCATCACCTCCGAGAACCGAGTGCGCACGACCATCGAGGCGAACAGCGTTCCCACCGAAACGAACCCTATGGTTGCCAGCGCGATGACCAGTATCAGAATCGGCAGCTCGCGCCAGATGGGGACGTCGTAGAACAGGATGAAGACCGGCAGGGAGACGAGCTCCACCGTTCCCACGAACACCAAGCTCCCCAGCACCTTGCCCAAGAAGATTGCGGTCGGCGTTGCCGGCGTGAGCCGCACTCCGTCCATCGCGCGGTTCTCCGTCTCCAGCACGAAGGCCCGGTTGAGACCGAGCATGCCCGCGAAGGTGAACGTGACCCAGAGCGCGCCGGGGGCCAGATCCAGGTCGCCCACGGAGGTCTTGTCGCGGGCGAAGTAGAGCACGGTCAGAACGAGGATCGCGAACACGAGCGACGAGAAAAACGCCGTCTTCGTGCGGCCCTCCACCAGGAGGTCCTTGCCCGCGATAGCGAAGATCGCCTGCAGCGTCGCGGCGTTACTCACCGGCGACCAGTTCCCGGTAGCGCTCCACCACCTGCCCCGCCTCACCCCCGCACCGCTCCAGCGCGGCGAGCTTGCCGTTCACCATGTACCCCACCCGCGCCGCCGTTCCGACCAGCTCGACCAGCTGGTGCGTCGCGATCATCATCGCGACGCCCTGCGCCTCGAGTGCGCCCAACACGTCTATAACGGTGTGCGAAGCCGCGTCATCGAGTCCCGTTAGGGGCTCGTCCAGCAACAGCACACGCGGCTCGGGCATCAGCGCGCGCGCGATGGCCAGCCGTTGCAGCATGCCGCGACTGAACGTGCCGATCCGCTCGTCGGCCACGTGGGCGAGCCCCATTCGCCCGAGGAGCTCGTCGATGCGCGCACGAATCTTCAATCCGTGCAGCCGTGAGAAGAAGGTGAGGTTCTCGTGCGCGGTGAGGGCATCGTACATCATGGTATGGTGAGCTACCATCCCTACCGTGCCACTCAGGGTCACGTCGCCCTTGTTGGGCCGCAGCAGTCCCGACACGACGCGCAACAGCGTCGTCTTGCCGGCACCGTTGCCGCCGACGAGCAGCACGGCCTCACCCGGCGCCACATCCATCGAGATGTCCTTGAGAACCCAGCGGTGTGCAAAGCGGCGCGAGACACCGCGCACCGCGACGGCCGGTTCAGCTTGCGGCATCGATCCGCTCCGCAAGCTCGTCCAGCCCGTAGGGCTTCACCAGGTAGCCACTGTGTCCCATGCCCAATACCTCGACCAGCGGCTCCACACTCGTATATGCGGTGGTGATTACTACGGGTAGATCGGGATGGTCGGAGCGAATCTCTCGCAGCAGGTCGATACCGTCCGTGTCGGGGAGGCGCATGTCGAGCACGATCACATCGGGGTGGAACGTAGCGAGCTGAGGCAAAGCCTCCGCCCCCGTCCCCGCGAACGCCATCTCGTACCGCGACTCGAAGTAGCGGCCGTAGGCATTACGAAGATCGGCTTCGTCCTCGATGAACAGGACTTTGCGACGAACGTCTGACGGAACCATGCCACATGCACCGGCGAGGCGGTCATCGCCCCTGCGCGCTGCAATATAGCACACGCCTGCCCTAGGTGGGCGCGGGGTCCTCGATTTCGAAGAGGTCTTCCATCTTGGCGAGGGCCAGGAGAGACTGAAGCTCGGTGCTCACTGCGCGCAGGGTGACCACCGTTTCGCGGGACGCGGCGTGGCGGCGCACCATGATCAGAGCCCGCAGCCCGGCGCTGTCGATCGTCTGCGTCGCGCCAAGGTCCACCACGAGCCGCCCGGGGGCCTTTCGCCCCGGGGTATCCAGCAACGCCACGGCCGTCTGCCGGAACGGCTCGGAGTTCTCCAGGTCGAGCCTATCCGGTGCCGCAAGCACCTGTTCGCGCAGACGCTGAGCCACGCTGTCGCGCCTCCCCCACTAAGTGCCCTGCCCGGGCGTGGGGCGCGTTACCCCAGTGAACAGGCTGCGTTTTTTCGCCGCCAAATGCCGTGACTAACGACACTTACGGCCGCTGCAGAGGGTCACGCGCCGGCCCGGCCGCGCCGCAGCGATACGAGGCCGCCAAGCGCAATCACGAAGATGAGCGTTATGAGCACCGCCGACACCACACACCACTGGCACCAGGCGTGAATGACCTTCGCCTCCAGGTATGTGAGGTAGGCGCTGTATGCCACCCCCACACCGGAGACGGCGACCAGCCCCGCGCTGGGCTCCCACCGGTCCGCCCAGCGGGGCTGAATCCCGACCAGGCTCAGCACGAGCAGTGCCAGGTAGCCCAGCAGGCCGAGAAGTGCCACCGGTACCCCCAGAACCTGCGCGTACTCGCTCGTCTGCACGGCCTCGCAGCCTCCGTCGACGCAGACCAGCGCGCCCAGCACCCCGATCTTCCAGAGCCACAGGTATAGCGCCAGGAGCAGCCCGATCAGGGCCAGCAGCGCGATGACCATGCGGTGTCTCATTATTGCAGCGCCCGCTCCGCTCGCTCCACCAGGCGAACCACGCTGTCGTAGGGAAGCGATCCGATCACGAGCAGCCCGCCGATCACGAAGCTCGGCGTGGACCCGACGCCCACCGAGATGCCCTCCTGACGCGCTGCCTCGATCTGCCCCACGTAGCGTTGCTCGTCCATGCAGTCGTCGTACTGGCCCAGGTCCAGGCCCACCGCCTCGGCGTACTCCTTCATCCGGCGGTCGGGTCGGCGGTCACGCGCCCAGCGCGATTGGTTGTAGAAGATCCGCTCCATCATGTCCCAGAACTCCCCCTGTTCTCCGGCGCAGGCGGCCGCGTGGTGCGCCAGCGGGGAATTGGCGTGGCCCGGCAGGGGGAAGTCGCGGAAGCGCCACCGCACCCTTCCGGAAGCCACGAGGCGGCTCTTGATGTCGGGGCCCGTGAGAACGGCGAAGTGGGCGCAGGCACCGCACTCGAAATCCGCGTACTCCACGATCTCGACCGGCGCGGATTCGCTCCCGATCACCCACCCTTCGAAGCCCGCAGCGCTTATCGGGACGGGATCCACTTCCCGCGCGGCCGTGCGTGCGGTGTTGCTCGATCGGGCCATCCAGATGGCGGCCAGGCCACCGATCGCGATGAGCCCCAGCCCGATGTAGAACGGTGTCAGGTTGCGTGACTGAGCCATTACTGCCACTCCTCGTTGTCGAAGTCCAACGACTCCATCTGGTCGCGGGCCTGCTCCACGATGCGACGGCTCTCCGCGGCCTCCGGCGTGTCGTAGGTGGACCGCACCTCATAGTGGAAGAGCTCGCTGCGCGCGTCGCCCATCATTCGTATCAGCTCAGGCCCCGCCGCCAATAGCGCGTCGTCGCGGTCGAGTTCGCGAATCCGTGCCGCGAGGGCGCGCACCAACTCGACCAATCTCAGCGCGCGGTCTGGATCGTAGATCGGTTCAGACATGGAATTCCCCCCGGGCATCCGCGTCGGACGCTTGCTTGCTGCAATCTATGCGCTTGTTCGGCACCGGTGTACCCAATTGCATAGGGCGCCTGAGGTGTTTACAATTGTTGCGGACACTAAAAGGCCATTCATGAGCAAGAATAAGACCCAAAGCGCGGCATCCCCTTCGGCGCTCGAGAAGGCTCGGGACGAGCTATACAGCCATATCCTGCGCTGCGGCGTGATCGGGGCACAGAACGATCACCAGAAGGAGTGGTTCGACGACACGATCGACTACATGGCCGAGCGGTACCCAACCCTGTCGGACGGCCAGCTCACCGACCTGAGGCTCCTGGGCGAGCGCTATTGCCAGCCCGTGATCCAGCAGCCCCCGGTGGGCGCCCCGAGCTGACCCCGGCCCAGCCGGCTCGCAGCAAGCTCTACCCCGCTTTCGAGGCGGGGTTCTTTTTTCCCTCTTCCTTTATAGTCAGGAAATCCCGGACCGGGCTACGGGGCGTCTAGCGGCGCCCCGTACGGACCTGGAATCCGGCCGAAAGCCGCAGCCCGCCTGCGATCCCAACGTCTGCGAAGAAGCCGGTGCGTCCGCCCGGATTGGACTCCACGCCCAGCACCAGCAGGATATACTGGGTGTTGTCCTCCTCGTTCAGGGTGACGCTGATCCCGCCCCCGGCGTAGGGCGTGAATCCGTGTCGCTTGTATGGGTTGAGATGGTAGGACACGAGGGCCTCCCCGCGCCCGGCGAGGGTCCAGCCCCCACTGCTCCCGTGGGAGCTTCCCAGGCTCATCAGCAGCCCGACGCGGGTCCGCCCTCCCGTCCGATAGGACAGTCCGGCCCCGGCCCCGACGAACTCCCTCGCCGTGACGGTGGCGACACCCTGGGCCTGCACCTCGAAGGTCCCTTGAGCCGTCAGGGGGGCCGCGGCCGCCACGAGCCCGGCCAGCAAGAGGAGGCTACGCAAGCTCGATGTCGTGTTCGATGCTGATGTCCGGCGCCATCGAGTGAATCACGGAGCAGTACTTCTCGAGCGAGAGGGATACGGCCCGCTCGGCCTTCGCCATATCGAGACCGTCGCCGGAAATGCGGAAGTGAAACCGGACGCCGATGTAGCGGCGCGGCTCTTCCTCGCGGCGCGTCCCCTCGACATCGACGGTGAGCGAGCGCAGGCCAACCCTCATCTTCTCGAGGATGACCACCACGTCCGCGCCGGAGCACGACGCTGCCGCCAGCAGCAGCGCGATCATCGGGCTGGGTCCGGCCAAGCCGTCGCCGTCGATCTCTATCTCCGGTGTCTCGGGCTCGGTTCCTGCTCCCGAGAAACGCAGCCCCTCACCCGCCCAAGTCAGCCGGATCGCTCTCTTGTGGGACATGCTAGCGGCCCCTGCTGGTGGTCAGCCCGATCATGAGACGTTGGCGCCGGAATGCGTCCATCGGGTGGTACTCGATGAGCCAGTTGATTCCATCCCGCAACCGCATCTCGAACCCGATTACGAATTGGACCCATAGGGCCGGACATTCCGGATCCAGACCGCAGTTGTCCTCGCCGAACAGGCCCAGCCCCGTCCCGACGTACGGAATCGCGACAGCCGTGTCGGGGGTGAAGCGGTAGATGAACTCGTAGCTGCCCACGTACGTGTTGTCCCCGTTGAACACCCCGATGTCGCCGGAGAACCGCATCCTGAGCTGCGGCACGATCAGGTAGCCCACATCGACCGCGGCGCTCGTGACCATCTGGCCCTCGCCCTCGAAGTCGACGCCCAAGCGGGTCCCGAATCCGAAGATCCCCAGCTTTATCCATGGCGCCTTCGAATCCTGCGCCACAGCCTCCATCGGCTCGGGCTCATCCTGCGCGTAGGCCGGTCCGGCTATGAGCAGAGCCAGTAGTGTGATTGCCAGACGCATCGGTCGGTTCCTATCCCGTGGTTCGGTTTCCAATCAACGGCTCCGCGCGAAACGCGTGTAGTCGGCGATCGCATATATCGAAATGGCGGCGGTGGCCCAAGCCAGTGGCCGCACCAGCTCCGAACCGGCCAGGAACGCCACCAGCGTGAGCAGCTGGGCAACTGTAACCGCTTTGCCTCCCGCTCGCGCGGGCAGAGTCGTGGGCCGGTGCAACATCCATGTCCAAAGGAAGGTGAACAGGGCGACGATGTCTCGCAGCAGCACGCCCACCACCTCGAACGGCACGAGCACCCCCGAGCGAATCACTACGACGAACGCCGCCGCCATGAAGATCTTGTCGCAGATCGGATCCAGCACGACCCCCAAGCGCGAGCCGCCAACGCGGCGAGCCCAGATGCCGTCGAAAAAGTCCGATATCGCGGCGATCGCCAGGATCCCGAACCGCGCCCCCGCGCCCTGCGTCACCAGAAACGCCCCGGCGAGCGGTATGCGCAGCACGGTCAGGAGGTCTGGCGCTCCGAAGCGCGGCCTTGGTTGCCGCCCTCCCCCTACACCTGTAGCTTGCATTCCTCTAGAGGCCCTGCCCCGTCGCGTGAGGCCGCATGGACATCGCTCTCCTCAAGAACGCTCGAGTATTCGCCGATCTCGATGACGCCGAGTTGGAACGGGTCGCCGAGATCTGCAAGGAACAACACGTCAATTCGGCCAAGACCATCTTCAACGAAGGCGACCCCGGCAGCCGGCTGTACATCATCGCCGAGGGCGAAGTTCGAATATCCCGAAACGTGCCCGGCTCCGGCGAGGAGGCGCTCAGCGTCCTGAAGGCCGGCGCCTGCTTCGGCGAAATGGCCGTGTTCGATCACTCGGAGCGATCCACCGACGCCATCGCCAACAAGGACTGCACACTGATCACCATCACCAGGTCCGACTTCGAGATGCTGCTCGACTTCGACCGTGACCTGGCTTTCAAGGTGCTGTGGTCGGTCGTGCGTCTGCTGAGCGAGCGGCTGCGCGTAACGAACGACAACCTGCGTTCGTTCCTCGCAATGTCGATGTTCTAGCGATCCGGCGCCACGTCCGCGGAGTTGCCCCGCACCACATACTCGGCCCTCCGATCCTCCTGGAACACCTCTGAGGCCACCCGCACGACGTCGGCCGTGCTGACCTCGCGCAACCGGTGGGACACTTCCGCAAACTCCCCGAGCGCCCCGTACACCCACGCCTCCAGCACCTCAGCCGCCACCGCACGGCCGTGCTGGCGCTGCACGTCCACGGAGCCGGCCGCGTAGTTGCGGGCCCGCTCCAACTCGTCGGGCGTGGGCGGCTCGGCCGTGACGCGCGCCAGCTCGGCCAGCATGGACTCCCTCGCCTCCTCCTCCCGGTCGGGCGACGTGGCGATGTACCCCAGCACTGCTCCGCTGCGGCGCGCCATCCACGGGAGCGCCGCAACGGTGTACGCCAGCGAGCGCCGCTCGCGCAGCTCGTCGAACAGCCGACCGGCGAGACCGCTCAACAGCGCACGTAGCACCGTCAGGGGATACCGGTCGGGGGAAGAGAACGGTGGCGCCGGAAACGCCATCGCAAGTGCGGTCTGCTTCTTATCGCGCTCCTCCGCCCCGCGCCCCGGCGTCCAGCCGGGTGTGGGCTCACCGTCGCCCCATGCCATTCTGCCGGGCCAACCCGTCAGCGGCTCGCACGCGTCGAACAGCGCGTCACGCTCCAGGTCGCCAACCACCACGACCACTGCCCGGCGCAGGGCCAGTTCACCGGCCCAATCGCGCACCATCCGGCCGCTCAGTCGGGCCACCAAATCGGGCTCGCCCAGGGCCGGCAGCCCGTAGGGGTCGTCGGGAAACGCCTGGTTCAGGGCCCGCTGCAACGGGTAGCGGAACATGTCGTCGCGCACGCGGCGGGCGTCGCTCACCTGGAGTTCCCGCTCCAGGGCCACCTGCTCATCCAAGAGTTCGGCCTCGAGGGCCACCCCGCGCAGCAGCTCGGCGGCGCGCCGCGCCGCATCGGCCCGGACGGTCATCCCCCAACCCAGAGTCTCCCTACCGACACCGGGGCCGAGTCCGCCGCCCAGCAACTCGGCCGCCTGGGCCAACTCCTCTCCAGTGTGCCCACCCGCACCCCTCAACGCGGACCGCACCAGCAGCCAGGAAAGGCCAGCCGTATCCAGGGTCTCTTCCCCCTTGAGCCCCGGCACGTAGAGCAGAACCGTCACCAGACCGGTGCCCGGCCTGGGGACCACCAGCAGATCCGCTCCTTCCGTGCGGCGGTGGCTCACACCTCCCGCGTACGGGGAGATCGTATCGGCTCCGGGCCCCGTGGCTTCGGCCTGTTCCGACCCGATCCGTACAGCCGGGACCTCCGTTTCCAAGGGAGACGGCCGCGGGGGCCACTCATCGACCAAGCCGGTCGAGACGCCCTCGGGTAGGTAGAGCTCACCGCATGCAACGGAAGGATCCAGGTATTCGGCCACCACACGCCGCACATCGTCCGCAGTCACGCTCAATGCGCGCTCGTAGAGTTCGTCGGCGAGCGTGTAGCCGCCCAGTGCCTCGGCCTCCGAGAACACGGCTGCGCGTCCATCCGCACCTTCCAGGCGGCGCGCCCACTGGGTGGCAGTGAGAGCCCGAGTCCGCTCCAGCTCCTCGGGCGCGGGACCGTCGCAGGCTAACGATGCCACCAGCCCGATCGAGCGGTGTACCGCCGCTTCGAGACTCTCGGGCTCGGACTCGAGCGCGATTTCGAGTACGCCTACTTCGGTGGGTGTGTAGTGGAAGGCGTGCGCGCTCGCCGCGAAGCCCGGCATGCGCACTGCCCGGTGAAGCCTGGATCCGCGACCGGCTCCCAGAATCGTGGCGGCTGCATCGAGCGCCGCGGCGTCGGGGTGCAGGGTCCCCACGGTGCGCCACCCGAGGTTGGCCAGGGGCCGCTTCACGTCGCCGTTTCTCACGCGCACGCGGGGAGCGCGCCCATTCTGCTCGGGCGGCGAGCCCTCGACGGGAACGGCCGGCCGCGACCACGCTCCGAACGTCTCGTTCAGCAACTCCAGAGTCCGGTCGCAATCGAGATCCCCGACTACCGAGACCGTCACGCGCTCTGGGGCATAGCGCGTCGTGTAGTACTCGCGCACATCGGCGGCAGTGAGACGCCTCAGCTCCTGCTCCGTCCCTATGCGCCAGCGGCGCATGCGGTGCGCCTGGAACAGCAGCTCATAAAGGCCTTCGCCCGCCACCGCCGCCGGCGTGTCGAGCTTCCGATTGGCCTCCTGGATGATGACCTCGAGCTCCCGTCCCAACTCGTCGGCGTCCAACGCGGAGTGCATCAGGGCATCCGCCTGGATGTCGAGAGCGCGATCCAACCCGCCCGCGTTGGACGGAAGCACGGTGTAGTAGACCGTCTTGTCGTAGATGGTGCCGGCGTTCACGTAACCGCCCACCAGCTGCGTCTCACGCGCGATGTCTCCCGGCCCACGGCGTTCCGTGCCCTTGAAGTACATGTGCTCGAGGACGTGCGCGATGCCGACCCACTCGTCCGGCTCGTCGAAGTAGCCGGCCTTCACGTGCGTGACCACGGCGATCACGGGCGCGGCCGCGTGCCGCTCCACCAGAACGGTGAGACCGTTGGGAAGAACGGTTCGGACTACTTCACTGGTCCAGGACATGGGCGGAAAGCTAACGACCCCCGGGACTCGCGGTGGCAAGCCCCGGGGGCGTTGTTCGGAATGAGTAGCGGTGGCTCAGCCCAGAATCTTCAGGAGGCCGGCGGTGGCGGCCCCCTTCAGGAAGCTCTCGGCGTCCGTCACCGGCACCAGCTTCCCGGTCTCGAGGCGGCTGCGCTGCGCAAACCGCTCCATGTACTGCGTCATCGAGGCGCCGGCTCCCTCGCGGTCGTCGATCTTCATCTGGAAGACGATCTCTTCCCACGTTCCTGCGTACGTGACGCCGGAGGTCGTCTTCACCCGGTGCGTGTCGCCCACCGTGCGACGCTGCATCCCCTGCAACTCCGTGAGCAGCGTGCCGAACAGCTCGAGCTGGCGCGGATCGCGAATCGAGCCGTCGGGCTGGACCGCGACGATCTCGGCCAGCATGCGGTCGAGAGTATCCTGCTCCGCAGTCAACTCACCCAGTCGCAGGTGCCACGGCACCAGCTCAGGGTCGTCATCGGTCAGACGGTAGATGGACTTCTTGAGCTCTATCGTGCGCCACAGCGCGAGTTCGTCGAAATGCTCCGAGGGCTCCGTCTGCTCGAAGTGGAACAGGCAGGCTTCGTACTCACCGCGGTCATACAGGAGGTTGCCGAGGTAGATCCTGGCTTCGGTGTGGCTCTCGGCCAGGTCCAGCGCGCGCCGCAGCCAGTAGAGAGCGGCGTCTTCATCCCCCAGCCGGTGGGCCGCGTACCCCAGACACGCGGCGGCTTCGGGTGAGTCGGCGTGATGATCGGCTGCGAGCTCAAAGAAGCCCCGCGCGTGCCGCAGCATGCCCTCGCGGAACAGCGCCCGGCCGATCTGCAGCATCAGGTCGTGATCTTCCCGGAAGCCGAGCGTCAACACCCTGTCGAAGCACTGCAGTGCCTGTGCCCGCTCACCCAGCTTGAGCAGCGCCTCGCCGAGTCCCGCCAACGCTTCCTCATTGTCGAGGTCCAGCGCGAGAGCACGCTCGAAGCAGGCGCGCGCCCAGGCATACTCTTCCAGCGCGAGCTGCGCGTAGGCCAGGCCTACGTGCAGCTCAACCGACTGCGGGTACAGCTCAAGCCCATCACGCAGCTGGCCAATGGCCTGCTCGTAGAGCCCTTCGTTGTAGAGCTGATGGGCGCGTTCCGCGTAATCGTCGGAGCTCAGGAAGGGGTCCGACATGTGCCGGGCCTCCATGGAAGGTTTCGCTACAATAAAACGCAACCACTGATAACACAAGCGGTTGCGCGCTTGGCGAGAAGCCCGGGGAGCTCCCGGATGTCTCACCTGCTGCCTGCTGCTGCATGCGGGCCGGTTGCCCGCATGCGTCTTCTTCAGTTTCGGCTCGCAAACGGAGCCGCTAATTCATCGCTGGCGAGTTGTTCGAGATGTGCTCCAGGGAAATCTTCCACACGTTGTCCTGTGGATCCTTGAGCCACACCAGCGTGACGTGTCCAGCGGAGACTGGCTGCCTCACGCCTCCCGCCGCGACGATGTCGGTCGAGTGCCTGAAGCTGGATATCGCCACATCCTGGTTCAGGATGACCGTGCTCGGGTCCTGCATCACGAAGTTCATGTAGTTGATGGAGCGGTAGAAGTACCTGGTCTGCTCGTCCAGTTCCTCCCAGCCCTGGTGGCGCTGCCCGTCGGGCATCACAACGCGCACTTCCGGACCCGGCATGTACATGGCCATCAGGCTGTCCACCTGAGCGTTGTTCAACACTCGTACCCAGGTGGCAAGTCGGTTCTGGAGGACCTCCTGTTCCACGAGCCGCTCCCGCTGCGTCATCCCGCCCGTGCACGCAATCAGCGTCGCGCATACGAGCGCGACCATCAGCTTGGACCGCACCATTTTACTTCTCCCTTTTCGTCAGTCCGGTGATGAGGAGTATGAGTGAAACCTATGGCCCGCCGCACTTGCGTCAATCCATACCCGGGCGTAGCGTAACTCGCCCTCCCGCATAACCAGGCAGCCCTAGGAAAACCAATGACAGAACAGGTACGGTCTTCGTTCGCCCTGGCTCTGCAGGATTACCGCGGGATTCGGCCAGGAATCGCAATCACCGTCGCCGCGATCGCCCTCGTGGCGGCCATCGCCATCGGACTGCTGCACATCGTGCAGCTAGGCCATTCGGGAGCCACGCTCGAGGACGGGCGCCGCACGATGCGGGCGCTCCACAGCTACAACGCCGCGCTGGAGGTCTGGCGCAAGATGGCGACCACGCCGGACGCCGAAACGATGTTCCCTGTTATGGGTGAGCTCCGGGACAGCATCGCCACTGCGCTGCAACTGGACCTGACCGAGCTGCAGACCGCGCTCGCGGACACCGTCGACCAGAAGCTGGTGGGCGAGGTCCTGGCGGACCTCAGCCGTCCCGAACGGACCAGCACCGCGGGCACTGAGCTCGGCATCCGCGGGCGGGCAGCCATGATCGTGCTGACGGCCCGCCAGGACTCGGCAATGTTCCGCACGGCCGGGGACTTCCAGCGATCGCAGTTCCACGCGGCGGTATTGATCGGGCTTGCGGTCATCGCCGCCGGTGTGTTGATCATTCCGATGTCGTGGGTGTACGTCCGGTTCAAGCGGGGCCAGCCCATCTAGCACCCCAGCAACCCGTTGGAGAGAGCGTTTGACGAAGCTCTCGTCGTACCACAAGCGGCTGTTCGTCTTCCTCAGCGTCGCGACCTTCTTCGAAGGCTACGACTTCACGGCGCTGAGTCAGATCCTGCCCAACCTGCGCGCCGAGATGGGACTCACGGAGGCGCAGGGGGGGATGCTGGGGTCGGTGATCAGCATCGGCACCATCGTGGCGTTCCTGCTGGTTCGGGCGGCCGACCGGTGGGGGCGCCGCCGTGTGCTGGCCCTCACGATCCTCGGGTACGCGAGCTTCACCTTCTTCACCGGCCTGTCCCGGTCTCCCTACGACTTCGCGTTGTTCCAGTTCAGCGCCCGCGTGTTCCTGATAGCGGAATGGGCGCTGTGCATGGTGATCGCCGCCGAGGAATACCCTGCCGAGAGTCGGGGCATGGTGATCGGCGTAATCCAGGCGTTCAACTCCCTGGGCTCGATCACCTGCGCTGCAGTCGTGCCGTTCCTGCTGAACACCGCATACGGCTGGCGCACGGTGTACTTCGTGGGCGTGATTCCGCTGTTGCTCCTGGCGTACGCGCGGCGCGGACTCAAGGAGACGGACAGGTTCGCCGAGCACGTCGCGCAGCGGGGGCAGAAGCGGCACAGTCTGTTCGCGATACTGCGCAGCCCGTACCGTACACGGGTGCTACAGATGGCTCTCATCTGGGGCCTCACCTACATCTGTACCAACACCGCGGTGCTCTTCTGGAAGGAGTTCGCCGTGGGAGAGAGAGGGTTCACGGACGCCGACGTGGGCAAGGCCATTGCGTTGGCCTCCATCGCCGCCCTGCCGTTCGTGTTCTCGATCGGCAAGCTGCTCGACAAGTGGGGCCGCCGGCGTGGCGCGGTGCTGATCTACGGGGTGTGCGCCGTGTTCGTCGTGCTGGCCTACCAGCTCGACGGTTTCTGGCAGCTCACCTTCTGTCTCTCGGCAGCCATATTTGCGGCGATCGCGCTGCTCGCGCTCCTCAACGCGTTCACGACCGAGCTGTTCCCGACCGAGATGCGCGCCGACGCATTCGCGTGGTCCAACAACCTGCTGGGACGGATCGGATACGTGATCGCACCGGGGCTGGTGGGATGGGCGGCGGGCTACATCGGCTGGGGCAATGCCGTCTCGCTGACCGCGATCGCGGTCATTGCGGCACTGATTCTGATCATTGCCCTCCTGCCCGAGACCAGCCAACTGGAGCTGGAGGAGACGGCGGCGCTCTAGACTCTGGCCGCATTCCCTTAAGGGAGCTATGGTGTAGGAATCCCGCTGTCAGATGGGGGTCTCCCGTGTCGGTGAAGCTCGAGGTCGTACAGGAGACGCTGGCTGAACGCTACGAGGTCGAGCGGCCGCTCGGCCACGGCGGCATGGCCACCGTGTTCCTGGCAGCGGACAAGAGCAGCGGCCAGCAGGTAGCGCTCAAGGTCCTGCGCCCCGAGTTCGCGGCCACCCTTCTCGCCGACCGGTTCCATCAGGAAATCGATTTCCTCGCCACGCTGAAACACCCCAACATTCTGCCGCTGCTCGAATCGGCCGAAGCCGAGTCGCTGGTCTACTACGTGATGCCGTTCGCGGCCGAGGGCTCGCTCAAGGAGCGGCTCGAGGGTGCTCGCTGGCTGGGCCTCAGGGAAGCCACAGGGATCGCTCGCGACGTCGCGGCCGCGCTGGACCACGCGCACGAGCGCAACGTGATGCACCGCGACATCAAGCCCGGCAACATCATGTTCGTTGAGAACCGCACCGTGCTCTGCGACTTCGGCGTGGCACGGGCGATCGTGAAGGCGGGCGGCGAGCGGCTCTCCACGTCCGGACTGGTGGTGGGGACTCCCGCCTACATGAGCCCCGAGCAGGCCTCCGGCCGGGGCGACATCGACCACCGTAGCGACATCTACGCTCTGGGCTGCGTCGTCTACGAGATGCTGGCCGGCGAGGCGCCGTTCACCGGGCGCACCGCGCAGGCCATCATGGCACGCCAGGTGAAGGAGCGCGCACCGTAAGGAAGTGCCGGAATACATGGAAGAGTCCGTCATGCGCGCGCTCTCTAAGGTCCCCGAGGATCGGCAGGCGACTGCCGGGGAGCTGGTGGCGGGGATGGTGGGGGGGTAGGGGTTGGCTCTCTAGCGGTACTGCACCACGGATCATAGCTTTTCCGGCTTCCGCAACACCGTCCACACCACCCGGAGGCACCACGATGCTCACAGCGTCTCTTACTCCTGCGCGCCCAGCCCGCCTCGTCGTTGCACTGCTTGCCTTGATTACCGCCTCAGCGACTCAAGGCCTCGCACAGGATGCGGTGCCGCCGGGCCACCCATCCATCCGTGGCACGCTGGCGATGCGTTTCGGGGAGGCCGCGAGCGCGTTCAGGACCGGTCGACCAGTCTGGATCCGCGCGGACACGGCATTCCCGCATGTGGTCCGCGGCGTCTACGGGAATCTCGAAGAAGCCCAGCTGGAGTCACCTGAATTCCCGCTCACTCTACTATCGGGCCCTTACGTGACGCCTCCCGACTTCGGGCGGGAGAGCGAGACAGGTCCCATCTGCTGGCACACGAAGCGGCCACGTTACAGCCGATACATCTGCGCGGGCGCAATGGGGTTCCCGGCCTTCAACCCGGCCGAGATCGAGAGCATAACACTGACAGTGACTACGATCGACGAACGGTCCTATAACTTGACGTTCCCCGCTGGAGAGGTGGACGCCTTCTTCATCGGGGTGAGTGCGTTCGACCGGTTCGCGGCCCCTTACTACGCGCAGTTCTATGGGCTGGAATACGCCATGCAGATCCGCGATTCCATCATCGCGCCGGAGGCCATGAGGTAGCCGTAGACGATCGTCGCACCCAGCCCAATTGCGACAGGCCGGTTCCCTCTGGGGACCGGCCTGTCGCTTCACCGTGGGGCTGCAGCTGCATCAGGGCGAAATGAGTGCGGAGAACTCCGGCATGTCGTGCAGCGCGCGAAACCACGGGTGACTTCCCCAGTAGTCGCGTCCATCGGGATCCTGCTCGAACAAGTCCGAAAGTACCGACAGCGCGCTGTCGTTCTCTCCGAGCAGGGTCCAGACGTAGGCCTCGACGGGCTGGAATCCTATTGCGAACCCAGTGGCCGCAGCCCCCTTGGTCCGGGTCAATACGCCGCGCGCGCTGTCAGCCATGCCGGACCGAGCCAGGACCGCCGCCACGTAGAGGCGCCGATGGACCCGTCCTTGGGCGATGGCGGTCACGGTGTCGAGCGAAGCCTGCAGCTCCCACGCGCGTCTCACATCCGCGCGCCCCTCACCAGACCATGCGAGTAGCGTCAACTCACACTCCAACAACCTGGGGTCGTTGGGAAAGCGGCGCCGACCTTGGCGGCAGTGATCTTCCGCCTCGGCGAAGGCCTCCCTTTGAAGAGCGCCGAAGAAAAGGAGCGCGAACGCAGGCGGAGCCTCTCGGGCGTACACATCCGTTTCGAGCGCTTTGCGAGCCGCGAGCTCGGCCTCCGCCTCGCTGCCGTTCAACTCGTGGACCTCACTCAGGACATACCACGCGTGCGCATACGACGGATCCGTCCCGGTCGCAATCATGAGGTCGCGCCGAGCTCCATCCAAAAGCGTGTCTGCCTCCGCCACGTCCACGAAGTTCGACAGACCCAGCAGCAGTTCGCCGCGAAGTGCAAGCGCCCGAACGCTCTCCGGGTCCTTCTCGAGCGCCCTCTCAGCCTCCGCGAGACCGAGCCTCAGCCAACCGGAAAGTTCGTCCCGGCGCGTCAGGCTTGCGGCCGGATCGGCGCTCATCGCGAGCCGCACGCGCTCCCACTGCAGTCGGCCGCGCTCGTATATCGGGACGGGCCAGTCAGGACTCCGCGCCTCGGCCAGCACGAGCAATGAGTCGGCCTGGTCTATCCTCAACGACGCGGCTTCGAAGTCACCGGCTGCCACAAGGGCCAATGCGTCGCCCCTCAGCGCGCTCGACCGTTGCGCTAGCTCCCAGGCCTCGTCGTCGTCCGCCTCCCGGCGCTGCTGCTCGAGCCTCACGTGTTCGCCGATGCTCGCCCGTAGCAAACCCTCCACCTCGAGCGTCACGTCCTCCCGCAGCGACAGCACCTCGCCTTGCGGTGCCTCCACGGCGAAGCGGTCAATGAGCACGGCGCTCACCGCGTCTATGAGCCTCACCGCTACGCGGACAGAGTCGCCAGCCGGCTCCACTGCGCCGGACACCAACAGGCCAACGTCGAGTGCACGGCCGATGCTGTCAGGGGTCACACCGCTTCCCGAGTACTGCCTGACTCCACTCTGGGATATCACATCTAATCCCTGCACCGAACCCAGGCGATCGATCAGGTCCTCAGTGATCCCGTCCGCAAGCCAGCCGAGGGATCGGTCGTTGCTACGGTCGTCGAAGTAGAGGACCGCGATGCGGCTGAAGTCGGTCGTGGGCTCGGTCTGGCGAGGCCAGAGGGCGACGGCCGCCACCGCCACCAGCACTGCCGTGACAGCACCGATCACCAACTCGAAGCGCCGCCTCTTGCGCAGCGCATCAATCACGATCTGCGGCGCACTGCGCCGCGCAAGTGACTCAGCGAACTCGGCCGCGGTGCTGAACCTGTCGGCCGGTACCTTCGCCAGCGCGATGTCGATTGCCCCCTCGATCGCCGGCGGCGTGGTGGGCCGTACTACGCTGAGCGAAGGCGGTCTCTCGTTTATGTGCCGGGCGATGATGGCCTGTGCGGTGGGTCCCGTGAACGGGGTCTCACCCGCAAGCATTTCGTAGAGCACACATCCGAGCGTGTAGATGTCGCTGCGCGAGTCGATGTCAGTGGCACCCGCCGCCTGCTCCGGGCTCATGTATGCAGGCGTGCCGATCGCGACACCCGAGTCCGTCAGTGTCTGTCCTCCAGCCTCCGTCAGGGCGCGCGCAATCCCGAAATCCATTACGAGCGCCTGCCCGCCCGTTAGCCACACGTTCTCCGGCTTGATGTCGCGATGCACCACCCCCAGCGAGTGGGCATGACTCAGTGCCTTTGCGATGTCACGACAGATCGAGAGAGCTTCATCTAATGCAAGCTGCTTGTCACGGTCCAATCGCGCGCGAAGTGTCTCTCCCTCCTGGTACGGCATGACATAGTAGAGGAGCCCCTCTGCCTCTCCCGAGTCGTAGAGCGGCAGTATGTGCGGGTGCTGCAGGCCTGCGGCAATCTC
>JBDHIS010000012.1:0-75298 GCA_039587315.1 Gemmatimonadota bacterium | reverse complement strand
CTCAAGTTCGCCGCCGGCCAGGAGACGTTCGGCTTCAACATCTACCGCCGCATCAACCGCACGGCAGAGGATCTGTGGTGGCGGCTGCCGCCCAAGGAAGAGTCCGGCATGGTCTCCAAGTACGGCGACCTGGTGGGCCTCCAGGGGATCAAGCCGCCACGGCGAGTCGAGTTGATGCCCTACGTCTCGGCCACGAACCAGCAGACACCTGCGGTGCCGGGTGACCCGTTCCGTACGGGCCAGGATCGCTATGGGTCCGCCGGGTTCGATCTCACGATGGGGATCACGTCGAACTTCACGCTGCAGGCCACGGTCAACCCCGACTTCGGTCAGGTGGAAGCCGATCCGGCGGTCGTGAACCTCTCGGCGTTCGAGACCTTCTTCCCGGAGAAGCGACCCTTCTTCATCGAGGGCCAGGACGTGTTCAGCTTCCGGCTGGGCGGCCGCGAGCAGTTGTTCTACACGCGCCGCATCGGTCGCCGGCCGCAGGGGAGCGCCGACGCTCGGGATGGCTACGCCGAGTCGGTGCTGTGGACCACCATCCTCGGCGCAGCCAAGGTGTCGGGCAAGACGCAGAGCGGATGGTCGCTGGGATTTACGGGCGCGGTGACCGCAGAAGAGGAAGCCAACGTCATCGACGGTGAGGGCAACCCCCACCAGGACGTGGTCGAGCCCCGCAGCTACTACGGGGTTGCGAGCGTGTCAAAGGACCTGCGCGGCGGGAAAACCAAGGTCGGTTTGTTCAGCACGATACTTCACCGGAGCCTCACGCCCAACCTGGCGTGGCTGCGGAGCGACGCCTACACCCTGGGGCTCAACTTCGACCACCGGTTCCTGAACGACGGATGGGGAATCAACGGTTACTTCGTGGGCAGCAACGTGAGGGGCTCACAGGTCGCCATCGAGGGCACGCAGCTCTCCTCGGCCCGCTACTACCAGCGTCCAGACAACGATTACGTGACGTTCGACCCGACCCGCACTTCGCTGGGCGGTTACGCCGGTGACTTGACGATCGAGAAGCGGTCAGGGGATTGGCGGGGGGCCCTGGGAGGCTCGACCCGCTCGCCCGGGTTCGAGGTCAACGACGTAGGCTTCCTGCAGAACGCCGACTACTGGAACCAGTGGGCCTGGGTGCAGCGCCGCTGGCAGCAGCCTGGCAACGTGTTCCGCCGCTTCTACGTCAACTTCAACCAGTGGTCCAACTGGAACCACGGTTGGGACCGCGTGAACACCGGAGCCAACGTCAACTCGAACTGGACGTTCCTCAACTACTGGGGCGGTTACGCGGGCGTGGGTCGCAATCTCGGCGGGCTGAGCGGCACCGCGCTGCGCGGCGGTCCCGGGTTCATCACTCCGAACAGTTGGAACGGCTGGATGGGATTCTGGTCCGATGGCCGCAAGCCGCTGCGTGCGGAGATCAGCGGCTGGGGCGGAGTCCAGAAAGAGAGCGGCGGATGGAACTGGGGCGCGGAGCTCGAGTTGGCCTGGCGGCCGCTCAGCAACGTGGACCTCGCCGTTGCGCCGAGTCTCAGCAAGCGCTTCAACACGTGGCAGTACCTGCAGACCGACGAGGCATTGGGTTCGATTCACTACGTGTTCGGCAAGATCGACCAGACCACCACGAGCCTTACGTTCCGGGGCAGCCTGACGCTCAACCCCAACATGAGCCTCCAGGTATATGCTCAGCCGTTCATCTCCTCCGGCAACTACGTGGGCTACAGGGAGGTGGACGACCCGCGCGGAGCCACTTTCGATGACCGGTTCACTGACTACACCGACGACCAGGTGCACGAGGAGAACGGCGAGTACTTCGTGGACCTGAACGGGAACGGCGAGGCGGACATCTTCCTCGGAAACCCGAACTTCACGGTCCTCTCGTTCCGCTCGAATGTCGTGCTCAGGTGGGAGTACATGCTGGGCTCCACGATCTTCCTGGTCTGGCAGCACGGCCGCGAGGGCTTCAACAACGACGGCACGTTCCCGGTGGGCCAGGGAATGAGCGAGATCTTCGATGCGCCGGCCGCGAACAGCTTCGTAGTGAAGGTGACCTACTGGCTGAGCCTCTGAGCCGGTAGCTCCTCCGGCGGGTCGCGCGGCGGGTCGGTGTTCCGGCCCGCCGCGTTGCGTTCATGCGCCCACCGCGGCCTTCAGCGCATAACCGACTGTTTTACTTATATTTGTGAGGGCCGCCCAAGCTCCGCGCATGCAACCTTTCCGGGTGGCCTCTGCGTCTAATAGAACGAAACCCCGATGTCGGACCCTCGTAGAGGTATACGGGAGTCTGGAAGCACCAAATGCGGGGGGTGACCAGTGGGCTGTAGCCCTCAACAGCCGCACAACCCGAGTGGCCGATTCCGAGCCGGCATCGCCGGTTTTGCGGTGGCCGTTGCACTCGTCTGCCCCCCTCTGGGTACCCTGTCAGCTCAACAGACCGGTCAGGACTCCGGGTCGAACGACACCACGGATCCGGCCGTGCGTCCCGCAGTGGCTTTCGCCATCAGGGCGCAGCCCGAGCCGCCCGAGATCGACGGCCGCCTGGACGACATGGCTTGGCAGTTGGCGCCGGTGCACTCCGGCTTCGTGCAGCGCGATCCGAACCAAGGGGAGCCACCGACAGAGCCCACCGAGTTCCGCGTGGTTTACTCGGACGAGGCACTCTACATCGGGGTCCGCGCATGGGATTCCAGGCCCGATGAGATCTCGGCACAACTCACGCGGCGGGACGACTACTCCCCCTCCGACCGGATTGTGATCGGGATTGATTCGTACCGCGACAGACGCACTGCGTTCATCTTCACCGTGAATCCGGCCGGCGTGAAGCAGGACTCCTACATCTTCGACGACGGCAACGAAGACGACTCATGGGACGCCGTGTGGGATGTGGATTGCACGATTGACTCACTCGGGTGGGTAGCGGAGTTTCGCATTCCGTTCAGCCAGCTGCGGTTTTCCAGAGCCGAGGAACAGCACTTCGGCTTCCAGATAGTGCGCGACCTCAACCGATTGAACGAGGAGACCCACTGGAGGCTGATGCCGCGCGAGGCCTCGGGCATCGTGTCGCTGTTCGGCGACCTACAGGGCATCCAGGGCATCCAGCCGCCGCGCCGCGCGGAGTTCCTGCCCTACGTATCGGGCACAGGTCTTTGGAACGAGAAGATCATCGGCGACCCGTTCAACACCGGTCGGGACCGCGACCTACGCGCCGGACTCGACCTCAACGTGGGAGTGACCTCCAACCTCACCCTGTCGGCCACCGTCAATCCCGACTTCGGGCAGGTGGAGGCCGACCCGGCAGTCGTGAACCTCTCGGCCTTCGAAACGTTCTTCCCCGAGAAGCGCCCGTTCTTCAGCGAGGGACTGGACATGTTCCGGTTCCCGATCTCGAGCGGCGACCACGCCAACGAGCAGTTGTTCTACACCCGGCGCGTAGGGCGGGCGCCACAGGGGTCGCCGGACCCGCGGGGCGGCTACGCGGAGAACATCACCGAGACGACGATCTACACGGCGGCCAAGCTCTCCGGCAAGACGTCCAGCGGCTGGAGCATGGGTATTCTGGACGCGCTGACAGCGGAGGAGGGCGCGAAGGTCCTGGACTCGGCCGGCAACGAGTACGAAGACCCGGTCGAGCCTCTCACGAACTACTTCGTGGGCAGGCTCGCAAGGGATTTCCGCGAGGGGCGGACACAGGTGGGCGCATTCGGCACGGCGGTGAACCGAAGAGTGACCCCGAACCTCCAGTGGCTACGAAGCGCCGCATACAGTCTCGGCTTCGACCTAAGCCACCGCTGGGCGGGAGACAGTTGGGGCGTGTTCGGGCGGGCGGTGGGGAGCCACGTGCGAGGCTCGGAGGAGGCGATCACAGAGACCCAGCTGTCCTCGGCCCGCTTCTACCAGCGACCCGACAACGACCACGCGCAGTTCGATCCGACGCGCACGTCGCTCTCCGGGTTCGCCGGACAGCTCATCCTCGAGAAGATGAGGGGGAACTGGCGCGGTGCCACGGGGCTCAATACCAGGTCACCGGGCTTCGAAGTGAACGACGCCGGCTTCATGCAGGAGGCGGATCGCACCCTCCAGTTCCTCTGGATCCAGAGACGGTGGCTCGAGCCCGGTAGGACGTTCCGCAGGGCGTTCATCAACTTCAACCAGCACTCCGTCTTCACCTACGGCGGGGAGCGCACCGGTTTGGGCGGCAACGTCAACGGCAGCGTCCAGTTCCTCAACTACTGGAACGCGAACATCGGTATCGAGGGAAACGTCCAGAACCTCACAGTGGACGCCCTTCGAGGAGGCCCGGCGTTCCTGCGGCCGCCCACGTTCGCCAGCTGGGCCGGCTTCTCCACGGATCACCGCAAGAAACTGCGCGTCAGGATCCACGGATTCGGGATGGTGCAGCCCGAGAGCGATACCTGGGCGTACAACATCAGCCTACCGCTGAGTTGGCGCCCCGCCTCCAACATCGACCTCACTATCGCACCCGAGCTGTTCCGCAACTTCGACAGCTGGCAGTACCTGCAGACCAGCGCGGTGGCCGATTCGCTGCACTACATCTTCGGCGAGCTCAACCTGACGACGGCGTCCATGACGATCCGCGCCAACGTCACTTTCACGCCGAACATTTCGCTGCAGATCTACGCTCAGCCGTTCATGTCTACCGGCGAATACGTGGGGCTGCGCGACGTGCTCGATCCGAAGGCACCGACGTTCGACGGCAGGTTCCGCGACTTCACGGACGACGACTTGAGCGTCGTGGACGATGAGATCCTGATCGACGTAAACGGCGACGGGACCGGAGACATCAACGTCGGACAGCCGAACTTCAGGGTGGTCTCCTTCAGATCCAACGTCGTGCTCAGGTGGGAGTACATGCTTGGCTCTACTCTATTCCTGGTGTGGCAGCACGGTCGGTCGGACGTGACCGACAACTCTCAGTTCCAGCTGTGGGACGGCATCCAGGGGATGTTCCGCCTTCCGGCCGAGAACGTGTTCGTGCTCAAGGTCAATTACTGGCTCAGCCTGTAGTCGGCGTTTCGCAATCCCGTTCCAACCCCTATCCTTGCCTGCGACGTTCACGGGACGACCTGAGCGATGCTCGACGCAATCACCCGGTTCATAGAGCAGTCGGGGGGCTGGATGTACCTTCTGGCGCCTGTGTTCATGATCGTGGTCGCCATCCTCCCGATACCCGCCGAGATCCCCGCGATGCTCAACGGCATGATCTTCGGCGCCTGGATGGGATCAGGCATCACGTGGGGAGGCGCGCTCGTGGGCGCGGTCGTCAGCTTCGAGCTGGCGCGTCGCTTCGGGCGACCGTTGGCGCAGAGGTTCGTGTCACCGGCCGCCCTGGAGAAGGCCGACCGGGCCGTGTGCTCTGTGGGTTGGCCCGGCCTCCTGACCCTGCGCCTGATACCGACGGTGGCATTCACTCTCGTGAACTGGGCCGCCGGCTTCACTCCCATCAAGCGCTGGACGTTCTGCTGGACCACTGCGGTGGGCATCATCCCGGGCGCCATCGTGTTCACCGTAACCGGAATGGGGCTGGGCGCTCTCTACCGCAAGAACCCCGCGCTGGGAATCCTGCTCGTCGTGCTCGCGCTCGGCGTAGTGGTTTGGGCGATGTTCAAGTATCGTCGCGGGGCGAGCGCCGTCGCCGCACTCGACCGCGGCCCCGCCACGGCAGAGGAGTAGCCGAGGGGAACCTCTCGCTCGGCGCCGTCGTTTGCTATCCTGACTCTCTGAACCCTCCAAGCCGACGGACACGAGGAACCGATGATCGCGCTAGACCACCGGACGCCAGTCTTCACGCCAGAGCTGCACGTGTTCGAGACGGACGGCATTTCCTACGCCATCGACCCGGCTGCGCCCAACTGGGCAGCGGTAGACGGTCGCGGTAGGGAGTTGCTGGACACGATCTCGAGCGAACCGAGTGGCGTCACACCCGCGGCGCTCACCGCCCGGTACGCTGCCAGGCACGATTTCGAGGCGGGCAAGGCGTGGGTGCACGTGCACGACTTTCTGGCCGCTCTGGAGCGTGCGGGGCTTCTGTTCGGACACCCCGTGACTGCGGACCCCTATCCGGGGCGTGCCGCACTGGTAACACCCGACGGGCTGAAGGAGCTGTGGATTCAGGTCAACAACGCGTGCAACCTCACGTGCACGCACTGCCTCGTCTCGTCCGGCCCCGGGAAGGAGCCGGGCCTGCCTGGCGGACGACTGAGTGAGCTCGTCGACCGGGCGGTGGAGTTGGGGCTGGAGCGGCTCTACCTGACCGGTGGCGAGCCGTTCGTTCGCAAGGACGTGTTCGACCTCCTGCGACGCGCCACGGAGCGACACGGGCTCGAGGCCATAGTGCTGACCAATGCGACGGTGTTCCGCGGTCCGGTGGAGAAGGGTCTGCGCACGCTGGACCCGGCTCGAGTGCGCTTTCAGGTATCGGTGGACGGAGCCAAACCCAGGACCAACGATCCGATCCGGGGTGCCGGCACATTCGACAAGGCGGTGGACGGTGCACGCCTGCTGGCCGACCTCGGATTCGACGTGTCGCTCTCGACCGTGGTAGCGGAAGAGAACCTGGACGAGTTGCCCGAGCTTCCGGCGCTGGCTCGCTCTATCGGCGCCAGGAGCCAGCACCTGATGTGGGCGCACAAGCGCGGCCGCGCAGCGGTGAGCGGCAACGGGTTCTTCCCCGACCTGGCCCCCTTGATCGACGCGCTGATGCGCACGGTCGAGGCCGCCGAAGCGGCCGGTGTGACGCTCGACAATCTGGAGGCGGTGAAGCGCCGTGTGAACGGGGTGCCCGGCGTGAAGTACGACCTGGGAAACGGCGGATGGGATTCGCTCTCGGTCTACGTGGACGGCAAGGTTTACCCAACGGCAGCGCTGGTCAACGAGCCGACGCTGGTGTGCGGCGACACCGCGGAGGTCGACCTCGAACAGATTCTCGCGGACTCTTCGGTGATTCGGAGCCTGCGGGAGGCGAGCCTCGCGCGACGGCCCTCGTCCGAGCGCGACCCGCTGCGGTTCTTCACCGGTGGTGGTGATTGGGAGCACTCCTGGTGGGCGTCTGGTGATCCGCTCGGCGAGGACCCGTACTATCCCATCGCGGTCCACCTCGTGAAGTACGTGATGACGACGTTGGGCCGCGAGAAGCTCCAGCGTCGAAACGAGCGCTCCGGCTACGACGCGCCGCTCGTACTACACGCGATGGGAGACGGCGCAATCGCCTGCGGGACCGCCGACGGCGCCGCCGCGGAGCAGCCGGTGCTCACTCTGCATTCCAACTGCGTGCTCTCCTTCGACGTAGACAAGCCGCGCGCAAAGATGCGCGAATTCTACGGCGAGGCGGCCGAGAAGCCGCAGGCGGAACTGTGTTGCCCCACCAAGTACGACGCCGCTGCGATAGACCACATACCACAGGACGTGCTGGAGCGCTTCTACGGTTGCGGCTCGCCGATGGCAGCTGCCGGCATCCAGCCCGGCGAGACGGTCGTGGACCTCGGCAGCGGCGCCGGAATCGACGTTTTCATCGCCGCGCGTTACGTGGGCAGCACGGGCCGATCCATCGGCGTGGACATGACCGACCGAATGCTCGCCGTCGCGCGGGAGAACCAGCCGAGGGTGGCGGCGGCGCTCGGCTACGACGTGGTCGAGTTCCGTGAGGGCTTTCTCGAGGACATCCCAGTCGAGGACGGATCCGTTGATCTCGTCACGTCGAACTGTGTGGTGAATCTGTCACCCGACAAGCCAAGGGTGTTCGAGGAGATCTGGCGCGTGCTCAAGGACCATGGCCGGATCGTCATCTCCGACATCGTGGCCGAGCGCGACGTGCCGCCCCACCTCAAGGTCAACGAACAGCTGTGGGGTGAGTGCCTGGTAGGCGCGCTGACACAGGAGGAGTTCCTCGCCCAGCTCGAGCGCGCGGGGTTCTACGGCCTCACGGTGCTGTCCCGCACCTACTGGAAGGACGTGGAGGGCTACTCCTTCTACTCGGTCACCGTGCAGGGCTTCAAGTACGAGAAGACGGACGGTTGCGTGTACGAGGGCCACCGGGCCGTGTACCTGGGACCGGGCAAGGCGTTCGTTGACGAGGAGGGACATATGTTCCCGCGCAACGAGCCCTACGACGTGTGCACCGACACTGTAGCCAAGCTGGGCAGCGCGCCGTACGACGGGATGTTCGCCATCCTGGCCCCCGGGGAGGACTACGTCAGCTACGCCTGCTCGGCCTCGGACGGCTCCTGCTGCTGAGGCTGGCGCCCGGTGAGCCCGAGGTAGATCGCGCCCAGAGTGATGGCCGCGCCCAGAAGCTCGACGGCCTTGGTGGGACGGCTGAAGAAGAGTAGATCCCACACGAAAGCGAGGGCGGGCTGGAGCAAGAGAATGAGGCCCGCTCGCGACGCCTGGACCTTGGGCAGAGCTGTGGAAATCAGTAGCCACCCCGCAACCTGCGGCACCAGCCCGTAGGCGAGCAGCACCCCGAACGTCGCCACGTCCGGAATCCGAAAGCTCTCGCCCTCGAGCAGGACGGCCCCAACCAACAGGACGGCCGAGATGAGGCATAGCACCGCCATCGTGCTGACCGCGTCGAGGTCCCCGGCTTCGGCTTGTGACTTACGGAGCGTGAGCAGGTACGACGCGTAGCACAGCGCGGTTATGAGGGCCAGGACGATCCCCCAGCGGTAGCCCTCGTCCAGCGATCCCCAGTCCAGCCCGAAGATGAGCACGAGCCCGAGCACTGCGAGCGGGACCGCCACTTTGAGCCGGGCGCTGGGCTGCTCGCGCAGCACGAGCACGCCGAACGCGGCCAGGAAGAACACCTGGAAGTTCGCAATGATGGTGGAGAGCCCGGGGCCGATGAGTGCGATGCTGCGGTGCCATACGGCGAGATCCAGCGCCAACACTGCACCTGCCGCCACCGCGAACCAAAGATGGCGTGGGCCGGCCCACCAGCGGCTCCGGCGGATCAGGACCACCGCGGCCAACACGAGCCCGCTGAAGAACATCCGATAGAACGCGGCCGGCGTGGGCCCCACCCGCGCCACGTTCACGAGGATCGGCGCGAAGCTGATGAGCACTGCGCCGGTAATGAGTTGCGCCAGTGCCACGCGGCCCGCCCGTGCCTTGGTAGCCATGCTCAAGTTCCGGCCGTCACGAGGCGGGGCGCACAGCGTACACCGGCAGCAGGAACCGCCCCTGGTAGTCGATACCGGGCACTTCGGCTCCGATCTCCAACTCCCAGTAACGCGGTGGCCGCTCGCTCAGCCGCGTGGCCGAAGCGTCGGCGGGGAAAGTGAAGCTCAGCGCCACGCCGCGGCGCCCCTCCCAGAGCGCCTGGACATCATCCACTGTCTGCGTGTCCGCGTAGACCTCGTAGCATACGGTCTGGGTAGAGCGGTTCTTGCCCGTGCCGGTCGTTTCATAGGCCTCTTCCACACAGCGGAGGGTGACCGTCAGCGTCGGGGGCGGCTCGCCGCGAGCAGTGCCCTGGAAGTGGATCGTGCCCTCCTCGCCCAGAACGAACGGGAAGCGGCTGAACGTCACCGTGGCGACCCCATACTTGAGCCAGCGCATAACCAGATAGGCCGCGTGGACGACTATCCCGATCGTGACCAGATCGAACACGACGACCACCCCGATCCACAGGGCGCCCGCCGGCACCCCGTCCATCCCAAACGCAATCACGTTGAACGGGGCGAGGAACACCGCGAAGGCGCCGGCACCCATCACGGCGGCCAGGGCACGCCGCCGCACGTCGCCGTGGGCGCCGTGCCGGCCCCAGGGGTGATCCCACAGCCACGGCTCCGCGGGGTGCCGCTCCCGAAGACGGGCCGCCCCGGCCCGTCTCAGCAATCGCCTGATGCCGATCCAGATCATGTACAGGCCCGCCAGGCCGAAGACCGCCGCAGCCCAGTAGACGAGCTGCACGGGCCCGTTGACCTTGTCCGGCGCCAGCCGCGGCACGAACGCGGCGTAGATGCCGGCTGCCAGAAACGGGAGGCCGAACACGACAGCGCCCCACCCACCAATGGGAGCGCTCCGGCCCTGCCGTCCGGTTAGCTTGCGTCGTTCCACCATGGCTGATCTGCTCGATGTGGGCGAATGGACGGCGCAATCTCCCGCCCGCCGAGCCCACTGTCAATGCGCTGGCGGGCCTTGGTCCGGGGTGCAACCTTTCAGCCTGGACGGGAGTTGAGAGATGGGGAGGTGGTGGCGGCCGCCCGCTGGCGTCCACTCTGCGACCCGCCTAGCTTTCGCGACCTCGCAACAATCAAGTCACAACCAAGGGGATCAACGATGCATCGTGCTCTGTCGTCCGCCTCCATGCTGTTGGTGGCCACAGGCCTCGCGGCATGCGCCGCCGGACAGGCCCAGACCACACCCACCCCACAGGAGAACGCTCGAGGGGGCAACGACCGGGAGAAGATCAAGGAGTACAGCGAGGTCATCACCGAGAAGGCCGTGACCGACTCCGGGCTGTTCATCGTACACCGGATCGATGACAAGCTCTACTACGAGATCCCGCTCGAGACGCTCGACCGCGAGATGCTGCTCGTTTCGCGCCGGGCGCGAACGGCGGCCAACATCGGTTACGGCGGAGAGAAGAACAACACAGAGACCGTGCGTTGGCAGCGGCATGACAGCCGCATCCTGCTGCGTGTCGTCTCGTATACGAACGTCGCCGACGATTCGCTGCCGATCTACGAAGCGGTACGCAACTCCAACTTCGAGCCCATAGTCAAGGCGTTCGACATCGCCGCGTTCAAGGTAAGTGGAGGCGACAGCGCCAACACGGCCGACACGGCTGCCGCCGTGATCGACGTGACGCCGCTGTTCACGACCGACGTGCCGATCCTGGGCCTGTCGCGCTTCGTCCGTGACCGCTACAAGGTCCGTGCGCTGGACAAGGATCGCACGTTCATCGACTGGGCGAGGAGCTTCCCTCGCAACATCGAAGTGCGCGTAGTGATGACGTATCCGGCGCAGCAGCCGCCGTCGAACGCGGCGACCGGATCGATATCGCTCGAGATGAACCACTCGATGATCCTGCTGCCGGAGCGGCCGATGCAGGCCCGCATGTGGGACGAGCGGGTCGGGTTCTTCCGGATTCAACAGACTGACTTCGGGCTCAGCGACCACCAGACCGTCACGCGGCGTTACATCACGCGCTGGCGCCTGGAGCCCTCCGACACAGCAGCGTTCGAGCGTGGCGAGTTGGTCGATCCCATCAAGCCCATCGTCTACTACATCGATCCCGCGACTCCCGAGAAGTGGCGGCCCTACCTGAAGCAGGGAGTAGAGGACTGGGCCGGTGCGTTCGCCGAGGCGGGCTTCAGTAACGCGATCATCGCCAGGGACCCGCCGTCGCCGGAGGAGGACCCCGAGTTCAGCCCGGAGGATGTGCGCTACTCGGTGATCCGCTGGTTCCCGTCACCGATCCAGAACGCGTACGGGCCGCACGTGCACGACCCGCGCTCGGGTGAGATCCTGGAGAGCGACATCGGCTGGTTCCACAACGTCATCAACCTGCTGCGCAACTGGTTCTTCGTGCAGACGGCAGCAGCGAACCCCGATGCACGGAAGGTGAAGTTCGACGACGAGCTGATGGGCCAGTTGATCCGCTTCGTCGCGGCACACGAGGTGGGCCATACGCTTGGCCTGCCGCACAACATGAAGGCCAGCTCCTCATACCCCGTGGACTCGCTGCGCTCCGCGAGCTTCTCGTGTTCGATGGGGACCGCACCGTCGATCATGGACTACGCCCGCTTCAACTACGTGGCGCAGCCGGGTGACGAGGGCGTGTGCTTCATGCCTGGAATCGGCGTGTACGACGACCACTCCATCAGGTGGGGCTACCGCCCGATCATCGGGGCCGACGACCCCGAGGCGGAACGGCCCACGCTCGACCGCTGGATCCTCGAGCGGTACGACGACCCGATGTACCACTTCGGTGACCCGAGCGGAATCGACCCGACGTCACAGACGGAGGCGATCGGCGACGACGCGATGCGAGCCGGCGAGTACGGGATCGCCAACCTGAAGCGCATCCTCCCCAACCTGATCGCGTGGACCTACCAGGAACTGGAGGACTACTCCGACCTGAGCGAGCTGTACAACCAGGTCCTGGCACAGTGGAACCGCTACATGGGGCACGTCGCCACTTATGTCGGTGGCGTGGTTCAGACCCGCATGACGTATGCGCAAGGCGGCCCGGTGTACGAGTTCGTGTCGGAGGCCGACCAGCGCCGCGCCATGCAGTTCCTGAACGAGCAGGCATTCGTGGCGCCGACCTGGATTATCGACGAAGACATTCTGGGCCGCATCGAGAACGTCGGCACGGTGGAGCGGATGCGCAGCCTCCAAGTTCGAACCCTGAACCGCGTGCTGGATCCCGGTCGGATGCAGCGCCTCATCGAGAACGAGGCGCGAAACGGCCGAGCGGCCTACTCGCTGGGTGAGATGATGGACGACCTGCGGGGCGGCGTCTGGACGGAGCTGCAGACTGGAGGCGCCATCAACGTGTACCGCCGCAACCTGCAGCGCGGCTACCTGGAACGCATGGAGTGGCTCATGACGGCCGAGGTGCCACCCGTGACAGGGTTCTTCCGGAACTACTCGACCACGGTGGACGTAGTGCAGTCGGACATCCGGGCCTACGTGCGCGCGGATTTGGTCACGATCGACCGGCAGGCTGAGCAGGCGCTGAACCGCCGGCTAGACGCCGCAACCAGGATCCACCTGCGCGACGTGCGGGAGCGGATCGCCAAGATCCTGGATCCGGAAGACTAGGACCGCGCAGAGGGCGGGAATGAGGGGCGGCGGGCTGGAAACGGCCCGCCGCTCTGTGTTGGGGGCCGCAGAGCAAGCGCGACGAACCCACCGGAGCGAACGTCAGCGCGCCTGCTGAGGGATCCGGCTTCTGAGAGGGGATCGGTAGCCGCGCGGTGCAGTTCGCGGAGGTGGGTCCGTCGCGCGAGCGAAGTGCCCTGCCCGAGAGACGCCCACCACTGCGCAACTGCGGCTCGCTGAGGTGCGCGGACACGGGCGGGGCCGCTACGCCGGCTCTACCTCCACGCGGGCGTCATTGTAACACGCACCCCCACCCACATCACTCACATGCGCGGGACAGAGAGCGGTGGACGTGAGCCCGTTGGACGACGACCGGCGCCACGCACCCTTCGGAATCACCGCCACGCCAGGCCGCACGCGCCCGCGGACGCGCGCCTCACACACCAACTCGCCCAGCCGGTTGTGGACGCGCACCCGATCCCCGTCGCTGATGCCCCGGCTCGCGGCGTCCTCCAGATTGAGCTCGACGTACAGGCTCGGGATGTTGTCCTCGCCCAGCGTGCTGTTGATGAGCTTCCCGGTCGCCGGGCTCACGAGAGCGAGCGTTCCGTCCTCGCCGGTCGGAGACTCAAAGCGGAACGGCTTGGCTCCCAACTCGTCCGGCGTGAGATGGATCATGCCGTCGGGCGTCTGCGGAAAGGCCGTCTCGAACATCACCGGCTTGTCACCGGGGAAGTCGTAGCGGCGCAACCCGTCGTCGTCCCGCGGTGGAGCCGGCTTGCCATTCAGGCTCAGCGCTCCTATAGCCTTCTCGAGCGCTGTCTCCTGACTCCAGGTGAAGGGCTCGTCGTCGAAGCCCATCGCCTCGCCCAGCTCCGCGAACACCTCGTGGTTCGACCTCGACTCTCCCGCGGGCGGAACCACGGGCCTGACTTCGCCCACTACGTAGCCCCCGTATGAGACACGAAGATCGAGGTGCTCGAGGAACGTCGTGGCCGGCAGCACCACGTCGGCGTAAGCCGCAGTATCGGTCATGATCTGGTCGAAGACCACGGTGAACAGATCGTCCCGCTCGAGGCCCCGCAGTACGGATTGCTGGTCGGGCGCCGTGACTGCGGGGTTGCAGTTGTAGACGAATAGACCCATTACAGGCGGGTCGATCCTCGGCTCCAGCACTTCGCCCAACTGCGTCATGTTGATGATGCGCGTGTTCCATCCGAGATCCCCGAGCAACGCATCCTTGTCCAGCTTCGCCGCGCCGCCGTTGCTCATGGTATAACCGCCCCCGCGCACCCCGAACTTGCCCAGCAGTGCCGGCATGGCCAGTACGGCCGCGACCGCCTGCCCGCCGTTTCGATTGCGCTCGAGCCCCCACCCGCAGCGAAGCAGCGCCGGACTCGCGGCGGCGAACTCCCGCGCCAACCGCTCGATGTCGGACGCGGGGACTCCCGCCTCTGCGGCGGCCCGATCCAGCGGCCACTGCGCCGCTGCCTCCAACAGGGGCTCGAGTCCGTCGGCGTGGCCCTCCAGGAACTCGCGGTCGAGCGCATCCCACTCACGCCACAGGTTGATAATGCTCAGCGCCACCGGGAGATCGGTGCCGGGAAGCACGGGAAGGTGCAGGTCGGCCTCCTGCGCCGACAAGTTGCGCAGCGGGTCCACCACGGCCACGAAGGCGCCGCGCCGCTTCGCTTCCTTCAGGAAGGGCACGAGGTGGATGTTGGACGCCTTGGGGTTGGCACCCCACACCAGGATGCACTTGGCGTGCACGGCATCCTCGAACGCCACGCCCGGCATCTTCCCGTACATGCCGAGGGCCACGGTCGTGGTGGGGGCAGCGCAGAGCGTGCGGTCGAGGCGCGAGGCGCCGAGCCGCGCGAAGTAGAGGTCGTCCACCAGCCCGTCGCTCAGGAGTCCGTTGGAGCCGCCGTAGTGGTAGGGAAGCACCGACTCGCCACCGAACTTCTTCCTGAAGCCGCGGAACCGGCCCGTGATCTCGGCGATCGCCTCGTCCCAGCTGATGGGAGCGAACTCCCCGGTTCCCTTGGGACCCGTCCGGCGCAGCGGAGTGAGAAGCCGCTCCGCGTGGTATACGCGGTTCGTGAAGTGGGCGACCTTGCTGCAGATGAACCCGCCGGTGACCGGATTGCCCTGCCCTGCCCCAATTTGCCCGACCTCCCCGTCGCGAACCGTCACGTCCAGCACGCACATGTCGGGACAGTCCATGGGGCAGGCGGTGGAGACGGTGCGAGGTGGCATTGGGGAAACTTACCGTCGGGAATCGCAAAACGGGAAGCGCCGGGCCGAACTGCCCGGCGCTCCCCGCTGCGTAGCTCGAGTTGGCTCCTGTTGCGGCCGCTACTGCTCCTCAGCCGTAACGCGCGCTCCGGTGATGTCCCCGCCGTCGAAGCCCATCACCCATTCGCCGGTGTACGTGTCGCCGGTGAACGTCATGTAGATCACCAGATCTTCCGCGCCCCAGTCCGCGACAACCGTGATGTTCGGATCCTCCACCACCACGTCGACGATCGGCACGGCAGGCACTCCCCAATTCGGCACTACCTGGCCCGTATAGTCTCCCGAAGAGCCTTCGATGACTATTCGGCCATCCGCCGGCTGACCGTTCACGACCGTCTCGAAACTGAACTCACCCACCGGCTCCAGCGGCGCCGGGCCGGAACGCACCGAGCACGAAGTCACTACGGCCAGCCCCACCGCCAAACCCAACCAGCGCCGCATAGTCATCCCCATTTCACCGAGAAATCGCCAAGGCCGGAAAGAAGAGGGGCGGGCCTGAGCCCGCCCCCGTCCGTCAGTTGACTCTTACGCGCGTGACCTTGTGCTTGTCGCGGTTGATGTCCATCCGAATCCCCCGCACCTCGTCGCGGATCTCGTCACGCAGCCGGCGGATCTCTACGCTGACTTCGCGGCAACTGCCGGCGTCGGCGTGGCTCATGTGCTCACACGGGAGATCGTGCGCCTCGAGATAGAGGCCAACCTCCTGACCGGTCCCGGCAAACGCCACGCTGCCGAACCTGACGAGATCTCCCGGCTCATCCATACAACTGAGCGCTTCCTTGAAGCCGAGCGGGCCGTCGTCGTCCATGGCGTCAGGATCGAAATGCAGGAAGCAACCCGACAGGTCGTCCACATTGACCTCGTCGGAGAGCGATATCTCGATCAGCAGGCTGTCCACCGCACCCGGCGTCTCACGTTGCACCGTCACGGCCTCCAGCTTGCCGATCTTCTCCCCCTCGACATACACGGGGAGGAACGCCAGTCGCATTTCGACTGGGTTGGAGCTGTGCTCCAGGCTGTCGGCCCAAGCCTCGATCTGGGCCTTCAGTTCGGTCGCGTTGCGCCAGCCCCACAGACCGCCCAGCCCCAGCAGGACTACGAGGGGGGCTCCAACGGCGATCAAGATTCTTCGAGTAGTAGACATAGCTGTGTCCCCGGCTCCAGTTAGACCGTTACGACCTCCCTACGGCCTCCCAGCGGAGCCGGTTTCACCGAGGTCCGTTCAATACTCCGAGGGACCGAAGGTCAGCGTCACACTGCTGATGCCCAGCTTGAAATGGCGGTGGAGAAAGCCCACGAACGACGTCACGAGTTGCCACTCGTCCCGCTCGGAGGCTCCGTGTACCAGCGCAACGACGATCCCTCCCAGTCCACGCTGCAGCTTGATCCACCCCTTGAAGGACTTGTGCACCCACTTCTCCTGCCCGGTCCTGCGGGGTCCCTTGCGGTGCAGGGTGCCGCGGTCCAGCCGGCGCAGCTCCCGCTCCTTCTCCAGCAGCAGTACGTAGAGCTCCTCATCGACCGCTGGGGTCACCGTGATCGTCGTCATCAGCGCCTCGCTTGGGGTATGCGGCTGGCCAAATACTGCGACCCGAGGGCGCTCCTGTCGAGGCCGGCTCCGACCCCGGGCGGCGCCGGCAGCCTTGCGCACTCGGTTCCGGCGCCCAAGGATTCGACAGGCTGTCCCGATTAGTGGACGTTTCCGGGTCTGGCGGTAGATGTTAAGTGGTTCTGATACAATGACTTAACGTCTGGCCCGGGTCTTGCTTAGATGGGTTACGGAACGTGTGTGTCCCCTCGGGGGGTATCCCCCAGGGAGTGTCGTAACCGGGGCTCGGCGGCCCTCGCCGCCAGCCCTACGGCCCGGGAGGACCTATGCTCACTGCGCTTCTGTTGACGTCCCTGAGCCTGGCGCCCGCCGAGGCAGCCGTGGCCGCGCAGCAAGAGCCGCCCGTGAGGGTTTCGCTGAGCAAGAAGGGCGACCTCAGGCAGGGCGACCGGGTGCGGGTTTACGCCCAAGCCGAATCTGACGGCTACCTCGTGGTAATCCATGCGGAACCGGACGGACGGCTCCGCGTGCTGTTCCCGCTCGATCCCTACAACGACAACTTCGTGCGTGGCCAGCGCGAGTTCGAGATCCGGGGCCGCGGCGACCGCGAGGCTTTCCGCGTCTTCGTGAACGGTGGGCTGGGCACTGTGTACGCTGCATTCTCGCGCGACCCGTTCCAGTTCGGCGAGTTCGTGCGGGACGACCACTGGGACTACCGGCTGCTGGAAACCTGGCACATCACCGAAGGCCTCGACCCAGAGACCGAGCTGACGGCGCTGGTCCAGCACATGACGCCCAACACCCGCTTCGACTACGATATGGAGCAGTACTTCGTGGGCGAGCAGGTGGCGAGTGGAGGGGGCGGCGGTGTGGTCATTGCTCCCTACGTCGGCTTCGGGTGGGGCGGAGGCTGGGGATGGGGCGTGGGCGTAGGGTGGGGGTGGGCCAGCTTCGGGATCGGATGGGGCTGGGGTGGAGGCTGGGGTTGGGGATGGCCGGGCTGGGGCTGGGGATACCCATACTACGGTTGGGGTTACCCCTACTACGGCTACGGTTGGTGCTGCGGCTATCGGTACGGGTACCCGCACCATTACGCGTACTACCCCTACTACGGCTACGGCTACGGGTACGGGTACGGGTACGGCTACTACGGGTACGGTGGGTACCGGAACTACGGTTACAACCAGCTCGGATACGATCGTTGGGGGCTCACTCGCTACACCCACAAGCCGTATGACCGCTCAGGATTCGGGCGGGGCGGACTGACGGTTTGGGGGCGGGACCGCGGAGCAGCCGCATCGCGCTACACGGCGGGCAGCACGTCACTACGGCGCACCTCGCCCAGCAGCGGGCAGTTGACCCGCCGGGCGTCACCGGCTGCCGGCTCGGGAGGCCGCAGGACCGCGCCCAACACGATCAGCTCTAGCGGTCGGCGCACGACCGGCGATCTGCAGACGACCGGACGCCGCACATCGCCTACGACGGTGCAGACCACCGGACGTCGCTCGACCACGGCGACCCCGACCACCACGGGCCGGCGGGTGCAGCCCGATGGCTGGGGCATCACTGATGGGCGCCGCACGGTCGAAATGCCGGACCGGTCGGTGGAACGTCGCGCCACGCCAAACAGGCCTCCACCGGCGGAGGGAAGAAATCGCGTCGGCGCGCAGACCCCAACGCGGCGCACGACTGAAGCCGCGGGGCGAACGAAGACCGGTAATGCGAGCCCGTCCGGGCGCGCCTCCACTCAGGGGAGGCGCACTACCGCGAGCGGGGCCCCCACGGGCCGGGCGGCGCCGAGCACGGCCGGAAGGCGAACGACCGTTGGTGCCAAACCCACGGGCCGCGCGTCGCCGAGCACCGCGCGCACCACGACGGTGCGGACATCGCCGAGCGGAATACGCACGACGACGGGTCGGCCCACTCTGGAGCGCAGGACCACGCCCAGCCGGGGCGCGGTCTCCAGACCCAGTCCATCGTCCGTGAGGAGTGCGCCGTCGCGGTCTTCGTCCCCGCAACCGAGCGTGCGCGTGCCGTCGCGCGCCCCCACGAGGGCAGCGCCGCGCTCGGCGCCCAGGTCCGCGCCACGCTCGGCACCGAGATCCTCCGGGAGATCCTCGCCGAGGCGCCCTTAGCGCTCTCCGCACACCATCGACACAAGGCCCCGCCTCTGGCGGGGCCTTTCTCGCATCCGTAGCTTAGTGGCGCCTATGCGGATAACTCACCCCGAACACTCGGCATGATCAGACGCATCTTCGGCTCACCGCTCGCGAGAGTGCTGCTCTACTACGCGCTCCTCGTGGCCGCTGCGCTCGTCCTCGTCCGCATCTTCCCGGTGCTCCAGAGCGCGTTCTCGATGGAGCGCCTCCGCTCGTTGGTCGGCATCGAGGAATTCGCCCAGGGTGTGCCACCGACCGGCGTCGAGGGAGGCTTCCTGGCAGGTGGTAACGTGGGCCTGCGCACCTTGATAGCCGTGCTCGGGGCCCTCGTACTGGTGATTCCGGTGGCGCAGGTCTACATGGCCACCAAACGGGAAGTCCGCTACGACCAGTCCTTGGTGCACACGATCATCATCCTGCCGATCGCGGTAACGGGCATCGTCATAATCGTCCAGAACTCGCTCGAGCTCGCGTTCAGCCTGGCGGGCATCGTCGCCGCAGTGCGCTTCCGCAACACGCTGCAGGATACGAAGGACGCGGTTTACATCTTCATGTCCATAGGAGTGGGTCTGGCTGCCGGGGTCCAGGCGTTGACCGTTGCGTTCCTGGTCACGGCGGTCTTCAACATCGTGGTGCTGGTCCTGTGGCGCTTCGACGTGGGCAACATCTACGGTTCCGAGTTACCTGAGCAAAAAAGGAAGAAGTCGGCGGATTCGCCGTCCCTTCCCAGCCGCCGTGCCGGCTCGAAGATCTTCGACGTAGAGGGATTGCGATCAGGGGAGCCGGAAGCAGCAGAGGTGACTCCCGTCGATGACCTGAAGCCGGTGATCAATCCGGAGCTCTCCCTGTTGGAGTTCCACTCGCGGGTGTTGGCGATGGCCGAGGACATGAACAACCCGCCGCTCGCGCGGGCGCGGTTCCTGTCGATCTTCAGCTCAAACATCGATGAGTTCGTGAGTGTGAAGGTAGGGGGACTCAAGCAGGCCGTCGCGGAGGGAATCACGAAGCGGACGATAGACGGCCGCACACCCAGAGAGCTGCTGCACTCGATCGCCGTCCGGCTGCGCGCCCTCATTCGACGCCAGTACCGCTGCCTCAACGAGATGAAGGAGCGCACGCTGCCGCAGAACGGCATCCGGATTCGCACGTGGGACAGCCTCAGCAGGGACGAGCTGGCCTACTTGCAGCGTTACTTCGACGAGCGCGTGTTCCCGATGCTGACTCCCAAGGCGATCACGCAAACACCGGGACATCCCTTCCCCTACATCGACGAACTGATGTTGTCGCTGGCGATCGTGGTGCGCGACCCGCGGACATCACGTGATCATTTCGTCGTCCTCGACGTGGCGAGCGCGCTGAGCCGATTCGTGCAGCTACCCGAGACCAACGACTTCGTGCCGCTCGAGGATCTGGTCACGGAGCACATCGGAGCCCTCTATCCTGCGCGCCAGGTGTTGGAGATACACCCGTTCCGGCTCACCCGGAGCGCAGAGGTCAAGTTTGGCGAGGCCACCTCGGAGAACTTCCTCGAAGTGATCGAGGACGACGTCCTGAGACGGCCCGAGGGCGCGGTGGTGCGGATCGAGGTGGAGCGGTCCATGCCGTTCGCCATCCGCGATTTACTGCTCAGAGAGCTGCGGCGCGAAGAGAGTGGCAAGGGCGTACCCATCGACGCGTCGGACATCTTCGAGGTTGACGGACTGATAGACCTGGGAGCAATGGCGGAGTTCGCTGAGCTCCCACTGCCCGAGTTGGACTACCCACCATTCGAGCAGGCCAAGCCGATCGAACCGGACCGGTCCATGTTCGACGTGCTCGATGAGCGCGACGTACTCGTGCATCACCCGTACGATTCGTTCGAGGAAACGACCCAGCGTTTCATTGTGGAGGCAGCGAACGATCCGGACGTGGCCTCCATCAAGCTCACACTGTACCGGCCGGGCGGACCCTCGCAGATCGCCGACGCCCTGCTGCACGCCGCCGCCGCGGGCAAGGACGTGACGGTCTTTGTCGAAGTGAAGGCGCGGTTCGACGAAGCGCTGAACATCTACTGGGCCAAGCAACTCGAACGTGGCGGCATTCACGTGGTCACCGGCCTGGTGAAGCACAAGACGCATGCCAAGGTCACGCTCGTGGTGCGGCGGCAGGGCGACACCCTCAGGCGCTACGCCCACGTCGGAACGGGTAACTACAATCCCGATACTGCGCGGGTCTACACCGATCTGGGGCTTCTCACTGCCGACCCGGCCATCTGCTCCGATCTCAACGTCCTTTTCAACGAGCTAACCGGCTCATCGCGGCCGCCGGCCGGCGAGTTCAAGAGCCTCGTCGTCTCGCCCACGTTCATGCTCTCTCGCTTCATCGAGCTGATCGACCGGGAGACGGAGCACGCCAGCGCCGGACGCCCTGCACGAATCCGCGCCAAGGTCAACGGGCTCCATGACGGAGAGATCATACAGGCCCTCTACCGCGCCTCTCGGGCCGGCGTCAGGGTGGATCTCATCGTGCGGAGCATTTGTGCCGTACGGCCGGAGATGTCCGGTTTGTCGGAGGGGATCCGCGTAGTGAGCGCAGTCGGCCGCTTCCTGGAGCACGCACGGATCTTCGCGTTCGATAACGGAGGCGAGGCCGAATACTACATCGGGTCGGCTGACTGGCGCCCGCGCAACCTGCGGCGCAGGGTCGAGGTAGCGACGGTCGTGCGTGATCCCGCCGCGTGTCAGCGGCTCGACGGCATACTCGAAACCGAGATCGCGGACCCGAATGCATGGCAGCTGCAGGTGGACGGACAGTACGTGCAGCGGACCGCTCCGACCGGAGCACGCAGCGCCCAAGAGCAGTTCCTGGACGCGATCAGCACGGGCTAGCTCAGGACCTTACTCGTCGAGCTTTCGGGCGAAGCGACGGTACAGCAGGAAAGTGGCCACGAACGCGACTGAAAACAGCAGCGCCGGCACAACCAGAGCCCAGATCGGTCCGCCGATAGGGGACTCGACCGACAGCGCCAGCGAGTCGGTGGTTGTCTGAAGAGCCTCGAGCAGCATCACGAGGCGCCCTTCCCTTCTTCATCCTGCTTGTGACGCCGGCGCCACGCCCAGTAGGCGAACCCCATCCCAAGCAGAGACGCGACGTACGCGATGCTCATGCCGATCAGGGTGACGAGTCCCTTGTCCATGTAGCTACGCCTCCCACTTGAGCTTCTGGTCCAGCTCATCCAGGTACCCGGCCTGCTTCTCCTCGTACTCGTGTGACACGGCCCTGAGCTTGGGATCGATGACCCAGTAGATGAAGACCGCGCAACCGACGCCCAGCAGCGTCAGCAGCAACCCTGCCGACTGCCCCAGAATGAGTTTGGTAACACCTATCATCAGCAGGGCGAACACCACGGGCGAGAGTACGATCGCAATCCAGTCCTCGCGCGTCCACTCCTCCGCAGTCTCAGCCGTCCACCGGCGCTGGATGAAGGGACGCCGCTCGCTACTCGCGGTCGTGCGCCGCTCAGAGATGACTCCGCGTCGCACGGCCTCTCGGTGCACGGGCCCCCACCAACCGAGAGGCCGTGTCATAGCGTAGTACCGCACCAGATGTTCCATCGGCTCGGCAGGCGTGAGGAGGGTCGCCGGCACGAATACGAGCGCGCCCGACCCCATCAAGACCCAGAACTGCACGTAGTCGGGCAGCGCCGGTATCACATCGAAGGCGGGCAGAACCCACACGACCAGCCACGCTACACCGAGATTCGCCATCCACGCAGACAGGTACCCCCACGCGTTGAACCGCCACCAAACGACCTGCAGGATGTTCGGCAACCAGATCCCCGCCATCATCAACCACAGGGCGAAGATCAGCCACTGAGTTATCTCCTCCATCATGAGACCGTAGAAGAACGAACCGATTAGGAGCACGAGTGTCGCCGCACGTCCGACCCACACGAGTGTCCGCTCATCGGCTTCCGGCTTCAGGTAGCGTTGGAACAGATCGCGCGTGAAATAAAGCGCGCCGAGGTTCAGGTGACTTGATATCGTCGAGAGGTGAATGGCCAGGATCGCACCGAAGAACACCCCGACGAGACCGGCCGGGAGAAGTCCGAACCCGAGGCGGAACCACCCCAGTTCGTACTCGCTGGCCGAGCTGATGCCCGGGAGCAGCACGAAGAAGGCCAGGATACCGGCAGCCCAAAACCCATTGCGCACGAGAGTGATCGCGCCGCCTGCCCAAAGGCCGTAGCTCGCGTCGCGTACACTCTTTGCCGACTGGATGCGCTGCGCCTCCACGTACCAGTCGATACTCGTCCCCATTCCGAAACCCCCGACCACGGCTATCACCAACATCGTGAGCCACCACGCCACTGGAAAGTCGCCGGTGAGCCAGCCCGTGAAAGCGAAGGGGTCTAGACGCCACTGCTCCCCCATGTCGATCAAACGCGCCGTCACCTCACCGTGGCCACCGACAGCGTACACTCCGACCAGCGAGACGAGCACGATGGCGAAGACGGCAACGATCCCCTGCAGGAAGTCGCCCATCACCACTCCCCAATAACCCGCAGCCATCGTGTAGATGGCGGTGAGAACGGTGGGAATGACCAGCCCGACCCACAGCGGCCAGTCGAACGCCAGGTTCCCGACCTTCCCCATGGCCATCCCGACCCAACCGAGGATGAACATGTTCATGAACACCTGCCACCCGGCCATCCAGCCGCGGAGCAGTTCGGCACCCAGGCCGTCGAACCTGATCACCTGCCACTCGGCTTGGGTATAGGCGAGTGAGCGCCGGAAGATCCGAGCCGACACGAATGACGCAATGGCGGTCCACGCCGCGAAGAACGTGTACCAGAGACCGCGCAGACCGTGGGCGTAGATGACTCCCGTAACCCACATCGGGGTGTCCGTGGCAGTGTGAGTGGAGAACACCGATGAAGCGGGAAGCCACCACGGCAAACCGCGGCCAGCGAGGAAGAAATCTGACTCCGAGCGTCGCGCCAGGCGGTAGAAGAAGAACGCCCCTCCCACCATTAGAAGGAGAAAAGCGCCCGCCCAGAACCAGTCGAGTGTGGTGAAGTTGCTCAATGCTCTCCTGCCGCTGTTCGCGCCGACTTTGGGATCAGCCGATTGTACACCGCGGCCCGGATTGTCACAACTCCGGTGGCTCCAAACACGACCATACGGTGCGTTGACAACCCGAGAAACGGCCTGCATTCTCGTAATGAGCGTGTCGTTTTTGCGTCAGAATTGGTCAACGACCTGTCTCTGATTCTGGGGAGGTTGCAAGATGCGGAGGCTCACGGCGGTTTCGGCGATGTCACTCACGGCAATCAGCCTCATGCTGCTGCCCGCTCCGGCCCAGGCCCAGGACGGCAATCCGGCCTGCCTCGACTGCCACAACCGGGAAACCCCAGGAATAGTATCGGACTGGCAGTTGAGCAGACACGGCCAGAACGGGATCACCTGCGCGATTTGCCACGGGGCGGATCACTCCAACGCGTACGACACGGAGAATGTCCGCATACCCACACCGCTCACGTGCGCCCAATGCCATCGTGAGCGGGTGGAGCAGTTTTCCCGCGGCAAACACGCGTTGGCGTGGGCGGCGATGAACGCGATGCCGACGACGCACGCGCTGCCCGTCGCTTTGACTGAGGGAATGAAGGGGTGCGGCGGCTGCCACAAGATCGGGCTCAAGAGCGAAGAGGACATCCAGGCACTCAAGGAAAGCGGTGCGGGATTCGGACTCGCCTCCTGCGATGCCTGCCACACGCGGCACCTGTTCTCGGTGACCGAAGCGCGCCAGCCCCAGGCGTGCCAGACCTGCCACATGGGGTTCGATCACCCGCAGTGGGAGATGTACTCGAGCTCCAAGCACGGAGTTCGCTTCCTGCTCAAGCAGAACGGCACTCTTCCGGAACACGTCTCGGCGCCCACGTGCCAGACTTGTCACATGGTGGCGGGGAACCACGAGGTCCGGACTGCGTGGGGCTTCCTGGCCGTACGCTTGCCGCTGCCGGAGGACGAGCAGTGGGCTGCCGATCGAGTGACGATCCTGCAGGCGCTGGGTGTGCTCGATCCCAACGGTGAGCCCACCGACCGGATGGCCGTGGTTCAGGCAGCCGACGTAGCACGGCTCTCGCAGGAGGACTGGGACCGCGAGCGCAACATGATGATCCAGGTCTGCTCGCGCTGTCATTCGGAGAACTACGCCACGGCCGAGCTCCAGAAGGGCGACGACATGATCCGCGAGGCGGATCACCTCCTCGCCGAGGCTATCCGGATCGTGGCCGGTCTCTACGAGGACGGGACCCTGGCAAAACCCGAGCGGTACGCGTACGCATTCCCGGATCTCCTCACATTCCATGATGCTGCGACGCCGATCGAGCAGCGGCTGTTCGAGATGCACTTGAAGCACCGTATGCGGGCGTTCCAGGGCGCGTTCCACTCCAACCCCGACTATGCGTTGTGGTATGGCTGGAGCGAGATGGTGCGCGACCTGGCCCACATCAGGGAAGCGGCTGAGGACATGCGGCATCACGCCGCTGAGCACTAGGCAGGCGTTCGATTCAGATACCTCGCTGCGTGGGCTGGCAGTCCGCGCAGCGGGGTGTCTATTGTTAGGGGCCCGGCAGGCCAGCAGCCCCTCGCTTTGGAGAGCATGTATGCAGACCGAACCGCTCGGCCCCGAAGCACCCACCGTCACGATCATCGGCTTCGGTGGCATGCCGCTCTCGATTCAAGGGCGCCCTAACGACGAGGCCGAGTGCATCCGCGTCATCCACAGCGTGCTCGACGCCGGTGTCAACCTAATCGACACGGCGGACGTCTACTGCCTCGACGACGACGACATCGGTCACAACGAGCGTCTCGTCGGCAAGGCGCTATCGTTGTGGTCGGGTGAGAGGGACGGCGTCGTGGTCGCCACCAAGGGCGGCCTCACGCGGCCGCAGGGCCGCTGGGAGCGCGACGGACGCCCCGAGCACCTCAAGGCCGCGTGCGAGCGCTCGCTCGCCGCGCTCGGTGTCGAGCAGATCCAACTCTACCAACTCCACGCCCCCGATCCGAACGTGCCGTTCGAGGACAGCGTCGGCGCGCTCGCGGGTCTGCAGCAGGAGGGCAAGATACGCTGGGTCGGACTGTCGAACGTCTCGGAGGGCGAGATCCAGACGGCCGAGACGATGGTCAGCGTGCAAACCGTACAGAACCGCCTGAATCCGTTCTTCCGGGAAGCAATCGAGACAGGCGTGGCCCGGTACTGCGCCCAGGGCAGTTTCGGCTTTCTGGCCTACAGTCCGGTGGGCGGCGGCCGGCTCAACAAGAAGCTGCCGAGCCACCCCGTGCTCGGGCCGATTGCGGAGCGGCACGGGGTATCGGCGCACGCTGTCACGCTCGCTTGGGTGATGGCGCAGGGTCCAAACGTGATACCCATCCCCGGTGCGCGCACCGTCGAGCACGCGCTCGACTCGCTCACCGCGGCCGACCTCAAGCTCAGTGCCGAGGAGCTGGCAGAGATCGACGCGGCGGAGTTTTCCGTGGCATGAGCAGCGTCTGGCCCATCGATGTCGCGGACGTGAGGGCAGCGCGCGAGCGCCTGTCTCCCTACCTGAGCACCACGCCCCTGCGGCAGTACGCAGCACTCGACGCCGCAGTCGGCCATGGCATCACGGTACTCGTGAAACACGAGAACCATCAGCCGACCAACTCGTTCAAGGCGCGCAACGGGCTCGCCGCGATGACCGCCATGACCGACGCGCAGCTCGGGCGCGGCGTACTCGCGGCGACGCGGGGCAACCACGGTCAGGGAGTGGCTCTCGCGGGCCGACTGCTGGGAACGCCCGTCACGATCTGCGTCCCGCACGGCAACAACCCCGAGAAGAACGAGGCCATGGTTGGACTGGGCGCCACGCTCATCGAGGAGGGGTGCGATTACGATGAGACGCTGGTAGTCGCCGAAAAGGTGAAGCACGAGCGCGGGCTCACGATGGTACACAGCACGAACGACCCCAATGTGATCGCGGGTGCCGGCACGATCACGCTCGAGATCGTGGAGCAGGAACCCGAACTGGACGCCATAGTGGTCGCCGTGGGCGGCGGGTCACAAACGGTGGGGGCGCTCACCGTCCTGCGCGAACTCAAGCCCAGCGCGAGAGTCTACGCGGTCCAGGCTGAGGGCGCAGCGGCAATCTACGAGTCCTGGAAGGCAAAGAAGCCGCTCACCATTCCCACGTGCGACACCTTCGCGGATGGAATCGCCACCCGATCTGCATACGAGATGACATTCCCGCCCATGCTCGAGGGCCTCGCCGGGTTCGTAACCGTGAGCGACGCCCAGATCGCCGAGGCCATGCGGTTGTTGATGCGAACCTCGCACAACCTGGTGGAGCCAGCTGGAGCAGCCGGTCTCGCTGGGGTCTTCAAGCTGCGCGCGGAATTGGCCGGGAAGAAGGTCGCGGTGATTCTGACGGGGGGTAACGTCGATGCGGCCACGCTTCGGCGCGTCGTGGAAGGACAGATCTAGCCGCTACCCCCACAGTTCTGGCGCAGGCGGATACATCACACTCCCTTCGACGCGGAGCCCATCCGGCCGATCCTCAGCGAGCAGTATAGGCGCGTCCAGATCGGTGTACTGAGCTGCCCACCCGAGCAGCGTGGCCGGCGCCACTCCCAGCGAAGTACCGATCATGCACCCGACCATGATGCCCAGTCCGGCGTCCTGTGCGGCGGCCACGACACTCAGCGCCTCGGTGAGCCCACCCGTCTTGTCCAGCTTCACGTTCACGAAGTCGTAGCGCCCGACCAGCTTCTGCACGTCGCCGCTCACGTGGCACGACTCGTCAGCGCACACGGGAACGGGATGGTCGAAGTCTGCCAACCCGGCGTCCACACCGGCCGGGAGCGGCTGCTCTATCAACTCGACGCCCAATTCCGCGAGCGCCGGGGCCAGCTCCACGTACAGCTCGGGCGTCCACGCCTCGTTGGCGTCCGCGATGATCCGCGCCTGGGGCGACGCCCCGCGCACGGCCTTCACCCGCTCCAGGTCTCCGTCCCCCGTCAGTTTGAGCTTGAGAAGTGGAGCGTCAGTGTGCTCACTGGTCTGGGTGGCCATCTCCTCCGGCGTACCGAGGCTGATCGTGTAGGTGATGTCGAGCGGCTGGGGCTCGGGCACGCCGGCCAGCTCCCACGCGCGCGCCACCTGGCGCTTGGCTTCGAGATCCCACAGGGCGCAGTCCAGGGCGTTGCGAGCGGCTCCGGCCGGCAGCGACTCCTGAAGCTCCGCCCGGCTGAGCCCCCCGACTATGGCGTCACCCATCCCGTCTATCTGGGCCATCACTCCCTCGACGCTCTCACCGTAGTGCGGATACGGCACACACTCTCCGCGGCCTGCGTGGGCACCGTCATCCACCTCGGCCACGACCACGTGCGCCTGCGTCCTCGCACCACGTGAGATCCTGAACACGCCGTGTATCGGCCAGGCCTCGTGGCGCACCCTCAGCTTGCGCATCAGGCCGAGCCCTCAAGGTACGCGTCCAACTCCTGGATCAAGGCTGCCTTGCGCTCCTCCGGGGCGAATGCGGCCTCGAACGAATTGCGCACCAGGCGGTAGATATCGTCCCTCCCCAATCCCAGGGCGCGCTGCGCCTCCAGGAAGTTGGCATTCATGTATCCGCCGAAGTACGACGGGTCATCGGAGTTCACCGTCGCCCGCAGCCCGAGGTCCAGCAACTGCTTCAAGTTGTGCTGTTGCATGGTGTCGAACACGCACAGCTTGACGTTGGACAGCGGGCACACGGTGAGCGCGACGTTCTCCCGGCGCAGACGCTCCACCAAGCGCTCGTCCTCGACGCAGCGCACTCCGTGATCGATCCGCTCGGCCTTGAGCAGGTCCAGTGCCTGCCAGATGTACTCGGGCGGGCCCTCCTCGCCGGCGTGCGCCACGGTGAGAAACCCCTCCTCGCGGGCACGGTCGAACACCTCCACGAACTTCTCGGGCGGGTGGCCCACCTCCGACGAATCCAATCCCACCGCGATGATCCAATCCTTGAACGGGAGCGCCATCCGAAGCGTATCCATGGCCGCCTCGGCGCTGAGGTGGCGCAGGAAGCACATGATGAGCTCGGTCGACATGTCGAGCGCGGTCTCCGCATCGCCCAGGGCGCGGTGGATTCCCGAGATCACCGTCTCGAACGGAATGCCGCGGTCGGTGTGCGTCTGCGGGTCGAAGAATATCTCGACGTGGCGCACGTTCTGTTCGTGCACCTTGGTGAGATAAGCCCAGGTGAGGTCGTAGAAGTCCTGCTCCTCCTGCAGCACCTTGGCTCCCGCATAGTAGATGTCGAGGAAGTCCTGCAGATTGGTGAACTCGTAGGCCCGCTTGACCTCCTCCACCGATTCGAACGGGAGCTCGACACCGTTGCGCTCGCCAATCGCGAACATGAGCTCGGGCTCGAGCGTGCCCTCGATGTGCAGGTGCAGCTCCGCCTTGGGCATATTCCGAATGAAAGTCTCCATCTTCGACCCCGACCTTTCCACGCAATGAGTCCAGGGTGATTATGTACAGCGGGGGGCACCCGCCACAAGTCACGCTGTTCACGAGCGACAACCGGAGGACGCTACGCGAATGAAGCACGGTCTCATCCAGCTCTACACCGGAGACGGCAAAGGCAAGACGACCGCGGCCATCGGCCTGGCCGTCCGCGCCGCCGGCCACGGGCTGAACAGTTACATCGGCCAGTTCATGAAGGGACAGTCATACGGAGAGCTGGCCGTTTTGGACGACCACCCGCGCATCACTTTGGAGCAGTACGGGGATCCCGACTGCATACACCGGGAGGACGTGACCCCCCAGCATGTGAGCCGGGCTTACCAGGGATTGGAGCGGGCCCGCGAGGCCATGATCTCCGGCAAGTACGACGTCGTGGTGCTGGACGAGGTGTGCGTAGCGATCTGGTTCGGTTTGCTGGATCTACAGGAAGTGCTGCAGGTGCTCGATCAACGCCCCGAGACGGTGGAGTTGGTCATGACGGGACGCAATGCACCACCTGCCCTGCTCGACCGAGCAGACCTCGTGACCGACATGAAGGCCGTAAAGCACTACTACGACCGGGGTGTAGCGGCACGGGACGGGATCGAACGGTAGCCCCCACCCATGATCCGACCCGCTCTCGACCACCTCCGCCGGCTGCACGATGGGTTCCGCCAGACCGAGCAGATCTACATGGTCGTGGTTGCCGCGATCATCGGCCTGCTGGCAGGCCTGTGCGCGGTCGGCTTCCGCCTCCTGATCCGCTTCGTCAACGAGGTGTTCTGGCGCGAAGGCCAGTACACTATCGATTACCTCTACGGCTTGCCCGCCTGGTGGAAGATCCTCGCTCCGACAGTGGGCGGTTTGATCGTGGGTCTCATCGTGTGGCGCTTTGCCCGCGAAGCGAAGGGACACGGCGTGCCCGAGGTGATGGAGGCAGTGGCGCTGCGCGGCGGCCGCATCCGTCCCCGCGTAGTCATCGCCAAAATGCTGGCCTCTGGCGTCACGATCGGTTCGGGTGGCTCGGTCGGCCGAGAGGGACCGATCGTACAGATCGGGTCGGCGCTCGGCTCCACCCTGGGACAGTGGCTCAAGGTCGACCAGCGGCGCCTTCGCACTCTGGTGGGATGCGGCGCCGCAGGCGGGATCGCCGCCACGTTCAACGCCCCCGTCGCCGGCGCGTTGTTCGCCGTGGAGGTGATTCTGGGCGACTTCGGGGTTACGCAGTTCTCGCCCATCGTGATCTCCTCGGTCGCGGCCACCGTCGTGAGTCACCGGTTCCTGGGGGACTTCCCCGCGTTCGAGGTGCCGGTCTACCGCCTCGTGGATGCCAACGAGCTGTTTGCCTATGCGGCGCTCGGCATCCTCGCCGGCCTAGTGGCGCTCGCGTTCATCAGGATCCTCTACGGTTCGGAGGACCTGTTCGACAAGCTGCGCATCTCTACACCCGTCAAGGCAATGCTCGGCGGCACCCTGATCGGCATCATCGGAATCTGGGTGCCGCACATCTTCGGCGTTGGGTATGAGGCGATCAACGAGGCGCTGAACGGCAACATAGTGTGGCAGTTCATGCTGCTGCTCGTGCTCATGAAGATCGTAGCCGTGTCAATCACGATCGGCTCCGGCGGATCTGGAGGCGTGTTCGCGCCGTCCCTGTTCATCGGCGCCATGCTGGGCGGTGCCGCGGGTACTGTCGTCCACACGCTGTGGCCGGCGTCCACTGCCGCTCCCGGCGCATACGCACTGGTGGGAATGGGTGCCGTAGTCGCCGCGGGAACGCATGCTCCCATTACGGCGATTCTGATCATCTTCGAGCTCACCGGCTCGTACACGATCATCCTTCCGCTCATGATCAGCTGCATCATCGCGACGCTGTTGGCGACGCGGCTGCAACGAGCCTCCATCTACACGCTCAAGCTGCTGCGCCGCGGCGTCGACGTTCAACGCGGCAAGGCAGTGAACGTGCTGCAGCACGTTCGTGTCAGGGAGGTGATGCGGCCCGATGCCGTGACCGTATCGCCCGAGGCCGGGCTCGCGTCACTCATCTCACTCTTCATGGACCATCCGGGAAGCGCCTTGTTCGTCACGGACGAAGACGGCCGACTCGAGGGAATCATTACCGTGGACCAGATTCGGCCGCTGATGAAGGACCCGTCGGCACTGGCCCAACTCATCATCGCGCAGGACGTGATGGTAGAGGGCGACTTCCCGCAGGTGCGGCCCTCCGATCCCCTTGCAAACGTGATGCGCTTCATGGAGACGTACCGCGGGGAAGTCCCGGTGCTCGAGAACGGCAGCATCGTTGGGGTGATCTGGCCCGGGGACGTGATCGGGCGATACCACACCGAGGTCTTCAAGCGCGACATGGCCGGAACCATGGCATCCGCCCTCGACACGGAGGGCCGCCAGGAGAAGGTGGCCGCAACCAGCGATTCAGTGGTGGCGGAGGTCGACGTTCCGAGCCGGTTCGTGGGGCATACGATCCGGGAGCTCGACATCAGACAGCGCTTCGGGGTCAGCATTCTCCTGATCAAGCGACAGCTGCCGGACGGGAGCGAGGAGCTCAGCACCCGACCCCAAGCCGACTATGCGTTCAGGCAGGGCGACGTAATGCTGGCGCTCGGGTCCCAGGAAGAGCTACGATATCTGAGGCGCGGGATTGCGCCCCGAAACCGGCGTGCGAAGGACGCTGGTGAATGAGCGTACGAACAGGAGGTGCACCGTGAGGCGAATTGGTACGGCGATACTGACCTTGGTACTCCTGGCGGCGACGGCGGGTCCGGCCGTTGCCCAGCGCGCGGGCATCGCTGCCGGTGCCACCTACTCCTCCGTGCGGGGCGACTTCCTGAGCTCCTCCAGCTACGAGTGGGGGTTCGTCGGCGGGGGCTACATGGAGTGGCAGTTCCAGGAGACGACCTCTGCGCAGATCGAGCTGAACTACGCGCAGCGGGGCGGAGGCGGTACGCTCGCGGCCACGGGTGAGGCCATGTCGCTCAGCGTCAACTACCTGGAGATCCCGCTGAGGGTGAACCTGATCATCCCTGCCGGGGAATCTTTCGAGTTCCGCGGCAACCTGGGGTTCCAACTCGGAATCGCTCTCAACTGCAAGGGCACGGTGGGATCGGCAACCGAACAGTCGTGCGGTACCGGCATCTCGTTCACAGAGGAGGAGGCGATCCAGTGGACGGTGCCCCTGACCGCCGGATTCGGCTACAACTTCGGCGACTCGAAGGTCATTCTGGAGGCGAGGTACAACTACGGGCTGAACAACGTTCTCAAGGGCGTGAACATCAAGAACCGCAGCTGGGACTTCGTGCTTCGTTTCGGGCAGGCGTTCTGAGCTGCAGCGCAGCCCCCGAAGCGCGAGAGCCCCGGCCAGATGACCGGGGCTCTTCTTCTCGCATCACTCGTTCACCACCGCGAGACTGACCGCCTAGTCGACCCAGTCCTCGAGGAATCGCCGGTCGCCACCCTCCGCCTCGTCCACGAGCGCCTGGAAGATCGCGCGCAGCTGCTCGTACGGGAACGTCCCTATGATCATCCGGTTGTTGATGATCATGGTTGGCGTGGAACGAATGCCGTGCGCATAGCGCTCCGAGGTCCGCTCGTACTCCGCGCCGGTCTGAATGTGCTCGTGCACGATGGCCCTGGCGGCGGAATCCTGTAGTGCAGCCTCCACGCCGTGGCGCCGCGCCAAGTCCGCACGCCATTCCGGGGTCTTGGCAGCCTCGAAGTTGTCCCAGACCTCATCGTGGATCGCGAGGAACTTGGTGGAGTCGTAAGCTGCCATGTATGAGAGATCGCACGCGCCCGGGTGCTTGTCCTTCTCGACCACGTCATTGCACGTGGCCTCCAGCGGGAAGAACTGGAACGCAACATTCATCTTCCCCTCGAACTCCTCCTTCAGCCGCACCATGCGCTCGTGCAGGATGAGGCAGTCTGAGCAGAGGAGGTCGCCGTACTCGACTATGCGGATAGGTGCGTCCTCGAACTCTTCTGTAGCCTGCGCCGTCCAATAGGGCGATATGACGCTGGGCCACTCGACTTCGGGCAGGCTATAGAACTGCTCGACTACGCGAGCCGCCACGCCGCCGGATTGGGCATCCTGCTTGGCCACGTGATACTGCTTGGCGCCGTAGGCGCTGAACACGAGCAGCGCCGCAAACACGGCCAGGTACTTGAGCGACGGACGGAACCACCTGCCGAGGAACCCGGGCTCGTCCCGATCAATGCCGTACTTCCAGAAGAGGCCAAGGCTGATGAGTGACGTGATCCAGTACCCGCTGCAGATGATGCAGAGGCTGCCCAGAAGGAAGGCCGACACCAGTGCCAGGCATACTACACCGATCCCGTTGACCAGCGCGATCGTCTTGTTGCTGCGCTCGAACTCAGGCGACGGGAACAGGGCGCCCAGAATCACCAGCATCCCTACGAACAGCCCGAAGAATCCAAGCGGGACGCCACCGACCTGGGCGAGCACCGAGTAGGCCGAGCTGTCGCAGTTGAAGAAGGCGCTGATGTCGCAGAAGGAGCCCTCGTAAATGGACTCCGGATAGTTGGCCGCAAAGAAATGCCGGATGGTCATCACGGAAGCGACGACCATCCCAAGCCCGACCAGGAAGCTGGCCGCACGGCGCCCTGTGGTACCGCCCAACGTCAGTGATTGCTGCATCACATTCCCCTCCCAAATTCCGCCCGCAATTTAACCAGTCGGGCCGGCCACAGCTCCAGCGGTGCTAGTCCCCCGCCTTCTCCTTCTTCGACTCGGCTGGAGGCTCAGCTGCCAGCGCCCGCGCTGCCGACTCGTCCGCCGAGCGCAGGTGCACGACCCGCTGTGGGAACGGGATCTCGACTCCCGCATCCTTGAGGGCGTCGTAGACCATCACCGTCACCTCGCTCGCCACGAGCCACCACCGATCGAACCTGTCGGTCCAGAACCGAAGGTCGAAGTTGATCGAGCTATCCCCGAAATTCTTGAATACCGCGTAGGCCCCCGGCGACTTCAGCACGTCCTCATGCGCCTCGGCGGTCTCCTGGAGGATCTCCAACACCCGCTGCGGCGCGGTGCCGTATGCGACCCCCACCGGTATCTCGATGCGACGACGCCGGTCGGAAAGCGTCCAGTTGGTGACCCGTCCGGAGATCAGGTCCGCGTTCGGGACTATGACCTCCGCCTCGGCGAACGTGCGGATTATCGAAGCCCGTATGCCGATGTGCTTCACCTTCCCGATGAGAGTGTCCACCTCCACGGTGTCGCCGATCTGGATCGGGCGCTCGAACATCAGGATCAGGCCGGAGATGAAGTTGTTGACGATGGTCTGCAAACCGAAGCCGATGCCGACACCCAGTGCGCCAACCAGGATCGTTAGCTTCCCCAGGTCGAAGCCGGCCGCCCCCGCCGCGAAGAAGAACCCGATCATCAGGATCACGTAACGGCTGAGCGCCGAGATCGTCCCGGGCACGCCACGCGGCAAGTTCGCGCGCGGGAGCACGTCGTCGTCCAGCACCACTCGCACCAGGCGCGAGAAGAGGACGGTGATCCAGATCGCCAAGCCGAACGCGACGACATCCATGAGAGAGATGCCCCACGACCCCAGCGTGAGCTCGGCGTTGAGAATCGACCCCAGCGTGCCCAGCACGAAGTTCTCGATGCTGAACTGCATGAGCACGACCCACGCGAACAGCAACGCCGCCGCCAGGTGGACTAGGGTCCTCCCCCGAAGGATTATCGCGTCGGCATGCGCCTGCGCCGACTTGAGCACGCTCAAAGGGCCCTTGCGTACGATCAGCGGCACCATGCTGTCCACGACCTCGACCGCCAGAAAGATCGCAACACCTACGAACGCGCTCTTGATCGTGGCGCCGGTAAGAAGCTCGGAGAGATATACGAAGCCGAGGAGGTTCGCGAGCAGGGAGACCGCAAACACGAGCGCAGCCAACGGCGCCGCGCGAAGTGCTGCGTGCCACCAGCTGCTCTCACTGGCCCCACGCAAGGCCGAACCGCCCCGCAGATCCCGCGCCAGAAACCACACCGCCGTCGTCGCCAGCCCGAACTCGGCGAACCGCCTCAGCGCCGAGGGGTCTAGCAAGAGAGCAATCGCCGCGTAAAGGAAGAACAACAGGACGATGTGGAACAGCGGGATGCGCAGATTGCGGGGCACCAATCCGGGCGAAAGCCGGAGCACCGGTGCCAGTGCCGAGATGCGGATCACATCGGCCCAAATGGACGGAGCGATGGGATAGTACTGCTTGGCGAACATCAACGAGACGAGGAACGCGGCCGATACGGGCCGGCTCATCACGTAGGAGGCCGCGCCGAAGGTTTCTTCGTCCAGCTCCCAGTGCCGGCTGCGGCGGCGCAGCTCCAGGATCCCGACCAGCATGAGCACGAATACGATGGCGTGAATCTGGATCCGGTCTCCGCTGGCGCGCACGAACTGCCGCAGGCTCGAGAGCCGCAGCCGCCACCCTTCGCGCACCTGACTCGCTACCGCGGCCAGCCCACCGCTTCGCGAGAATGCCTTCCACAGCGGTGGGCTGTCGGCAGCCAGTATGCGGAGTTGAGCCTGCCGCCGCGCCTCATGGAGCCGCTCGAGCCGGGTCGTTATAAGCACGCCTTCGTTAGCCAGACGAGCCTGCAGCGTCAGCACCACGTCGCGGCGCTCCCTCAGCCGGGCGCCGGCGGAATCCACGATCGCGAGGAGAGTCTCGACCCGCTGTACCGACGCCTCAGGCAACTCTTGCGCCTCGGCTGACTCCAGCGTCACCTCCCACTCGGCGCGGATCTTCGCCATGCTGTCCCGCTCCACCTCCAACTCCACCGAGCGCCGCTCGAGCGTGGCCAGGCCGGCGCGGAGCTGCTCATCGAAAGCACGCCAGCGCGTTTCCTGAGCCTCGATCTCGTGGATCCGAAGCTCGGCCAGGTCGAGTGAGTCGGCCAAGAGGACCCTCAGGGAGTCGGCAAGCTGGGGGACCAGCGAGTCGAGCTGCTCGACCCCCGCGTCCGGAGCCAGCCGTGCGACTAGATCCCGGAGCGCCACCGAAGCCTGCTCGCCTCGCTGGGCGATCTCACCCGCCGGGATGGCGGTGGGGCCAGTGGGCGCTGCGGCCGTGTCTTGCACGGCCGGCTCGTCCTGCTGGTCCTGGGCGAGAGCGGTGGCGGGCCAAAGGGCGGCCGTGAGGGCCAGCCAAATGACTTTGCGCAGCCGGGAGTTCTTCATGTTCCGATTCTCAGAGTTGATCTCATAGGACCGCCGCTAGCTGCCCAGCGTGTATGTGAGCGCCGTCGAGAGCTCCGTATCTGACTTCGCCGTGCCGGGCGCTGGCATGTTGTCGTACTCCCACTTCAGCTGGATACGAAATCCCAGCCCCGCAATCACTTTGGCTGTGAGGCCAGTAATGGTCAACAGTTGGTAGTCGCTGAACTGCTCGAAGGACGGAGTGTAGACCGATCGCAGGTCGTAGTCGAACGGCCCGAGCACGGCCCGCAGGCCGCCGTCCAGCGATCCCACCGGAACCGTGCTCGTGCTGTCGGTCGTGAAGTCCTGATACCTGATGCCGGCGCCCAGCGAGCTCCTGAGATCCACCTTGTCCGTAGCCAGGAACTGATAACCGAGCCCCACGCTGTAAAACGAACGCAGGTCAATGTCCTTGAACCGGTCACGCGACTGCCTGGTCCCCCCGGACGCGAACAGCTTGCCTCCGATGAAGATGTCGTAGCGTAGCCCGGCGAGGTAATTCCCGGCAATCTGTACGATCTGCCCGGAGTCCGGAGCGCCCGACGTCGTGACCCGGTCGTAATTCTGCGTGGCCTGCACGAGCACGCTGAGGCGATCCACGTTTGTGGCCCGCACCATGTCCAGGTAGAGGGTGCCGCCGCGGAGATTGGTATTTCCGTTTCTAATCGAGAAGCCGAGACTCGCCGTGACGTTCCAGAACTTGAAGAACGGGCTCAGGACCCTCACCTCGACCGGCCGCAGCGCGTCGAGGGCGTCGGGCGGGCCGGCGGCGGCCAGATCGACCACGGGCACGGTGCGAGCAGTGCCGTCGGCGGCCTGAAGGCGAAGGCCGCCGGTCACTGTGGTCACGGTGGCCGCTATCAGACTGCCGTCGGCGAGCCGGAAGCCGACGGGATCGGGGGCAGCGTAACCGACTATGTCTCCCGCCGCGATCTTCACGTCTGCGCCGGCGTACTTGAAGACCCACGTTCCGCCGTCGATGGCAACCAACCGGCCGGTGAGTTGGTCCCCGTTGGCCAGAAAGAGAGTCTGCTGTGCGGACGCGTCCGCGGCTGCAGACGAGAGCAGTAATCCAACCAGGAGTGCAGGCAGGGCGACAGACCGCATGGTCAATCCCTCAAAAGAGAGTTGCCGAATTGTGCTCGAAACAGGGCGCATCGAGGTCCCGTGGGAGCCAAGCTAGGCTTTGGCTCGGGATTTTGGAAGAACGACCCGCGCGGGCGGAGTGCTAGGCGAGCAGAACCGCCACGAGCAGCGACAGCGCCAGCACCGAGTTCGTCGCCAGGTTCCAGATCACGTTTCCGCCCAGGGCCGGGATCGGTACGGGCTTCGAGGTATCTCCAAAGGCCCAGCGCAGCGGTTGGACCAATAGCAGCGAGGGCAGCACGGCCGTCAGCGACGCAGGCGGCAGCACGCGCAGCACCACGGCCGCTATGATGGACGCCGGCGTGAGGAGTGCCGCGGCGGCGTACACGAGTGCGGCTGGGCGCCGGCCCAACAGGATCACCAGGTTGCGGCGCCCGCCGGATCGGTCGGCTTCTTCGTCGGGGAACTCGTTCAAGAGCAGCAGATTGAGAGTCATGAACGTGGCCGGAATGGCGGCGGCGGCAGCAGCCTGCCCGAGCACGCCATCCTGCACCAGGGCCGCTCCAACCACTGGAAGGCCACCGAGCCCTAGGCCCGCCGCCACCTCGCCGAGGCCGACGCGGGCCAGGAAGTCCGTGTAGCCCAATACGCAGACCGCGCCCAGCACCACGATCGGCACGAGCGAAGAGCCCACCCAGCCGAGGAACCAGACGCCGATTCCCAGACCGACGGAAGCCGCGGCCAGACCAAAGATCAGCGTCGCGCGAGAGGAGATTGCGCCCGCCGGCAGCGTGCCGCTCCCGCCGGAGAAGGGCGTCCGCTCCGTTTTCAGATCGATCCCCGTCCGCATGTCGCTCCACTCGTTGAGCACGTTCACAGCAACGTGGAGCGACACGAGACCAATGAGCGCGAGTGCGGTGTGCAGCCAGCTGAAGTGGCCTTCGTAGGCTGCGGCCGCTGCGCCTGAGGCCACCAGCGTGACCGGCAGGAGCAGGAACGGGGCGCGGGCGACGCCCGCCAGGGACTTGAGGCTTGGCATGGTCAGGAAACTGCAACGCGGTCCTAGCGAACGCTACCTGGCACGAATATGTTGGTCCTTCGTTCGCCTCCCGCAACATGCGCCATCACAGTGACGCGCAAGAGAGACGAGGATCATGCCCAAGACCAGGTTCCACAGAGGACGGCTCGCCCTGCTGTCCTGCATCATTGTCGCAGGTGCGGCCGCATGCCAGCCATCAGACGGTCAGCAGACCGCGTATTGGACTCCGCCCGCTCTCACCGACGAGGACTGGCGGGAGCCGGATGGGGGCGAAGTCATCCAGCAGATGGTCGATTTCATGGCCGCTCAGCAAGAAGTGGTCGTGGAAGCGCTCGTTTCGTACGAGGCGCTCCAGGAAACCGGCCAGAATCTACACTTCGACATGCTGCAGCGGATGGCCATCAGCAAACCGGACAAGTTCTTCTGGGTTACGTTGAACGATGACGGCTCGGCAGATTCCGCCTGGGTTTCGGACGGCCGGTTCACGTTTCTCAAGCAGCCGGCGAATATCTGGGGGCAGATCAGCGGTCCCTCCGATTTCCGCGAAATGGTCGATCGGCTCGTCACCGAGTACGATCTGGACGTGCCGTTCGAGGCCATCCTCATGCGGGACCCGAACGGGCCGCTGTTCGGAGACGATGTCACGTCGCTGTGGTGGGTGGGTGAAGCCTGGGTCGAGGGGTTCTGGACCAATCACGTTGCAGCGCAGAAGCCGGGCATCGATCTCGAAGTGTGGGTACGGAAGGGAGACGAACCGTTTCCGGCCAAGTTGGCGATCACCTACACCGATGAGGAAGGCCGGCCCACGTACTTGGCCCGCTTCCGCAAGTGGTCGACGACCGTTCCCGACGCGGTCAGGGAGTTCACGTTCACTCCCCCACCCGACGCAGAGCGGGTCGAGCTCGTGCCCGTGAGCGGTCGCTGACCGCGAACGCGAGGAGATACAGATGAGAAGGCATCGCACACAGGTGATCGCGTTCGTATTGCTGGTGCTCCAGCTGACGGGTACCGGCATCCTCACGATCGCCGAAGCGCAACGTCGCGGCGGTAGCAGGAGCGGGGGGCGTTCTGCCCGATCCCACTCAAGCGTGAATCGCTCGAGCCATTCGCGGTCGGGGTCGACCAATCGCTCTTCGAGTCGATCGAGCAGCCCGAGTCACTCGTCCACGCAGAGCCGATCCAATCGATCCTCTGCCCAGCGGAACGCCAGCAGATCCGGTACCCGACGGACCTCGACCCGCCACAGAACCAACACTCGAGCCCGGAGCCGACACCGCTCGCGCCGCGTTCACCGCTCCCACCGGTACCGGCATGCCCGTTGGCGGCACCACCGCTACTGGCGGCACCGTCACTACTACCGCGGATTCTGGGTCGCCAGGGTACTGATCACCACGGCGGCGTTCGTGGCAATCGCAAACTCCTCCAACAGCACGACATACGTCGTTTACGGGACCACCTACGTCCACGTGAACCCATGGTATCGCAAGGCCATCTACGACGGCGAAGAAGTGAATGTGCTCACTTCCGCGCCGGTTGGCTGGGAGACGGATGCGCTGCCCGAAGGCGCGGAGATGATCGAGTTCGAGGACGCGACGTACTACTACGCCGAATGGTCGTTCTTCCAGGTCGCCTCAGGAGGTGGCTACGTCGTCGTCGAGCCGCCGGTCGGGGCGGAGGTAAGCAACATCCCGGAGGAAGCCGTCGCCCATGAAGAGGGCGATGTCACCCTGTACCAGTTCGACAACCTGTACTTCACCAAGACCACGAACGATGCGGGTTTGCAGGTCTACCTGGTCGAGCCGCAGCCGCCAGCGGAAGAGCTCGACGAAATACCCGAAGGCTCTCCCTCTTTCGTGGCCGATGGCGAGACCTATTACTACGTCAACTTCAACTTGTACGTCGAGTTCGAGGAGAACGGCCAGACGGGATACGTGAACGGAGAGCCCGAGATCGGGGCCCAACTGGACACGCTGCCCGAGGGCGTGACGACCATCGAAGAGGAAGGACGGACCTACTATCAATTCGACATGGTCTTCTTCGAGGAGGTCGAGGACGAGGACGGAAACCCGTTCTACGAGGTCGTGGACAGTCCGGATGGGTCGGAGGTGGTGGAGTTGGAGACGGAGTAGAACAGAAGGCGATAAGCCCTCACGCGTGGAGAAGAGTGATGGTCAAGCTGACACTCGTTGCCCTGGCAGGTCTGGCGATCGCGTCCCAGGCCGCGGTCTCACCGGCATTGGCCCAGGACGGCGACATGGACGTCGAGATGATCGTCGAGGAGCTGACCGAAGCCCTGGCGCTGAGTGATGAGCAGGCACAGGAGGTCACGGGGCACCTTCAGGCTTTCGGGATGGCCATGGACGAGGCGAGCGCCAAAGCCGAGAACGAGGAAGCGGACGGCGCGCAGATGATCTCGGCGTTGAAGGCCGCACGCTCCGACTTCCAGGAGAGCATGCAGGGCACGCTGAGCGAGGAGCAGTACGCCGCCTACGAGCAGCTCATGGACGAGGTGATGCAGGAGATCTTCGAGTCCATAGCGGAGCTGCGCATCACAGACATGCGCTACGAACTCGACCTGAGCGACGAGCAGGCCGCCGCGCTCAAGCCCGTGATGGGAACCGGCATCCGTGGGCTCGTGGGCGTGATCTTCGAGTACGCTGACCGGCGCATGGGACCGCGGATCAAGCTCCAGATGGCCAACAAGCTCAAGAGCATATCGGCGGAGACGAAGGCGGGCATGAACGAGATCCTCACGCCCGAGCAGCAGCAGAAGTACGAGGCGTGGAAGGAAGCGCAGAAGAGCAGCCAGGAGGGCGGCTAGGGCGTCGCTCGCGAAGTCCTCAGACTCTCAGTGAATGCAGAGCCCCGCACCGATGACCTCTCGGTGCGGGGCTTCTTACCTACGGCCGTGACCGTGGACCGAATGCCGCCTAGTACGCCGGCTTGTGGTCGGTCCCGTACATCTGGTTGATCGCGTCGTAGTACCTCTGCACAATCTCCGGGAAGGGTTCCGCGCCTGACCTGAGGAAGTCCGACGGCGGCACCGCCTGTGAAAAGTCGGGCGGGTTCTTCTCCTGGATCGCTCCCGGAGGCCACGCGGCCTCGTCGACTACGGCCATGCGCACCCGAATGTCGTCCTTGGTCACGTTGAAGACCATGTAGTCTTCGGCCAGGGCGAGCGGCCCGTCGTAGACCATACGGACCTGCCGCAGGATCTCGGGAGCGGTGTCGAAGTCGTTGAAGAAGTGATATCCCACCGCCATGCGGGGCTCAGTGAGTGCCATAACCTTGGCGAACTGGCCCGGCGCAGTGTGCCCCTGAGTGCCCACCTGGAGCGCTTCGATCGGCGCGAACTTGAACCGCTCGACGAGGATGTTCGGCGGCAGGAAGCACTCGTGGATGGACAGGTCCGCGCCCTGCGTGTGCTCGATCCACCACTTGTTGGGATACGTGTCGCTCGAGAACGCGAACTTGAGACCGTTCCACTCCAGGATGAAGCTGACGGGGCCATCGGTGCCGTGGATCGCCGGGACCGTCCGGATGACGACGCCGTTCTCTTCGTAGATGACCGCGTTGATTCCCAGGCGGTCGAACTGGTTGACCTCCATCTCGAGGCCGCGCCCGTCGATCACGCCCGAGCGGGTCGCCAGGTCCCACTGATACATCTTCTGCAGCAGGTCCAGGGCGTACGCAGTGCTCCACTCCTCGCGGGGCGCATCGGGGCCCCAGACGCGGAGCTTGTTGATACGGCCCGCCACGACGCCGCCGATCCACAGGGCATCGATGTCACCGAAGTGGTCCGAGTGCAGGTGGCCGATGAACACCTTGTCCAGCGAGTCGTATGGGATTCTGAGGGCCGAGATGCGCTCGGACGAGCCGGTGCCGATGTCGAACAGGAACTTCTCGCCGTTCCCCAGCTCGACCAGCCAGCAGGCGGCTGCCTGCTTGGGCCGCTGGTTCGGCATCCCCGTGCCGCACGCGATCACGCGCATCTCGTCGGCGCCGAGCTTCTCCGTTCCGGGGAAGTACATATCCCGGTCGCTCATGTTCGGTCCGCCGGCGAAGAACACCTTGGAGTCGTTGGCGATCTCGGGGGGCCACGCTGCTGCCTTGGCCTCCTGGGGCGCCGTGGCCACTATGGTCGCCGCGGCGAGCGCGACTGTCGATGCGACGCCGCCAATGAAGGCGAGCATCAGATTGCGTTTCATTGAACACATCCCCTGATCTTGAAGTGCGAGGAATCTATTCGAATTTCCAGACCGTGCAACCAACGCTTGACCAGGACAAAGAGAACCCGTGATACTCGGGGCGCAATGAATGCCGCTCGAAAAAACGAAGCCAGCGACCGCTGGTCAGCCGGGTCGACGTACGAGGAGTTCATGGGACGGTGGAGCCGCCGGCTCGCGCCGAGGTTCGTCTCCTGGTTGCAGGTGCCTGTTGGTGTTCCATGAGGAGGCCCGCACCGCTCTCGCGAGCGAGCTCGACCGAGCTCTCCCGAAGCGGGCCGACGGAACGATCGCTCTCCTCGCACGCGCCTGGGCTGTGCGCGGCACCGCCTGACGAGCGGGCGACCCTGAAAACGCAAAACCCGCAGCCGGGCTAACCGACTACGGGCTCTCACCTTACGCCTATGGGCCAGGGAGGAGTTGAACCTCCGACCTCACGCTTATCAGGCGTGCGCTCTAACCACCTGAGCTACTGGCCCCTTGGGGTCCGTAATCTAGACGATCACCGCGGGGCGCTCCACCCTGCCCTCCGGCCCCTAATCCCAGTCCTCACTCCTGCGATGCGGATGGGGCCGAGGCTCGTCGTATTCGAACTCCTCCTCGAACTCCGCGTACTCGTCCACATCCTCGTCGTACTCGTCGTCTTCCTCGAACTCGTCGTAACCGTCTTCGGAGCCGTCCTCGGCCTCGTCCGGCTCAGCGACCCAAGGAGAGGACATATCCCGGGGCAACATCTGCGCACCTCCTGCTGATCAGCTCACGTCGAATGCCGCCCGGGCCCGTCGCGCCGCCTTCTTGCGCTGGATAGCTTCCAGATCGCGTTTGCGGAGCCGGATGGCGTCTGGCGTTACCTCTATCAACTCGTCGTCCTCGATGTACTCCAGCGCGAGCTCGAGCGTGATCTCCCGCGGCGGCTCCAGCTGGACGTTATCGTCGGACGCCGTAGTCCTCATGTTGGTTAGTTTCTTACCACGCGTGACGTTCACGTCAAGGTCTCCGGGCCTGACGTGCTCGCCCGCGATCATCCCCTCGTACACCGGGTCGCCGGGGCCAACGAACATCGTGGCCCGCTCGGCGAGGTTCCACAAGGCATAAGCTACGGCCACACCCTCCCGGTCCGCCACAAGCACGCCGCGCGAGCGCCCGGCCACCGGACCGGCCCAGGGACCGTACTCCAGGAACCGGTGGTGGATGATCCCCTCGCCGCGGGTTTCCGACAGGAACTCGGAGCGGTAGCCGAACAGCCCGCGCGCCGGAACCTTGAACCGCATCCGCACCCGGCCGCGGCCGGGGTTCTTCATGTCGAGGAGCTCGCCCCGCCTGGGGCCGAGGGTCTCCATCACCGAGCCCAGCATCTCCTCAGGCACATCCACGACCAGCTCTTCGTACGGCTCCAGCCGCTCCCCGTCGCGACCCACCTTCGTGATCACCCGAGGCCGGCTCACCTGGAACTCGTATCCCTCGCGCCGCATCGTCTCCATCAGGATGGAGAGGTGGAGCTCCCCGCGGCCGGATACCGCGAGCACGTCGGGCTGGTCGGTGTCGTCCACGCCAAGGGCGATGTTGCGCTCCAGCTCGCGGTAGAGCCGCTCCCGCACCTGGCGCGTGGTCACGAACTGCCCCGCCCGTCCCGCGAACGGGGAGTTGTTCACCATGAAATCCACGGAGATCGTGGGCTCCTCCACCGCTATCCCGCGCAGTCGCTCGGGCCGCTCCAGTGACGTCACCGTCTTTCCAATCTCGACGGCCTCGACGCCGGCCAGGGCGATGATGTCGCCGGCCTCGGCTCCCTCGAGCTCCACGCGGTTGAGCCCCTCGAAGCCGTAGAGCTGCGCCACGCGCGCCGATTCGGCCTCGCGCTCCGGCGCCAAGCCCGGCTCACCGAGTCGGAGCAGCGCCACCTCGTCTCCCACCCGAACGCTACCGCGCTCGATCCGGCCGATGCCCATGCGCCCCAGATACGACGAGTAGTCCAGGGTGGAAATCAGCATCTGGAACGGACCTTCGCGGTCGTTCGCCGGCTCGGGAACGTGGCTCAAGATCGCCTCGAACAGCGCCTTGAGGTCGAACCCCACCTGGGCGGCGTCGGGCTCCGCCATGCGCGCCACGTCCGAGAGCTCGGCGGAGGCCACGCCGGCCCGGGCCGAAGCGTAGATGAAGGGAGCGTCCAGCTGTTCGTCCGAGGCTTCCAGCTCGAGGAACAACTCCAGCACCTCGTCGTGAACCTCAGCGGGGCGGGCATCCGCCCGATCCACCTTGTTGATCACCACGACGGGCTGGAGACCCAGGCTCAGCGCCTTGCGGGTCACGAACCTGGTCTGCGGCATCGGCCCTTCGGCGGCGTCCACCAGCAGGAGCACCCCGTCCACCATGCGCATGATTCGCTCGACCTCGCCACCGAAGTCGGCGTGGCCCGGCGTATCCACCAGGTTGATCTTCACCCCGTGCCAGCGCACCGAGGCGTTCTTGGACAGAATGGTGATCCCGCGCTCTCGCTCCAGCGGGTTGGAGTCCAGCACCCGCTCCTCGATCTTCTGGTTCGAGCGGAATACCCCCGCCTGGCGCAGCATCTGGTCGACGAGCGTCGTTTTTCCGTGATCTACGTGCGCGATGATCGCGATGTTCCGGATATCCAACTTCAAATCCTACCGTTAGTTGCAGCGCGGCAGTCTAGCGGGGGCCGGGTCTTAAAGCAAGCTGTCAGAGAGAACCGGTCTTGCCCTCCAAAACCCCCTGGGAAGGGCCGGAGTTCCCCGGTTGGCAGGGGTCGAGGTGATTACGCTCGATCTGCATCGTGACGTGGTGAATTCCGAGGCCAGCCATGCGCTCCTGGACTGCCTCCAGAACCCGCTGTCCGCCTGCCGGATCCGTCACGATCGCGTGTCCGCTCATGGCGACGACGCCGCTGGTGAGGGTCCACACGTGCAGGTCGTGGACGTCGCGCACACCCGGGACGCTGGCGATGAGCCGCTCCACATCGCCCAGCGGGATGTGGCGCGGCGTCGCCTCGAGCAGCACGTCCACGCTCTCCCGCACGAGGCGCCAGGCCCCGACCAATATCAGCAGGGCGATTGCCACCGAGATGATGGGGTCGGCCAACATCCAGCCGGTGAGCAGGATGACGGCGCCGGCCGCCATGGCCCCTACGGAGCCGAGCAGATCGCCCAGCACGTGCAGATATGCGCCGCGGATGTTGAGCGATTCGTCGCGCCCTCGATGCAGTAGCCACGCCCCGACCACGTTCACCAGCAGTCCTGCGCTCGCGACGCCGAAGAGGATACGCGGTTCGACGGCGGGAGGATCGGCCAGGCGCCCCATCGCATCCCACACGATGACCCCTGCCACCACGAACAGCGCGGCTCCGTTTACCAGCGCCGCCAGGATCTCGAGCCTCAGGTACCCGAATGTCTTGTCCGCGGTCGCCGGCCGCTGCGCGACCCACACGGCGAACAGGGCCAGGGCCAGGGCCGCCACATCGGTCAGCATGTGGCCCGCATCGGCCAGCAGCGCGAGGGAGTTCGCGATCCATCCGGCCCCGAATTCGACCACCATGAACACGGCGGTGATGATCAGGACGAACTTGAGGGCGCGGCTGTGCTTTCGCTCCGGTACGCGGTGGGCGCAGTCCAGCGAGCGGTCGGTGGGCGGGGATGCCGCTTCGGGGGGGGTTGCCATCAATTGGCTCCCCGGAGCCGACAGTTTACCTTAGACATACAGCCCGCATGGAAGAAATCTCCTTAGCATCCCTTCTCTGGCGCTTCGCCGCGGTCATGCTCCTGGTGCTGGCGAACGGGTTCTTCGTGGCGGCCGAGTTCAGCCTGGTGGCGGCGCGGCGCTCCCGCATCGAGGACCTGATTCGCAAGGGTGATCGAAAGGCTAAGGCGGTCAGGACGGCGCAGCAAGACCTGCAGCGCCAGCTCTCCGCCTGCCAGCTCGGCATCACCCTGGCATCCATCCTCCTGGGCTACGTGGCCGAGGACTCGATCGCGGTGCTGTTCCACGACTGGGTGCGGGGACTGCCGGCGGCACTCTCCTTCCTGGGACGCGCCGCGGTGGCATCGCTCGTGGCGGTGTCCGTCGTTTCGTTCCTGCACGTGGTGGTGGGCGAGCTGGCACCCAAGAACTGGGCCATCACCTTCCCCGAGCCCACGGCGCGCTGGATCGCGCGGCCGATGCTGTTCTTCAGCTGGATCACGCGCCCCCTCACGGATGCGCTGAACTGGAGCGCGAACCTGTTGCTGCGCCTGGTGGGAATCAAGTCCACCGCCGACGAGCTCGAGGCGGTGCACTCGCCCGACGAGGTGCTGATGATCCTGCGGCACAGCCAGAAGTCGGGCCATCTCGACTCCGAGGACGTCGAGATGATCGAGGGGGTGTTCGAGTTCACCGAGAAGAACACGCGCGACGTGATGACCCCCCGCACGGAGGTGGTTGCGCTGCCCGCCGAGCTCACCGTTGCGCAGGCGGCAGAGCGCATCAGTCAGGTCGGACGGTCACGCTATCCGGTCTACACCGAGTCGCTGGACGACATCATGGGCATCGTCCACGTGAAGGAGATTCTCGCAGCCCTGCCGAGTCGGGGCGGCGAGCCGGTAATTGACATCGCGCGCGAGCCGCTGTTCGTGCCAGGAACGCGCGAGGTGGAGGACGTGCTGGCCGACATGAAGCGGCTCAAGGCCCAGATGGCCATCGTGCTGGACGAGTACGGCGGCACCGACGGCGTGGTCACGATGGAAGACCTGCTTGAGGAGATCGTCGGGGAGATCTACGACGAGTACGACGAGGCAGAGCCGGTACCGCAGCAAGCGGGCGACACGATCACGCTGCCAGGCGACATGGAGATCGACGACGTAAACGAGGCCTACGGCCTCAAGATAGACGATCAGGAGTACCAGACGGTGGGCGGCTACGTGTTCGGCCAGCTGGGCCGCTTGCCCCGAGTAGGCGACAAGGTCTCCGTCCCGGGAGCGCGGTTCGAAGTGCTGGAGATGGACGGCCGGCGCGTCGGCCAGCTCAGGATCGTGAAGGAGAAGCCCCTCCCGAAGGAGACGCCCTAGCGCCTGGCGCTCCCCAGGCGCGCCGCGAGAGCCACGGCCTCACGCATCGAGCCGGCGTCGGCGATCCCCTGCCCCGCGATGTCGAACGCCGTGCCGTGATCGGGTGAAGTCCGCACGAACGGCAACCCCAGGGTCACGTTCACACCCTTCCCGAAACCCGCCACCTTCACTGCGGTCATTCCGACGTCGTGGTACGGTGTGATCACCGCGTCGAACTCCCCACCCAGCGCCCGCACGAACACGGTGTCGGCGGGAAGCGGTCCGGCAGCATTCAGCTCCTGTGCAGCGGGCCCAACCACGCGCTCGTCCTCGTCGCCGAACAGACCGCCCTCGCCCGCGTGCGGGTTGAGGGCGCACATGGCCAGGCGGGGGTCCTCTATCCCCCACCAGGACTCGAGGGCGCAGCGCGTAATATCGCCGGTCCTCAACAGTCGCTCTATCGTGACAGCGGCGGGAACGGCACTGAGTGGAATGTGCGTCGTGGCAAGCACAACTCGGAGCTTCCCTGTGGTGAGCATCATCGCAACGTCAACGCCGCCGGCGAGCTCAGCCAGCCACTCCGTGTGGCCGGGATACGCATAGCCTGCGGCGTGCAGCGCGCGCTTCTCAACGGGGGCGGTGACGATCGCTTCCACGTCTCCCGAGAGCGCCAGCTCCGCTGCCTTCTCGACGGCGAGGCCGGCAAGGCGGCCGGCGTCCTTTGGAGAGATGGAAGAACCCGCTTTCCCCACGGCGATGTGGTCAGCGGGAAGGTCGCGGATCGACTCCTCGGGCCCGATCACGATGTAGTTCGCCTCGGCGGGGGGCTCGGACAACGTCTTGGCGACGATCTCCGGCCCGATGCCCCGCGGATCTCCCAGCGTCACCGCGATCCGTGGGAGCATACTCAGCTACATGCGGACTTCGACGTAGGTCGATTCCCTGAGAATCCGGATCAGTCGATCCATGGCGTTCTGCTCGCCGAGGCGGCTGCGCATCTGGTCACGCAGGTCTTCGAAGTCGAACTTCCCGGCGGCTCTGCGCTGCTCCACTATGATCACCGCGTACTTGGGACGGCCGTCGCCCAGGTCCAGCGTGATCGGCCCCAGTATGGCTCCGGGCTCGACACCCTCCAGCTGAGCCTTGTACTCGTCGGGGAGCTGCTCCTCGGGAAAATCCTCAACGAGCGGCTGCTCCTGCCCGGCGTGGTCGTGGTACAGTGTGGCTAGCGAGTCGTACGAGGCTCCATCCCTGAGGGCCGCAGCCACCTCTGCGGCGATCGCACTGGCGTGCGCGCGGTCTGCGTCGGTCACCTCCGGCGCAATCAGTATGTGCCGTACCATCACCTCCGATGGCTGCCGCCGATCCACCAGGATGATGTGGTAGCCAAACACCGTGAGCACCGGATTGGAGATCGTGCCGGGGGCGATGGTGAAAGCCACGCGCTCGAACGCGGGCACCAGACGACCGCGGCGCACCCAACCGAGATTCCCGTCCTGGTCGCGGGAGCCGGGGTCGGCGGAGTAGGCGCGCGCCAACGAACCGAAGTCGGCATCGTTCTCGCGCAGCTCCACTACGAGGCTGTCGGCCAGCGCCCTGGCGGCAGTTACCGCTGCGCTATCGCCTTGACTGCGCACCACTATCTGGCGGAAAGAGATGGTCGCGGGCCGGTCCGGCTGCTGCGCCCTGGTCGCCTCGAAATACTCGCGCAGCTCCGCTTCGGTCGGCGCGAGGGGAGCCAACTCACCCATTTCCCGCAACATCTGGATGTACTTGCGCCGTAGCAGATCGCGCGCCGTCTGCTCCGAGAGCCAGCGCCGGTACTCCTCGATGGATCCGAACCCTGCCGCCTGGAGCTGCCGTGTGAAATCGAACTCGGATCCGAACTGCCCGCGCACCTGCTGCATTGCGCGGTCCACCTCCTGCTGCACTTCCTGCGGCGTCACCACCACGTTGGTGTCCCGCAGCGCGGCCTGGATCAGGAGTTCCTGATCTATCAACTGGCGCAGGATCTCCTGCTTGAACATCTCCAGACCCTGCGGATCCGACGGAACCTGCCCGCCCTGCTGCTGATAGACGTTGAACTCCTCCTCGACCCGCGACTGCGGTATGACGGTGTTGCCGACAACCGCGGCAATGCGCTCCACCAGGACGAATGAGGAATCCTGCGCGGCCGCCGGGGAGGCTACCGTCGCGAGCAGCGCCCCGACGGCTATCGGGAACAGCCTACAGCGCATCGCCCTCACCAGCGGTATCGGCGGGCGGCGGCGGGGCAACAACCGAGTCGCCCTGCGGGAAGCGCCGCTCCATACGCAGTCGCTGCGCTCGCTCGACCGACTGATCCAGGCCCGGCGACGACACACCCCAATCCGACTCGGCGCGCAGCCGTTGCGCCAGGAACGCCGGCACGACCACCGCGGTCTGCGCCCTGGAATCCATCAGGTAGATGAGGTACGTCTGTACCGCGCCCTCAAGAGCCTCGCCCCGCTCCTCGTCAGTAGCAGCCGCCGCCAGAGCGGAGTCCAGTCGCAGCGCATCACGCACGTTCTGAACCTCGCTCCTGAGCTGCTCCCTGTATCCGAGGAAGCTCTCCTCCGGCAACTCGGCTCCCGCGTCTCTGGCAGCGTGCACCAGGACCTCGTTGCGCACGAGGGAGCGCGTCAGCTCCGTGAGCTGCTCGTCGTCGGCGATCGCCACCTGCGAGAACATCTGGGGCGGCAGGGCCTGCATCCAGCGCACGAAGTCCGCCACGGTGAACCTCCCGCCGCGATAGGTGCCGATCACCCTGTCGGACCCGAATGCGCGGTAGGGTGCCTCCGCCGCCTCACGCAGCGCCGCGGGGGCGCTCTGGCGCACGTCGATCTTCCAGTCGTCGCCGATCTCCTCGAGGTACTGCGTGTCCATCAGGTCGATCAGATACTCCTCGATCTCCACCGCAAAGTCGTCGTGGACTTCCTCGAGCGGCGGCCTCCGGATCACGTGAAACCCGAACGCGGTCTCCGTGACTTCGGAGATCTCTCCCGGCTCCAGTGCGAAGGCCGCGGCCTCGAACGGGGGCACGGTCTGGCCGCGAACGATCACGCCGAGGCTGCCGCCGCGCTCACGCGCGCCGGGGTCATCGTTCTGCAAGTTGGCATCCTCCCACGACCCGCCGAGCATGAGCCGCTCGCGGAGGTCCTCGGCGCGCTCACGAGCAGCCGCCTTCTCGGGCGGTGCCATCGTGGGAGTCGTGGAGATGAGGATGTGGTTGATGAATCGGTGGTCGCCTGCAGCGTACGCGCTGTCGACGTCGGCCGAGTCCAGCCCGATGCGCTCCTCGACGAGCATCTCGTGATGTACGTCGACGAGCTCCTGGTACACGTTGGGCCACATCGCCTGCAGCACCGTCTCGCGATCCAGCAGCGAATCACCCTGGGCGACCCGCTCGGAGAACAGAACGAACTCCACCCAACGGTGAACCGCACGCTCGGCAATGTCCCGCTGGAGCGGTACCCGCTCGACATCGGCGAGCCAACCCGCAAGCTGGCTCACTCCCAGATCATGTTGCTCGGCCGTGGCCACCGCCTCGACACCTCCGCCGAACCCGTCGCCACACGCGGCGAGGGCAGCCAGGGCCGCCACGGCACCCACTACGACTCTCATACGCTTCATTCAGTCAGTCACTCCTCACCTGCGGCCGTCGCGAGTGCCCGTACGAGTCCGGGCCCCATCGCAACACCGCCCAGGCGACGCAATCTCATGGCCAATGGCACCGTCTGGCGAACGTCGGCGGAGAACTGCACGTCCTCCAGGGCCGCGTTGAGCCGGAACAGCTTCGGTGCCGCATCAGGGCGAAACTTGAGCCGCGCGTCGTCGCCCCGCACCAGGACCGACTGCAGTCCCAGCGGGGCGCCAAGCGCGCGGAGCTCCGAAACCTCCAAAAGGCGTTCCGCCTCCGCCGGTAGCGGCCCGAAGCGGTCGCGCAACTCCTCTCGTAGCGCCGCAATCTCGCCAAGTTCCTCTGCCCGCGCCAGCCGCCGATACAGATCCAGTTTGGCGTCCTCGTCCGGGATGTACTCGTCCGGCAGATGGGCCGGTCCGTCCAGCGTGACCTCCGTCGGGGGGCGCTCCGAAGGCGTGCCCTCACCCCTCAGCGCACGCACGGTCTCGCTCAGCCAGCGCATGTAGAGATCCACCCCCACCGCATGGGCATGGCCCGACTGCTCGGCCCCGAGGAGGTTCCCCGCTCCGCGCAGCTCCAGGTCGCGCAACGCGATGCGGTAGCCGGATCCGAGCTCGGTGTGGTGCTCCAGCACCTTGAGGCGCCGCTCGGCATCGGGATCCACCAGATCCGGTACCAGGAGGTAGCAGTAGGCCCTCCTGTGCCCGCGTCCGACCCGGCCCCTCAACTGGTACAGCTGCGCCAGCCCGAAATGGTGCGAGTTGTGCACGATCATCGTGTTTGCATTGGACACGTCGAGCCCGGACTCCACGATCATCGTGGATACCAGTACGTCCACCTCTCCGGCCACGAAGCGCTGCATCACGCGGTCCAGATCCCGCTCTCGCATCTTCCCGTGCGCAACCCCAACGCGGGCGCGCGGCATCAGCCTCTCGACCCTCGCCGCCACGGCATCGATGGTCTCGATCCGGTTGTGCACGAAGAACACCTGCCCACCCCGGTCCTGCTCCCGCTCCATCGCCTCGGCCAACAGCTCGTCATCCCAGGGCTCGATGAACGTGAGCACGGGTGACCGGTCGCGCGGCGGCGTCTGGATCATCGTGAGATCCCGCAGTCCAGCCAGCGCCTGGTGCAGCGTGCGCGGGATCGGCGTGGCAGTGAGGGTGAGCACGTCCACCTCGAGGCGCAGCGCCTTGAGCCGCTCCTTGTGACGCACCCCGAACCGATGCTCCTCATCCACCACCAGGATGCCCAGATCGTGGAACGTGACGTCCTGGGAGAGGAGCCGGTGGGTACCGATGATCACATCCACCTTTCCGTCCCGTAGCCGCTCCACCGCCGCGCGCTGCTCCTTCGGCGTGCGGAACCGTGACAGCACCTCCACGTTGACCGGGAAGTCGGCCATCCGCTCGAGGAACGTGCGCCCGTGCTGCTCGGCGAGGATGGTCGTGGGTACCAGGACTGCCGCCTGCTTTCCGGCCTGGACCGCCTTGAAGGCCGCCCGCACCGCGACCTCCGTCTTGCCGTACCCCACGTCGCCCACTATGAGCCGGTCCATCGGGCGCGCGAGCTCCATGTCGCTCTTGGTCTCCTCGGTGGCGGTCCTCTGGTCAGGCGTGTCCTCGTACAGGAAGGCCGACTCGAGCTCGCGCTGCCACCGGGTGTCGGCGGGGAAAGCGTACCCGGTGACTACCGAGCGCCGCGCGTAGAGCTCCAGCAACTCGGCGGCCATCCGATGAATGGCGGCCTCGGTCTTGGTGCGCTGCTGCTGCCAGCGCCGACCCCCGAGCTTGTGCAGTCTGGGCGGCGGACGATCCTCCCCGTCTCCGCCCACCGACCGGTACGGCTCCAACTGGTCAATGCGGTAGAGGGGCACGTTCAGCCGGTCGCCGCCCTCGTACTCCAGCACGGCGACCTCCATCGTGGCTCCCTCGCCCACGGTGATGGTCTCGATGCCGCGATACAGTCCTATGCCGTGCTCCAGGTGCACCACGTAATCCCCTGGAGTGAGCGCCCCCGCAGTCGCCGTCGTGAGAGCCTGCCGGTAGCGCCGCGCCCTGCGGATCCGCCGCGCGCGCCGGAATATCTCGTGATCCGTGAGCACCGTCAGCTCACGCATCACGAAGCCGCCCCCGAGCGACCCGAGCGCCAAGGTGACCGTCGCCGGCAGCCCGACGACGCCGGCGCCTTCTCCGCCGAGCAACTCCTCCAGCCGCTCGAGCTGCCCCTCGTTATCACACAGGATGAGTGTGGGTCCGGCGCGCACCACCTGGGCCAGCCGGCTCACCTTTCGATCGACGGCCGGGGGAACCTCGAGCCGAAAGTCGTGACCCACCGGTTCGCGCTCCAGCTCCAGTCTCGCGAGCGCGTCCCATCGCTCTTGCCAGGCCGCCGGAGAGTGAAACACAGCCTCCCGCCCGGGTACGTCCTCGCCGCGCCGGCTCGCCACCTCTATGTGATGCGCCGCCTCCACCCACACACGCCTGACGTCTTCCTCGTCGACGTCCCCGTCTACGACCACCAGAGTGTCGGTCGGCAGCAGGTCCAGGATGCTCTGGCGCACCCGATCGTCAGGCGCCGCTTCGCTCGGTGCGGCTTCGCCGTCCACCTCCGCCGCGCTGATCGCCACCGGGAGAATCGTGACAGCGTCCACCTCCCCTTCCGAACGCTGCGTGTCCAGGTCGAACCCGCGAATCGAGGTCAGCTCGTCGCCCCACCACTCGAGCCGAGTGGGAGAAGCCATACCGTAGCCGTACACGTCAACGATGCCCCCGCGCACGGCGTACTGCGCCACGTCCAGCACCGAAGGCCGCCGCTCGTAACCCATCGCTTCCAACCGATCCACGAGGAGGTCGAGCGGGAGCGGATCGCCGCTGCGGATCTGCATCCGGTGACGATGCACCGCGTGCGGCATGCGAGTGAGCTCGGCGGTAGCCCGCAGCGTCGTGACGACCACCTGGGCCTTCCCCCCGAGCACCGCGGCGATGGTCTCGACACGCTCGCCCGCTATCTCGAAGTGGGGCTCTTCCTCCCCCAGCGCCTCACGCTGGGGGAACATCCGCACCGCGCCACCCAGGAGGACATCCAGATCCGAGAGCCATCGCTCGGCCTCGGGTGGGGCGGACGTGACTATCAGAACGACACGCTGTGGGAAGGCGTCGGCGAGAGCAGCTACGAGCACTGCGGGGCTGGAGCCCGGGAGTCCACCGACCGCGATCCGATCGCCGCGCCCGGGCAGGACGTCCCGAAGGGCCCGCCACGGAGCCAGCCCCGAAAACGCCTCGACCAGGCGCGGGAGCACTACCCTCTCCGGGCGGCGCCGCCCACGCTCGCCAACGCGAACTCGAGCAGTGCGGCCGCGATCGCGGCAGCGAGGAGAACAGCGGTGAGGTCGGCCCGCCGTGCGCCCTGGAACAGCTCACGGTCCATCGCTCGATCGCCCAGTACGTTCGCCTCGGGACCCAGCGTCGCTCGCACTGCGGCCGGGGCCGCGGGCGCCAGCCGCGACTCACGGCGGTCGTGGTTCACCTCGAGCGCTCCGACCGTGTCGCCTGTGGAACCGCGCAGGAGATAGACTCCGGGGTCGAGCGGCGCGGCGACGGCGCCGCCCTGGACCGCCGTCTCGGTGCCCGCGACGAGAACGCCGCTCGCGGCGGCCGGCAGCCGCACGGTCTGGCCCGGCGTCGCCGCGAGCAGCCACGACTCACCCGCGGCTAGGCGGTTCACCAGCAGGTCCAGGAACGGAACGAAGGCCGCGCTGACCGGCAGCCCGGTCCACTCGACCTCCATGCGGCTCGCCACGATCACCATGTCGCCGGCCCGAACGAGCCAGGGCTCACCTCCGGCGCGTGCAACGACCGGGCCGCTCCCCAGCAGGCGGTAACGCCGCAGCACCGGCGCCCCCCGGGCCGACCCGGCGTCTCCCGTAACCACCCACTCGCCCTCGACGAGTTCACCCAACCGCCACTCGATGCCGCGCGCGGCGAGCGCGCGGTTGACGGCTCCAACCAGCGCCGGGTCTTCGGGCGGGAACAGCACCGTAGTCCCCGCAGCCGGGCGGTCAGCCAGGGTGACGTCGACCCCCGAGCGAATGCGGCCGCCCTGCCGCAACACATCCGCCGCCTCCCGCACGAACCTCCCCACGCCGGGTTCGAGCAGCGCCGCCGCCGGATCGGCGACGCGCAACGCGAGGAACCACTGGTCGTCCGCGTTCAGCTCGTCGGGATCGAGCGCCAGGCGCGCCGGCAGCCAGCCACGCTCCGCCGCCGTGGCTGTCAGCACGACCACCTCACCGGAGCCGGCCACCGCGCCCGCCAGCTCACGCCCGTCGGCCTCGAGCCTGAGCGCAGCCTCTTCAGCGAACGCACCGCCCAACCGCACGATCACCTCACCGCTCGGAGACCAGACCTGCGGCTCCACGTACGCGGAATCGATGCCGCGATTCTCCGGAACCTCCGGCGCATCCCACAGCAGCACCCGCACCGCGCTCGGCTCGCCCGCGGACAGCGCCGTCTCCTGGAGGTCGCTGAGCACCACGACCTCGCGGACCGCGAGCGGTGCGTCCCCGACTGCGCGGGCGGCGACGCGCACCGCCTCCGAAACGTCGAGCCGCCGAGACCAGGGTGTCACACTGTCCACCAGCTCAAGCGCCTCCGCCCGCCCGACGCGTCGCGGCAAACCGTCCGCCAGCACGATCCAGATCTGGTCCTGCTCCGTGGCCCGCTCCAGTATGTGCCGTGCGCGTTCGGCCAGAACATCGAGCACGCGTCGCCCACCGACGACCGCCCCGGACGAGAGAGAGTTGTCGACTACCAGTGCCATCGCCGTCGCCGGATGTCCGGTGCCGGACGCGACGCGAGCCACGGGCCGCGCCGCCGCCAATACCACAAGCACGATCACCGCCATGCGCAGCAGCAGGAGGAGCAAGTTCCTCAGTTTGAGCTTCCTGCTGTGCTCCCGCTCGGTGGCCGTGAGATAGCGGACCGCGGGGAAGACGACGGTGGGCGGCAGCCGCCGGCCGATTAGGTGGAGCAACGGCGGGAGCACGACGGCCACCAGGCCGATGAGCGCCAGCGGTTGGAGGAAGCCTATCACCCGAGTCGCGAGCGACTGGCTGCGGCGCGCCGCAACACGTACCCGAAGGGGGTATCGGTGAGGACGTGATGGTAGTCGATGCCGCCGCCACGGCACGAGCTGCGCCACTCGTCAATGGTGCGGCGAACCGTCTCCTCGTACACGCCGCGCAACTCCCGCGGTCGCGCGACCACGGCTCCGCCGGTTTCGGGATCCTCGAAGCGCGCCTCGGGCGGTCCCTCGAGCGACAGCTCGGCGGGGTCCATGATGTGAAACACCACTACCTGGTGGCCACGGTGGCGCAGATGCTGCAGCGCCAACAGAGCGAGATCCTTGTCGAGCAAGAGGTCGGAAACGAAGATCACGAGACCACGACGCCTGAGGAGATCCGTCACCTGACGCAGCGCCGGTTCGGCGACGGTGCCCTGCCCCGCCTCAAGCTCACCCAGCGCCGCCAACAACTGCCACCAGTGCTGATGCCGCGCACGGGCGCGCACGACCGATCGCACCTGCTCGTCGAACGCGATGAGCCCCGTCGCATCGCGCTGCCTCAGCAACACGAGTGCCAGGGCAGCCACGAGCCGCTTGGCATACTCCAGCTTCGTGAGGCGCCGCTCGCCGCCCACCCAGTCCATGGACCGGCTCGCATCCAGCACTACCATCGAGCGCAGGTTGGTCTCTTCCTCGTACTGTTTCACGAACAGCCGGTCGGCCCGCGCCAGAATCTTCCAATCCAGGTAGCGCAGCTCGTCACCGGGTTGGTAGGGCCGGTGCTCCGCGAACTCAACCGAGAACCCCCTGAACGGGGAACGGTGCAGGCCGGCCAGGAAGCCCTCCACCACCCCGCGGGCGGCCAGCTCTATGCCCCCGAGCTGCGCCACCTCATAAGGATCGAGCAGATCCACACGGTTCTTCACTGGCTGTGCCATCGCAATGCATCGTACCCGAGGCGCGCGCGCGGGTCAAACGGCCGGACGCCTGTCACCCAGCGGGGACGGTCGGGGTTTGACCGCCTCGTGGCATCATCTTGTAAGTGGTTTAATACCAATGGCATAGAGTGTCGCGCCCAGTGTGGCACGTCCCCTGCAACCCTGGAGACGTGGATGGCCCGGGAGGTGCCCATGCTAGTAGAGCTCTTGGTGGCGACGGTGCCGCTAGTGAGCCCGGTTGCAAACCACGCGTCCGGAGTGTCCGCAGCCGCACCTCCCGGACCACCGGCTTCGCAGACGCCGTACGTAGCACTGTTCACCGGCGACCGCGATTTCTTCACCTCAGGAGACCGCGTCCAGGTCTCGTTCCGATCCGCCACCGACGGATACGTGATGGTGTTCCGCGTGGACACCGACGGGCGGATTCGCGTGCTGTTCCCGCGGCGCCCCGGCGACGAGAACCACGTGCGGGCCGGTCAAACCCATGTGCTCCGTGACCCGCACGACCCCTCGGCCAAGGGCGCCTTCGTCGTGGATGAGTACCCCGGCGTGGGGTACCTGTTCGCCATCGTGAGCCTAGACCGGTTCGATTACGGGTCCTGGGCGCGGGGCGGGCGCTGGAACTACAACAAGGTTGCGCCGCGGGGGCGCGTCAGTGGCGACCCGTACGTGACGCTCGCCGACCTCGAGCAGCACTTGCTGCCGCCGGGCTACAGAACATACGCCCACGACGTTCTGCCGTATCTGGTCGCCGGCAGCCCGGCCGCGTACAGCGAGCACCGTGACTGGTGCGGCACGTTCCGCGTCGTGTACGACGACCCCACCGCGTATCCAGTGTTCGCACCGCCGTTGTTCGGCCCCCCCGCGGTGTATGCGGCCCATCCGGCTCCCCTGTACGGGCCGCCTACATACGTCTATACGCTGCCGCGCGGGCTGCACCCACGAGTGCCCAGAACACCACGGAGGTCCGCAGCGACGCCGGTGGGGCGCCCCGCGGCCCACGGCGCCACGAGACGAACCGGCATGGCCGGCATTCCCAGCGCAGTCGGTCGGCGGCCGGCCCCGTCGCCTGATGTGGCGAAGGAAGCGCGGCGTCGCGTTGGAGAGGGCAACGCGAGGAGACCAGGGCGCGCGCCCGGGGCGCGAAGCGCGCCTCCAGAAATGCGACAGCCCTCATCGCGGTCTCGAACCGGCCACAGTTACGCGGTGCGCGGCCTGCACTGACCTTCCCACCGCGCGTTTCGGGTACTCTGACACACGCAACACATCCCGGTACCCCGGGGTAAGTTTGTACGTTCGGTTCGACACCCAACGAGAACATCAAAGGAGCCTTGCCGGCATGCGAGCTTCGCGCCTCGTAGCACTCACACTGCTCGTCCCGAGCGTACTCACCGCCCAGAGCGACGAGTCGGTGGCACGTTCGGCCGCCTCGATCACTGCCGACGACATCACACACCGCATAGGCGTCATCGCGCACGACTCGATGCTCGGACGCAACACACCCAGCCCGGAACTCGAGCTGACCGCACAGTACGTCGCGCAACAGTTCAGCAGCTTCGGCCTGACCCCCGCGGGGGACGACGGGTCCTACCTGCAGCGCTACTCGCTGTTGTGGGTGAAGACGGACGTGGCCAACTCTTCCGTGGCGCTGCGCGATGGGCCGACGTGGCGGGTCGGGACAGAGCTCGCCGTCTCGGGCGGCTCCACCGGAGCGGAGGGGGTCAGCGGCCCCGTGCTGATCATATCGGGTACCGAGGGCGGCGCTGAAGCGGTGGCCGAGCTGCCCGTCGAGAACGCCGTGGTGATATGGGTTGGCGCCACGACGCGGTCCGGAGGCCTGCACAACAACGTGCGGCGCATGCTGCGGCCGGTCATGGGAATGGAGCCGGCCGCACTCATCATCGCCAGCAGTCCCTCTGAAGCCAGATGGAACATGCTGCTGAGGCGCGGCGCCCGGCCCTCCCTGCGCAAGAGCTGGGTCCAAGCATCGAGGCCGCCCACGCTGCAGATCCTGGAAGCCACCATCGCGCCCGTGCTCGAGCAGCACGGCGTCGACATCCTCGGCGCCGGGGCGCCGATCCGGGGAACGTCGCTCCCCGACCTCGAGATCACGGTCAAGCTCCCCGAGATGGTCGATGAAGAGGTCTCGGCACCGAACACGGTTGGGATCCTGGAGGGGAGCGACCCCGACCTGAAGAACGAGTACGTGGTCTTCAGTGCACACATGGACCACGTGGGCCAGGCCGGCGCTCCGGGCTCATCGTGCGCTGCCCGCGAGGGCGACGACATATGCAACGGCGCCGACGACAACGCGTCGGGCACCGTAGCCATCCTCGAGGTGGCACAGGCCTTCGCGCAGCTGGAGCCCCGCCCCAGGCGGTCCATCATCTTCCTCACTGTGAGCGGCGAGGAGCGCGGCATGTGGGGCAGCGAGTACTTCTCCACCCACCCTCCCGTGCCGGTCGGGCAGATGGTCGCCAACCTGAACGTGGACATGGTGGGACGGAACTGGACCGACACGATTTCGGTGATCGGAAAGGAGCACTCGGACCTGGGTGAGACGCTGCACCGGGTGGCCGACGAGCACCCCGAGCTCGACATGGTCCCGGTCGAGGACCAGTGGCCCGACGAGCGCTTCTACTTCCGCTCGGACCACATCCACTTCGCCAGGAACGGGGTGCCGATCCTGTTCTTCTTCAACGGCACGCACGACGACTACCACCGCCCGAGCGACGGCCCCGAGAAGATCGACGCCGAGAAGGAATCTCGCATCGGGAGGCTGCTACTCTACCTGGGGCTCGAGATCGCCAACGCGGACGAGCGGCCCCAGTGGTACCCGGAGAGCTACGCCGAGATAGTGAGGCCGGGCGGAACCGACTAGTCCAGGGGAGTGGGGGGCGGGGCGGCTAGTACCCCAGCGCCGCTCCGCCCCTGCGTGGGTCGGCCGCCCCGATCAACGTCCCGTCATCCGCCACCACGACTACGTGCAGTCCGCCGAAGTACCGGTCGTACGGCAGGTGCACATTGACTGTGTAGCCCCGGGCGCGCAGCGCCGCTGCGGCCTCGGGCGCAAAGCCCACCTCGATGTGTACTTCCGGAGCGTCCACGGCCGGGTAGAACCGCGGCACGTGCAGCGCCGTCCACGGATCCAGCCCGTACACGAGCGTGTACACGATGGCCTGCACGATCGCCGGCGCGATGCGTCCACCACCGGGTGAACCCACGACCATCTTCACACGATCGTCCTTGACCACGATCGCCGGCGCGGTCTGCGTGCGCGGCGTGCGGTAGGGACCGCGCCGGTTGGCCACCGGGCCGCCGAAGTTCTCGTTCGCGTCGTTGAAGAACGCTCCCGCCGCCCACGCGCCGTATCCGAAGTAGGCCCCCAGCGTGAAGGTGAGCGACACCGCATTCCCCTCCCCGTCCACCACCGAGAGGTGAGTCGTCTCACCCTCGTCACCCCCACCCGACGGGTCCCGCGCCGCCGCTTCCTGAGGCTGCGGGTGCCGAGTGGGTGGGAACTGGTCCAGCTCGGGGCACGCCGGCGCGATCCGCATACGCTCCGCCGCCCAGGGGTCGCCGGGCAACAGAGTGTCGGGAACCGGCGTGCGCCCCATCTGGTCGCTGCGCTGGGCCGCGAAGGGCCGGCCCGCCAGCCCGACGGCAGGGACTCCCACGTCGCGGGGATCGCCCACCCAGGCGGCCGCGTCGGCCCGCGCGATCCGCACCGCGTCCACCAGGATCCCCAACGCCGCGCCGTCCTCGGTGGGCAAGGCCGAGGCGGCAGGCTGCAGCGACTCGATCAGGTTCAGCGCCTCCAGCACCTGCACCCCCGCCAGCGGGGGCGGCGCGGCGAGAACCGAGTAGCCTCGAAAGCTCCCGCACAGGGGGCGGCGCCAACGGGGCGCGAACTCGGCGAGGTCGTCCAGCGTGATCGTGTTTCCACCTGAACGCAGCGTGGCCACGACCTCATCTGCAACGGGCCCCCGGTAGTAGCCATCCCGTCCATCCCTGGCGATCAGCTCGAGGGTGTGAGCCAGTTCGGCCTGCACCAGCCGGTCGCCGGCCTGGAGCAGTTCTCCGCCGGGCACGAAGATCGCCGCGGCATCCGGCGAGTACTGGAGCTTCTCCACGGTCTCGCCCATGACCTGGGCCAGGAAGGGATGGACCCTGAATCCCTCCGCCGCGAGGCGGATGGCGGGCTCCAGAACGCGCTCGCGGGGGAGCCGCCCGTAGCGCTCGTGCGCCTGCAGCAGCCCGGCCACCGTTCCGGGCACGGCGGCCCACTGCTCGGGAGCCGTGATCGAGCCGCCGACACCGGCCGCTGCGTCCAGGCTGTCGAGGCCGTAATCGGGATGCCCCGGCGCCGAGGCGTAGAACTCCACGTGCCACGCCTCCGTGGTCTCCGCCAGCCACATCGTCAGCGCGCCACCGCCGCCCACTCCGCCCATCATCGGCTCCACCACGCCGAGCGCGAAGGCCGTCGCCACCGCCGCATCCACGGCGTTGCCTCCGGCCTCGAGCATGGCGACCCCGGCCCGGGCGGCCGCAGGATGGGAGGCGGCCACGACCCCATTCCGGGCCTCCACACGCTGCTCGGGCCGCGGCGTTGTCTGCGCCGGGAGGGTGGCAGCCCCGACCGCGAGCAGCGCACTCGCGCAGGCGAGAGCCCGAATCGTCCTGCGTTGGTCCGGAACGGTGGAGCGGATTTCCATGGTCTATCTCCCGGCTCTCGAGCAGCGCAAACATATGCGGCCGAACCGGGGAATGGGAGGCGCCGTTATATTCTTCCCGATGCGCCAAGACCACATTCGCAACTTCTGCATCGTCGCCCATATCGACCACGGGAAGTCGACGCTCGCCGATCGCATGATCGAGGCCACCGGCACGCTCGACAAGCGACAGATGCGCTCGCAGGTCCTCGACACGATGGACCTCGAGCGAGAGCGCGGCATCACCATCAAGCTCAACGCCGTCCGGATGCAGTACCACACCGATCAGGGCGACGCATATGAGCTCAACCTGATCGACACGCCGGGGCACGTGGATTTCACGTACGAGGTCTCCCGGTCGCTCAACGCATGCGAGGGAGCCATCCTGGTGGTCGACTCGAGTCAGGGCATTCAGGCGCAGACGGTGAGCAACCTGCTGCTGGCGCTGGACGCCAACCTCGAGATCATCCCCGTGCTCAACAAGACCGACCTCCCCGCGGCGGAACCGGATCGCCGCGCTGCGGAGCTGGCCGAGCTGATGGGCACCGATCCGGACGAGATACTCAGGATCTCGGCGAAGGAAGGCAAAGGGGTACAGGAGCTGCTCGACGCGATCGTGCAGCGTGTGCCGCCGCCGTCGGGCGATCCGGAGGCTCCGCTGCGGGCGCTCATCTTCGACTCGTACTACGACCGGTATCGCGGTGCGATTCCCAGCGTACGGGTGGTGGACGGGCGCATCACGAAGGGTATGGAGATCGCATTCGGCTCACACCCGCAAGACCGTTACGACGTTGCGGAGGTGGGTTACCTGCAGCTCGATCAGCACACGACCGAATCGCTCGATGCCGGCGAGGTCGGCTACGTGGTGTCCAACATTCGGGGTGTCCAGGAGACGCGGGTGGGCGACACCGTGCTGAACGCCGCACGGATGGCCGATGAGATGCTCCCCGGCTACCGCGAGATCCATTCCATGGTGTTCGCGGGCCTGTACCCGACCGACGCCAACCAGTACGAGGAGCTGCGCGACTCGCTGGAGAAGCTGCAGCTGAACGACGGCTCCCTGCACTACGAGCCTGAGACGTCCGTCGCGCTGGGGTTCGGGTTCCGCTGCGGATTCCTCGGGTTATTGCACATGGACATCGTGCAGGAGCGGCTGGAGCGGGAGTCCAACCTGGACCTGATCACGACGGTACCCAACGTGGAGTACCACACGTACCTGACGGACGGCTCCATGACTCTCGTCGAGAACCCCTCCAAGATGCCGACGGGGTCGGCCGTGGACCGGGTGGAGGAGCCGTACATCAAGGCGCGTATCACGACGCCGACCGACTACATCGGCGCGATCATGAAGCTGGGTCAGGAGCGGCGCGGCGAGTACATCGGCATGCAGTACCTCGACACCACGCGGGTGGAGCTCGATTGGGAGTTCCCGCTCGCGGAGATCATCCTGGACTTCTACGACAAGCTCAAGACCGTCACCCGCGGCTACGGCACGATGGACTACGAGCTCTCCGGCTACCGTCGCAACCCGCTGGTCAAGCTGGACATGCTCATCAATGGCGACCCAGTGGACGCGTTCAGCGTCGTGATCCACAAGGACGAGGCGTATGACTGGGGCCGCAAGGTCGCCAAGAAGCTGAAGGAGCTGATCCCGCGTCAGCTGTTCGAGGTCATCATCCAGGCCTCGGTGGGGAGCCGTGTGATATCCCGAGAGACAGTACGACCGCTGCGCAAGAACGTGACCGCCAAGTGTTACGGAGGCGACGTTACACGCAAGCGCAAGCTCCTGGAGAAACAAAAGGAAGGAAAGAAACGCATGAAACAGGTCGGGACCGTCGAGATACCGCAGGAAGCGTTCCTGGCCGTGTTGCGTGTGGAGTAATGATATGCAGACGACTCGCATGATCGTGGGCGTGGACGTGGGCGGAACGAACGTCGTGGTGGGCACCGTGCCCGAGGAAGGCGATACCCTCTATGGCTTTCGCAAAGAGCGCACGCTGGCCGCGGAAGGTCCCGACGCAGTAGTGGGCCAGATCAAGACGATGGTCGAGAGCTCTCTCGAGGAGACCGGCGCAACGCTCGCGCAGAACGATTTGGAGGTCGTGGGTGTGGGGATCGGATCCCCCGGCCCACTCGACACCAAGAGCGGCGTGGTGCTGTGGACCCCAAATCTGGACTGGACCGACTTTCCGCTGCGCGACCACGTGAGTGAAGCCGTGGGCCTGCCGGCCACGCTCGACAACGATGCCAACTGCGCGATCTTCGGCGAGTGGTGGAGGGGCGCTGCTCGCGGGTCGAACGTGGTGGTGGGGCTCACGATCGGGACGGGGATCGGGGGCGGCGTGGTGCTGAACGGGGAGATTTTCCACGGCGCCGGCGACGTCGCCGGCGAACTGGGTCACATGAGCATCGACTCCACAGGGCGCCGCTGCAAGTGCGGCAACTACGGCTGCCTCGAGGCATACGCCTCCGGGACGGCCATCGCGGAGAGAGCCGTCGAGGGCATAGAGGTGGGCGCCGAGAGCAGCCTGCCCGATTACGTAAACGGCGACCTCAGAAAGATCACCGCACAACTGGTGTACGACGCCGCACATGAGGGTGACGACTATGCGCTGGATGTCATCAAGGACACAGCGCGTTTCCTCGGCGCCGGCGTAGCCAACCTCATCAACATCTTCAACCCTGAGGTTGTGGTGATCTGCGGCGGTGTGACGGCCGCAGGAGAGAAGTTGTTCACGCCTCTCAGGAAGGAAATCAGGCTGCGCGCCTTCAAGTGGGCGGTCGACATGTGCCGCATCGTACCCGGCGGTTTGCCCGGCACGGCCGGCGTGTTCGGTGCCGCGGCGGCTTTCAAGGTCCAGACGTGGGGCGCGGCGTGAAACGTCTCGGGATCATCGGCACGATGGTGTGGGACACGATCCACCGTGATTCCGACCCCGAACCGATCGAAGAGTGGGGCGGTATCGCCTATGCGCTCGCGGCGCTCGAGGCGAGCTTGCCCGAGGACTGGGAGCTCGTACCCCTCATCAAGGTCGGACGCGACCTGGCCCCACGGGCGAACGGGTTTCTCGACTCTCTGACGCGCCGCTCGTCGGCTGCGCGGTTCATCGAGGTCCCTGAGCCGAACAACCGGGTAACGCTGCGCTACCGCGGTCTGGAACGCACGGCCGAGCTGCTGAGCGGCGGGGTCCCTCCCTGGCAGTGGCACGAGCTGGGGCCGATGGTGCGCGACCTGGACGCTCTGTACGTGAATTTCATCTCCGGCTTCGAGGCGACACTGGAGACGGTGCGGCACCTGCGACACGGCTTCACGGGCCCGATCTACGCCGACCTGCACAGCCTCTTCCTGAGCGTGGCCGGCGACGGGCGCCGCGTACCCCAGGCGCTGGCCGACGTGGCGGACTGGCTGAGCTGCTTCGACGTCGTGCAGCTCAACGAGAACGAACTGAGTCTCATCGGGAGCGAGCCGATGGAGGTGGCGGCCCTGGCGCTCGATCGCGGGGTCAGGCTCCTGGTCGTGACGCTGGAGGACCGGGGGGCGGTGTACTTTACGGTACCTCCGTTCGATCTTCTCAAGCGACCCACGGGGGCGTCCGCATCCGGGCAGCCGATCCGCACCGCCCGTATCGAGGCACTCCCGGTGGAGGCGCGCGATCCGACGGGCTGCGGCGACGTGTTCGGCGGCGCGCTCGTAGCCCAACTGATCGGCGGAGACACGGTAGAGGACGCAGTGCACGCGGCGAACGCCGCGGCGGCCCGCAACGTGCAATACCGCGGCGCCACGAACCTGCACTATCACTTGCGCGGGGAGATCGTACCGCAATGACTCGAGTCGTCGAGGTACCGGCCCACTTCGACGATCGCTCGTTCGATCAGTTCGCCAAGACGTTCGGCGATCCGACCGAGCGCCGTTTGCTGTTCGACGCTCACGCGACCCAGTGGGCTTCCCCCTACGGTTTGGTGGGGCTTCTGGCGGCGGGCCAGGTGGCCGCGGAGCAGGGGCCGGAGCGGCCGCAGCTCACCATTCCGGCCGACCGCGATGTGGCCCACTACTGGGGCCGCGCCGGCTTCTTCGAGCACGCCAAGGAGTGGTTCGAGATCCACGGCAAAGTGCCGCGAGTGGCTGCGGCCCACTCCTCCGACGTGTTGCTGGCGATAACCCCGGTCCGCGGCACCGACGACGTGCACAGCGTCGTCGAGACCATCCAGGAGCGCTCGGCGGCCATCCTCTCCGGCGAACTGGGCCTCGAGGCCACGGCGACAATGGGATTCGCTATGGCGCTTTCGGAGGCGTGTCAGAATATTGTTGAGCACGCCGGCACCTCAGGTTGGGTGGCCGTGCAGGCGTACCATTGGCGGCGCCGGCTGGGACGCAGGGTCGTGGTCATCGCCGTGGCCGACGCGGGCATCGGATTCCGGCGCTCGCTCGAAGCCACTCAGGCGGGTCGGTTCGGGGATCGCTGGGCCGACGCCACGGCGCTCGAGGCAGCACTGTTCCAGGGCGCGAGCCGGTTTCGGGATCCCGGCAGAGGACAGGGATTGGGCGGAATCGCACGGTACGTCAGCCGTTGGGAGGGCAAGCTAAGTGTGCGGAGTGGTGCGGCGCGCATCGCAATCGTTCCCGAATGGGACGACTCGAATCCGCTCACTGACGGTCTGCCGGCCTTCCCGGGTAGCCAGGTGCTCATGATCATTCCGGCGCAACAGGCTGAGTAAGCGGGTATGTCCCACATTGACCTGAAGATCATCCTGCAGGACACCGTCTCGAACGGTTATGGCGATCTCGTGACACGTCCTACCGGCAAGGCGGTGCGGGGCGGGGTCGAGGAGGCGCTGGCCGGGCTCGACGGCGAGCAGACGGCGATCATCGACTTCTCTGCCGTCCGCTGCCTAGACATCTCGTGCGCCGATGAGATAGTGGGAAAGCTGCTGCTGCAGTACGGCGCGGCCCGCCTGTTCCTGCTGTACGGCGTAACCGCCTCCCACTGCGACTCCATCGAGCAGGTGCTGGAGCGGCACCGGCTGGCCGTTGTCGCGCGTGACCGCGACGGCAAGATCCAGGTGCTTGGACCAGTGGCCGAGCCGGCGCGGCGAGCCTTCGGAATCCTGTCCGATCGTGGCCCGGCAGCGCCCGAGGAAGTCGCCACGGAGCTGGCCGTTGGCCCCGACGTGGCGCGGCGCGCCCTGGAGGAGCTGCGCACGTTGCGGTTGGTGCTGCAGGCGTCGGACCGCTACACCGCGGTGACGGCCTGATGTCGGAGCGAACCGGCGGGCCCTCCACCCGGGCGATACACGGTATTCCTCACGCTCAGCCGGAGCGCTCCCCCGTTTCGACGCCGATATACCAGAGCAGCACGTTCGTGCAGCCCGTGGGCTCGACGGAGGAGGTGCTGTACACGCGCTACGGCAACAACCCCAACCATGTGCGGCTGGCCGAGAAGTTGGCGGCCCTGGAGGGCGCTGAGGCAGCGATCTTCCTGGCGAGCGGAATGGGCGCCACGGCGCTGGCCCACATGGCCATGCTGCGGCCCGGAGACCACCTGCTGGCCAGCGATTGGATCTACGGGGGCACGAGACGGCTGTTCAATGAGGAGTTCGGCAAGCTGGGAATCGACGTGACGTTCGTCCCCCCCGACAACCAGCGCAACTGGCGCCAGCACGTTCGCAAGAACACGCGCGTCATCTTCATCGAGAGCCCGACCAACCCGCTGATGCGGGTGCTCGACATCCAGCCCCTGGCCCAATTCTGCCGCGATCAGGGATTGGCGCTGATCATCGACTCCACGTTCGCATCGCCGGTCAACTGCCGCCCGCTGGATCAGGGCGCAGACCTGGTCATCCACAGCGCCACCAAGTACCTGAACGGCCACGACGACATCATCGGGGGCGTGGTGGCCGGTAGCGAGCCGGTCATCGAAGAGGTTCGGCAGCTGATGCAGGTCTGGGGACAGTCCGCGGACCCGCACGCCACGTGGCTGGTCGAACGGGGTCTCAAGACACTGGCCGTCCGCGTCGAGCGCCACAACGCCAACGGCCTCGCCTTTGCGGAGTGGGCCGCGGGTCAACCGGCGGTGCGCGCCGTGCACTACCCCGGACTTCCCCATCACACGGACCACGAGATCGCCGCACGCACGCTGGACGGATTCGGCGGAATGGTCGGGCTCACCCTGGCCGGCGGAGGGGCCGCCGCCGATGTGGTGCTCAGACGACTGCGCGTCGCGACCCATGCGCCGAGCCTGGGCGGGGTGGAAACGCTGGTGTCGGAGCCCCGCTTCACGTCGCATGCAGCCCTCACACCGGCCGAGCGGGAGGCGCAGGGTATTCCCGACGGCTTCGTTCGGATCAGCCTCGGAATCGAGGACGTAGCCGACATCATCGCCGACTTCGAGGACGCATTCAGCTCCCTGTGAAGCCGTGATCCGTCTCAACAAGGTCTTCAAGGCGTTTCCCAAGGGCTCGCTGGCACTCAAAGACGTGTCGCTGCACGTCGCCAAGGGAGAGTTCGTCTTCCTCACAGGGCACTCGGGCGCGGGGAAGTCCACGGTGCTCCGGCTCGTCTACGCCGACCAGCTTCCCACCTCGGGTGCCGTCAGGGTCTCGGGATTCTCGACCGGTGGACTGAAGCGGCGCGACATCCCGCGCCTGAGGCGCCGCCTTGGAATCGTGTTCCAGGACTTCCGCCTGCTGGAGGACCGCACGGCGGAGGAGAACGTGGCCTTCGCCCTCGAGGTGACGGGCGCCAGGCGCAACGTGATCTCCGCCAAGGTGATGCGCGTGCTCTCGCAGGTCGGGCTCGCGAACAAGGCCAACGCGTACCCCCGCGAGCTCTCCGGCGGTGAGCAGCAGCGGGTGGCGATCGCGCGCGCGCTGGTGAACGACCCGCTCGTGCTGTTGGCCGACGAGCCCACGGGGAATCTGGACGAGCGCGCTACCCGCGGCGTGTTCCAGCTGCTCAAGGACATCAACGCCACCGGCACGGCGGTGGTGCTCGCCACTCACGATCTGGACCTCGTGCGGCAGGCCCCCTTCCGGACGGTCGAGCTTCAGGACGGCGCCATCGTGTACGACTCTCGCGACGACGAGCCCGTGGGAGAGGAGCTGGCGGAGCGATGAGACTGACTCTCCGCGAGGCGCTCCTCTCGTTCCGCCGGGCGCCCGTGCTCTCGGCGCTGGCCATCACCACGATCGGGTTCGCGTTGTTCGTGTTCGGCCTGTTCAGCCTCGTCGCGCTGAACCTGCGCTCCACGCTGGGCCAGATAGAGGAGCGGGTGGAGATCGTCATGTACCTCACGCGGGGTACACCGGTCGAGGTGGTAACCGTCGCGATCGGGGACATCCAGGCGTTCCCGGAGGTCGAGTCGGTCAACTACGTCACGGAGGACCAGGCGCTGATCCGCGCCCGGGCGGAGTTGGTGGAGTTCCAGGGCGTGTTCGAGGACCTGACGGCAAACCCGCTGCCCGCCTCGCTCGAGATCCGCCTCGGACCCGGCTTCCGCGACAGCCGCAACGTCGCCGCCGTAGCCGAGCGACTCTCCGGCTTCCGGTTCGTGGAGGACGTTCGCTTCGGGCGCGATTGGGTGGAGAAGCTGGACAGGCTGCGAGACATCGCCGGCGTGGTGGGCCTCGTGATCGGCGCGGCCTTCGCCGCGGCCGCGGTGATGATCATCGCCACGACGATCCGAATGACAGTGCTGGCGCGCAGCCGCGAGATCCACATCATGCGGCTCGTGGGCGCCACCGATGGCTTCATCCGGCGGCCGTTTCTCGTGGACGGAGCGATCAAGGGCGCAATGGGCGGGCTGCTCGCGATCGTACTCTGCTACGGTTCCTACCTACTCGTCAGCCGGGGGCTGTTCGAGGCCTCCTTCTTCACCGGGCAGCAGGCATCCCTGATCGTTCTGCTCGGTACCGTACTCGGCCTGGCTGCGAGCGCCGCCAGCGTGAGCCGGCATCTGCCCCGCGTATGAGGCCGGCCGCCGGGCTCTCGGTCTTCCTGCTGCTCGCGACTTTCGCTCCCGCAACTCGAGCACAGCAACGACCGGACGTAAACCGGCAGATCCGCGACAACCAGGAACGGCTCGAGACCATCCGCCAGGAGCGCGCCTCGCTGGAGAGCGAGCTCCAACGGCTGCGCGGCCGGATCCACTCGATATCGGGCGAGCTCGACAACATCGAGCAGCAGAAGGGCGTGACGACCCGCATCGTGAACGAGCTGGACCGGCAGATCGGGTCCATGAAGGCCCAGCTGGACACCGTCACTCTCGACCTGATGCTGGCCCAGGACGCCTTCGCGGAGACGCGCGCAGTGCTCGATACGCGTCTGGTCGAGATCTACAAGCGCGGACGGCTGTGGATGTTCGAGGTGATGCTCGCGGCCGAGTCGTTCGGAGATCTGGTCAGCCGCTACAAATACCTCTACCTGGTGAGCCGTCAGGACAAGGCGCTGGTGGGTGAGGTGGAGGATCTGCGCGATCGGGTTGGAGAGCAGCGTTCGCACCTGGTCGCGATCCATCAGGAGCTGTCGAACCGGCGGGACGAGCGGGGCCAGGAACTGGATCGGTTCCTGGCGCTGGAGCGCAGACGCCAGCGTGCGCTGCGCGAAACGGAAGCGTCCCAGCGGGTCACAACCAGCCAGCTCGACTCGTTGGCCCGCGACCAGGAGCGGGTCACGAGCATGATAGCTGCGCTCGAAGACGCGCGGCGCAGAGCCGCGGCAAGCGGAACGGCCGGAAGCGGCTCAATCACCGAGGCCGACCTTGGCGGTCTCTCCTGGCCCGTGGACTCCGGCGAGGTCGTTTACCGCTTCGGGAGGACGTCGGGCCCCGACGACACCCGCATTCGCCGCCACGGATTGGGCATCGGCGTGCCCGTCGGCACGCCGGTCAGAGCGGTAGCGGGCGGCACGGTGGAGTACGCCAGCCTGATGGGAACCTACGGGCCCTCCGTGCTGGTGGACCACGGCGGTGGCTTCTACACACTCTACCTCTACCTCTCGATCTTCAGCGTGCGGCCCGGCCAGTGGGTGAACGCCGGCGACGTTGTGGGCGAATCCGGTGGCGGCTCGTCGGACGCGGGCCCGCACATCGAATTCCAGATCCGGGGCCAGGGCGGGATTGCGCTCGACCCTGAGAGCTGGCTGAGACAGCGCCGCTAGGCCCTCTCCGGCACTAGCTACACCTTCCCGACACTCTCATTACATCGCCTTGCGCGCAGCTGGATTTGGTGTATTGTTCATACATCTGTATCAAAACATACGTATGAATACTGAGACAAAGACCGCCCAAGCGCTGTTGGTCACCGCCCGCGAGCTGTTCGCCGAGCGAGGCTACAAGGGGGCTTCCATCCGCGCCATCACCCAGCGGGCCGGGGCCAACCTCGGCGCCGTCACATACCACTTCGGATCCAAGGAGGCTCTCTACGGAGCCTGCTTCGCCTCGGTTGCCCAGCCGTTCCGGGAGCACCTGCTGGGGGTGGCCGCACAGCCGGGTGCGCCCCTCGACCGCATCGAGCGGCTGGTCCGGGCCTTCTTCGATTACCTGCACGAGCATTCGGAGTTGCCGGCCCTGATGGTGCAGCACCTGGCGGGGACGGGGCCCTTCCCCGACGCCGTTCGGCGGGTCCTGGAAGGAAACCACCAGCTCATCTCCGGCATCATCGCCCAGGGCCAGCAGGACGGCGCGATCCGGCCCGGGGACCCCCGGCTCATGGCCCTCAGCATCGCGGCGCAACCGGTCATGCTCACGCTGGTGGCGCGCCTCCTGGAACAGGCCCTGGGGCTCGACCAGCGGGACGCCCGTACGCGGGATGCGCTCGCGAACAGCGTGGTCGGATTCGTGAGAGCCGGGCTCGCGGCAGGGCCGGAGTACACACAATGACCGGCACATTCCCGGGGCGGACCTTCCGTTGGAGTGCCTGCGTGCTGGCCACGCTGCTCGGCCTCGGGTCCGAGGCGCCCGCGCAGGAACCGGAGCACGCTCCCACCGACTCCACGCTCACTTTACAGCTCGCGGTGGACCTCGCGTTGGAGTTTCATCCTTCAGTCCGTGCGGCCCGCGCCGCCGAACGAGGCGCCGCCGCCCGGGCCGGAGGGGCCAGCGCCGAATGGTGGCCCTCGCTCCAGGCAGACGGCTCGCTGTTCCAGTACCAGCGGGACATGCTCGTATTCCCGATCCACGAGCTGTCGCCGGATGCCTTCCAATTCGACCGCACCCTCATTCAGGGTGGCCTCCAACTGGGCTGGACCCTGTTCGACGGGTTCGGACGCAGCTCGCGCGTGAAGGGCGCGGAGGCCGAGCGGCGCGCCGCGGTGGCGCATGTCGAGGCGAGCGAGGCAGCACTCCTCGCCGAGGTCTCGATCACGTACCTCGAGGTGCTCTCGGCCCGGGGCATCCTGGACGCCCAACTCCAGAGCCTGGCGGCGCTCGCCGCCGAGCGCGAGCGCGTGGCCCGGCTACTCGATCAGGGGCAGGCTGCCGAGGTAGAGCGGCTGCGGGTCGAGGCCGCCTACGCCGAGGCCGAGGCCGAGCGCATCGCCGCGGCCCAGGCGCTGGACACCGCGGAGCGAGCGCTGGCCCGGATGCTCGGGGTCGGGGTGGATGCCACCAGCGCAGAGCGGCTCGAGTCGGTGCGGCTGGCGGATACCGCTGCGGACCAGGACCGCGCGGCCCTTCTGGATCGCTTCGAGGCCAGCAACCCCGATCTGGCGGCGGCGCGCAGCATGCGCGAGGCAGCCGAGCGCGCACGAGGTGCGGCCAGCGCCACGTGGTGGCCGCGGTTCGAGGTGGCCGGTGCCTACCAGCTGTTCACCAGTCCGGACCTCGAGTTCCAGGACCTGTGGCAGATCGGGCTGCGCCTGTCGTATCCGCTGTTCACCGGCGGTGCGCGGTCCAATGCCGTGGCCGAGGCCGGAGCGCAGGCATCCGAGGCCGAGGAGCGGCTCGAGCTCGTTCGCCTGCGCGGCCACGATGCAGTCGACCGGGCCCTGGCCCGCGTTCAGGAGCAGAGCGCCCGGGTCGAGGCGCTGAGCCGCGCCGCGGAACACCTCGTCGAGGTGGCGCGTATCGAGCAGCTGGCACTCGAGGCCGGCCGCGGCACGCAGACCGACTACCTCAGAGCGGAGGCATCGGTGCGGCGCGCCCAGGCAGCCGTCATCCAGGCCCGTCACGCCGAGATCGCCGCTCGCGTCGAGCTGGCCCGCACCGTCGGCGAGCTCACACCCCATTGGCTGAGCACCATGCTGGAGACCGTCCGATGAAGAAGAAGCAGCGTATTGCGATTGCCGCCGTCCTGCTCGTCACGGTGGTGCTCATCGTGATCGTCACCATGTGGAGCCGCGCCGGCGCGGACGAGTTCATCGAGGCGTCCGGCACGGTCGAGACGACAGAAGCGGACCTGGGCTTCCAGGCGCCGGGAAGGATCGACAGCATCGGGGCGCGCGAAGGCGATCGAGTCCGGGTGGGGGACGCCCTGGCCTGGCTCGACCAGGCAGAGCTGCTGGCGCGGAGACACCAGGTGCGGGCCCAGGTCGCGACAGCCGAGGCCCGGCTCACCGAGCTCGAGCACGGGTTCCGCAGCGAGGAGATAGCACAGGGGCGTGCCGCTAAGCGCGCAGCCGAGCAGAGGCTGGAAGACGCGCGGCGTGACCTCGAGCGCACGCGGCAGCTGTTCGAAGGTGGCGCTGTCAGCCGGCAGCAGCTCGACAACGCCCAAACGGCAACCACGGTGGCAGAGTCGGAGTGGGAGCGCGCACGCGAACAACTCGACATCCTCGAGCGCGGCCCCCGTCAGGAGCAGATCGCAGCACAGCGGGCCGTGCTCGCACAGGCCCACGGGGCAGTGGCGCAGCTCGACGCCACGATCGCAAACACGATCGTGCGCTCACCGATGGACGGAATCGTGACCGTGCGCCACCGCGAGCCCGGCGAGATAGTCGGCGCCGGCGCTCCCGTTCTCACCGTGATGAACCCCGACGACCGATGGATCCGCATCTTCGTGAGCGGAGATCGAGTTGGACGGCTGGGGCTCGGGCTGTCTGCAGCCATCACGGCTGACGCGTTCCCCGACCGCGCCTACGAGGGTGAGGTCACCTTCATAGCCAGTGAGGCCGAGTTCACACCGCGCAACGTGCAGACCACGGAGGAGCGAGTTAAGCTGGTCTACCGCGTGAAGGTGCGCGTGACCGGCGACCCTTCCTTCGATCTGAAGCCCGGCCTGCCCGCCGACGTGCGACTCGACACCTCTCAGCGCTGAGGCCGGTCGTGGACGCAGCGGTATCGATCTCCGGGCTCACCCGGCACTTCGGGGACGTCCATGCCGTCAACGGCCTCACCCTCGACGTGCGGCCCGGCGAGCTCTTCGGCATCGTGGGGCCGGACGGCGCGGGCAAGACCACTACGCTTCGGATGCTGGCCGGCGTGCTCGCGCCGACCGTCGGGGACGCCCTGCTCCGCGGGATAAGCGTGGCGCGTGACCCGGAAGGCGTGAAGCGGCACATCGCCTACATGTCGCAGCGTTTCGGGCTCTACACCGATCTGACGGTCCGCGAGAACATCGACTTCTACGCAGACCTGTTTCTGGTCCCCCGGGCAGCCAGGCAGGAGAGATTCGAGCGTCTGTATCGCTTCTCGGGCCTGGGACCGTTCGAGGACCGGCTCGCGGGCCAGCTGTCCGGCGGGATGAAGCAGAAGCTCGGGCTGTCGTGTGCACTGGTGCACGAGCCCGACATCATGCTGCTCGATGAACCCACCTTCGGAGTCGACCCGATCTCGCGCCGAGACCTGTGGCTCATCGTCCACGAGATGGTAGCGCGTGGCGTCACCGTCGTGGTGGCCACCGCGTACCTGGACGAGGCAGAGCGCTGCGATCGCGTGGCGCTGCTGCACGAGGGACGACTCATCGCACTCGACACGCCGCAGGCGCTGCAACGGCCCCTCGCCGGTCACATCCAGAGCGTGCGGACCGACGACGCGCGCCGCACCCGTGACGTACTGCGGGGACAACC
>JBDHIS010000067.1:0-5019 GCA_039587315.1 Gemmatimonadota bacterium | reverse complement strand
CAACAGCAGCATGGCAGGGGTGACGATCCCGGTCGGCCGTTTCAAGTGGAATCTCATGACAGCTCTGCTCCGTTTGAGTTCTCGTGTCAAAGATGGTGTGCGCACCGGTCCCTAGCTAGCGACGCGAAGGCCCACCACCCCCGAGCCTTGGGGGTTGACCTTCGCATCGGCAGCGGCCGATGCTGCGGTCCTCTCGCATTCGCTTCGGGTCGAGTCCCCCGCTCTCCGTAAAGGACCTAGGCCCCCGTCGGATGTATGGCTGGCGGGGCCTGGGCATACAGTGGGAGCGGTAGCGACAGCGCTCTACGGGCATACACGCGTGCGGGTGCCGTATGGCATGACGGTCGTAGGTTACTGACGTCGGAGCGGAAGCAGGCAACGCCTCGCTGAGATTCTGGCGACGCGCGAGCGGAACGCACGCTATCCCGCCGCTGTCTCACGAGGTGGACCTTCGCCATGGCTCGCCTCCTCGTGCAGAGTGTGGCGGCCACAGTTCGTGGGATGCGGGCCTGCCTCAGGCAGGAATGTCTCAAACGCTAGACGGAGAGGGGGGGATTCGAACCCCCGATAGGGCTTTAAACCCTATAACGGTTTAGCAAACCGCCGCCTTCAGCCGCTCGGCCACCTCTCCCAGTGCGCGGGGCCGGCGATCGGGGCACCCCCCGCCCGCCGGCCCTTCCACGCAGCGGCCCGAAATGTGACCGGGTCGGGCCGCAAACTCAACCCGGGGCATCCGCCCCGGGGCACCGCGCGCTACCGCCCCGCCAGGATGTTCGGGAAGTTCTGCACCACGTTCTTCTTCCCATCCTTCGATATGGGGTCCTCGCCCAGATAGACGTCGAACAGGGCCCAGCACAGGGCGGGGGACTCGATGTCGGCCATCACCTCGCCCTTGACCGAGGTCGAGAGCGTACCGCCGGCGCACGAGAACACGAGCTCGGACTCGTCCGTCATCTCTTCGACATTGAAGTACGTCCGGAACTGGTCCAGCGCGGCTTCACCACCCGGCATCTCGGCGGCCACGGCCTGGACGCGCGGCCTGAGAGCGCCGTCGAACGCCTCGGCCATGTCGTCGCCGCCCACGTTGCGGGTCATGACCAGGCGGAGGGTGATCGGGAAGTCCATCGCGAGGAGCGCGGCGTAGAAAGAATCGTCCTTCTGCAGGTCGTTCCACATATCGCCCTTCCAGTCGCTGAGCCCGGCCTCGGCGGCCTCACGGTCCACATACAGGCCGAATGCATAGACCTTGACCTTGAGGAAGGTCTTGGTCCTGATCCCCATCCCGGCCAAGTAGTGGTCCGCCCCTCCTCCCGGGGTGGTGACGTTCATCGGGAAGATGACGCCACTGGAGGGCTCAATGGCTATGGGCTGCGCTGCCTCCTGGGCCGCCTCCTGCGCGGCCAGCGGAAGCGCAACGGCCGCCAGGGCGGCCAGCAACGGTAGCGATCGCAGCATGGTGGATTCTCCTATTAGTCCAAGCACATAGAATGCGCGCCGTGCAGGGGGTCCGCAACGGCGCGCTGGTTTTGCCGACCGGAGGCGCTCCCTCTCAGGGGGTGATCACCTCGTACTGCAGAACGCTGCTCTCTCCGTCCAGGATCACCACCGTACGGGACTCGCCCGCGGGGACCTCGATGGGATCGGTGATGAGCATCGTGTCCAGGAGTACCGGGATGCCGCCCGACCATTTCTTGGACGACACGATCACGGTCCAGATGCCCGGGTCGCTCTGGATGTAGGGCGACGACTCCTGATAGTTGAACGGGAACATGAACGTGACGGGCGTCGGGAAGTCGGGCTGCGTGCGCCAGATGTCGACGGGGGCAACGCTGGGCGCGAAGTGCACGGCCCGCAGCTTGCTCTGGTTCGCCGGGACAACCGATCCGGTGTCGGTGAGCACCCACGGGTTGATGATGCTTGAGGAATCCACGGTCAGCATTGTCACGGTGCCGCCGGCCACGAAGCTCACTATCGACCCGCCCTCGGTGCCGGTCGTGCCGGCGGGGCGGATGATGACCTCCTGGCTTCCGGCGGGCACTTCGGCGCTGCGCGTTTCCCCGTAAGGGACGTTGCTGAGCGCCGTCTGGCCCGCAACCAGCACGTCCACCGCGGCGACGCTCGTGACCGAGTGGATCACCTGCATGGTGGCGGTCGGTCCGCTTGGGCCGCTTCCGTCGGAGCAAGCCAGCGCGAGCGCTGCCGCACCGAAACCTAAGGCGAGCATGTAAGTCGGGTTCAGCCTGCGCGGTGTCATCTTCCTCTCCTGCAGCGGCCGTGGGCATGAGCGTTGTTACCTAGGAATGTGACACCGCGCGCACCTCTTTGGTTCCGTACTTCTTACTTCAGCCAACTATGTGCAACACTATCAACGGCACCAGGTTGAACAGGATGATCCCTATCTTGAAGATTGCCATCCCGGTGTAGTGAGCGGCGTCGAACTGCTCGTCGGACACACGGAACCACTTCCCATGGAAGCCGCGCATCCAATCCCGCGCTACCACGAAGAACACGAACCACACGACCAGTATTCCGAAGTTGATGATCGTGCACCACAGCAGAAACTCGCGCATGAACTCGATGTTCATCTCTTCCTCCTGTCGTATCGAAGCGACCCGTGCTGTACCGGTCCCACTACCGCACAGTCCAATTTGACGCGGTGGTGCACTCGACGCTATCCATTGCGTGACTTGATCCGCAACTGGGGGTGGTGTCATGACTACCATGTCCGCGACCGTAGAGAAGCATCATCGCAAGATCATCGCAGGGCTTCTGTTCGTCATCGTGTTCTTTGCTGCAGCATGTACCTTTCATGACATACTGCCGATCTGTCACTACGTGTTTGGCTGTGATCACGGGATGCACGCCATGTAGCGGTGAGGCGAAGTGAGTCCTTCCCCGCAGATGCGGTGGCGGGAGGCTTGAGTGGATTCGGAACCGGGAAACGAAGACACTGACGTCCAGGCTCCGCTGCTGACGCGCGTGGAGCGGCCCCCTACGCCCGGCCGCCGAGCCAAACCACGAGCGCCCAGCCTTCCGGACGACCTGCTCCGGGACGCGGCCAAGCGGCTCCGCGTCATTGCGCTGATCTACGCCGCTGGATTCCTCGTGGGCGAGGGGGCGGTGGTGGCCTTCGACCCCGTGCTCCGGGAGCAGTACGCGTACTTCTACGAGTGGGGGCCAGGTGCGATCTCGATCCTGGTCGCCCTCGCCGTTGCCATGCTGGCCGGAAGCAAGCGACTTCCCCTCCAGACGATCATGAACATTGGAGTGGCATTCGAGGTCGTTGCCGCGTACGGCATCGCGTTTTCCGCGTACTGGGGCGTTTACCGTGGAATCGAGTACGAGCCGCGGCATCTGGCAGCATTCGGTCTGTCGTTCGTCGCGCCGTGGATCATGTTCTACACCATCGTGATCCCGAATCCACCCAGAAAGGCGCTCTGGGCAGCGATCCTGGCAGCTACCTCGGTGCCAGTGACGCTGCTGCTCACGATGCGGTACGGTGGTACCCCCATCCGATTGGCACCGGGAGGGTGGGTGAACCTGGTGGTCGTGCCGTACGCACTGATTGTTGTCACGGCGTACATCGGCGCCCGGGTGGTCTTCAAGCTGGGTACCGCCGTGCGAGAAGCCCGCGAGATGGGGAGTTACCGCCTCGTTGAGTTGCTGGGGCAGGGCGGAATGGGCGAAGTGTGGCGCGCCAAGCACCGGATGCTGGCGCGCCCCGCAGCGATCAAATTGGTGCGCCCCGACGTGCTGGGTGTGTCCACCTCCGCAGGCGACGAGCACCGCGACCGTTTGCTGGGGCGGTTCGAGCGTGAAGCCCAGACTACGGCTCTGATGCGCTCCCCGCACACCATCGAACTCTACGATTTCGGGGTCACGGACGAGGGAACGTTCTACTACGTGATGGAGCTGCTGGACGGGTACGACCTCGAGACGCTCGTTCAGCAGTTTGGGCCGCTCCCGCCGGAGCGTGTCGTGCACCTGTTATGCCAGGTGTGCGACTCCCTTGCCGAAGCACATGGCGCGTCGCTGATTCACCGCGACATCAAGCCCGCCAACATCTACGTGTGCAGGTACGGCCGCAGCACCGATTTTGTGAAGGTTCTCGACTTCGGTCTCGTCAAGTCACGGCGAGAACACGCGCAAAGCGATCCCAAGATGACCGTCGAAGGCACCGTGGGTGGCACTCCAGCTTATATGGCGCCGGAGCAGGCTGGGGGCGACGAACGTGTGGATGGACGGGCCGATATCTATGCCCTGGGGTGTGTGGCCTACTGGCTCATGACGGGTCAGATGGTATTCCAGGGCCGCACGCCGTTGGAGGTGATCGCCCAACATCTCCAAGCGACGCCGGCCCCTCCCTCTCAACGAACCGAGCTTGCCGTTCCCAAGGCGCTTGATGACCTGATTCTCGCCTGCCTGGAAAAGGACCCCAACGCCAGACCGCAGAGCGCGGACGAGCTCGCTCGGCGGCTCGTGGCTTGTGAGCTTGCATCGCCCTGGACGCCGCAGCGCTCGCAGGAGTGGTGGGACCTGCACCGGCCTGCCGGACAGATCTGACGGGACCTAAGAGTCGGCGCCTACAACGGCTAAACGTGCTGGTCGAGGAGGATCGGGTTCCCATCGGGATCAAACATGGCGAAACTGGCGGGCGCAAGAAGCAGGAGGCGTAGGCTGGTGGGCTTTCACGATGCTAGCCAGGGATCGGCGCCCACGCCATCTTTAGCCCACATAATGCACACGGAGCGTCAAATGAGGCTCGCAGCCATCTCTCTCTTCTTCCTCATCGCCACTTCCTCATCAGCTTCGTCACAGGTGCCGCCGCCACCTGACGGTGGCGCGTCGCTGAACGATGTGTACCGGGGCAGCACGTACTCGCCCTACGCCGGGCGCAACTTCCCAAGCCGCGTGTTCTGGGGCGACACGCACCTGCACACATCCTTCTCCATTGACGCCGGGTCATTCGGCAACCGGCTGGGACTGGACGATGCCTACCGATTCGCGCGGGGAGACGAG
>JBDHIS010000066.1:0-5152 GCA_039587315.1 Gemmatimonadota bacterium | reverse complement strand
TCCAGCGCCGCTTGGGTCGCAGGCTATGGCTCGAGCGGAAGACGCCGCGCACACCCGGAGACTCCAGTTCGCACTCCACGCGGGTCTGGCGCTCGACGGGGAGCCAGAGCTCGCCGTAGAGGACGGCGCCCGAGCGGATCACGCCTGCGGTACCCAGCAGCCGGCGTCGGGCGTCGTAGACGCGGAGGCGGCCCGCGGGAGCGTCTACGCCGAACACGACGAAACGCACGAGGGTGAGGCGCCCGTCGGGGTTGGCGCGGAATATGGTCGGCTCCGCCTCGATCCGGGGGCTATCGGACCGGAGTCGCGCGAGACCGGGGACCGCGACGGCGCCCGCGACTGTGCGCGACATGGTCGACAGGAACGAGCGCCGGTCGGTCATGCGCGAATCACCTTCGGTTGCGATAGGTATGATCGGGTTTCTCGCTGCTCGTCCATTGACTCGTGGCTGTACTCCCCGTCAAAGTTACAGCAAGGGGGAACGATGCTCATGAAGAAACGTTGGTTTGCAGCGCTCGCGTTGCTTGCTCTGTGTGCGTGTGCCGCCGAGAGGGAAGCGCCGCCTGCCGATGAGGCGGACGCCACGCCCGCGGATGCGGCTGCGCCGGTCGACACCATGCCGGCCGATACGGTGATGGCGCGCGACACCGCGGATGTGACGCCGTAGCCCACTCGATCGTATCGCAGGGGTTGCAGCACTGGAGAATGCGCGTCGCGGAGATTGGACGTGGGGGGAGTAGAGCGCCCTACTCGTTCGATTCGAGCGTGAAGAACCGGGGCAGCGGCTCCTCGTAGTCGCTGGGGACGTAGTCGCCGCTGGGCGTGTGCACCTCGTACGTACCCTCATACTCCCCGCTCGCTACCAGGTGCAACATCTCCAACATCCGGTCGACGTCATCCGTGTTGCTGTAACACCCGAAGCTGGCGCGCACGAGTCCCGGCATGTCCGTCTTGTCTCCGCCCAGCACACGGCCCGTCCATGCGTCGCGCTCGCTCTCGGAGAGCTGCAGCAGGTGCACTACGTACGGGTGCGCGCAGAAGCAGCCGCTGCGCACGCCCACCCCTCCCTCATAGCCGAGCACGGCTGCCACGAGGTAGTGGTTCAAGCCGTCGATGTTGAAAGGAATCACCCCTACGCGCTGATCGCTCTTGGCCGGGTCGGCCTCCCCGAAGATGCGGATACCGGGCACCTCTCGCATCCGCTCTAGCGCATAGGCGGTGAGGTGCGCCTCGTGGGCGGCTACGTTGTCCATGCCGACCTGCATCAGAACGCTCGCTGCCTTGGCCATCGCCATGGCGCCCACCACGTTTGGGCTGCCGGCCTCGTCCCGGTCCGGCATCCCGGCCCAGTGCACCTCGTCCAGCGTCACTACGTCCACGGTTCCGCCGCCGGGGTACTCGGGACCGGCTTGCAGAAAGAAGTCCTTGGAGCCGATCAGGGCGCCGGTACCGAACGGCGCATACATCTTGTGCCCCGCGATCGCGACGAAGTCGAGATGCTCCGGGTCGTCGTCGGGCTTCATGTCCACCTGGCGGTGCGGAGCCAGCTGCGCCGCGTCCACCATGATCATCGTTCCCGCGTCATGCGCCTTGCGGGCAAGCCGGTGTACCGGCTGCAGGTACCCCGATACGTTCGATGCAGCCGTCACGGCGACGATGGCGATGCGGCCCGCGTACTGCTCGAGCTTGCGGTCGAAGTCGTCCTCATCGAGTCGGCCGTCGGGCGTGGCGTCCACGTGGACGCACTTTGCTCGGTGGCGCCAGGGCAGGTCGTTCGAGTGGTGCTCCATGATGGTCGTTATGACCACCGAATCGTCCGAGATGGGAATCCTGTAGGCCAGCTTGTTCACTGCGTCGGTCGTGTTCTTTCCGAAGATGACGCAGTTGGTCTCGGCGTCGGCTCCGACGAAGCGCGTGATGATCTCGTGCGCCTGATCGTAGACCATTGTGGACAGGCGCGACTTGAACCCTGATCCGCGATGCACGCTGGAGTAGTACGGCAGGAACTCCGCTACCGCCTCGGCCACATCCAGCAGCGGGGGCGTAGTGGCCGCGTTGTCGAGGTTGGCGTACGGCACCATGCGCCCGTCCAGCAACGGGGTATCGGCATCGACGCCCACCACACGCTCTCGCAGGTGGGCGGTTGCTCGCAAGGCGTCCGTACTGCTCACTCCCATCGCGGCTCCCCTTCTTCTTCTAGACGTTGGCGGGTCTTCCGGCCGGCTCTATCCGCACCGGGCAGACCTTGAGTTCCGCAGTGTGGGTCACGGGGTCGTATCCGCCGCCGGTCAAGAGGTTGACTGGTGTGTCGTTGAACGAGAAGCTGGCGAACACCGTCCCCCGAGGGCTGCGCCGCGTTGCCTTGACCTTGATCATCACACAGCCGCGCGCGCTGGACATCTCGGCCCAGCCGCCGTCGGTGAGGCCCCACTCCCTGATGTCTTCCGGGTGGACCTCGAGCGTCTCCTCCGGCAGGAGGTAGTCGATACCCGCCGAGCGTCCGGTCTGGGTGCGCGTGTGATACGATGCGAGTCGCCGACCGGTCGTGAGCCACACCGGGTACTCATCGGTGAGCGTCTCCGCAGGGTCTCGATACTGAAGCGTTCGGAAGATGCCGCGGCCGTTCTTGAACTCGTCCTTGTGGAGGATGGGGGTGCCCGGGTGGTTCTTGTCCGGCACCGGCCACTGATACTCACCGTGCTCGATGCGGTCCCAGTCCAACCCACCGTAGATCGGTGACACGCTGCACAGTTCGTTGAAGACGTCCTTCGCCGACTCGAAGTCGAAGCCCTTGAAGCCGAGCCGCTTGGCGAGCTGGCTGATGATCCACCAGTCGGGTTTGGCCTCACCCGGAGGGTCCACGGCCTTGCGCAGGCGCTGGACGCGGCGCTCCGTGTTGGTCTGCACGCCCTCGGTTTCACCCCAGGCGGCGGCGGGCAGCACGACGTCCGCCAACTCCGCTGTTTCGGTCATGAAGATGTCGATCACAACCAGGTGGTCGAGCGCCTTGAGCGCGTGCTCGCAGTGGTGGCGATCCGGGTCGGAGACGATCGTGTTCTCTCCGTCGATCAGCATCGCTCGTATCTGGTCGCCCGCCATCTCCAAGGCAGTCACCTTGGTTGGGCCCTTCTCGAGGTCCACCTTGGTGCCGTACAGCTTCTCGAACTTCTTCTGATTCTCGGGGTCGGTCACGGGCTGGAACCCGGCGTAGTTGTTGGGCAGCGCGCCGCAGTCCCCTGCACCCTGGATGTTGTTCTGCCCGCGCATCGGGTTGATGCCCGTTCCCTCGCGACCGATGTTGCCGGTCATCAACACGAGGTTGCACAAGCTCTGCACGTTGTCCACGCCGCAGATGTGCTCGGTGATGCCGAGAGTGTAGTAGATGGCGCCTCTCGTCGCGTTGCCGTACCAGATGGCGGCTGTCTCGATGTCCTCTGCCGGCACGCCTGTGATCTGCTCCGCCCACTCGGGCGGGAATTGCTTCACGTGCTCGAGAAAAGCCTCGCTCTCGGTCGTGCGGTCTGCGATGAACTGTGGATCGACGAGACCCTCACGCTGAATCACGTGGGCCATTGCCAGCAGAAGCGCCACGTCGGAGCCCACGCGGATCGGCAGGTAGAGGTCCGCCAGGTCGGCGAGCCCGATGCGGCGAGGATCAGCCACGACCATCTTTGCCCCCCGCGCCAACGCCCGCTTGAGGCGGGTCGCAGCAACCGGGTGGCACTCGGTCATGTTGGTCCCGATCGCGAAGATGACGTCGGGCTTCTCCATATCCGCCAGCGGGTTGGACATCGCTCCCCGTCCGATCGTGGCTGCCAGACCGGCAACCGTGGGAGCGTGTCAAGCACGGCTACAGTTGTCGATGTGGTTGAGTCCCCACCCCGCGCGCATCAGCTTCTGCACCGTGTAGGCCGCTTCGTGCGGCGCGCGGCCCGACGCGACGGCATAGAGGCTGTGACGGCCGTGCTCGTCCACCGCCTTCCTGAACCCGTCGGCGGCGCGGTCGAGAGCCGAATCCCAATCGGTCTCGTGCAGCTCGCCGTCGTCCCCGCGAACCATCGGCATCCTGAGTCTGTCGGGATGCTGCACGAAGTCGTACGCGAACTGCCCCTTCACGCACAGCGCGCCGAGGTTGGCGGGGCCGTCCATTGCCGGTTGGATGCCGACCAGCTGGTCGTCCTTCGTGAGCATGTCCACCGAACAACCGACGCCGCAATAGGGACAGATGGTGCGCGTCTTCTCGATCTCGCCGGGCGTGTCGGCGTAGCGCAGCGCCTTGCGGTCGGCGAGTGCGCCGGTGGGGCAGGTCTGCACGCACTGGCCGCAGAATGTGCATGCGGAGTCCTTGAGGAGTCCGCCGAACTCAACGGTGATCTGCGTGCCGAAGCCGCGGTTCATCACGCTGATCGCGTGGTCGCCCTCCTGCTCGGCGCACACACGGACGCAGCGGTAGCACGAGATGCACAGGTCGTAGTCGCGCAGGATGAACGGGTTGTCGTCGTCCTCGCGCGTGGCACCCGACTGCTTTCCCGCAAACCGCCCCGTTCGCGCGTCGTAGCGGTTCACCAGCGTCTCGAGCTCCTGCGACGCGTAGCCGCGCAGCTCGTCCACCTCCAGCTCGCGGTTCTCGGATGCGACCATCTCGAGCAACGTCTTGCGCTGCTTCTCGATGCGGGCGGTGCCGGTCTTCACGACCATTCCCGGTGTCGCCTTCGTCGTGCACGAAGCGACCGGCAGGCGCTGGCCTTCCACCTCCACCACGCACAGCCGGCAACTCCCGTACGGCTCGAGGCGGGGATCGTAGCACAGCGTCGGGATGTCGCCCTGGTGCCGCTCGGCCACCTCGTAGATCGTCTCGCCCTCGGCGAACGTGACGTCCGTGCCGTCGAGCGTCATCGTATGCGTCATCAGGTCCTTCTCGGTAGCGATCATCTATGCCTACCTCACGCCGTCACGTGTTCGGCAACGCGGTCCGGGAAGTACTTGAGCAGGCTCTCCGTGATGAGCGGTGCGGCTAAACCCAGGCCGCAGGCGCTCACCTCCTTCATCGCCTCTCCGATGTCGGCCACCTCTTCCCTCCAGCCTGACAACTCGGAGGGCCCGGCCTCGCCCGCCAGGCGTTCAGTGAGGCGCTCGGTGCCGATGCGGCACG
>JBDHIS010000036.1:0-23680 GCA_039587315.1 Gemmatimonadota bacterium | reverse complement strand
CTGTCGCCGTCATTCTGGTAATTCTTTGCAGCGTTGATACCGCCCTGGGCAGCAATGCTGTGCGCCCGCCGCGGACTGTCCTGGTAGCAGAAGCACTTCACGTTGTAGCCGAGCCCCCCGAGCGACGCCGCCGCGGAGGCTCCGGCAAGCCCGGAACCAACCACGATGATGTCGTACTTCCTCTTGTTCGCGGGGTTGACGAGCTTCAGCTCGAACTTCCGCTTACTCCACTTGTCCTGAATCGGTCCGGAAGGAACTTTCGGATCAAGATCCATTCTCAGCCCCTCCCACCTATGAAAGCGTTCCGGTCAGTACGGCGACCGGAACGGATGCGAATCCGAGGAACACCACGACTGCTACGAGCGCTGCCAGGGGACGCCTGTAGCGGTTGTAGCGGGGATGGTTCAGCCCCAGCGTCTGGAAACTGCTCCACACGCCGTGATACAGGTGCAGGCAGAGCACGAACATCACCAGGATGTACAGGCCCGCGACCCATTCAGCCTGGAAGCCGGCCACCAGATTCGCGTACGCGGCTCCGGGTACGAAATCGGGGTGCAGCTGCCCTGTGGTGAAGTGCAGCAGGTGGGCCACCACGAACAGGAAGAGTACGATCCCACCCCAGCGCATGGTGCGGGATGCGAAGGTGGATTCCTCCGGCTGGAGCCCCTTGGCGTACTTGACGGGCCGCGCGGTCGAGCTGGTGCGCCAGGTCTGCAGCGCGAACAGCGCGTGCACCCCGAGGCAGCCAAGCAGGACTATGCGGAAGATCCACAGAAGCACTCCGTACGGGAAAATCGGCTCACCGACTTCTCGCAGGAAGTGCGCGTACTCATCGAAATGCTCGGGACCCATGAAGGCCTTCAGATTCCCGACCATGTGCGCGATGACGAAGAAAACGAAGACGACGCCCGTCGCGGCCATCAGGATTTTCTTGCCGACAGACGAGCGATAGAGGCTCGAGACCCGACGCATCGTCTCTCCAGTTGGCGAGAACGTTGACAGTGGACGGATGATACCTAGCGGATCACGGGGCGTGCAAGCTCGCCGTACGAGGGGGGGGAGGAGAAACCCGAGTCGGATAGCACTTGACAGTGAAGCGTCCGCCGTTCAGCGCGTCATCGTTCGGCTCCGGCTTCCCGCACGACCGCGTCCACGAGGTGTTCCACTGCCGCCTGGGAGTACCTGAAGAACAACTCCGGCTCCACCAACTCGAGCTCCATCACCAGCGGTGCCCCGTCGGCCCCGGCGACGAGGTCGACCCGCGCGTATAGAGCCCGCTCGGTCAGGGTGGCGAGTGCCTGCCCCGCCACCCGTGACTCCTCGGACGTCGGCCGGGTGGCCCGCTCTGTCCCTCCGTAGTCGTGGTGCACCATGAACTCGCCGCTCGCCGCTCGCTTGCGCACCGCGTGCGTGAACTCGCCGTCAACGTACACCAGCGACACCTCGCCACTGCGCTCGACCGACTCCACGTACGGCTGGATCAACATGTCCTCGTGCGGCAACAACCGGTCGAGGTGTGCCTGGCCGCGCGCGACGTCCGCCGGGCCGGCGCGCATCGCGTAGCGTCCCGTCTGCGCCACGGCCGCCTTGATCACGGCGTCCTCCCAGCGGAGCTCGCCCAGCAGGGCGTCCAGACGAGCCGCCGACCCCGCCGGCAGGAGCGCCGTGGGCACGGTGGGCACTCCCGCCTCTGCCAACTCGCAGAGGTAACGCTTGTGCGTGTTCCACCGTACGAGCGGCGCGGGGTTCCACAGGTGCGTCTTCTCCGCAACGCGCTCGGACCACTCGAGGAACTGGTCGCGCCGGTACGAGTAGTCCCAGGCCGTGCGAATCAGGACGAGGTCGGCGGCCGCCCATTCGCGGTGCGGGTCCTCCCAAACGGCCGGTTCCGCCTCCACGCCGCGCTGCGCGAGCGCGTGCAGCAGGTAGCGGTCGTCGCGGGTGAGTCCGGGCATCGCCGCGCAGGTCGCCAGCAGCACTGTCATGGCGTGGAAAATAGCCCCAAACGAGAGAGGGCGGCGGGCACTCGGCCCACCGCCCTCGGTCCAGTCGGTTTGGCTATACGCTACCGGTTCCGGTAGTCGTCCCAGCTACGCATCGCGTCACGGCACTCGGGCCAGGTCCGCTGCCGCGGGCCGAAGCGGCTCGGAGGCAGGACCTCCACCCGGTCACGCGGCATCATCTCTGACTCCTGATCGGCCAGGTACACCAGCATCGCCGTCAGCGTCGCGTTGTTCGTGAGATCGGCGAACACCAGCTTGTCGAACGTGTCGCGCTCGGTGTGCCACGTGTAGGTGAAGTAGCTCCAGCGGTGCGCGAACAACCCGAAGGCCGGCGCCCCGGAGCAGATGAACGATGCGTTATCGGTACCGCCGCCCGAGGGAGTCCCCGGAATCGTGAGCTCGATGTGCCCGCGGATCTCGCTGGGCAACTGCCCGGTCCACCGGGCGAAATACGAACCGGCATCCGTTAGACCCTGCATTGATATCCCGACCACGCGTCCCGTGCCGTTGTCTTCATTGAAAAGGGCGTGCATTCCGCCCACGACCTCGGGGTGGTCCGCGGCGAAGGCGCGCGAGCCGTTGAGGCCCTGTTCCTCGCTGTTCCAGTGGCCCACCAGGATCGTGCGTTTGGGATTGGGATAGGTCGCCTGGAGGATGCGCATTGCCTCGAGCATCATGATCGTGCCGGTGCCGTTGTCGGTGGCGCCCGACCCGCCGTCCCACGAGTCCAGGTGCGCGGACAGCAGGATGTACTCGTCCGGCTTCTCGCTGCCCGGGATCATGGCGATCGTGTTGAACGCCGGCACCTCATCCTCCCACTCGGCCTCGGCCTCGATCTCGAGGACCGGATTCTGTCCGTGCTTCGCGAGTCGGAAGACCAGGCCGTAATCCTCGCAGCTGAGATCGACCGTGGGAACCTCTTCGGTATACGCCGCGAAGATGCGTCGCGCGCCCCAGCCGCTGGACCAACTCGAGCTGATGACGCCCGCAGCGCCCGCCGCCTCCAGCGCCGGACCCAGCCCGTTGCGGCCGGTTCCGGTATTGGCTACGCGCTGGCGCCAAGCCTGGCGCGCGGTGTCCCGCTTCGCCTTCATCAGCTCGAACGACTCCTCGGTGCCCCACTCCTCCCAATCCGAGTCGGGCCGGCAGGTCGGCTGAGCGAACGAAGTGAGCACGAACTTACCCTCGACCTCGGGCAGCCAAGCCTGAAACGCGGTCGAGTCGGCGACATCTGCCAGGATAACGACGCCGGCCTTCACCTTGCCCCGCGTACCCGGGCTCCAGGCGAGCATCATGCCCTCGAGCGAGCGGACCCGCGGCTCCACCAGATCGATATGCGTGATCCCGCGCTCCCAGCCCTTCCACGTACCGTACTGCTCGTTGCGGGCCGCCACGCCCCAGCTGCTGTACATCGCGACGAGCCAGTCGCCGGCTGCCTGATACCCCGGCGACCCGGTGAGCCTGGGCCCGATCGAGTCGAGCAGAGCTTGCGCCAGGGAGTAGGTCTGCGAGCTCTCCATACCCTCCTGCCACATGCTCTCGAGCACGGGGTCGGGGTTGGGAAACTGCTGCGCGGACGCCGCGCCGGCCCCGACGAGTAGTGCCACGCCCAGCGCGAGGATGATTCGACAACGCTGCATGGATGATCCTCCTGATATGCTGATAGCTTCGAGTGCCCGTATCTTACAGCGGCTTCCCGGCGGTCGGACGCCGGGAGGAGGAAGCGACCGAGGAGACCGGCTGACGGTGATTGAAGGATGAGCAAGGGTGCCAGCGGCGACAAGGTGCGCCTCGACAGGTGGCTGTGGGCCGCCCGCTTCTTCAAGACGCGGTCGCTCGCCGCCGAGGCCATCGACGGCGGCAAGGTGCAGGTGAACGGCACCCGCGTGAAGCGATCCAGGATGATCGTGGTGGGCGACCTGCTGCGCATAACCAAGCCGCCGTACGAGTTCACCGTCGAGGTGCTCCAGCCGGCCGAGCACCGGGTGTCGGCCAAGCTGGCACAGGACTTCTACGCCGAGACCGAGGACAGCGTTCGCGCCCGAGAGCTGCTCGCCACTCAGCTCAAGTACCAGCCGAGAGCGAGCTACGAGGGCAAGGGCCGGCCCACGAAGAGAGATCGGCGCGAGATAGACCGGTTCAAGCGGGGAGAGTGACGTGCGCGCGATGCTGTTCGACCGAGTAGGCGAGCCGCTGCGCGAGGCAACGGTCGAGACGCCGCGGCCCGGACCCGGGCAGGTGTTGCTCGCGGTGCGCGCGTGCGCTGTGTGCCGCACCGACCTCCACATCGTCGATGGCGACCTGACCCGACCCAAGCTGCCCCTGGTGCTGGGTCACGAGATCGTCGGGGTCGTGAGTGCCGTAGGCGATGGGGTGGACGGGTTCGAGCCGGGCGAGCGAATCGGTGTGCCGTGGCTGGGATGGACGTGCGCGTCGTGCGAGTACTGCACGTCAGGCCGGGAGAACCTGTGTGACCAGGCCCGATTCACGGGCTACGACCTGGACGGCGGATACGCGGAGTACGCGGTCGCGGACGCCCGCTACTGCTTCCCGATCCCGAAGGGATACCCCGACGTGCAGGCCGCACCACTGCTCTGCGCGGGGCTCATCGGATACCGCTCCTACCGCATGACGGGCGATGCGAAGAGGCTCGGGATCTATGGGTTCGGTGGAGCTGCACACATCATCACGCAGGTGGCGCGTCATCAGGGACGCCGCGTCTTTGCCTTCACCAAGAAGGGCGACTCCGCCGGCCAGGACTTCGCGCGCGAGCTGGGTGCCGAGTGGGCCGGGGGATCGGACCAATCTCCTCCGGAATATCTGGACGGCGCCATCATCTTCGCCCCGGTGGGGAGCCTGCTGCCCACCGCGCTGCGATCCACCAGAAAGGGTGGGACCGTAGTGTGCGGCGGCATCCACATGAGTGAGATCCCCGCGTTCCCGTACGAGGCCCTCTGGGGCGAGCGCGTGGTCCGCTCAGTCGCCAACCTCACGCGCCGCGACGGAGAGGAGTTCCTCCGCGTCGCTCCCGAGGCCGGAGTGCGGACCGAGGTGCAGTCCTACCCGCTCGAGTCGGCCAATCGAGCGCTGGACGACCTGAGAGAGGGGAGGGTGCGCGGCGCCGCGGTGTTGGTGATCGACGAGGCCGCGCTCCAGACATGAGACCGCGACCCAAGAGCCACCCATGACGGACGCCGACGAGCACGGGGCCGCAGGCTGGTGGTTTCGAGCGACCCTCGCGATGGCGGGCCCAGGGGAGGCAGCCGGGAGCCCCCAGGAACCCGGCGGCTTTTGACAGAATGGGGGACCGGCTGCTACTTTGCGTGGCGTTGAAAGTCATATTGTATTGCGGAGTGGGTTAGGACCAAGGCGACGGTCAAGGGATCCGGCACACACGCTGGCTCCCTTTTTTTCGTTTCGCCGATGGGATAAGGCCAAAGCGACGACGCCGGAACCGAACCGGCGGCACAGCGACGGCAGCCCAGCGCGGGGGCACGGTCCGCGCGGAACCAGTATCGCGAGGGTGCGGGAGAATGGCTACGACCGGTGTAGTAAAGTGGTTCAACGACGGCAAGGGTTACGGCTTCATCACGCCGGACGAGGGCGAGAAGGACTGCTTCGTCCACTACTCTGCGATCCAGGGCTCGGGTTTCAGGTCGCTCAAGGAAGGCGAGCGAGTCGAGTTCGAGATGGTGCAGGGCGACAAGGGCCCGGCGGCCGAGAATGTCGTCAAGCTTGCCGAACAGCCACAAGAGGCTCAGTGAGTGACGGTGCACACTCCAACGCGCGGGGCCACCCTGAGGAATCAGGGCGGCCCCGCGCTTTAGCCTAATGGCCAAGAAAGACGCGATTGAGCTACAGGGCACGGTCTCGGAGGTGTTGCCGAACGCCACCTTCCGCGTGCTGCTGGAGAACGGCCATACGGTACTCGCAACGATCGCTGGGAGGATGCGGCGCTACCGTATTCGCGTGCTCAAGGGCGACCGCGTGACCGTTGAGGTCTCACCGTACGACCTCACACGCGGCCGAATCACCTTCCGACACAAAGCGTAAGCCGCGGCGGCTCGCCTGAGCCCGCCGCCTTGCGTGAGTTGGCCCCTCGGAACCACCGACGGGGTGTGGCGTTTCTGCGTCACGCCTCGCAGGCGTAGTGAGGTATCCGTATGAGAATGCTCGCACCGCTTTGCCTCTTCGCGGCCCTGGGGATGGGAGTCGCACCTCCGGCGACTGCGCAGGGGGTAGAGATAACCGAGTGGACGGTGCCGTGGGAGAGTTCCCGCCCCCGCGACCCGTACGTCGGCCCGCAGGGCCGCGTCTGGTTCGTGGGCCAGCGCGCCGACTACGTTGCCGTGCTCGACCCTGAGAGCGGTGAGTTCACCCGCCACGACCTGGAACCGGGCGCCGGGCCCCACAACTTGATCGTGGACCCCGAGGGCTTCGTGTGGTACGCGGGCAATCGGGCGGCGCACATCGGCAGGTTGGACCCGACCACGGGCGAGATCACCAAGTACCCCATGCCGGATCCCGCAGCGGCAGATCCGCACACGCTCGTGTTCGATCACGAAGGCGACATCTGGTTCACCGTCCAGCGCGGCAACTTCGTCGGCAAGCTCGATGTTGCCACTGGCGAGGTCCGTCTGGTTCACGTACCCACACCGGCCGCCAGGCCCTACGGCATCGTCATCGACTCCGACAACGCGCCCTGGGTAGCCGAGTTTGGGGCCAACAAGATCGCCACGGTGGATCCCGGCTCTATGGAGCTCACCGAATACGCGCTGCCGCGAGACGTGACCCGACCGCGCCGGTTGGTGCTCTCGACGGACGGCCAGGTCTGGTACGTCGACTACGTGGGCGGGCAGCTTGGCCACCTGGACCCGGAAACGGGGACCGTGCAGGAATGGATCACCCCGAGTGGCACACGCTCGGGACCATACGGGCTGGTCGTGGACGACGCCGACCGCCTCTGGTTCGTGGAATCGAGCGTGGATCCCAATCAGTTCGTGGGCTTCGACACCAGGACACTCAGTTTCCTGGGCAGCACCGAGATAGAGAGCGGCGGAGGCACCGTACGCCACATGTACTTCCACGAGCCGACTCGCGCCGTCTGGTTTGGCACTGACGCCAATACCATCGGGCGCGCCCGGCTCCCGTAGCACCGGAGGACCGAACGGAAATGACCGAGACAGAAACGCTCGGCGTACTGGAGCTCACCGGCCGCGGGTCGGGTTTCATCCGGCGCGTGGAGCGAAACTACCTGCCGTCGCGCGGCGACGTGCACGTGGGCCGCAAGCTCATCCAACAGCACGACCTTCGCACCGGCGACGAGCTCGCCGGCGAGGTCGGAAAGCCGCGTGGCAAGGGCAAGAGCCCCACACTCACCACGCTCGTCACGCTGAACGGGCAGCCGCCCGAGTCGCTCGAGAAGCGGCCCCGGTTCCGCGACCTGACGGCGATTCATCCCAACGAGCAGCTGCCGCTGGACTGCGGGCTGACCCGGCTCGGCGGCCCCGACTACACCAACCGTGTAATCGATCTGGTGTCACCGCTCGGGCTGGGACAGCGGGCGATGATCGTCGCCCCCGCCAAGGCGGGAAAGACTATGGTGCTGCAGGCGCTGGCGGAGGGCATCGTCAAGAACCGCCCCGACGCCCGGCTCTTCATCCTGCTCGTGGACGAGCGGCCCGAAGAGGTGACCGAGATGGAATCGATCGGGTTCGGTGAGGTCATCGCATCCAGCTTCGACTTCCCCCCGAGCCGGCATGCCCAGGTTGCGGAGTTCACGCTCGAGCGCGCCCGCAGGTACGTCGAGAGCGGTCAGCACGTGGTGATCGTGCTGGACTCGATCACCCGCCTCGCCCGGGCCTACAATACGCTCGAGAAGGGAACTGGACGGACTCTCTCGGGAGGGCTGGACGCCCAGGCCATGGAAAAGCCGAAGCGCTTCCTCGGCAGCGCCCGCAACATCCACCCCGACATGGGTGGCGGGTCCCTCACCATCATCGGGACCGCACTCGTGGATACGGGCTCGCGAATGGACCAGGTCATTTTCGAGGAGTTCAAGGGCACCGGCAACTCCGAGCTCGTGCTCGACCGGGAGATCGCCGACCGCCGCATCTACCCGGCGATCGACCTCAACGCCAGCGCCACCCGAAGGGAAGAGCGCCTCTTCACGCCCGAGATGCTCGAGCTCTCGCACGCGCTGCGGCAGCAATTGTCCAGCATGTCGCCCACCGACGCGATGTCCGAGCTGTTGTCGCTGATGAAGCGGACGGAGAGCAACGACGAGTTGGTTGAGCAGTTCGCCGCACGCAGGCCGGGACGCTGAGACCCAGCTAGATCTTCACCACGGCAGGGGGGATCTCCTGAGACGGCTCGGGCGCTGACTCACGGCGGAGCGGGCGGTGCCGCTCCCACCACTGCCGAGCCCGATCGGCGGACCACGACCCGGCGAGATCGATGGCCCCGAGCCGCTCGTCCAACTCCTCCGCGGAGGCCGGTCGGTTCGCCTGCTCCTTCTCCAGACAGTTCATGACCAACTCGTCCAGAGCGGGCGGGACGTCGAGCTCGCTGACCTTCGAGGGCGGCTCCGGCGCGTTGTTGATGTGCTGCACCAGCATGAGCATCGGCGATGACGCCTTGAACACCGTGCGGCCTGTGAGCAGCCAATACGCCACACACCCCAGCGAGTAGAGATCGCTGCGCGCGTCGACCTCATCTCCCTCACCCGCGGCGCTCTCAGGTGAGCCGTACGCCGGGGTCCCCGCGAACGCGCCCACATCCGTCAGCTTCACGTCCCCCCGCGACTGCTCACCGGCTCGCTTGACGAGCCCAAAGTCGAGCACCTTCACGAAGTCCACGTCCTGCCCGTAGCGGCAGAGGAAGATGTTGGCGGGCTTGATGTCGCGGTGTACGAGACCGTTGCCGTGCGCCTCCGCCAGGGAGTGGCACACCTGCCGCAGAATGGGGACGGCCCGCTCGGCGGGGATCGGGCCGTACTGCTCGACGAGCTGCTCCAGGTTCACTCCGTCGAGCAACTCCATCACGTAGTAGAAAGTCCGCTCCTCAGTGAGCCCGTAGTCGTACACTTCCACCGTATGCGGAGAGCGGAGCTGTGCCGTCGCCTGAACTTCCCGCTCCAGGCGCTGCTCCTCGCTGCCGCCCGACCGGCCCGAGCCAGACCCCGCGCTGGTGCTCACGAGCTTGATCGCCGCCGGACGCGCCAGCATCCGGTGTTCCGCCTTCCAGACCTCGCCCATCCCCCCCTCGCCCAGCTTCTCCACCAGCTGGTAGCTCCCCATGCGGCGCGCCTTGCTGATGTCCGACCCCATACTGAAGACCATGCGGGAGGCCACGACCGCTATGCCAGCGCAAATGAAGTTGGCGACGAACATCGGCGCTACGTGCTCGGTGGCAATGGGCGTAGCGCCTCCGGCGACCCCGATCGCATAGAGCAGTGGGGTCATGGACGCGGCCGCCAACGAGGCTATCACCGCCTTGCCTGTTGTGCTGGGCACAATGAGCGGGAAGAGGACGATCCACACGCACACCCAGGAGATCCCGCCCACGATCAGCCCCTCGGGCCAGTCCCCGAACGCCAGATGCACGTCGATCCCGGCCGCTGCCACTACCTCGTACACGAGTCCGATGTCCAGCAGCCGCTGCCCGGTCACCACGCCGCTGCGCGCGAAGAAGAAGATCCCGATGGAGAACGCTATGAAGCCGCCGGCGACGAAATCCGGCATCTGCGGAAAGGCGTTGCTCCCCCAGAACTCCGACCAGTTTCCGGCAACCCGGCCCGACCCGTAGGCCAGCACGTACGTGGCCGCATAGACGAGGGCAGCAACTCCGAGCCGCCGGCCCGCCTTCTCGATTAGATCGGGCGGGAGCCCCGCGGACGCGGAAGCCCCCAATCCCCCTCCGGTGGAGTGGGAGTCCCTGCGGTGGAGGAATCCCTTGCGGTGCATCTATCAGCCCTGCCGGTCGGAAGTGTCTGAAGATACCTGGTCAGGTCGGGCGCGAAAGCGAGAGGCGGCGGCGCACCAGCCCCGCTGGCGCCGGCCGCCGGAACCCTCTAGGCTTCCTACCCATGACCCCGTGGGTTATGCGCATTCTCCTCGCGAACGCAGCGGTCTACCTGCTGCAACTCACCCTCCCCCAGGGAGTGTGGACCCAGTTCGCGTTCGTGCCGGGCGGCCTCTTCCAGCGGCCCTGGACCGCGGTCACCTACATGTTTCTGCACGGTGGCTTCCTGCACATCCTGTTCAACATGTGGATCTTCTACATCTTCGGGCGCCGCCTGGAGCTGCGGCTGGGGTCACGCCAGTTCATGATCCTCTATTTCGTTGGCGGCATTTCGGGGGCCATACTTTCAACGGTGCTGGGACTGGCCGCCGTCCTGGGGCTCCTGCCCCGCGTGGACCCATCCCTCTACTACATCCCAATCATCGGCGCCTCGGGTGCTGTCTTCGGCATCGAGCTGGCGTACGCCATGTTCTGGCCCCGGGACAAGATCTGGATCTGGGGTGTGCTGCCGGTCGAGGTTCGCTGGCTTGTAATCTTCCTCACCGTCCTTTCGCTCTGGGCCGGTTTCGGCGGATCCACGGACGGAGTGGCCCACTTCGCTCACCTGGGCGGGTTCGCCGGCGCGTTCCTCTATCTGAAGTTCATCGAGTGGCGCTCGCCGGCGCGGCGCTTCAAGAGGGCAGCTGCGCCCCCAAAGCCCAAGGGGCGACAAGCGGACGTCCAACGGTGGCAGGGCATTCGACGCGACGGACTGCACCAGGTGAACCGGGACGAGCTGGACCGCATCCTCGACAAGATCAGCGCCACGGGTCTGGCCAGTCTGACGGCGGAGGAGCAGGCATTCCTGGAGCGCTTCAGCGGAGGCCACTAGGGCCGAGCAGGTCCTCCAGCGCGTCCTCCCACATGGCGCCAAGCACACGCAGCCGCGCGACCCACCGCTCCCGCATTCCGGCCGGGACTTCCCCCGGCTCGGCTCCCTCGGGAATCACGTCGTAGGCACCAGCACGCTCCGCCGCGAGCAGCGGCTGAAACAGGAACGTGGTCAGCCGAAACAGGAACGCATCGCCGGACGCCTCACCGACTATCGGCCGCTCCTGTGCAGGCTCGGCCTCCGAGAGGCGTTGCTCCAGCCTCGTGAATACGTGGTACATCGGCCAGGCGGAGAACGGAATCAGCACCTCCCGAAGATGAGGCCGGGCCCCCGATGCCTCGGGGTGGGGTGGCAGGTATCCGGTCCGCCCGTCGATCGGGACCTCCTCGGGTTCCTCCGCCTCGCGGAACCACTCGAGCGCGATCCCGTAGCAGTCGGCGAGCGCCTCCAGCGTGCGGAAGCTGGGATTGAAGGTCCGCCCCACGTAGAGATCCCGGACGGTGGGGTACGGCAGTCCGGTGGAGCGGCTCGCCTCGCTGAGGTTGCCCTCATGCGCCAGGTGAACGAGAGCCCGAAACCGCCTCGTGAAGATGTGTTTGGCCCGGGATAGCTGTTTCTTAGGGCGCCCGACACGTCTTGCCATTGGAGCCTTTCAGCTGCTGCCAATATTTGATTTCATGTCATAGTACGAATTGTCGTGCTGGGCGGCAAGCTTGATTTGGGCCCTACGTCACATCCCAGGGGGTGTCCCTCGTGTTTGCTTGAGCCCCATGCGTCAGGATCCACAACTCGCCCGGCCCGAGGCCGGACCGCCGAACTCGCCGGACGGGGTCTCAACGCCGACCGACGCGGGCCGTGCCGCCGACGCAGCCAAACCGCTCAACAACTCCGACCCCCACATCGAGTCGGCCAAGGCGGCCGGCCTGACATACGTTACCGACGCCGAGCCCGGGATCTCCCGCAAAGGCTCCGGCAGGGGCTTCGCCTTCTACGACCCGGACGGGCGCCTCATCCGGGACAGAGGACTGCGCCGCCGTCTCAAGGCCCTCGCGATCCCTCCGGCCTGGAGCGAGGTGTGGATCTGCTCCGACCCCAACGGCCACCTCCAGGTCACCGCCCGGGACAACAAGGGCCGCAAGCAGTACCGGTATCACCCGCGGTTCCGGGAGGTACGCGACGAATCCAAGTTCGGCCGGATGCTGGCCTTCAGTGAGGTACTCCCGCTGATCCGGGAGCGGGTCGAGCAGGACCTGTCGCGCCGGGGACTCCACCGCGAGAAGGTGCTCGCTACCGTGGTCTGGCTGCTCGAGCGCACTCTGTTCCGCGTCGGCAACGTTGCCTACGCCCGCAACAACCGCTCCTACGGCTTGACCACGCTGAAGAGCAAGCACGTGACCGTGCGCGGCGCCAGCCTGCGGTTCGAGTTTCGCGGCAAGAGCGGGGTCACTCGCTCGGCCAACATCACTGACCGGCGCATAGCGCGCATCGTGCAGCGCTGTCAGGAGCTGCCGGGTCAGGAGCTGTTCAAGTACCTGGACGACGAGGAGCGGCGCCAGGCGGTGGATTCCGGAGACATCAACGAGTACCTGCGTCAGATCAGCGGCCAGGACGTCACCGCCAAGGACTTCCGCACCTGGGCGGGCACCATATCCGCCGCCATGGCCCTGAGCGAGCTGGGCCCGGCCACGTCAGAGCGGGAGACCAAGAAGAACGTCGTACAGGCAGTGGACCAGGTAGCGGACCGGCTGGGCAACACGCGCGCCGTGTGCCGCAAGTACTACGTCCATCCAGCGGTGCTCGACGCCTACGAGCGAGGGCTGGTCATGGAGCTCCCGCCGGCGCCGCCCGCCGAGCTCGACGAGAAACGTGAACGTCCGTCGGCGGCGCTGCGCCGCGAGGAGGCAGCCGTGCTCCAGTTCCTGCAGCGAGTCCTGGAGCAAGGGCCCCGCACCGGCTGAGTCACGCCGCACTCCCCCCGCGGGTCCGCCCGCCGCATCTTATGCAGTAACCAAATGTCAGACCAACTGGACCGTCTGAAGGCTGCCCTTGCGGCCGACTACGTGGTGGAGAGCGAGCTCGGCCGCGGCGGGATGGCCACGGTGTACCTAGCGCGCGACCTCAAGCACGAACGCCAGGTCGCCATCAAGGTCCTCCACCCGGAGCTGGCGCTGGTGGGCTATCACCCCGAGCGGTTCCTGCGTGAAGTCCGCATCGTGGCCAGCCTCACCCATCCGAACATCCTGCCGCTACACGACTCCGGCGAGCGAGGCGGCTTTCTGTATTACATCATGCCGTTCATCGCAGACGGCTCGCTACGGGGCGCGCTCGATTCCCGGCGGCACCGTGTCGAGGAGGTAGTGCAGATCGGGCGGGCCGTGGCCGTTGCGCTCGATTATGCGCATCGCCGCGACGTGCTGCACCGGGACATCAAACCGGAGAACATCCTGTTCAGCGAGGGCCAGCCCCTGGTTGCCGACTTCGGGGTGGCGCGCGCGATATCGGCCTGCTGTGATGACATAACGGAGATCGGGATCGCGATCGGGTCGCCCGTCTACATGAGCCCCGAGCAGGCGATGGCGGAACAGGAGCTGGACGGGCGGAGCGACCAGTACAGCTTGGCCTGTGTCTTGTACGAGATGCTCGCCGGGAGACCTCCTTTCAGCGGCCCCAACGCGCGCAGCATCATGGCAAAGCACGCCGCCAGCGCCGCTGAGCCGGTGCGCGCCGCCAATCCCGAGGTGCCCACAGAAGTCGAGCGGGCACTCGCCAAGGCACTGGCAAAGGAGCCCGGCGACCGGTTCGCAACGGCATTCGAGTTTGCCGAAGCCCTTTCCGAGGCGGTCTCGGGCGGTACCCGGGCGGTGACTCCTGAGACCTGTCGGACGTTTGCCGTGCTGCCGTTCGTGAACGCCAGCCCGGACCCCGAGAACGAGTACTTCAGCGACGGCATCACCGACGAGCTGATCAACGCACTGGCCCAGGTGGAAGGGCTGGACGTGGCGTCACGCACGTCGGTGTTCGCCCTGAAGGGCGGCAGCCGGGACGTGCGATCCATCGGATCCTTGCTGGGCGTGTCCACGATCCTGGATGGGACGGTCCGCAAGGCCGGGAACCGCCTGCGCATAACGGCCCAGCTCAGCGACACCTCCGATGGACGGCTCATCTGGTCGGAGCGCTACGACCGCGAGGTGGAGGACGTGTTCGCGCTGCAGGACGAGATCACCAGCACGATCGTCCAAACCCTGCGCGCGACCATTCTGGGAGACCTGGGTGAGCCGACCTCACAGCGCTATGCCGGCAACTTCAAGGCGTACAACCTGTATCTGCAGGGCCGCTATTACTGGAATCAGCGCACGGGCGAAGGCATACTGCACGCCATAGAGTGCTTCGAGCAGGCCATCGCCGAGGACCCAGAGTACGCGCCCGCCTACAGTGGGCTCGCCGATTGCCACGCGATCCAGGTGGACTACAGAGGCATCCCGGCAGCAGAAGGGATGGAGCGCGCCAAGGCTGAAGCTCGCAAGGCGATCGAGCTCGACGATACGCTGGCCGAGGCTCATTCGTCGCTGGCTTGGGTGACGTTCATTTACGATTGGGATTGGGGCGGGTCGGAGCGCGAGTTCCGCCGGGCAATCGAGCTGAATCCGCGCTACGCCACGGCCCGCCAGTGGAACTCATGGCGTCTCATGGCGCTCGGCCACGTGGACGAAGCGTTGGCGGAGGGGCACGCGGCGCTCAACCTCGATCCTGCTTCCGTCTCCATCCGCCGCGCCATGGGGTGGCTCTACTACTACGCGGGTCAGTACCGCTCGGCGGTCCAGCACCTGCGCCGCGCCCTGGAGATGGACCCCACCGCCTACGAAACGCACCGCGTGTTGGGCCTCACGCACTTGCTGGACGGAGATCTCGACGCGGCCGAGACCGAGCTGCGGCAGGCCATGGCGCCGCCCGGCAAGTCCACCGCGTACGCGATGGCCGCATTCGCCTACCTGATGGCGCGGCGGGGTAACCGAGCCGAGGCCGAGGCGATGCTGCGCGAACTCTACGCACTCGCCCGGGAGAAGTACGTGTCGCCGGTCGCGTTCGCCACGGCACATTCAGGGCTCGAGCAGGCAGACGAGACTCTGGCGTGGCTCGAGAAGGCGCGCGAGGAGCGCCGCGGCTGGCTGGCTTACCTCAAGGTCGAGCCGCTGCTGAAGTGGCTGCGGGGCGACCCGCGCTTTGGAGAGCTGCTGGGCCGGATGCGCCTCGGCTGACTCCGGCGCGCTGGATTCCACCATTCCGCCACCCGAATGTCCCAATACGCACACATCCTGCCCCAAATGCGGCCTAGTCCCGGGCCCCCGTGGTCCGCTTATTGCTGGGTAGACAACGGATATGAGCCCAATGGAACCGGCGAAGCCCCTCGACCTCGAGCAGCTCGCCGCCTGGCAGGAAGGTGGGGTGGCGTACTACCTGCACGCCTCGCCAGCCGGCCCCGGCGGCCGAGTGATCGTTCTGACCGCAGTGGGGCCGGAGCGAGAACATCGCTGGGTAGTGCTTCCCCACGGCAAGACGACCGAAGACCTCGCCTCCAAGTGGGGCCGCGCCAGCGATACCGAGCGGACGCACATGGCAGAACTGCTGCTGCCGCGCTCCCGCTCGGCCTGACTGCCTATCTGGTAATCGTCCTCGTGTCGATCGGCTGCACGAAGACCAGAATACCGGGGTAGGCCTGCTCCAGCGCGCCAACCAGGCCCTCCAGATCGTCAAACTCACCGAAGTAGTCCGATTGCGCCTGGGCTGACGGGATGTGCATGGCAGCCAGGCGTGCGGACCCTATGGCATCCTCCGCGAAGCCCGGTTCCCCCCACAGCAGCTTCCAGTACGGAATGAAAGCGATGTCGATCTCCCGGCTTCCGAACTGGAGCGCCATCAGCTCGTCGCGCGTCGCCTCGGTGTCACCAATGTGCAGGAAACGAACGCCCTCCACGTCGACCAGGAAGCCGAGGTTCTCCACGGCTGGCTCGCGATCCCGTCCGTGATGCAGGTTGAACACGTCCAGCTCGATGCCCGGGAAGCTCAAGTGCTCAACGGTCCCCTCCTCCGGCCGGACGGCAATCAGCCGCGCGCCGAGCGCATCGGCACCCGGTCCCGTCTGTCGGACCAGGTCGACCGCCTGCGCGGTGGAGACGAAGACGGCATTCGGATTGCTCTCCAAGTGGCTTCGCACCGCATCCGCATCGAAGTGGTCGGCATGATGATGGGTAGCGAGGACGAGAGTCACCTGGTCGAACGGACCCTGTGCCAGCTCGAGCTGCTCGCGGTCCCCCACATCGGCCTTCACATACGGCCTGATGCCGCGGCGCACCAGCGCGTCTACCAGGACCCCGGTTCCGCCGCTCGAGACGAAGAAGCCTTCGTTTCCTATGTAGGTGATCCGAGCCGATACGGCCTGTGAGTTGGCTGCAGTGGGAAGGCCCGCCCCCAGCACAATTGTGATGGCGAGCAATACGACGAAACGAAAACGCGACATGGCAGACTGCTCTCTATGGCCGCAAGTACGACTTCCATTCTCATGGTCCACGCCCTCATTGACGAGGCCACGAAACATAAGGGGTCCGGCCGCAAAGCCGGACCCCTCAGTTTTCGGTCTGCTGGCCCCGTCTCAGCAGATTCTCGGCAGCTGGTCTCCGGGAAGCATGTCCACCACTCGCGTTCCTCCGATGCCCGTCTTCATGGCGACGAGGCCCGGGTGCGCCTCCACCACCCGTCCTATCACGGCTGCTTCTTCGCCCAGTGCGTGGGTGCGAAGCGCGGCGACGGCGTGATGCTCCGAGCCGCCCGCCACGATCGCGACGAAGATCCCCTCGTTGGCGACGTACAGCGGGTCGAACCCGAGGACCTCGCAAGCGGCGCGCACCGGACCCGGTATCGGCATCGAATCCTCCACGAGCTCGACCCCGACCATCGCCGTGTCCGCGATCTCGTTGAGCGCGCTCGCGAGCCCGCCGCGTGTGGGATCGCGCAGCACGTGCACGGAGTCGCCGATCCGTTCCCTCAGCAGCTCGACGAGCGGCGCCAGGGTAGCCGCGTCGCTCTCGATCTCCACCTCGAATTCAAGCCCCTCCCGCACCGCCATCACCGCGATCCCGTGGCGCCCGATCGGGCCGCTGACGATCACTGCGTCCCCGGCACGCGCCAGATCCGGCGACGGCGCGAAACCAGGATCGAGCTCACCGATGGCCGTTGTGTTGATGAACACACCGTCGGCCTTGCCGCGCTCGACCACTTTGGTGTCGCCCGCCACGATCGGCACTCCGGCCTCCTCGGCTGCTCGGGCCATCGCCGCGAGGATGCGGTCCAACACCTCGAGCTCCAGGCCCTCCTCCAGCACGAACCCGGCCGACATGTAGCGCGGCCGCGCTCCCATCACTGCGATGTCGTTCAGGGTGCCATGGACCGCGAGCGACCCGATGTTGCCGCCCGGGAACTCCAGCGGGCGAACCACGAAAGTGTCAGTGGAGATCGCGACCCGGTCCGCCGCGATGTCCACGATCGCCGCATCGGTCAACTTGGCCAGGGCCGGGTTGGAGAAATGGGGCAGGAAGCGCTCCTTGAGGAGTGCCGCGCTCATCTTGCCCCCGGAGCCGTGTCCCAGTTGGACCCTGTCGTACTGTGAGAACGGAACGGGGCAGTTCACGCCGTCGGCGATGGAGGGATCGCCCAACTCAGGCCCCGCTCCCACTGGGCGTGCGGAACCGGCCGTAGTTGTAGTAGGCAGCGCAGGCACCCTCGGAGGACACCATCGGCGCCCCCAGCGGGCTCTCCGGCGTGCACTTGGTGCCGAAGGCGGGGCATTGATTGGGCTTCATGTTGCCGCGCAACACGTCTCCGGCGTGGCACTCCTTCGACTCCTCTGCGGTGATCGTATGCACCCCGAACTTCTGCTCGGCGTCGTAGCGGGCAAACTCCTCGCGCAGCCCGAGTCCACTCGAAGGGATGTTGCCTATGCCGCGCCACTGCCGGTCAACCAGACCGAACACCTTGCTCACCACTTCCTGCGCCGGCCGGTTGCCGTCCCGCTTCACTGACCGCACGTACTGGTTCTCGACCTCGTGGCGCCCCTCTTCGAGCTGCGTCACCGCCATCAGGATGCCTTCCAGAATGTCCACCGGCTCGAAGCCGGTCACGACTATCGGCACCTCGTACTTGGCTGCCAGGGGCTCGTACTCCGTCCACCCCATAACCGTGCACACGTGCCCCGCCGCGAGGAACCCCTGCACCCTGTTGTCCGGCGACTCGAGCAGCGCCACCATTGCCGGTGGCACCGTAACGTGCGAAACCAGCACGCTGAAGTTCTCGACGCCCAACTCACGGGCGCGCCAGACCGCCATGGCGTTAGCCGGGGCGGTCGTCTCGAACCCCACCGCGAAGAACACGACCTCCTTGTCGGGGTTGCGGCGCGCCAGCTCCAGCGCGTCGAGCGGTGAGTACACGACGCGAACGTCGCCGCCCCGCGAGCGGACCTGGAACAGATCAACCTCGCTGCCCGGCACACGCAGCATGTCGCCGAACGAGGTGAAGATCACGTCGGGACGTGCAGCAATGGCGAGAGCGCGGTCGATCTGCTCGAGCGGTGTCACACACACGGGGCAACCGGGCCCGTGGATCATCTCCACTGCCCCGGCCAGCAGCTCGTCTATTCCCTGCTTCACGATCGTGTGCGTCTGGCCGCCGCACACCTCCATCAGGACCCAGGGCCGCGTCGCGGCCTGCTTGATGCTCTCAGCCAGGCCGCGCGCGATCTTGCCGTCCCGGTATTCGCTGAGGTACTTCACGACGCCTCCGGAGGCTGCGGATTGAGGCTCTTCTCCGCCACCTCCTGCATCCACTCCAGCTCGTCCAGTTGGCTCATCTCCCTCAGCACCTCGAACGTGCGCTTGGCCTCCTCCTCGTCCACCTTGGAGATCGCGAAGCCGACGTGCACGATGGCGTAGTCACCAACGTCTACTTCGCCGGCCAAATACGCGAGGCAGACCTCGCGCTTCACGCCGCCGAAGTCGACGACGCCCATCGGGAAGCCGCCGTCGTCACGGATCTCGACGATCCGCCCTGGTATTCCGAGACACATCATGACCTCCGCGACAGGCGCATTGCGGCGACCGCCGCCTGGCCGTAGCTGATCGAACCGTCGTTGGGACTCAGGAGTTGCGGCGCCAGCACTCGCAGCCCGCGCCGCTCGAGCAACGCGCGGGTAGTGGAGAGCAGTCGCGCGTTCTGGAAGCACCCGCCGCCGAGGGCGGCCGTCTGGATTCCAACTGCATCCGCCGCGCGCCCGACGATTTCGGCCGTGGCCTGCGCGACGCTCTCGTGGAAGCGCGCTGCCAGCTCCGAGACGTCTCCTCCCGCCTGGCGCTGCTCGCCCAGCGCCGCCAGCAACGGCAGCGGGTCGAGGATCCACCTCCCATCATCGCCCTCGAGCACCGGGAAGGGCAACGGCTCGGCTGCACGCTCCCCCGCGAGCGCCTCCAACTCCATAGCGGCCTGCCCCTCGTAATACGCCACCAGGCGGGTACCCAGCACGGCCGCCGCTGCATCGAATAGCCGTCCCATGGACGAGGCGAGCGGCGCATTGAGTTCGCGCGTCAACTGCTGCTGCGCCACAGCTCGCTCCTGAGGGTCCACCCCTTCGAAGGCGCGAGAAAACGAGTCGGCCAGTGAGGGTTCGAGCGACAGATAGCCAAGCGCGACCCTCCAGGGCCGCCGCGCCGCCAGATCGCCTCCCGGAAGCGGAGCGTAGCGCAGCTGCCCCCGGCGCTCATAGTCAACGAGATCCGAGACGAGGATCTCCGCCCCCCAAACCGATCCGTCGTCACCGTGCCCGGTGCCGTCGTATGAGACCGCGACGACCCGATCGGTGACACCGTGCTCCGCGGCCACCGCCGCGGCGTGAGCATGGTGATGCTGCACGACGATCGTCTCCGCCAGCCCCAACTCCTCGGCCACACGGGTCGAGAGGTACGCAGGGTGCATGTCGCGCACCGCCACCTGGGGCTCGACGCGAAACAGCTCCCGGAAAGCGGCGAGCGCCGCCTGGAAGTGCTGCAGCGTCTCCAGGTTCTCGAGGTCCCCGATGTGCTGGCTGACGTACGCCGTGGCGCCGTGAGCTAGGGCGAACGTGTTCTTGAGATGCGGCCCCACTGCCACGAGCGGCACGGGCGCGGCCACGGGCAGCTGCAGCGGGAGCGGCGCGTACCCCCGGGCGCGGCGCAGGAACAGCGGCGTGCCGTCTGCGATCCGCGTCACCGAGTCGTCGTAGCGCGCGACGATCTCACGGTCGTGCAGCAGGAAGGCGTCGGCTATGTCGCCGAGCCGCGACCTGGCATCGTCGTTCGCCGTCGCGATCGGCTCCTCACTGAGGTTGCCACTCGTCATCACGAGGGGGCGCCCGACGAGCTCCAGCAGCAGCTGGTGCAGCGGCGTATACGCCGTCATGACTCCGACCGTGTCGAGGCCCGGGGCCACCGAGGGCGCGAGTCCCGCGTCCCGCAACGCTCGCAGCAGCACGACCGGGCGCTCTCGCGACGTGAGGAGTTTCTCCTCCTCGGGCCCAACCCTGCCAAGGCGGCGCGCCCCCTCCAGGTTGCGCACCATCACCGCGAGCGGCTTGGCCTCACGCGCCTTGCGTTGCCGCAACCGACTCACCGCCTCGTCGTTCGTGGCGTCGGCGGCGAGGTGGAATCCACCGAGCCCGCGTATTGCGACCACTCTGCCTTCGGTCAAACGGTGCGCCGCTCGCTCCAGCGCGGCCGCGCCGTCGCACGCCTCCGCACCCGCATTCCCCTCTTCCAACCACACACGCGGGCCGCAATCGGGACAGCTGTTGGTCTCCGAGTGGTAGCGCCTATCGGCGGGCGCGCCGTATTCCATCAGGCACTCGTCACACTGTTGGAACACGCGCATGCTCGTGCGCTCCCGATCATACGGCATCGCCTCGATGACCGTGAACCTGGGACCGCAATCGGTGCAGGTGATGAACGGATAGTGGTAGCGCCGGTTGGACGGGTCGAACAGTTCCGCCTCACAGGCGGAGCACAGCGCAACGTCGGGCGAAACCGGCTGGCGGCGGTCCGGCTGGTCCACGCTCTCGACGATGCGGAACTCGCCCTCCTGCTTCGGTTCCGCCTGCGCCACGTCGACCGCGTCTATGCGCGACAGGGGTGGCGCCTTTGCCACCAGGTCGCGCACGAAGGCCTTCACCGCTCCCTTGCTGCCCTCGATCCATATTTGAACCTCGCCGGCCTCGTTGCGCACCCAACCGCCGAGCCCGTGCTCCAGCGCCAGGCGGTGCACGAAGGGACGAAACCCAACTCCCTGCACCACGCCAGTGACGCTGAGTCGCAGGGCTTCGCGCTCCGCAGTTGGTGCGCGAGCGGTCACGCGCCCCCGGCCTCCGCCACCTGGCCTTCCAGGAAGGCATACCACTCATCGAGCCCGTCGCCGGTGCGCGCCGACGTGAAGAAGAACCCGAGGTCCGGATTCACTTCGCGAGCCTGCGCCTTGGCCTTTTCCATGTCGAACGTCAGGTGTGGCAGCAGATCCATCTTGGTGAACACCGCGTAGCTGGACTGCTGGAACATCTTGGGGTATTTGGCGGGCTTGTCCTCTCCCTCCGTGGTCGAGAACAACACGATCTTGGCCGCCTCACCCAGGTCCCAGCTAGCCGGGCACACGAGGTTGCCGACGTTCTCGATGAAGATCAGGTCGGTGTTCTCCAGATCCACCTCGTCGAGCGCCGTGAGGATCTGACGCGCATCCAGATGACATGCGCCCCCGGTCACGACCGCCTGCACGAGCTTGTCGGTATGGCGGCTGATGCGGTCGGCGTCGTTCTGTGTCTGCACGTCACCCGTGACGACCGCGATGCGGAGTCGCTCTCCCAGCTCCTGCAGCGTCCGCTCCAGTAGCAGCGTCTTCCCCGCCCCGGGCGAGGAGACCAGGTTGAAGGCCGGCACGCTGTGCTGCGCGAGCAGACGTCGCACGTCCGCCGCCAACTCGTCGTTCTTCGCCATGACCTTCTCTCGGACTTCAATCGTCCGGACGGCCATCATCCACCTCCAAATAGCTGACGCGCAGAACGTCTCCCGTTACGCGCTCGATCACCGGCTTCGCCTTGTCGAACGGCGGGCTCGTGAGCAGAACCTCCAGACAGAACTCGAGGTTGTCCACCTCGACTCCGGCTCGATCCCCCACTTCGAGGCCTACTTCTACCACGTTGACCAACTGCTCGCGGGGCACGTGTGCCTCGGCGATGCTGCACACCTCCATCGCGATGCTCATCTCGTGCATATGTGATTCCCGCTACTTGGCGTCGTTTCGCCGTGCCTCGTGGCCCCAATCCCGCAGCTGTTGAATCACTCGATCCACCAACGAATCGAGGTTGTTTCGCAGCACGGGGCTCAGCTCGGTCGACATCTCCACCACTTCCGGCTGGAGGCCGATCGCTACGATGTAGTCCGGCAGGGTTTCTCGCAGCTCGGCAAGCGCCAGCACTTCGCGCATGTCGATCTGGTGCGGAGAGAGCTTCGTGGAGAAGAATCGCGGAAGGTCATCGCGCTCGAGCACCACCACCGTGCCGGGCGCCGCCCCCGCTTTGATGGCATCAAGGAGGAGCACACGCTCGGCGGACTCGATGAGGGGCAGGAGGTTCATCCCCCACGTCCCGCCGTCCAACAACTCTACGTCTGGTTGAAAGTTCCAGGAATCCCGCAGAATCTCAAGGGCTACAAGACCGAGACCGTCGTCGCCCATGAGGGGATTCCCCAATCCGGCAACGACGGTCCCAGCGCTCGCTGTCTCATTCATCCTCGAATGTTATATCGGTCTCCACGAATCTGCCTCCACTGAAGATCGAGGACAGCTCGCCCTCCCTGTCAACGACGTCCGCGCGAAACGCCAGGTAGATATGCAGCGGAATGAAGCAGACAAGGATCCAGGTGAGTGCGTGGTGCACGAAACGAACGACCTGAAGCCCGCCGAGCAGCGGTCCCACCCACGTGGTGAACGTGGCGTAAAAGAGCCCGCCGGGGTTGGAGACCCCGTACATCGCGAACCCGGTCACGACCTGAATGATCACCGTCACGTAGATGGCGGTGTAGCTGAGCTGCTGCAGCGGGTGGTGCCCGAGATAGTGCGGCATCTCCTGCTGCCGCACGAGGAAGTAGTACTTCGTCATCTTGACGAGATTCTGCCAATCTCTCTTGCTGATCGGCAGGAGCGCGCGCCAGCTGGCCCACTTGCTGCCGGCGAAGAGCCAGTAGACGCGCAAAATGGCCGCGGCCACGATCAGTGCCGCTGCCGCGAAGTGCAGGAACCGCGCCCACCCCATGAGGAAATGTTGGCTCGCCTCACCCCACGTCACGAAGTAGGGGTCGGCGATGTAAAAGCCGGTCACGATCAATACGACGACCGTGGCCGCCGATACCCAGTGGGTGAGCCGCAGCGGCCAGCGCCACAACAGGACCCACCGGTATCCGGGCGTCGCCTTGGCGACCGCCTCGGGCATCGTCGGAGGCCTGGTGGGTGCGGTCATTGCACTTTCACCTCCGTCACCTTCTTCCCCTCGGCATCGAGCACGTGCACTCCGCATGCCATGCATGGGTCGAAGGAGTGAATCGTCCGGAGAATCTCGATCGGACGTTCGGGATCGACCAGCGGATGATTGTCCGTAAGCGCCGCCTCATACGGGCCGACCGTACCATTCACATCACGTGGCGAGCAGTTCCAGGTGCTCGGCACCACG
>JBDHIS010000065.1:0-5976 GCA_039587315.1 Gemmatimonadota bacterium | reverse complement strand
AGGTGAAGTTGTCCGCGTCGCCTCCGAAGAAGCCCATCTGGAGCTCGGCTGCGACGACGAGCCGCACATCCGTGTAGCGCTTGAACACGTAGGCCGAGTAGCGGCCGCCGTGATAGAGCGGAATCATCTGCACCCAGATCGAGTCGCCCGGCGAGGAGTGCTGCGCCTTGAGGCGGGCGGCGATGGCGTCGAGGGTCTGTTCCTCCACGTTGCCACGGTCCGCCTCTGCTGCCTGGTCTATCGCGGCGAACACCTCGTCACTCACGTCCGCGACGGCGATCAGGTTGTCGGCATAGTAGTTGGGAATCCTGCGCTCATCAGCGTGGCCACGAGCCCGTTGGGCGAAACGAACGACGCCGAGCAGCCCGGGATCCGCAGCACGGACAGCCGCGCGCGCTCGAACCAGGCGTCGTCGGCCTCGAACCCGTACGTCTCTGTGAAGTAGTCCCCAGGGGCGTACTCGAAGGTCCACATCTTGCCGAAGTCGAATCGGCCGGCGCGAACGTCGTCGACGCCCGCCTGGGCGACAGCCTGGGTTGAGAGCGCAACGAGCAGACCGGCCGCGAGCAGCAGGAACCGGGACGTGGCGCGACGCACTGGTCTGTTACCTATCTGACTATTGAATCGCATGTGTTCTCTCCGCAGGGCGAAAACCGAGTGTCTGGAATTGAATTGACCGCCGTAAAGATACCCCGCCGGACAGGCCCCCGTGGGGGCGCCGGCGGGGCTATTCGTGCTTCGTCCGGAGGCCCAGTCTATACGTCCACGAGCCTCACATGGCCGACGGCGGGATCTGCCTGACTGCGGGCTCGCGGTCGCCGGGGGCGCCTCCCTGCCGCGCCAGGAGGCGCTCGGCAAAGTCGAGCCGCTCCTCCAGCTCCCCCACGCGGCGTGAGTTCTCCTCCTCCAGGTCGGCGAGCCGCATCTGCCGTTCCTCGGCCTCGGTCACGTACTGCCGCATCTTGGCTTCCAACTGCGCACCGCCACCGCTCCCGCCCATGAGCGCCGCCTTCCTCGCCTTGAACCAGAGCGGAACGGTGGAGCCGAACACCACGAGCGCCGAGATGATAACGGGCGGCGCTTCCCACGTCACCCCGCTGGCAAACAGCACCCCTCCCAGCGCCACTCGGGCCACTATCTGCTTGCCCAGCTCCCAAGTCCTCTGCGCCGTCCACTCCGGCTGGCCCGAGTGCCTCGCGCCGCGGCGGTTGATGGGAAAGGCGCATGCCGGGCACGCTTGGGCGCTGGAGGATATCTCGGCCCCGCATTCGGGACAGTCTATGAGTGCCATTAGCAGTGCCCTACGGTGGTCAGGTTCCGAGCAGTCGTTTCATAATGAAAGACGCAGGAAGGGGCCTGAAAGTTTCGGCCCCCAGGGGGGTATCAGTGCAGCAGCTCTGCAACTCGCATGCGCGCCTCGTCTACGAGCTCCTGCAGCTCAGGGTCGGCTTCGGCCCACAGCTCGATGAACCGCTCATAGTGCAGCGCCGCACGCTCCCGATCGCCCCGCGCCTCGTAGATCCTGCCGCGGCGCCAGTGCGCGGGCGCTTCGTAGACGCGGTCGTGCACCGCGGCGCCCTCGAACGACCCGTACCACCTGAGCGCCTCTTCGAATCTGCCATCTTCCTCGAGGATCCGGGCCAGCAGGTACCGCTCCAGGCCGCCGGAGTAAAAGGCCGATGCCACGCTGAGCTGGTGCCAGGCCTCCAACCGTATTCCCTCCAGCAGCTCCAGCGCCGTAGCTGTGTCGCCTGACACGAGAGCATCGGTCGCCAGCACGCGGCGGACCATGTCCTCACGCAGGGAACCGGCCATCGACGGCACCTCCATGCCTTCGATCTCATCGGCCCGGCGGCGGGCCTCACCACTCTGTCCCAGTCGTGCGTTGAGCACCCCGAGGAGATACACCCTGAGCACGGGATGCAGCCCGTTGTGCGCCGCGAACCACACCCCCTCTCCCGAGCTCGGCGCCACGGCATCGGCGTCGAAGTCGAGGAGCCGTTGCCGCAGGGCTTGGAGCTCCGCGCGCTCGACCGTCAGGAACGGGGCGACCGCGACGAGCGCCTCGGTCTCGAGAGCCATCGCCGGATCCAGCTCGCGGACGCGCGCGAGCCGCTCCACGGCAAGGCTCAACTTGCCCAGGGCGAGATCCCTGAACGCAAGCGACATGTATCCGGCGGCCCTGGTCTCGACCGACCGGGAGGGAGCGGTCATGAGCTCGGCGATCGCGTAGGCGTCGGCCGGATGTCCGAGGAAGGTACCCGTGGCCCACGAGACTTCAGTTATCCCGTCATCGCTGGCTCGCGCCAGGTCCGCGAGCACGGCCGCTTGGGCAACGGAGTCACCCCGTGAGAACGCCTGCAGGGCACGCATCTCCACCACGCGGCCACCCTCCGGGCTCACCGCCATCTCCCGGGCAGCCATGGAGTCCAGTCCGGCAGTGTCCCCCTCCATGATGGCGAGTCGCGCCAGATGCACGAAGGCGGTGGTTTGGTCGGGGTCCAGGGCCAGCAGGCGTTCCCACGCTTCACGCGAGTCCGAGAGCTTTCCACCGAGGCGGGGCTGAAAGTGGAACAGCAGGTCTCCGAGCTGGCTCCACGCTTCGACGTCGTCCGGATACGTGCCCAGGATCGCTCGGTAGAGTCGCTCCGCCTCCGACGCGTCTCCCTTTCGCACCGTGAGCAACGCCTCGAGCAGCCTGCGGTCGCGCTCGGCCAGGCGGTCCGCGAACAGCACCGCCTGCTCCGCCGACTCGCGCGAGAGCTCCGCGCGCTGTAGCCAGTCGGCGGTCACGCTGAGCTGGTACCACGCAAGAGCGAACGAGGTGTCGGCAGCGACCGCCTCCTGGAACGCTGCCCCTGCCTCTGGAAACCTGGCCGCCCGCAGTTCCCGGATGCCCCGCAGGTACGACTTGAGCGCCGGCAGCGAATCTGTGGTGACCAACGCGATCTGCGTTATCCTCGATCCATCCAGGCCGCTCTGGCCGGCGAGGAGCTCGCTGGCAATCTCGTCCAACAGATCCAGCACCTCGTACGGCTCGCCCTCGGCCGAGGCATGCGCTACGGGTTCGAGGCCCTGAGAGCGGTCGTAGAGCGATGCGTCGAACCTGAGGCGTCCCCCCAGCTCCACGATGTTGCCCAACACGTAGAGGCCGGCTCCGAACCCTCCCGCAATGGCCAGTCCATCCGCCGGATCGGGGGGCTCGCCCCCGCGCCGCTCCACCACGCCGAGCACCGCACGCGGGTCGACGCTGCGCAGGGTGCCGGCGCCATCGAGCTTTACGCTCAGCAGGTCCACGACGCCCGCTCCCAGGTACTCGAACGTCTCGCTGCCTCGCACGGAGAACGGAAGCACGGCTATGCGTGTCGCCACCACGGGCGCGTCGCCTCCCGGCAGGAAGCGAGAGCCGCCCAGCACCCCCGCGACACCAACGACGACGGCGAGCGCAGCGGCAATCACCCACATGACACCGCGCCGCCCGAGCCCCGGCGCAGACTGCACTCCCATGAGCTCTCTGCGCAGTGCCGCACCGTCCGGCCAGCGCGCATTCGAATCCCAGGCGAGCGCCCGCTCCAGAGCGGGCCGGACCGCTCGGGGAACCTCCGACCAGTCGGCTTCCTGCGTTGTCCGGAGCATGGGCCACTGCCGGCCGGTGAGCGACTGGTACAGCACCATCGCGGCGGCGTAGACGTCGGTGGCGGGGGACACGTCCATGCCGGCTATCTGCTCCGGCGGCATGTAGCCCGGCGTACCGACGACGATGCCGGTGCGGGTAATGCCCGGCGTGCCCGCCGCACTGACCGCGCGGGCGATCCCGAAGTCGGCCACCATCGCGTGCCCGCCCGTGGTCGAGACCATGATGTTCGCCGGCTTGATGTCCCGGTGAACGATCCCTTGCCGGTGAGCGTAGTCGAGGGCGCTGGCAACCTCGGACGCGATGCGGAGCGCCTGGTCTGCCGGGAGCGAGCCCTCCCGTGCAAGGCGGTCCTCGAGCGACTCCCCCTCCACGTACGGCATCACGTAGTAGAGGACGCTTCCGGCCGAGCCGGAGTCGAACAGGGGCAGGATGTGGGGGTGCTGCAGGCTGGCGGCGATCTCGATCTCGCGCAGGAAGCGGTCCGGCCCAATCAGGTCGGCGATCTCGGGGCGCAGCACCTTGACCGCCACCTTCCGCCTGTGCTTCAGGTCCTGGGCCAGATAGACGACGGCCATGCCACCGCTGCCGAGCTCGCGCTCGATAGCGTAGCGGTCGGCCAGCGCAGTCTTCAGGTGTTCGAGTTGATCAGCCAATCCAGGGCGCTCCGGGAGGTGAGCAACCTATAAGGGTAGGCAGTGCCGCTGGCAGGCGCTACTGCTATCCCGGGTTCGCGCTGTTGGCCGGCGCACGGCACGATACACCACGGGCCGCACGTGACTGCGCGCGGCCCGTGTCGAGAGCAGCAAGAAGCGGATTGCGTCCCGCTACTCCTCTTTCCTGCCTTCGTAGTTGCAGCCCAGAATGGCGCGTATCCGGTAATCCGAAAGATCCTCGTTCCCGTCTACGAACATCCTGCTTCCCTGATACGTGAGCCAGACCTGCGGCAGGCTCGTGCGGGACGAGTAGAAGTAACCGATGCCACTGTCCTTCGGAGCGATCGAGCCCAGATTCTTGGCCCGGTCCGCCATCGTCTCGGACCAGTGCACGCCTACCCTGAAGTTCGACATGTTCACGACGTAGATGCCCCATGCGCCTTCGCAGGACGCGGGGTCCTTCTCACCCATGGACTGATGCGACGCTACCTGCTCGGACGATGGCCGGGCCGCCTCGCTGTCGGTGGCCGCGTCAGCAGCCTGGGACGATCCTCCTCCACTGCTGCTGCATCCGACGAAGAGCAGCATGACGGCAAGCGCTCCATACTTCCGCTTCAGCATATCTATCCTCCTGAACCTGAATTCGACGGTATCGGCACTACCAGAAAAGACTATCCCGCACGTCCGCCGCTCGCAACCGGGGCTCAAGGAAAGCAGAAGGGCGCCCCGCAGGGCGCCCTCGCGACTTCGGCTAAGGGAGCGCGGCGCCCGGCTCTCAGCCGGACGCCGCTCCCATCGTCTCCAATTGTCTAGAACGCCAGCTCGATGCCCAAACGAATGCTCGTCGGCTGACCGTAGAAGGTCTGCACGCCGTTGTTGATCTGGTACCACTGCGCGAGCGCGTTCTCCAGCTCGTCGAGGTCATACAGACCGTTGCCGTCGCCGAAGCGAGCCTCGGCCTGCTGCACCAGGAGACAGTCAGCTGCGCCACCCGAACCACTCCACGGCCCGGCGATCAGGCTGCAGTCACGCACGTCGATCGCCTCGAGGCTCGTTCGTCACGTCTCCGGTCTCGGCGAACACACCAACCACGTTCGTGATGTTCAGCAGGTTGCGGAAGTCCGCGTACAGCGTCCAGTCCGTCGGTCCGAGCCTGAGACCCTTCGTCACACGAAGGTCGAAGATGTACTGCCAGGGCAGCGAGGAAGCGTTGAGCTGATCGTCCTCGCGCTCCGCGACCAGGCCGAAGCCCGTGCCGCCGAACGACGTCTGCCCGTTACCAACGTTCGTCAGCTGCGTGTACGGCAGGCCGCTCACCAAACGGAACCGAGCGAACAGGCCGGCGTTCTTCAGCACCGAACCGTACCAGGTGCCGCGGCTGAAGTCGTCCGGCCAGTTGAACGCCAGCGAACCCCAGTTGAACGCCAGCGAACCCGAGATGTTGTGGGTCCGGTCGTCGTCCGTACGCAGGATCGCCTGCGGCGGCGGCAGCCGCTCACCGGTCACCTGCGAGAGCTGACGGGACTGCGTGTTCAGGTAGCTGAACGGGTTGGAGCCGGTTCCCTTGGCGGTCTGGAACGTGTAGTTGATCTGGCCGTTGAACCAGTTCCCGATCCGCTGCAGCATGCTGACTTCGAAGCCCTTGATGTTACCAAAGTCGGCGTTCGTCAGCACGTTGACCGGCTG
>JBDHIS010000035.1:0-27234 GCA_039587315.1 Gemmatimonadota bacterium | reverse complement strand
GATGCCCTACGTGGAGGGCGAGACGCTGCGCGACAAGATGGATCGCGAGAAGCAGCTCTCGATCGAGGACGCCGTGGAGACCACCCGCTCGGTGGCCGCTGCACTGGACTACGCACACCGCCACGACGTGATCCACCGCGACATCAAGCCCGAGAACATCCTGATGCACGACGGCCAGCCGCTGATAGCCGACTTCGGCATCGCGCTGGCCGTGAGCCACGCCGGGGGCGAGCGCCTCACCGAGACGGGACTCTCCATCGGTACGCCGCACTACATGAGCCCCGAGCAGGCCATGGGCGACCGGGAGATGGACGCACGCAGCGATGTGTACTCGCTGGGCGCCATGATGTACGAGATGCTCACGGGCGATCCGCCGTATACGGGGAGCACGGCGCAGGCCATCGTGGCCAAGGTGATCACGGAGAAGGCCGCGCCGGTAACGGCCGCGCGTCCTACCACCCCCCCGAACGTGGCGGCCAGCATAGACAAGGCGCTCCAGAAGCTCCCGGCAGACCGCTTTCTGACCGCGGCGAGCTTCGCCGACGCACTGGCGCGGCCGGGCTGGAGCACTGGAGCGGAGACGGTAGTGGGCGCGGCTGCGGCTGCCGGGCCCCCGTCGAAGCGGTGGAGCAAACTCGTGGTGCCCGGTGTGGTCGTGCTGCTCGCGGCCACGGCCGTGTGGGGCTGGCTCAGACCCGCATCGGTGCCCGAGGGCGAGCTGATCCGCTTCACCGTGCCACTGCCGCCGGAACAGGACCTGTTCGAGAACGCGTTCTCACCCGCCATTGCCGTGTCGCCCGACGGACACAGTCTGGTCTACTCCGGCGTGAGCCCGGTGGAGCGACAGCTCTACCTGCGGCGCTTCGATGATCTGTCAGTGACGCCCATTCCCAATACCGAGGGCGCGTACAACCCGTTCTTTTCTCCCGACGGCCGCTGGGTGGGCTTCGTGGCGGCGGACAGGATCAAGAAGGTGGATCTGCTGGGCGGGCCGGCCCTCACCGTGACGGAGCTCGGCCAGGGCACGCTCATGGCGGGGGCAGCGTGGTCCACCAACGACACTATCTACTTCGCGCACGAGATCGGGGAAGGCCTCTCCAAGGTGGCCGCTGCCGGGGGCCAGCCGGTGCCGATCGTTCTCCCCGACACCACCAAGCTGCACTGGTGGCCCGAGCTTCTACCCGGCGAGAAGGACCTGCTGGTGTCCGTGTTTGCGTTCCGAGGGCCGGAGGCCGCCGGCTTCAACGTGAGCAGCGTCGCGGCGGTCAACCTCGAGACGGGCGAGGTGAAGCCGCTGGTGGACGATGCGAGCTTCGCGCGATACATGGCCTCAGGGCACCTGCTGGTGCGGATGCGCGACGGGTCGGTGGTCGCCGCGCCGTTCGACGCCGAGCGACTCGAGCTCACCGGCCCACTGCTCCCGGTGCTGGACGACGTCGCGGCCACGTCGGCCAATGCGACCCACCTTTCCGTGTCACGCAACGGCGTGCTGAGCTACCTGTCGGGCGCGGGTGCCGGCCGCACGGTCGTGCTGGTGGACCGCGAAGGCAGGGAGACTCCGCTGCTCACCGATGCGCGCCAGTACGAGGATCTTCGCCTTTCACCGGACGGCAAGCGACTGGCGATCCACGTGACCGAGACCGACGAGGGCGACATCTGGATTCACGAATCTGAGACGGGCACACTTTCCCGACTCACGTTCGAGAGCGAGAACTTCTACCCCGTGTGGACTCCGGACGGACGCCGCATAGCCTACACGTCCCGCAGTGAGGGAGTGGCCGGCCTGTTCTGGAAGCCGAGCGACGGGAGCGGTGCCGCTGAGCGATTGCTCCCGGGCGACAACTTCAGGTTCCCGGGTGCGTTCTCTCCGGATGGGAAGCTGCTGATCTACAGAGAGACCTCCCCATCCAGCGGGTTCGACATCTATGCCGTCCCGATGGACGGCGAGCGGGTTCCACAGCCGATCCTGGTGACTCCGCTCAACGAGGTCAGCCCTGTGCTCTCGCCGGACGGCCGCTGGATGGCATACGTGTCGGACGAGACTAGCCGGGCCGAGGTGTACGTGCGGGCCTTCCCGCAGGGCGGAGCGCGCTGGCAGGTATCTACCGACGGCGGCACGGAGCCGGTGTGGTCCAGGGACGGGCGTGAGTTGTTCTATCGCAGCGGCCCGGCGCTGATGGTGGCACCGATCGATGCCGGCGAGACGTTTCATGTGGGGCCGCGGGAGGAGCTCTTCACGGGACCGTATCACCGCAAGATGCGGTGGGCGCAGTACGACGTGCACCCGGACGGCGAGCACTTCGTGATGATCAAGACCGGCGGCCTGTCCAATCGAATGGTCGTCGTGCTCAACTGGTTTCAGGAACTGGAGCGGCGCATGGCCGCCCAGGGCGGGGAGTAGGCAGATCATGCCCGAGATCACCGAGCGTCTGACCGCCGCTGTCGCCGGCCGCTACCAGATCGAGCGCCACATTGGCGAGGGCGGCATGGCGACGGTCTATCTGGCGCGGGATCTCAAGCACGACCGCAAGGTGGCCGTGAAGGTGCTGCGGCCCGAGCTTGCCGCGGTGCTCGGAGCCGAGCGCTTCGTGCAGGAAATCAAGACCACCGCGAATCTCCAGCACCCGCACATCCTTCCCCTGTTCGACTCCGGCGAGGCGGACGGATTCCTCTACTACGTCATGCCGTTCATCGACGGTGAGACGCTGCGGGACAAGCTGAGTCGTGAGACACAACTCGGCATAGACGAGGCGGTGCGGATAACCACCGAGCTTGCTGACGCGCTGGATTATGCGCACCGCAACCAGGTAATCCATCGCGACATCAAGCCGGAGAACATCCTGCTGCACGACGGCCGGCCGATGGTGGCGGATTTCGGGATCGCGCTGGCGGTGAGTGCCGCCTACGCCGCACTACATGAGTCCGGAGCAGGCGACGGCCGAGAAGGACGTAACGAATCGGTCGGACATCTACTCGCTCGGCAGCATGATGTACGAGATGTTGACGGGAAGCCCGCCACACGTGGGCTCCTCGGCGCAGCAGATCATAATGAAGATCGTGACGGAGGAGGCGCAGCCGGTCACGAGCGTGCGCAAGTCGGTTCCTCCGAACGTGGCGGCCGCGGTCTCGAAGTCGCTCGAGAAGTTGCCTGCGGATCGGTTCGACACCGCCGCCAGTTTCGCGGCGGCTCTCACCAACCCCGCGTTCACGCTGTCCACCGGGGCGGCGACGACAGCGGTGCCGAAGGCGCTACCGTCCCGAGGAGGCCGCTGGGCTCGTCTCGGCCCGGCAGCAGCTGGGGTGGCGGCGGTCGCAATAGCCCTCGCCGGCTGGGCGCTGCTGCGACCCACGCCCCCCAGGGAGATCACCCGGATCTCGGTGTTCCACCCCCCGGAGCAGGACTTCTCGGGGTCCGGCACCTTCGACGTGTCACATGACGGCTCTTTCATGGTGTACGAGGGCCCGGCCGAGGGAGGACGGTCGCAGTTGTGGGTGCGGCGCTGGGAGGCATTGAGCGCAACACCGATCAGGGAGACCGTGAACGTCATCGGACCGGCCATCTCACCCGACGGGCAGGAAGTGGCCTTCGTTCGCAGCGGTGCCATTCGCGTAGTGCCCCTGGGGGGCGGCGTGTCACGCACCGTCGCCCCGGGTCGGGTGCGCTGCTGCGTGCGCTGGGACCACGAGGGGCAGTGGCTCTACTTCGACTACGGTGACGCGAGTGCAGCCGCGGGCATCGGTCGGGTGCCGGCGGCAGGGGGTGAGGTGGAGCTGATCGCAGAGGCGTCTGCCTGGAACGGGACCCAGGTTTCGGTTTACGTCGAGCCGCTGCCGGGCGGGAAGGCCGTCGTGTTCGAAGGCACCAAAGCAGAGGGCGGCGCGTGGATCATGGCGCTGGACGTCGAAACCGCTGAGATCACCGAGCTGACACCGGGGCAGTATCCGCGTTATGCCTCGGGCCATCTGCTGTTCGCGACTCCTGAAGGCGGGACGCTCATGGCGGCTCCGCTCGACCCGGGGTCTCCGGAACTGAAGGGTCCCCCCGTCCCAATTGGGGACGAACTGCGGCAGGCGGCGGGCGGATGGAACTACTTCGCGGTGTCGCAGTCCGGCAGGCTGGTTTACGGCTCGGGCCGTGGGGCGCCGGGAGTCTACGAGCTCGTCTGGGTCGCGCGCGATGGCGAAGTGAACGTGCTGGACGCGGACTGGACGTTCGATCCCGGCACCAACAACCGCGGCATCGCGCTCTCACCCGACGGCAATCAGGTGGCGGTCACGGCGCTCGAGGACGACAACATCGACATCTGGATCAAGCAGCTGCCGCGCGGTCCCGCCTCCCGGCTGACGTTCGATCCCGGCCAGGACGTGCGCCCACGGTGGAGGCCGGATGGCCGTGCGGTGACGTTCCTGTCGGATCGGGGCGGGCGCGCGTCCTCGGTGTACGAGAGCATGGCCACCGGGACGGGCGGCGCCGAGCTGCTACTGCACCACGCACAGCGGCCGTTCTGGGAAGCCCAGTACACGCCCGACGGAGAGTGGATCGTTGCCCGCACCGGCGGATTGTCCACCGTCGCGGGCGGACGTGACGTTTGGTCCATCCGTCCGGGTCAAGACAGTGTGCCCGATGCGTTGCTCGTGACCGAGTTCGACGAGAAGGCGATCGCGCTCTCGCCGAACGGCATTTGGCTCGCGTACGAATCTGACGAGACCGGCCGCAACGAGATCTACGTGCGCCCGTTCCCGAACGTCAACGACGGCAAATGGCAGATCTCGACCGGCGGTGGAGTAATGCCCCGCTGGTCGCACAGCGGGCGTGAGCTCTTCTATGTCAATGCAGACGTCGAGATGGTGTCTGCCTTGATTCGGCCCGGGACGACCCTGTCGGTCGGTGATCGCCGAGCTCTGTTTGCCCTGCCGCCGCGTGTGCTGTTCAGACAGGACGAGCAGTACGCTCTATACGAGGTGGGGCTGGACGACAGCCGCTTCCTGATGGTACGGGCGGTCGAGAGCTTGAGCGTCGCGGCGGCCCGGCCCGAGGTCGTGCTGGTGGAGAACTGGGACGAGGCGCTGCGGCAGCGAACCGGTAACTAGTGATGCAGGAGTGGGGCGCCCATGCCTGAAGTAACAGAGCAACTCAAGACCGCCCTTGCCGACCGCTACGTGATCGAGCGCGAGCTCGGGGCGGGCGGTATGGCCACGGTGTACCTGGCCCACGACGTGAAGCACGAGCGCAAGGTGGCGCTCAAGGTGCTGCGCCCCGAGCTGGCAGCCGTCATCGGCGGCGACCGGTTTCTCCAGGAGATCAAGGTCACCGCCAACCTGCAGCACAGCCACATCCTGCCGCTCTACGACTCGGGTGAAGCCGACACGTTCCTCTACTACGTGATGCCCTACGTGGAAGGGGAGACGCTGCGCGCCAAGATCGACAAGGAGAAGCAGCTCGCGGTGGACGAGGCAGTGGGGCTCGCCGGGGCGGTGGCGGCGGCGCTCGAGCACGCGCACAAGCAGGGAGTGGTGCACCGGGACATCAAGCCGGAGAACATCCTGCTGCGGGACGGGGAGCCGCTGATCGCGGACTTCGGCATCGCGCTCGCGGTGAGCCATGCCGGGGGGAACCGGCTCACGGAAACGGGGCTCAGCATCGGCACGCCGCACTACATGAGCCCCGAGCAGGCCATGGGCGACCGCGAGCTCGACGCGCGCTCGGACGTGTACTCGCTGGCGGCGGTGCTGTACGAGGTGCTTACGGGAGAGCCGCCCTACACGGGGAGCACTGCACAGGCCATCGTGGCGCGGGTGATCACCGAGGAGCCGCGTCAGATCCACCTGCAGCGGCGCACCGTGCCGCCGCACGTGGCAGACGCCGTGCACAAGGCGCTCAACAAGCTGCCGGCGGACCGGTTCGGCTCGGCCGCGAGCTTTGCCGAGGCACTGGTCACACCGGGATACGTGACGCCGAGCCACACGCAGGCGGGCGCTGCACCCGAAGCGCCGGCGCAGAAACTGTCTCGCCGTGTGTTGATAGCCGCTGGGGCGGTGGGAGTGCTCGCCATTGCAGCCGCGTTCGCGGCTGGTCGCGGCACCGTTCCGGCTCCGGAATCCCGGGTAGTGCGGTTCTCGGTCGTGGACAGCCTGCTCGGCGGGCGCTGCTGCGGGGCATCCCTGGCTGTCTCACCCGACGGCCGCTCGATCGTCACCCAGCGGCGCAGCGAGGACGGTGAAGCGATGCTCGCCCTGCGATCGCTCGACGGGCACGAGATGCGGCCGCTGCCCGGGACGGAGGGTGCGTCGAGTCCCTTCTTCTCGCCCGACGGCCGGTGGCTCGGCTTCGAAACGGACGGACGGCTGCGGAAGATTTCACTCGCAGGCGGACCGCCCATCACGATCGCCGAGATCGGTGACGAGGCACGCGGCGCATCGTGGGGTTCGAACGATTCCATCGTGTTCGCCCACGACGACGACGACCGGCTCTACCTGGTGGCGGCGAGCGGAGGCACGCCGCGACGCGTCACCGACGGAGGGACGACGGACTTCCACCGCAACCCGTCCTACCTGCCCGGCAACCGCCGCGTGCTGTTCGGCCTCGACGATCCGGGACCCCTGGAGGACATGCGCATCGGTGTGCTGGACCTCGAGACCGGCACGGTGGACACGCTCCAGACGCCGGGCACCATGGCCCGGTTCGCTCCGCCCAACCGCCTGGTGTTCACCGGGGCTGACGGATCGCTGCTGGTGCAGCCGTTCGACCCAGGCCGCGGCACCCCCACGGGACCCGCGGTGGCGCTGCTGGACGGCGTGCGGGTTTACGGCGACGGTACTGGGGAGTTCGCGGTCTCCGCGTCGGGAGACCTGATATACGTGCCAGGCGATCGAGGTGGCTCCGAGTCGCTGGTGCTGGCGGACGGGCGTTCGCGCGACGACGTCTCGCTCCCGCGGCAGGCAAACCTGGAGGATCCAGCCATCTCACCGGACGGTCGGCGCGTCGTCCTGCGCATCACGAACGAGGGGGACGACGTGGACGTGTGGCTGCTGGACCGCGACCAGGGGACACTCACCAGGTTCACGACGGAAGGCCGCACCTTCATGCCGGCCTGGACGCCCGACGGGAGCCGGATCGCCTACGCGGTTGCCACTGGTGCCAACGATTCGGTTCCGGCGGCGATCTACTGGCGGGCGGCCGACGGGAGCGGAGATGCCGAGCTGCTCATGGCCACAGATGACGCCATCGCGCCGCTAGGCTTCCTCCCCGACGGAAGCCAGTTGTTGGTGCAGGGCTGGGGCCGGGAGGGTCTGCGGTCCGACATCGGCATCTTCACGCTGGGTGATTCCACGGTCCGATGGATAGTCTCGACCGAGTTCCGTGAGACGCACGGCCGGGTCTCTCCCGACGGGCGCTGGCTGGCGTACGCATCGGAGCGGTCGGGGCAGTTCGAGGTCTACGTGGAGGCACTGTCCGGACAGGCGGGACGGGTGCAGATCTCCACGGGCGGCGGGATGGCCCCGCGCTGGAGTCCGGACGGCCGGCGACTCTACTACTCGCCGGGCGCCGGGGGCGGTAACGGGCACGTGAACCTGGCCGATCTGGACGTCGGCGATCGCGTGCGCGTCCTGTCACGGGGAGTCGCGGCGCGGGGGTCGATCGACTTCAACTTCGGCAACGCCAATTATGATGTGGACCCGGTGAGCGGCAAGCTCCTGCTGATCGTGTTTGATGATGCCGAGGAAACGAGCAGGATCAACTGGATCCTCGACTGGCCGGCGATCCTGGAGCAGATGGCTACCGCACGATGAGCGGCAGCGTAACGACGAACGGCAGCGTAGCGATGAACAGCAGCGCACTACAGTGGTGAGCGCCCATGCCTGAAGTAACCGAGCAGTTGAAGACCGCCCTGGCCGACCGCTACGTGATCGAGCGCGAGCTCGGCGAGGGCGGGATGGCCACCGTGTACCTGGCGCACGACGTGAAGCACAACCGCAAGGTCGCGCTCAAAGTGCTGAAGCCCGAGCTGGCCGCGTTGATCGGCGCCGAGCGGTTCCTCAAGGAGATCGAGGTCACCGCCAACCTGCAGCACCCGCACATCCTGCCGCTGCACGACTCGGGCGAGGCGGACACGTTCCTCTACTACGTGATGCCGTTCGTGGAGGGCGAGACGCTGCGCGACAAGATGAACCGGGAGAAGCAGCTCGGCATCGAGGACGCAGTCGAGATCACGCGCTCCGTCGCGGGCGCGCTCGACTACGCGCACCGCCACGACGTGATCCACCGCGACATCAAGCCCGAGAACATTCTGCTGCACGACGGGCAGGCGCAGGTCGCCGACTTCGGCATCGCGCTGGCAGTTAGCGAGGCGGGCGGCTCGCGGCTCACGGAGACGGGGCTCTCGATCGGGACACCGCACTACATGAGCCCCGAGCAGGCGATGGGCGACCGGGAGCTGGACGCGCGCAGCGACATCTACTCGCTCGCCGCGATGCTGTACGAGATGCTCAGCGGCGATCCGCCCTACACGGGAAGCACGGCGCAGGCGATCGTGGCCAAGGTGATAACGGAGAAGGCGCCGCCGGTCACGACGCACCGCGACACGGTGCCGCCCCACACGGCCGCCGCGATCCAGAAGGCGCTCAACAAGCTGCCGGCGGATCGGTTCACCTCCGCGGCCAGCTTCGCGGAGGCGCTGGTCTCGCCGGGCGCGCTGGCCTCCATCGCCGTGACTGCCGCGGACGTAGCGGCGGCACCGCCGGCCCGCGCATTCAGCACGAGGCAGGTCGGCGCAGTAGCGGCCGTCGCCATCGTGGCGATCGCAGCTGCCCTGTGGGGCTGGCTGCGGCCCTCCCCGGCCCCGATGCTGGCGCGGTTCGCGGTCGCAACGGCGAGCGATCAACCGGTGACTACGAACCACAACGGCAGCAGCGTAGCGATCCATCCGGACGGCTCGTCGTTCGTGTACACGAGCTCCGACCAGCAGCTGTACGTGCGTGAGCTGGGCCAGCTCCGCGCCAGGCCTCTGCCCGGTACGGAAGGCGCCCGAGCACCGTTCTTCTCGCCTGATGGAGAGTGGGTGGCCTTCTATTCTGAGAGCAGCATCAAGAAGGTCGCTTTGAGCGGTGGACCTCCACTCACTGTTGTGGACGGGGCGGGCTCCATGCGGGGCGGTAACTGGGGCCCTGACGACATGATCGTGTACGCACCGCAAACCGGAGGCGGACTGTACCTGGTCTCCGCAGCGGGGGGGGAGCCCACCCAGCTCACGGCCCCCGACACGGCTACGGGCGAGACGAGCCACCGCTGGCCCGTGGTGCTCCCCAACGGCAAGGCGGTGGTGTTCACGGCATTCGGCGGAACCCAGGAGGACGCCGCGCTCTCGGTGTTCTCTTTCGAGACCGGCGAGATCACGAATCTGGCGGTGCGCGGCTTCGGCCCGCGCTACGCCGAGACCGGGCATCTCGTGTACGTGACGTGGGACGGTGCCTTGATCGCGCTGCCGTTCGATCCCGACCGCCTCGAGGCGACCGGCGCGCCGGTTTCGCTGCTCGAGGGGATGCTCGCGCGAACCACACTGGCACCGGAGTTCGATATCTCACGCAACGGATCGCTGGTGTACCTGTCGGGGCAGACCCCCGACATGTCGCTTACTCTGGTGGACCATCAGGGAGTCGGGGGGACGGTGGCGGAGGACCTGCGCTTCCCACGTGCCCCGCGGGTGTCGCCGGATGGCGGCCGTGTCATTGTCGAGCTGCAGGAGGGTGGCAACCAGGACATCTGGGTCTACGATCTGGAGCAGGCCACCATGACCCGGCTCACGTTCGAGGGCAACAACCGCTATCCGAGCTGGATGCCCGACGGAGAGAGCTTCGCGTTCTCCTCCTCACGCGAGGGCGCGTCGGGCAGGGAGTTCTTCCACAAGCCGGCCGACGGAAGCGGCGTCGCAGAGCTGCTGCACGAAGGGCCGGGCGAGCAGTGGGAGGTCTCCGTGATGCGGGGCGGTGGGCCGATGGTGATCCGGCAGACGAGCTCCGGCACGACCGGGCGGGACATATGGATAGCCCCATTGGGGGCGGGAGACTCGGTACGCCCGTTCCTCGTGACCGAGTTCAACGAACGCGGCATCGCGCCGTCACCCGACGGCCGCTGGCTGGCATATGTATCGGACGAGTCGGGCCAGGACGAGGTGTACGTGCGCCCCGTGCCCGGTCCGGGCGGCAAGCGGCAGGTGTCGATAGACGGGGGGCAGGAGCCGGCATGGTCCACCGACGGGCGCGAGCTCTACTACCGCAGCGGCACGTACTTCATGGCCGCCGACATCCAGACTAGACCGGCATTCTCGGTGGGCGCGAGGCGCCAGCTGTTCCCGGACTCATACGAGAAGAACCCGGATCACACGAACTACGACATCCACCCCGTGACCGGCCAGTTCCTGCTGGTCAAAGGCTCGGACGAGCCCACCGACCTGGTCGTGGTGCTAAACTGGTTCGAGGAGTTGAGAGAGCGGGCAGGAAGCTAGCGCGGGAGGGATCATGCAAGCACGTGGCCGCGAGACCCCAGTCACGTTCTCCGCGACCGAGACCGCAGAGATCCGGAGGGTGGCCGCCACGCCGGACGGGCCGCTCCTGTGCCCTCGCTGCGGGGGCGATCTCGAGGTGGGCGAGGAACGTGCCCGCGATACCCTCCACCCGGTTTGGGAGGTCCGCTGCGAGGCCTGCCGCCGCAACGGCTACGTGACGAAACTGGCCAAGGAACGGCGCCCGAAGAAGGGCGGATAGCTGGCCCTGCCGCCGCATACAGGAGATCTTCTAGTATGCCCGACACTCCAGTCACGTTCTCCAGGGCGGAGGGCGACGAGATCAGACGAGTCGCGCTGACGGCGGACGAGCCGTTGGTGTGCCCCCGCTGCGGTGCCGAGCTCGCGGTGGGGCAGCCGGCAGGCCGCTCGGCCCGGACAATCTGGGAGATTCGCTGCGCTCCCTGCCATCGCAGCACATTCGTGACCGACGTGGCCGAGGGGCGGCGCCCGGCCACCTGAGCCCGGCGGCTTGCCAAACGGCGGCCCAGGGGCAGCTTATCCCTGACCGTCCAAATCCCGTGGAGGCCGGCCCTGAAGCGTCTCCTCCTCCCCCTCCTTGCAACCGGCACTGCCGCGGTTCTCGCTACGGCATGCAAGGACTCCTCCGGCCCCGAAACCCTGCCCGGCACCTATGCGCTGCAGAGCATCAATGCCGAGACCCTTCCCGTCACGCTCGCGGAGCTCGGAAGCAACAAGCTGGAGGCAACCAGCGGTGTACTCGTTCTCGCAGCAGACGGTGCGTTCACCCTGACGACCGAGCTCCTCATCACCAACAACGGGTCCACCAGCACCGAGCTCGCGACCGATGAAGGTGAGTGGGATGCCGTGGGCACCGAGATCACGCTTATCGGCGAGGACGGCGGGGAGACGACGGGCGGCGTAACAGGCAGCGCCGTCACGCTGGTCATATCCCAGGTGCCCTGGATGTACCGGAAGTAAGGAACCCTCTCGGGGACGAGCGGTGTCCCGGATAGTCAGCATCACTCATGCAACTCTGATCGCCACCCTCGTGGCTGCTGCCGCGCTGTGCTGCAGCGACGGCACCGCGCCTCCGGATCCGGTCACTCCGGTAATCGGCGGCATATACCCGCTCGAGCGGGCTTCGGACGAATCGGGCGAGTGGCAGGCGATAGTGGTGGCCGCGTGTTCGCCCGGAGACAGCCGCGACTCCCACACGAGGGAGGCCTACACCCTGCAGAAGAGCGCGCTGGGGCTGGACACGATCGCTCAGCGCTTCACGATGACGCTGAGCGGATACGACCTGGACTGTGACGGTGCGCGGCGTGAGTGGGAGCTGACGTTCGGGAGCGGCTATGAGCTGGGAGACGATATGCGCAGCCTCACGCTCGGTCCGAGCGCGACGTCGCCCGGGTTCAGTGGCGAAGGCTCCGCTGGCGCCGAAGGCGGTGACTACTGGGTCCGCATCGAGCTGACCAAGGAAGACCGCGACGTCGGCAGCGAGCTGGACGCGTTCGCGATGCTCGCGTTCGTGCGAGACGCCCCCTAGCGCACCATCCTGAACCGCACTATCGAAGGCACGTCCAGATCGTCCCGCACCACCGCCCACACGGTGTCACCCCGCGCGAGCGGGTCGGGCGAGTCCTGGAACTCGGCAGGCGTTATCACGTGCCCGAGATAGGTCCCGTCGCTGGCGAACACGTCGTAGGCGGGCCGCTCCATGAGTCTCAGCGGTCGTCGCTCGGTGCGCCGCTCCTCCTCCAGCGCCTCCGCCTCGGTCATCGTGGGACGTGCCTCGGTCGGCACCTGCACCCAGATGCGCCCGTCGTAGTCCACCCACAGGTCGTTGAACGGCGGCTTCGTGTCAGGTATTTCGGGCCCGTTCCAGCGCCACGACCCGTACTGGCGCTGCATTCCCTGCCGGATGTTGATGCGGCGCTCCTCGGCTTCCGCGTCCTGGACCGGCACCGGCGTCCACTCGCGCTCGATGCGCAGCACGGTGCCGTCGCGGTGGAACAGGTCTATCCGGTAGTCCGTGCTGAGCCCGCCCACGAAGTAGCCCAGCGGGCTGAAGGTCCACTCGACGCCCGGAGTGAACGGCACCGAGCGAGAGCTGGAGCTGCCCTCGCGGCTCGCGGTCACCTGCGCCGGGTCGAAGTCCCACGTGGGAGCGACTAGGGTGTCCTGCTGCTCGCCGGTGGGGCTGATGGGCATCAGGCCGTAGCTCCACTCCCACGGCGGCAGGCCGGCCTCGAGCAGAATCATCCAGTAGCTGTAGCCCGCCGTATCGGCGTAGAAGCGGCGGCTCGTGTTGAAGCCCCCGCCCTTGGTGCGGCTCCATTGCTCCAGGAACTCCCCGTCTGCGCTGAACACGACGACGCGGGAAGCCCCCGGGTCGCGCACCACTACGCGCCCGTCCGGTAGCGTATTCATCCCGTCCGGCCTCTCGTACTCGCCGGGGCCTCCGCCCTCGCGGCCCGCGTCGAACAGGTAGGTCCCGTCGGCGGAGTAGGCACGCACGACCGGCACCTGGCGGTCGAGCAGGTAGATCCTTCCCTCGTTGCCGACGGCAATCGAGCGCGCATCGCCGATGATGTACTCGTCGGCGCCCTCCATGGTGCCGATGCGCACTTCCTCCACGAGCGTGGCCGTGTCGCCCCACACGCTGCCGGAAACGGTACGCACCGTGATCGTGTCGGCCACCGTGTCCGCCACCGCCCGCCAAGAGGCCGCGCCACCGGATGCGCCCTCTCCGGCACAGGCAGTGGCCGCGATCGCGCAGATTATCGTCATTCCGTACCGCACCGGCACCTCCATTGGGGTCATGAGGCTTAGACAGCCCGGCAGGCCTCAGGGTTGCCTCCCACCAGACCGATGAAATCCCGACATCCGTAGTATCCCGGAGAGGCCCACTCCGTACAACTCCGAATACCTCAATTGCAAGTCGTTTCCTAGCTTTATTAGCGCTCGTTTTGGCAGCGGGCCGGACCCGGTTCAGCCGCCAAAAAACGGGGGCTTTGGGAGGGTCGTGCGGAATGATGGTGGTGCTCGAGCTGCTCAACATCCTGCTTCCACTCGGCTACCTGCTGGCCGTGCTGGACTACCTCGTTCTCTACATCCAGGAGCCCAGGTGGAGCGTGCGCTCGGCGCCGCGGCTCGCGCGCGCCGTGGCCGGGCTTCACGCGGTCTACCTCCTGCTGCTCACTGCCACGTTCGAGCACGTGCCGGTGGCGAGCGTGTGGGAGGCTTTCACGTTCATCGCCTTCGCCCTGACGGCGGTGTACCTCGTGCTCGAGTGGCGGCTCGGTAACAAGGCCACGGGCGTCTTCCTGCTGGCTCCGGCGTTCCTGTTCCAGGTGCTGGCCAGCGCTTTCCTGAGCCCGACGCGCGAGGTCAGCGAGATCCTGCGCTCGTCGTGGTTCGGTGTGCACGTGACCGCAGCGCTGATCGGGTATGCCGCGTTTGCCATCGCTGCGGTGTACGGCGTGCTCTACATCCTGCTGTACCGCAGCCTCAAGGGCAGCAACGTCGGTCTGGTGTTTCGGCGTCTTCCAAGTCTGGACGTTCTCTCCAAGCTGAGCATGAGCGCGCTGGCATTCGGGTGGGTGAACCTGACGCTCGCCATCATCGTCGGAGTGGCGTGGGTGAGCGGGCTCGAGTCGAGCGGTCAGCTGGCGGGGAGCTTCCTCTCCGATCCCAAGTTCCTCAGCACCCTCGTCATCTGGACGCTGTACGCCATCTGTCTCGCCGGACGCTTTGCGTTCAAGTGGCCCAACCGCCAGCTCGCCGTCATCTCTGTCATCGCCTTTGTCCTGATGATCCTGTCGTCGATGGCGGTCACCCTTTTCGTGGACTCGTTCCACTCCTTCGGCTGACGCATGGAACTCGTCCTCGTCGGAGTGAACCACGACAGCGCGCCAGCGGCGATCCGCGACGCGCTCTCGATGGAGGGGGACGATGTGTTGCGCTTTCTGGAGCGGTTCCAGAAGGCGGCCGGGCCCGTCGAAGAGCTGGCGGTGCTCTCCACCTGCCACCGCACGGAGATGTATGCGGGTACGGGTGACCCGACGGCGGCCGAGCGCGTGCTGCGTGAGGCCCTGGACGATCACAAGAACGTCTCGTACCTGACCAACGGTGGTCACTGCTACGCCAAGCACGGAAGAGACGCGGCACACCACCTGTTCCGCGTGGCGGCGGGACTCGACTCCATGATGCTGGGCGAGCACCAGGTGCTGGGACAGGTGAAGAACTCCTGCGAGCTCGCCGAGGAAGCCGGCACCGCGGGCACGATGCTGATGCGCCTGTTCCACTCCGGTGTCTACGCCGGGAGCCGCTCCCGCAACGAGACGGGTATAGCTCGCGGCGCGGTGTCGGTTGCGCTCGCTGCTGTGCGCATGGCGGCGAAGGTGCTGGGTGACCTCTCCCGCAAGCAGGTGCTCGTGATCGGCGCGGGCGAGACCGGAACGCTCGTGGCGAGACACTTCACCAAAGAGCGGCCAGCCGGACTCGTAGTGGTCAACCGCACCGCCGAGCGCGCGTGCACGCTCGCCGATCAACTCGGCGGCAGAGCGCGCCGCTTCGAGGAGCTGGAGGAGGCGCTGCGGGAGGTGGACGTGGTGGTCAGCGCGACCGCCGCGCCGAGCGCGGTGATCGAGCGCGCCATGCTCCAGGCCGTGATGAAGACGCGTCGCACCCGGCCGCTCGTAGTGGTGGACATAGCGAGCCCGCGCGACGTAGAGCCGGAGGCGGGCGATCTGGACAACGTGTTCCTCTACGACCTCGACTCGCTGCAGAGCATCGTCGAGCAGAACAGGGAGGCGCGGGCCAGGGAAGTGCCGAAGGCGGAGCGCGTGGTGGAGGATGAGGTAGAGCACTTCATGGACTGGTACCGTGCGCTGCAGGTGAAGCCGATGATCCGCGCGCTCCGGCAGTCGTTCGAGGAGATAGGGGAGCAGGAAGCCCAGCGACACGCCAAGCATTTCGACGAGACCGGCCGCGAGGTACTCGCCCGCTACACACGCTCCCTCATCAACAAGCTGTTGCATCACCCCACGGTGCGCATCAAGCAGGTGGATCGCACCACGAGCGACGGCATGGCAATGCTCTCGGCGGTAGAGGAGCTGTTCAAGCTCGAGGACGAGCCTGAAGGCGATCAGGAGGGCGTGGCGTGAGCGCGCTGCGGATCGGTACGCGTCGCTCCGACCTGGCCAAGTGGCAGGCGGAGATGGTGGCAGCGCGCATCGAGGAGCTGCCCGGCGCACCGAAGGTTGATCTGGTGTTCATCAAGACCGAGGGCGACCAGATCACCGACGTCCCGCTCCACGCGGTGGACGGCAAGGCGTTCTTCACCAAGGAGATCGAGCAGGCGCTGCTCGACGCGCGGGTGGACCTCGCGGTGCACAGCCTCAAGGACCTGGCGACGGAGCTTCCCGAGGGACTCTCGGTCGGCGCCGTGCTCGAGCGCGAGGATCCGCGCGACGTGCTGGTGAGCAAGGACGGGCTCGCGTTCGACGAGCTGCCGGCGGGTGCGGTCGTGGGTACGAGCAGCCTCAGGCGGCGCGCGCTCGTCTCGCGCAGGCGCTCCGACCTTCGCATCGCGGACCTCCGCGGCAACGTGCCCACGCGGCTGCGCAAGGTCCAGGCGGGCGAGTACGACGCGATCGTTCTCGCCGCCGCCGGGCTCAAGCGTCTCGGGCTCGCCGAGCACATCACGGAGTTCTTCCCGACCGACAGTGTGCTGCCTGCGGTGTCGCAGGGCGCGGTCGCGGTCGAGGTGCGAAAGGGCGACGAGGGGACGCTCGAGTGGGTGCGTCCCCTCAACCATGAGAACACGCAACACGCCACGACGGCGGAGCGCGCCCTGCTGCGCGAGCTGGAGGGCGGATGCCAGGTACCCGTCGGTGCCCTGGCCACGGTGACGGACGGAGTGCTCACGCTCTCGGCGGTCGTGAGCGCCCTCTCGGGCGATCCCGCACTGGAGGGGGCGCGCTCGGGGCCGGCACACGAGGCCGCGATCATCGGCAAGACGCTGGCGGTGGACCTGCTGGAGCAGGGTGCCGCCACCATTCTGGCCGCGATTCGAACCGGTGGCGCGGAGGGACCCAGGTGAGCTGCGCGGAGCTCCGAGCGGTCGAGGGCGCCATCGTCCCGAGCGACGGGCCGCTCGACGGATACGGCGTCGCGGTGACGCGCGACGAGCCGGGTGACGGGCCGCTCAGCCGCAGGCTAAGCGCGCTGGGCGCGCGGGTGTTCAGCTGGCCGTCGCTGTCGGTCCGGCCCGTGCGCGACGCGGCCCCACTCGAGAGCGCTTTGAGACGAATCGAGACCTACGACTGGATTCTGTTCTCGTCGCGGCGCGCGGTGCAGGCCGTGACCGAGCGGGTCGAACGCTGCCCGGAGGGCGTGCAGGTGGCGGTGGTCGGCGAGTCCACCGCCGAGGAGCTGGTCGCCGAGGGATGGCCGGTGCACCTGGTGCCGGAGGCGTTCTCGGCGGCCGGCCTGTTGGAGGAGCTCACGCGGCGGCACCAGATAGAAGGAAAGAGCGTGCTGTTTCCGGCCGGCTCGATAGCGCGCGACACGATCCCCACCGAGCTGGGACGGCTCGGCGCGCGGGTCGAGCGGGTGACCGCCTACGAGACGCACTTGGCCCAGCTCGACGGCGCCGCATGCGCCGCAGCGGTCGAGCAGGGAGCGGTACACGCGATCACGTTCGCCAGCCCTTCCGCGGTGAACGGGTTCTGCGAGGCCCTGGGCGTGCGGTGCGACGACGTGCTGCAACGGGTGGCGGTGGCGGCGATAGGACCCACGACCGCCGAAGCAGTTCAGACTATGTGCGGCATAGAGCCCGTCGTGGCGCGGCCCAGCACGATCGAAGGGCTCGTGCAGGCGGTGGTGACGGCGCTGCAATCGAGGAGCGAGTAGTAGATGGCCTTTCCTGACACCCGCCCGCGCAGGCTGCGCCGCACCGCCGCGTGGCGCCGCATGGTGCGAGAGACCGCGTTGTCGGCGGACGACTTCATCTATCCGATGTTCGCGGTGCCGGGCGAGAACATCGAGAACCCGGTGCAGAGCATGCCGGGCGTGTCGCAGCTCTCCGTCGACCTCCTCGCCAAGGAGGCGGCGCGGGTTCACGAGCTCGGCGTCCCCGCGGTGATCCTGTTCGGGCTGCCGGAGCACAAGGACGCCGCCGGCACGGCGGGTTACGACCCGAACGGCATCGTGCCGCGCGCGATACGCGCTATAAAGGAAGCGGCTCCCGACCTCTTGGTCTGGGCGGACGTGTGCCTGTGCGAGTACACCGAGCACGGCCACTGCGGGCTGCTCACCGAAGCGGGGGAGGTGGACAACGACGCCACGCTCCCACTGCTCGCGCGCGCCGCCCTCGCGTACGCGCAAGCGGGCGCCGACGCGGTGGCTCCGAGCGACATGATGGACGGACGCGTCGCGGTGATTCGGGGAGTGCTCGACGAGGAGCACCTGGAGCACATACCGATCGTCTCCTACGCGGCCAAGTACGCCTCCGCGTACTACGGACCGTTCCGCGATGCTGCCGACTCCGCACCGGCGTTCGGCGACCGACGCGGCTACCAGATGGACCCCGCCAACACGGACGAGGCGCTGCGGGAGGTGGAGCTGGACCTCCAGGAGGGCGCCGACATCGTGATGGTGAAGCCGGCCGGTCCGTACCTGGACGTGGTGCGCCGGGTGAAGGACACGTTCGGCGTGCCGACGGCGGCGTATCAGGTGTCGGGCGAGTACGCGCTGATCAAGGCCGCCGCCGAGAAGGGATGGCTCGACGAGCGCCGCACCGCGCTCGAGAGCCTGCTCGGCATCAAGCGCGCCGGGGCCGACATGATCCTGACCTACTACGCAAAGGACGCGGCCAGGTGGCTGCGCGAGGAGTAGTCGAGTGACCGCAGGAGCGACCGAGACCAGAAACGCGAACAGCACGGAGCTGTTCGAGCGCGCACGCCGCACCATACCGGGCGGAGTGAACAGTCCGGTGAGGGCGTTCGGGAGCGTGGGCGGAAAGCCACTGTTCATCGCGCGCGCCGAGGGTGCGTTCATCTGGGACGCCGACGGCAACCGCTATCTCGACTACGTGGGATCGTGGGGCCCCATGATCCTGGGCCACGCGCATCCGGACGTGATCGAGGCAACGATTGCCGCGCTGAGGAGCGGCACCTCGTTCGGTGCGCCCACCGCATCCGAGGTCGAGCTGGCCGAGCTGATAGTGGACATGGTGCCCTCGATGGAGGTGGTGCGTCTCGTGAACTCCGGCACCGAGGCCACGATGAGCGCGGTGCGACTCGCGCGCGCCGCGACGGGAAGGCCCAAGGTCATCAAGTTCCGCGGCGGCTACCACGGGCACGCCGACTCGTTCCTGGTGGAGGCCGGCTCCGGCGCCGCGACGCTGGGCGTGCCGTCGAGCCCCGGCGTCACCGAGGGCACCGCGGCCGACACTCTCGTGGCCGACTACAACGACCTGGGGTCGGTGGACGCGCTGTTCGACTCCAACCCCGACCAGGTGGCGTGTGTCATCGCGGAGCCGATAGCCGGCAACATGGGCTGCGTGCCGCCGCTGCCCGGGTTCCTCGCGGGGCTGCGCGAGATGTGCACCAGGCACGGCGCGCTGCTCGTGTTCGACGAAGTGATGACGGGCTTCCGCGTCGCACCGGGCGGAGCGCAGCAGCTCTACGGCGTGATGCCCGATCTCACCACCATGGGCAAGGTGGTGGGCGGCGGGCTACCCGTGGGCGCGTACGGCGGCCGCGAAGAGTTGATGCGACAGGTGGCGCCGGACGGCCCGGTGTATCAGGCGGGCACTCTGTCGGGCAACCCGCTCGCAACCGCAGCCGGCATCGCAACGCTCACGCAGCTGCGCGACCGGCCCGAGATCTACGAGCACCTGGAGACGCTCGGACGCCGGCTCGACACAGCCTGGAAGCAACTGAAGGAAGAGGGCATTTCCCTCACCTGGAATCGCGTGGGCGCGATGGGATCGGTGTTCTTCTGCGACCACGCGGTGACCGACTGGCACAGCGCCGCCGCGGCGGACCGCGAGCGGTTTACCCGGTTCTTCCACGGCATGCTGGAGCGCGGCGTGTACCTGGCGCCGAGCCCGTTCGAGGCGCTGTTCCTGAGCGCCGCGCACACGGACGCCGACGTGGACGCGACGATGGACGCGGCGCGCGAAGCACTGCGGGAGGTGGTGTGACCGTGGCGACGAAGGTAGCCACGCAGCCGTTCCTCGCGGCGTGTCGCCGCGAGGCCGCTGCGCACACGCCGGTGTGGATCATGCGTCAGGCCGGGCGCTACCTGCCGGAGTACCGCAAGGTGCGCGAGCAGGTGGACTTCCTCACGCTCACCAAGACACCGGACCTCGCCGCCGAGGTGACGCTGCAGCCCGTCAGGCGCTTCGGGATGGACGCGGCGATCCTGTTCAGCGACATCATGACGCCGGTCGAGGGCATGGGGGTGGAGCTGGAGTTCGCGCCGGGGCCGGTGGTGGCGCATCCGGTGAGATCGGCCGCGGACGTGGACGCTCTGCGCGTTCCCGACCCGAAGGAGAGCGTGCCGTTCGTGCTGGAGACGATCGAGATACTGAGCCGGGAGCTGCCCGACTCCGCCCCGCTCATCGGCTTCGCCGGCGCGCCGTTCACACTGCTCTGCTATCTGGTGCAGGGCGGCGGGTCCAAGACGTTCTCCGAGGCAAAGGCCTTCCTGTTCGGCGAGCCCGGGGCCGCCGACGCGCTGCTCGGCAAGTTGGCCGACACGATGGCGGCCTACCTGAAGGCGCAGGCCGAGGCGGGCGCCAAGGCGCTGATGCTGTTCGACTCGTGGGTCGGGCTGCTCGGCCCCGAGGAGTTCCGGCGCTTCGAGCTGCCCGCCGTGCAGCGCGTGCTGAGCCAGCTCGAGCCGCTCGGCATTCCGCTCATCTACTTCCCCAACCAGGGTGCCACGCTGCTCCCGGACGTGCGGCAGTCGGGTGCGCACGTGGTGGGCATAGACTGGCGGCTGCCGCTGTCGGCGGCGCGCCGCACGCTGGGCCCCGAGCTGGCGGTGCAAGGGAACCTCGACCCCGCAGCGCTGTTCGCGCCGCGGCCCGAGCTGAAGCGGCAGATAGATCTGGTGCTCGCGGAGGCGAGCGACCAGCCCGGACACGTCTTCAACCTGGGGCACGGCATCGAGCGCACCACCGACCCCGACGCCGTGGCTCTGCTCGTGGACTACGTGCACGAGCGCACGGCGCGCTGAGGTAGAGATGGCGAGCGAACGCTTCACCGTGAGCGAGGAGCTGCTCAAGCGGTTCGACAAGCCGGGCCCGCGCTACACGTCGTACCCGACGGCAGTGGAGTTCCACCCCGGTGTGGGCGCGACAGACTACCGCGACAAGCTCGCCGAGGCGAACGCGGCAGGGGCGGACGCGCCGCTCAGCCTCTACATGCACCTGCCGTTCTGCGAGCACCGCTGTCTGTTCTGCGGCTGTCACGTGGTGATCACGAAGAAGGAAGCCGTCGCGGCCCGCTACCTCGAGTACCTGAAGCGCGAGATAGACCTGGTGGCCGAGCAGCTGCCCGACCGCCGCTCGGTGGTGCAGCTCCAGTGGGGTGGGGGAACGCCCACCTACTTCACGCCGGCGCAGCTGCGCGATCTGTTCGAGCACACCACGCGCCACTTCCGCATGGCACCTGGCGCCGAGATCGCCGTGGAGGTGGACCCGCGCGTCACGACGCGGGAGCACCTCGAGGAGCTGGCCGCATTGGGCTTCAACCGCCTGAGCCTCGGAGTGCAGGACCTCACTCCCGAGGTGCAGGAGGCCATTACCCGGAACCAGAGCGTGGAGCAAACCCGCGTGCTCATGGAGTCGGCGCGCGAGGTCGGCTTCACCGAGGGCATCAACGTAGACCTGATCTACGGACTGCCGCGGCAGCAGCTCGACACGTTCGAGCAGAGCCTGCGCCAGGTGATCGAGCTCAGGCCCGAGCGCGTCGCGGTGTACTCGTTCGCCTACGTGCCGTGGATCAGGGGGCACCAGAAGAAGATCGACAAGGCCACGCTGCCCTCGCCCGACCTCAAGTCGAAGCTCTACCTGACCGCGATGGAGCGCTTTCTGGAGGCGGGCTACGAGCCGATCGGGATGGACCACTTCGCGCTGCCCGACGACGAGCTGGCGCGCGCCGCGAGGGAGCGGCGCCTGCACCGGAACTTCATGGGCTACACGGTGCAGCCCGCGTCCGACATGCTGGCGTTCGGCGTCTCCGGCATCGGCGACGTGCAGTCCGGCTACTTCCAGAACGAGAAGAAGCTCTCGACCTACTACGCCGCGCTGGATGCGGGCGAGCTTCCGGCGGGGCGCGGCTACCTGCTGGACGACGACGACTGCGTACGGCGCTACGTCATCACGCAGCTGATGTGCAACTTCCGGGTCGAGAAGTCGGAGGTGCGAAACCGCTTCGGGGTGGACTTCGACTCGTACTTCGAGGGCGCGCTGCCGCGTCTCGCCGAACCGCTCGAGGCGGGGTTCGTGCAGTTCTCCAATGGCGCCGTCACCGTCCCACCGGCCGGCCGCCTGTTCGTGCGCAACGTGTGCATGGCGTTCGACCGCTACCTGGTGGACAAGGTGCAGGAGAAGCCCGTCTTCTCCCGGACGGTGTGAGATGACCTCCCAGGCGCCTTCGCCCATGAGCGCGGCCACACTCCGGCCGCTGCTCCCCAACAGCCGCAACGTGAAGTCGGGGCTCGCCATGGCGCGCAACGGTCCGGAGCGGGCCGACGTGGGTGTGCTGCTGCTCAACATGGGCGGGCCCGACCGACTGGACGCGATCGAGCCGTTCCTCCACAACCTGTTCCAGGACCGGGAGATCATCCGGCTACCCGGCGGCCGCATCGGGCAGAAGCTGCTGGGGCGCGTCATCGTGCGCAGCCGGCTGAGCGACGTGCGGGAGAACTACCGCCTGATCGGCGGCGGCTCGCCCATAGTGTGCTGGACCACGAGGCAGATGGAGGGCTTGCAGCAGCGGCTGCACGAGCGCGCCAACGGAACGGCCAAGGTGGGGATGGCGATGCGCTACTGGCATCCGTTTGCCGACGAGGCGCTCGAGGCGCTCGATGCCGCCGGAGTGTCGCACATCGTGGGGCTCACGCTCTATCCCCACTTCACAAAGGCCACGACGGGGAGCAGCGAGCGCGACGTGGTGGCGGCGCGCGACCGGCTGGGGCTCGAGACGCCGATCTCGTTCATCAGCCACTGGTACGACCAACCGGGATACCTGGACCTCTGGGCCGCGCAGGTCCAGGGAGCGTTGGACGCGCTGGAGCCCGATGTGCGCGAGCGGGTGCGGCTCCTGGTGTCGGCGCACGGACTGCCGCAGCGGTTCGTGGACCGCGGCGACCCCTACGTCGAGCACATCAAGGCCACGCTGCACGGCGTGCGGGAGCGGCTGAACGATCCGCCGCCCACTCACCTCGCGTTCCAGAGCAGGACCGGGCCGGTCAAGTGGATCGGGCCGGGCACCGACGAGGTCATAGACCGGCTCGCGGCGCAGGGCCACGATGCGCTGTTGGTGTGGCCCATCTCGTTCGTATCGGATCACATCGAGACCACGTACGAGGTGGGGATGCTGTTCCGCGAACAGGCTGCGAAGGCGGGCATCTCGGAGTACCACGTGGTCCCGGCGATCAACGACGACCCGAGGCTGTGGGACGTGCTGGCCGACCTGGTGAGCAAGCACCTGGACGGGCTGTCGGAGGCCGACCAGCGATGAGGCGCGTAGTCGTGATCGGCGGCGGCATCGCCGGGTTGGCCACCGCGCTGGGCGTCCAGGACCGGGCGCGCGCAGCGGGACTCGAGGTAGAGGTCCTGCTGCTGGAGGCCGGCGATCAGGTGGGCGGCAACATCCGCACCGACCGCGACGACGGATGGACCGTGGAGTGGGGACCCAACGGGTTCCTGGACAGCGTGCCCGCCACGCTCGACCTGGTGCGGCGGGTTGGACTCGAAGGCCGGATCCAGCGAGCCGACGCGAACGCGGCGAAGCGTTACATCTACCGGAGCGGCAAGCTGAGGCTGCTGCCGGCGGGACCCGTCGGGTTCTTCGCGAGCCCGGTCTTGAGCGTGCCCGGGCGGCTGCGCGTTATGTGGGAGCCGTTCGCGCGCTCGCGGCCCGAGGGTGTGGACGAGACGATCCACGACTTCGCGGCACGGCGCATCGGCGAGGAGGCGGCCTCCGTGTTGGTGGACGCCATGGTCTCGGGCGTGTTTGCCGGCAACACGCGCGAGCTCAGCCTGAAGAGCACGTTCCCGACTATGGCGCGCATGGAGGCAGAGCACGGCGGCCTGGTGCGCGCGATGATCGCGAAGCAGAAGGCCCGTGGGGCAGCCAAGCAGCGCGGCGGCCCCTCCGGGCCGGCCGGAACGCTCACCTCCTTCGACGACGGTCTCGACCTGTTCCCGCGGGCGGTGGAGCGGGCACTCGGACAGTCGGTGCGAACCAGGGCGCCGGTCGTTAGCCTCCAACCGGTGGCGTGGCGCGGCGAGGAGCGGCGCACCGGTCCGGTTCGGTGGGCGGTGCGGCTCGGCACGGGAGAGACGGTGCTGGCAGAGCAGGTGGTTCTGGCGGTGCCGGCGGCGACCGCGGCGAAGCTGCTGGAGCCGCTCGACTCGGAGCTGGGCGAGACGCTCTCGAGCATCCGCTCGGCGACGATCGGCGTGGTGGCCCTGGGCTACGACGCCGCGGCGATCGGTGGCGCCCCCGACGGGTTCGGATTCCTGGTGCCGCGCGGCGAGGGCCCGCGTATCCTCGGCTGCCTGTGGGACTCGAGCCTGTTCCCCGGCCGCGCTCCCGAGGGCAAGGTGCTGCTGCGGGCGATGATCGGGGGCGCCCACGATCCGCAGGCGACCGAGCTGGAGCGGGGAGGACTGGTGGAGATCGTGACGCGAGATCTCGCGACCACGATGGGCATCAGCGCCAAGCCCGAGCTCGTTCGCGTTTACCGCCACAAGGTGGGGATCGCGCAGTACCACGTGGGTCACGCCGAGCGGCTAGCCTCAATAGAGGAGGGCCTCGCGCGGCTCCCTGGCCTCTCGGTGAGCGGCAGCTCCTACTTCGGCGTCGCGATGAACGCCTGCATCGAGCGGGCGGCCCAGGACGCAGAGCGGATCGTGGACTCGCTCGCGGCGGGCGGCGAGAGCGCGGCGGTCACGAGCGGCGAGCCGGCCGTGGTGGGGCACGCTTGAGCGCGTTCGAGCGCTGGCTCATCTGGCTCACGTCGGCGGTCACCACGGTGACCGGCACCGCGTATCTCTGGATGAAGTACTTCATGGACCCGGCGCAGCAGTGGTCGGTGATCAACCATCCCCTGCAGCCGTGGATGCTGAAGGCGCACATCCTGGCGGCGCCGCTTCTGGTGTTCGCGCTCGGTGCGATCGTGCTCAAGCACGTCCCGCATCACCTGCGGGCCGAGGGCCGGCCGCGGCTGGTGAGCGGCATGGTGGTGCTGGCCGCCACCGCCGTGATGATCGCGAGCGGGTACCTGGTGCAGGTCGTCACGCACGAGGGCTGGCTCCTGGCCGCGGCCCTGTTCCACATCGGATCCAGCTTCCTCTATGTGGGGGCGATCGCGGTGCACTCGGTGCGGCGCCGCGCGGTCGTCACGCGGAGCCAGCCCGTCCCACTCTCCGTGGTGCGGGCAGCGCCGACCCGGCGGGCGGAGCGCGCCACCAAGCGGGCGATGGGTTGATGCTCTCCCCCGAGTACCACCTCCCCGTGCTCGCCGTGTCGGTGGCGCTGGTAAACGTGCCGTTCGGGTTCGCGCGGGCCGGGCTCAAGAAGTTCTCGCCGGGCTGGTTCGTCGCGGTGCACGCGCCGGTGCCGCTCGTCGTGGCGCTGCGCCTGGCGGGCGGCGTCACCTGGCGCATGGGCGTGTTCGGGATCCTGGTGGTCGCGTTCTTCGGCGGGCAGTGGGTGGGCGCCACCATCAGGGGATTGTTGGAGCGGCAATAGGGACCAGAGAGCGCCTGTTGCCCGACCCTGCCGGCCGGTACGTTCGGGGCTCACCACCACAAGGAGGGGCAGATGCGGAGAGGCATCGTTGCCGCCCTCGCCGCGGCCGCCCTGGTGGTCGCCTGCCAGCCAGCCCCGCTGACCGACGCCGACCGGGCCGCGATCGAGGAGGAGATCACACAGCTGTACGCCGAGCAGGCCGAGATGATCAGCTCGATGGACATCGAGGCCTGGACGGCCCAGTTCGACCACAGCGAGGAGTTCGTGCTGGCCACCGGCGGGATGCTGGTTGGCTACTCGACAGTGGACTCGATCATCCGGGGCGAGTGGCCCAACATCACCGATTCCAACTTCGAATGGGGCGACTTACACATCCGGGTCCTGACGCGAGATTTCGCGATCGTGCAGACCCCGTTCAAGTGGTCGGGCGTGGTTGGTGGGGAGCTGGTGGAGGAGGAAGGGGCCACCTGGACCGTGGTGCTGGGCAAGATGGACGGCGCCTGGAAGATGCTGGCGGTTGCCGAGTCCAAGGCCGCCGCCGAGGGCGACAACGACTAGAAGCGCCCGAAAACCTTAGGCGGGCTTGGGAGAGGCGGGGTCACGAGATTTCGCGAAAGCGCTCGCGATATTTCGTGACCCTTCGTCGTTCTACTTCCTGGGGCGCTTGATCTTCAGGGCCTTCATGCGGGAGGTCAGCGTCGAGGGCTTGAGCCCCAGCAGCTTCGCCGCGCCGTTGTCGCCGGCCACCTTCCAGTCGCACGCGTCCAGCCCGCGTATCAGATTCGCGCGCTCGATCTCCAGCATCTCCTTCGCCGTCCGGACCGGCTGCGGACCCGCCGGCTGAGCTGCCGGGGCCGACTTCTGAGGCCGCGCCGCGCCGGGCTCGGGGAGCGCCCGATCCAGGTCCAGCCGGCTTCCCGGCGATGTAATCACCGCGCGCTCGATCACGTTCTGGAGCTCGCGCACGTTGCCGGGCCAGGCATAGGCGCGAAGCCGCCGCACGTGGTCGGGCGAGATCGGCTCCAGCGTGCGCCCCATGCGCCGGGCCAGCCGCTGGGCGAACGCCGTGGCGAGGATGGGGATGTCGTCGCGCCGGTCCCTGAGCGGGGGCAGCGTGATGGTGGCGCCGGCGAGCCGGTGGAAGAGGTCCTCCCGGAACCTGCCGTCGGCGACGTCCTGCTCCAGATCGGCGGCGCTCGAAGCGACCAGCCTCAGGTTCACCCGCCGTGGCCCGTCTGCACCAAGAGGGGTGAACTCACCGGCCTGGAGCACGCGCGCCAACGTCTCCTGCAGCTCCGGCGACAGGTGGCCGACCTCGTCCAGGAAGAGCGTGCCGCCGTCGGCGAGCGCGAGGCGCCCGTCGCCCTCGGTCGGGCCGGCCGCGGACGGACCCTTCCCGCCACCGAACAACTCGAGTGCCTCCTCGGCGGTGCCGAGCAGGGCCCGCTCGGCCGCGTCCGCCGGAGTCGCCGCGCAGCTGAAGCGCACGAACGGGCTCTCACTGCGGGGGCTCGCGGCGTGGACGGCGCGCGCTATGAGTCCCTTGCCGGTGCCGGTCTCTCCCTGGATCAGGACGCTCGTGTCGGTGGGAGCGACCCGATTCACGTCCGCCAGCACGCGCCGCAGCGACTGGCTGCGCCCGATGATCTCGTCGAAGTTGTGCAGCTCGCGGACCTCTTCCTTGAGGTACTCGGCCTCGACGGTGAGGG
>JBDHIS010000011.1:0-81703 GCA_039587315.1 Gemmatimonadota bacterium | reverse complement strand
ACCTTGTAGCCCGGCGTTCCCTCGTCGACTATGAACGCCGAGATGCCGCGGGCGCCGCGGTCGGGATTGGTGACGGCGAAGATCGTGTTGTACGACGCTACCGCGCCACCCGTGTTCCATTTCTTCTCGCCGTTGAGGACGTATGAGTCGCCGTCCTTCTCCGCCTTGGTGACCATCGAGCCGGCGTCCGAGCCGGCCATCTTCTCCGAGAGCCCGAACGCGATGAGCTTGTCTCCCGCCGCGATGCCGGGGAGCCAGCGCTCCTTCTGCTCGTCGGTGCCGCCCACGATGATGGGGAAGGACCCCAGCGCGTTCACGGCGAACCCGACGCCCATACCGCCGCAGGCCCGCGAGAACTCTTCAACCACCAGGCACAGATCCAGCACCCCGCCGCCGAGGCCGCCGTACTCCTTCGGAATCCAGACTCCTGAGAGCCCGGCTTCCTTGATCGCCTTCTGGACCTCCCAGGGGTACTCCTGCTCGACGTCGTACTTCGCGGCGACCGGTCGCATCACGGTCTCGGCCAGGTCCCGTGCGCGGTTTCTGAGGTCTACCTGCTCTTTCGTGTACAGCTCTTCGATCATGGTTCCACCCGTCTTCCCGGTGTTGGTGTCGTTGGGGGGGATTCCCGCGGTCGAAAAGTACCACGAGGTCACCGCGCGGTCACCCGGCTGGGCGAGCGCAGTATGTTTGGGGTGTGAAGCTCCTCTATTGGCTCGCTCGTCCCCGGCAGCTCGCAGCGCGGCTGCGCTACTGGGTGTGGGAGAAGGCGCACCCCGACGCGCCGTGGTTCACGCCGGGGGCCGTCGCGTTTCTCGAGGGGTACCTGGACCGGTCCATGACGGCGCTCGAGTTCGGCAGCGGACGCAGCACGGCGTGGCTGGCCCAGAGGGTGGGGAAGCTGACTAGTGTGGAGCACCAGGTGGGCTGGTTTGGCGAAGTGGCGGTGCAGCTCGAAGCAAAGGGTGTTGAGGACACCGACCTCAGGCTGGTACCGCTCGACCACCCGGACTCGGAGCCGGAGTGGGAGCGGTACGATCCGGTACCGCGCTACGTGCGCGTGCTGGACGAGTTCGAGGACGGGAGCCTGGACCTGATCGTGGTGGACGGGCACTACCGCACCAACTGTGCGCGCGCGGGAGTGCCGAAGCTGAAGCCCGGTGGGCTTCTACTTGTGGACGACTCGCAGTGGTGGGATTCAAGCCCGGACGTGGGCGTCCCGGGGGAGTGGCCCGTCGCGGATCATTCCACCAACGGGCTCAAGACCACCACGATCTGGCGAAGGCCCGGCTAGGGCACCCCCTGTACGTGGACTGACCCCGCCTCAGCCCACCTCCATCACCGGATCTCCAAGCACTTCCATCCGCGGCGCCACACCCAATCCGGGCTCCGTCGATGCCGCCAGCCGACCGCCGGAGCGCTGCGGCGCACCCTCCGCGGTACTCACCGTGACGTAGCTGTTGAAATCGGTCGCCGTGAACACGAACTCGGGCGGTGTGCTGTGGGCCAGGCTCGCTATCGCCGCGGTCGTGATGTCACCGCCCCAGCTGTCCTCGATCGTCATCGCGATCCCGAGCGACACGCACAGATCGCGCACCTGGGCGGCGCGCGTGAGCCCGCCGAACTTGCTGATCTTCACGTTGATCACGTCCATCGCGCCGTCGGCGTGGGCGCGCAGCAGCTCTGCGAGCCCGGTGATGGACTCGTCCAGCACGAAGGGCAGGGCCGTGCGCTGCCGAATGGAGAGGCACTCCTCGTATGAGAGGCAGGGCTGCTCGATGTACACGTCTACGTCGGCCACTGCGTTCACGACGCGCGCTGCCTGGTGCGCGAGCCATCCCGTGTTCGCGTCGGCCACGAGCACATCGCCCGGCTCGAGCAACGCTCGCACCGTGTGAATGCGCTCGATGTCCTCGTCAGCGTCGCCACCCACCTTGAGCTGGAAGCGGCGGTAGCCCTCTTTGCGGTAACCGGCGACCTTCTTGGCCATCCTCTCCGCCGACTCCTGTGAGATCGCCCGGTACAGCACGAAGTCGTCCCCACAGCGCCCACCGAGGAGCGTGCACACCGGAAGGCCGGTCACCTGACCCAGGATGTCCCAGCACGCGATGTCTATGGGCGACTTCACGTACGGGTGGCCTTTGAGCGTGGCATCCATCAGGCGGTTGAGTTTCCCGAGTTGCGTCGGGTCCTCGCCGATAAGTGCGGGGGCGATCTCGGCGAGTCCGGGCCGCACACCGGCGGCGTATGCAGGGAGGTACACCGGCCCCAGCGGGCAGACTTCTCCGTGCCCCACGATTCCTGTGTCCGTCTCGACCCGAACGATCGTGCTGTCAAACACCTCGACGTACTTGCCGCCGGACCACGAGTAGCGGCCCTCCTTCAGCGGGAGGTCCACCTGGTAGGCCGCGATGCGGGTGATCTTCATGCTTCGCCTTCCCTCCGTCCGTTCATCTGCTCGCCGCGAGGAGCCGCGGCCCTGAGCGACGATACGCAGCGGGCCGCACTCGCGACAGGGGCGCGGCCGCCGCCGGGCCTTTCACCATTCATGGCTCACGTGCATCTTGTGCCATTCCCCAAGTCGGTTCCAGCCTCGGAGCAAGCCATGACCCAAGACGAAACCCGCGACCGCATGACCAAGCTCTTTCTGGTCCTGTTGGCGATTGGGATCTCGATCCTGTTCTTCGAAATCGTTCGGCCGTTTCTGGCGGCACTGTTCCTGGCCGCGATCTTCAGCGGCATGTCGTATCCGATTCAACGCCGCTTCCTGGTGCTCTTCAAGGGCAGACGCGCGGCGGCGTCGATCGCGACGATCATTGTCGTCATCTTCGTGGCGGTCATTCCCCTCACGGCGTTCCTCGGCATCGTGGTGTCACAGGCATTGGACGTGAGCCGGTCCGTGGCGCCGTGGGTCGAGCAGCAGGTCTCGCAGCCCGACCAGCTGGACCTGCTGTTGCAGCGCGTGCCGTTCTACGATCGGATGGGGCCGTACCAGGATCAGATCATCACGAAGGCCGGAGAGCTCGCCGGAGGCATAGGGACCTTCCTGGTGAACTCGGTGGCCGCCGCAAGCCGCGGCACCGCCTGGTTCTTGTTCAGTCTCTTCGTGGTGCTGTACTCGATGTTCTTCTTCCTCAGCAGTGGAAGGGACATCCTCAGGAAGGTGATGTACTACATGCCGCTCGACTCGAAGAGCGAGAACCTGATGATCGGCAAGTTCGTTTCGGTCGCTCGGGCCACGATCAAGGGCACGCTCGTCATCGGGGTGATCCAGGGTGCTCTCGCGGGGGCGGGCTTCTACGTGGCCGGTATCGGCGGCGCGGCGTTCTGGGGCACGGTGATGGCAGTGCTTTCAATCATACCCGGGGTAGGCACTGCACTGATCTGGATTCCGGGATGCATCTTCCTTGCGGTTACGGGCCACTTCTGGGCTGCCATACTGCTCGCGGCATGGTGCGCAGTGGTGGTAGGGACGGTGGACAACGTGCTACGTCCCATTCTGGTCGGGCGTGACACCAAGATGCCGGACCTGCTCGTATTCCTCGGTACGCTCGGTGGTCTGTTGCTGTTCGGTGCGGTTGGGTTCATAATCGGACCCATCATCGCGGCGCTGTTCCTGACCGTGTGGGACATCTACGGCGAGGCATTCAAGGATTACCTGCCCGAGGTTCACCTCGACGGCGACACTAGGGAGATGAGCATATGAGCTCTTTCATGGATCGCGTGGTCGGTGCGGCGCGGCTCGACGTGAGGACATACGAGGAGGTCGAGGCCGACGGCAACGCCACTGGCCAGGCCGTGGCCGTGGTCCTGCTCTCGAGCATAGCGGCGGGAATCGGCGAGGGTCTCGGCGTGGGCTTGTTCTCCCTCATGCTCGGCGCTGCCGGCTCGCTCATTGGGTGGGTGATCTGGGCGGCGCTGACCTCCTTCATCGGCACCAAGCTGTTGCCGGAGCCCCAGACCGACGCGGACTTCGGGCAACTGTTCCGCACGCTGGGGTTCTCGGCGTCGCCGGGAATACTGCGGGTGTTCGTTCTCGTGCCCGTCGTGGGCTGGGTGCTGGAGGCGATCGTCGGGATCTGGATGTTGATCGCGATGGTGATCGCCGTGCGGCAGGCGCTCGACTACAAGAGCACCTGGCGGGCAGTCGGCGTGTGCTTCATCGGATGGTTGGTGTTCGTGGCGATCGCGGTGGTGATCGGCACCGGCATGGCAGCGGGGTTTGCCGCCGCCGGATAGACTGCGCGCAAACCGGGAGTCTGCGGGGCGGACGGGCGCGAGTGCCGGTCCGCCCCGCTTGCGTTGCTGCCTATTGCTCGTCCTCTTCCTCCATGAGGATCCAATTCTCCGGATCCACCTCCACCGTGGCGGCGGCCGGCACGGTGATGGTCGTGCGGGCTCCGGGCATCAACACCCTGCCGATGCGTCCGTCGACGCTCACGTCCACCGGCATCGGGAAGGGAAGGCCGTTCGGCACGTCCCAGCTGAGGCTCAGCCTTTCTCCCTCCCGTTCGACCACCAGTCGTGGCAGCGCCGGCTGGCGAACGTAGACCTCGAAGAACCAACGCAGATCCTCGTTGGCGATCCCGCTGGCGAGTCGCACGAACTCGTCCGTGGTCGCGAAGCGGCAACGGCAACTTCCCGTCGTGGCCACGGCCGGGGATTCGGGGTAGGTCCAGCGCCGCAGCAACTCGAAGAAGGCCTCATCCCCCATCAGGTAGCGTAGGCTCTGCAGCACCCACGCCCCCTTGTAGTAGATGCTCGCCGCATATGCTTGGCGGGCCGTGCGGGGCTCGCGCGCCGCGAGCGGCAGGTCGTTGCGGATGCGTGAGCGGTGGATGGCCTGGATCTCCTGCGCCTTTTCCTTCCCCAAGCGTGACTCGGCGTAGAGCGGCTGCGAGTACTGTGCAAACGCCTCGTTGAGCCAGAGGTCCTTGAAGTCCGGCGGCGTCACCTGATTGCCGAACCACTCGTGTGCCAGCTCGTGTTGGTGCAGCCCGTCGAATCCCCAGTCGATCCGCGCCATCGCGTCGAACCGGTAGTTGGCGCCGTACGCAATGATCGTCTGGTGCTCCATCCCCAGGTATGGAACCTCGGCGATGCCGTACTTGTCTTCCCAGAAGGGGTAGGGGCCCAGCATTTCCTCGAAGTGTCGCATGTGATCGAGGAAGCCGGGGAGCGCCGCACGCGCTTTGTCCACGTTCTCGGGCAACACCCAGAAGTGGACCGTGTGTGTCTCCCCGTCCACGCTCTCATACGGCGTCGTGAGCTCTTCGTAGGGAGCGATGTTGAGGCTCACTCCGTAGTTGTTGATGGGGGTGGAGACGAACCAGTGATAGGTACGCGTCCCGTTGGCGTGCTGGGTTACGTCGCGCAACTTCCCGTTGGTGGCCACGACGAGCGGCTCGGGCACCGTGATGTTGAGCGCCAGCGAGTCGGGCTCGTCCGAGAGGTGGTCCTTGACCGGCCACCAGAGGTCGGCGCCGAATGTCTCGCAGCTCACGGCGATCCACGGGTCACCGCTCGGAGTCTCCGTCCACAGGAAGCCGCCGAACCCGCGCGGTGGGACGGCCCGCGGTCTGCCCTCGTACGCCACCGTCACCGTGATGTCCTGCCCGGGTTGACGGGTCGCCGGTGGGAGGGCAATCCAGATCCTGCCGCCGCGGCGCTCGAACTCGAGCGGCCACTCTCCCCCGAAGCCGATCAGCCTGGTCGAGCCGACGGTGAACGTCGTGTCCAGGTCCAGGACGAGCCAATCCATCGGGTGGACCACGTCGGCGTGGATCGTGAGCGTCCCGCCAATGCTGCTGTCGGAGGGCCTCACGGCGATCGAGAGATCGTAGAATCGGACGTCGTAACTCGCCTGCTCCCCGAGCAGTGGGCCGCCGGACGCATTGGGGGGATGCTGCGCGAACAACGCACCGGTGATGCCCGCGAGCAGGATCGGTACCGTGCGGGCAGCGCGGGACAGGATTGGGGATCGCATGATCCCTCCATTTGCGGTGGGCCGTGGTTTCGGCTGTCGCGTCGAACCTACGGGGCCAACGCCCCGCGTCAACGCCTGTCCCCACCCATCAACGAGTACATTTCACGGAGATCCCAAGCCGACGTACCGAGCCTGGGACCTCCGCGCCGGGGCGGGGTAACACCCGTAACGCCGCAATGATGCGGCGCCTCCCGGTCCGGTGTCGAACACTAGCCGTGAGTACTGGATCATGAAGCGACTGCTCTCTATCGTTCTCCTCGCCGCGGCCGCGGGTTGCGGTGACAGCGCCGCCTCTCCAGACAACACCGGCCCCATGGGCGGCGGAGCCCTGTTGGCGCATCTGGAGTATCTCGCCGACGACAGCCTATACGGTCGGGGGAGCACCACTCCCCAGGAGGAGGAGGCCGCGGAGTACATCGCCGCCAAGTTCGCCGAGTACGGACTTCAGCCCGGAGCGGGTGCTGGTTACATCCAGGATTTCGGACTCGGGCTGACTCCGGGATCGGGTCCGCAGTCTCGGAACGTGATTGGCGTGCTTCCCGGAGCCGGACGGCTCACCACCGAGTGGATAGTGGTGGGCGCGCACTACGATCACGTTGGGTGGCACCAGTTTCCCGATTCGATCGTGATCTACAACGGGGCGGACGACAACGCCTCCGGCACCGCGATGCTGCTCGAGGCCGCCCGCTACTTCGGCGAGCTCTACTCGAACGGGGCCTCGGGCAACCGGCGCTCAATGATGTTCCACGCCTACGGCGCCGAGGAACTGGGGCTCCACGGCTCTTACTACTTCTGCGACAACCCCACGGTGCCAATGAGCAACATTGGCGCCATGGTCAATATGGACATGGTCGGCAGGATGGAGGGGAGCCAGCTGTACCTGAATGGTGCCTTCTCGTCCGAAGCCTGGCGCTTCTTCATCGAAGCCAACAACGATGATCTCCAGCTCGTCTACGTGGACGACGTCCTGTACCGGACCGACCACGTCTGCTTCTGGGAGGCCGGAAAGCCGGTCATGACCTTCCATACCGGCCTGCACGAGGACTACCACGAGCCGACCGACGACGTGGAGTTGATCAACCTCGAGGGGATGGTCAGGATCGGCAACCTGGTGCTCGGCGTGCTGGACGACCTGGCCATCTACCAGGAGCAAGTGGGCTTTACGGCTGCGGAGGTCACGATAGCGTCGTTCCGCTGAGTTCCATGGACGGAGCGAACCCGCCAACTGCTTGACAACTCAAGCGCATAATGCGATAAGCCATATCGTACGTCGGGTGCTGCGCGGAGGCTTGTTGCGGCCTCCGCGCGGCGCCCCACCCGTCGAGAACCAGACAATTGGCGAGGCACATCGATGCGGCGACAGCTTCTCAGCCTGCTCATGCTCGGCTTGGCACTCACGGTGGTGCCCGGCGTCGCGCGGGCGCAGAACCCGTACCTGGAACTGGCGCGCTCGGATCTCAGAACCGAGAAGGCCGAGGTCCTCACACGCGCCATGGAGTTCACGCCTGAGCAGGCGAGCGTCTTCTGGCCGATCTACCGCGACTACGATGCCACCCTGAGCGAGCTCGGAGACAGGCGCATCGAGTTGATCAAGTTCTTCGCCGAGAACTTCGAGACCATGACCGATGATGTGGCAGGGGAATTGGCAGAGGGTATATTCGACTTGGACCGGCGGGAGAGCGCGCTGCTCGAGGAGTATTACCGGAGGGTGGCGCGGGAGATGTCGGCCGTCACCGCCGCCAAGTTCGTCCAGCTGGAGCGCTTGATGAACATGGTGATCAGGTTGCAGATTGCACAGGAGCTTCCGCTCATCAAGTAGGTTGAACACTGGTGTCCGAGGCCGTCCGGGATCGTGGATGCCGCCCCCGCGGGCGCACAATGGAGTGGTGCATGAAGACAAAGGCCCTGTTCGCCGCCGTCATATTTGCCGCTACCCCCTTGTCGGGGCTCGCCGGTCAGGAGGTGTGGCCGGAGGACTGCGATACCTGTAGCCAACCGGTCAACATTGGGCTGGCCATCGGCGAGGTCGTCCTGGTCAACGGCATCGTCAACGCCTTCAACCGGATCACGCGGGGTGCGGAGGGTGAGTTTGCCTACGTTAGCCCGGCCAGTTGGCTTCGCAACCTGAATGTAGGCTGGGAGTTCGACGACAACGACTTCAAGACCAACCAGATTGCGCATCCCTACCACGGCAGTCTGTACTTCAATGCGGGCCGGTCCAACGGCATCGACTTTTGGGGTTCGACACTGTTCGCGTTCGGCGGCAGCCTGATGTGGGAGTACTTCGGCGAGACACACCTGCCGGCACCAAACGATCTGGTGTCGACGGCGGTCGGCGGCATCGCGCTGGGTGAGATGCTGTACCGCACGTCGTCGCTGGTGCTGGACAACACAGCGACGGGTGGTGGGAGGATCTGGAGAGAGGTGGCCGCCACGCTGCTCAACCCCGTGCGCGGATTCAACCGGTTGATACACGGTGACTGGGGGCGGGTGGGTGCGAATCCGGCGGACCGCCGGCCGTCTCACATCAGCAGCTTGTGGGACGTAGGCGTGCGCCCCGTGGGGGAGGACTCGCTCGGCAACGACCTGGCCGCCATCTACGCCGAATTCGACTTCTGGTACGGTTCCCCGCTCAGCGGCGACTATAAGAAGCCATACGAGACGTTCGAGCTGAGGGTTCAGTTTAACGGGTCCGACAAGAACGTGGTGGGGCGCGTCCAGCAGTCGGGCCTGCTGAGCGGCACGCCGCTGTGGGATGAGGATTCACCGCCGGACGGAGCCCGGCACATGGTCGTGGTCAGCCAGCACTTCGACTACGTGAACAACGACGCTATCGAGCTGGGGGGCTCGTCCATCGGCCTGGGGTTGCTGTCGCGGTTTCCACTGGGCAAGCAATGGAACATCAGCACCCGAGTGATTCCCAAGGCGCTCATAATGGGGGGGATCTACAATCCGCTCACTTCCACGGGAAAGCGGGATTACGACTTCGGTTCCGGGCTGGGGCTCGAGGCCTTCGCCATGCTGTGGTGGAAGAACCGCCAGGTGTTCGAGGGGATGTATTGGGGGGAGTGGCAGCATACCGTTGCTGGCACCCCGGGGACCAACATCATCCACACCCTGAGCGCACGGGCTCGTGTGCCAATCCTCAGCTTCTTCGGAGTCGGCGGCCAGGTGATCTACGTGAAGCGGATCGGCGACTTCAGTGGGCTTCCGAGGTTGGAGGCCGACGCTACCCAGGCCCGCTTCTTCGTGACGTTCTTCACGGACTACTGATCTCGCCAGTACTTGAATGACCCGCTCCCGCCCCGGCCTTGCCGGAGCGGGAGTTTCGTTTCGGGCCGGCCCTTGACCCCCCGACCCCCCGGGGGCGGTATTTGTTTGAGGGACGCCCCTCGCGTTCCGATTGCGGTCCCGTTCCCGCGCAGCTCTTCCTCCCGAGCAGGACTCCGTACACCCAGGAGGCGTTCACGCACCCGGCGCAGCACGCGCCGCGCCGAGCGAGGTGGACGAGGAGGCAGGGCCATGAGAGGCATGGTTTGTACGATCGCGTTGGGAGCAATGCTCCTGGCGCTCCCGCAGCTAGGCGCCGAGGCGCAACAGCGCTCGTTGGATGAGACGCTGAGCTTCATCAACGAGACGCTCGAGGCAAACCCCTACAACGACCACGACGGCAAGCTGACCGTTTCGCGCGTGGAGCTGAAGCGCGGAGGGAGGCTTGCCTTCGAGGTAGCCAAGAAGGAGCCGGCCAGCACGGTCAGCAACGTGTTCGAGGTCGCGCTCGCCGACATCGATGCCACGAGTATCGCCGCCCGGTCGAGCGGTAATCACATGGTGATCGTCATTCGAGCGTCGGGGCCGGTGTCTGCCCAGCTCAAGTGTGTGACCGGTGGCAACGTGACCCAGTGGGACCTGCCGGCACGTTCCGACATGCAGGTGGAGTTCAGGGCGAACGGCGCGGTAGCTGATGACCTGAGGGAAGCGCTACAGGCGCTCATCGCACTGGCGCGGCAGGACGCACGCTATAGCTGACGGCGGCTGAGGTTCAGGAGAGAAGGGGCGACACGCTGCATGCGGTCGCCCCTCTCGCTTGCGGGGCGGGGTATTCGGTGTATGTTCGGTGCATGCGCAAATACACGATACCAGTACTCGCCTTCGCGGCCGCTTTTGCGGCCGCTCCCTCGCAGAAGCAGGATCCAGCGATGATGAAGAAGCTCACACCTGTGATCGTCGTGGACGAGGTGGAGCAGTGCCTCCCCTTCTGGCTCGGGCTCGGGTTCAAGCAGACCATGGAAGTGCCGCATGAGGATCGGATCGGGTTTGCGGCGGTCGCGCTCGACCGGGTCGAGATCATGTACCAGAGCCGGGCCTCGGCTGCGGCTGACGTTCCCGCCTTTGGCGAGGGAGACAACTCGCGTGCCAGCGTGGCGCTGTTCATCGAGATCGAGAGCCTCGACCGGGTCCTGCCGGCCCTGGAGGGAGTGGAGGTAGTGGTTCCGGAGCGGCTAACGTCCTACGGGGCCCGCGAGATTTGGGTGCGCGCGTCGTGCGGCACGCTGGTCGGCTTCGCGGAGATGACCGAGGAGTAACGGCGCTTGCGCCGCGCGCTCACGGCTGGGCGACCAGAGTCACGGCCGCCGGCGAGCGCTCCGCGTCCCTGATCGCCGGCAGAATGTGTGAGCGCAGGAAGTCCATCGGTGGGTTGCCCTCGGCGTCGTAATTTCCGGCGGTCGTGACCACGACCATCTCGTACGCCGGCAACACGATGATGAACTGGTCGCCCCACCCCCAAGCGAAGAAGACCCCTCCGTTGCGCTCGCCGCCGGCCCCCACGTAGCCGGAGGGGAGGCGCCACCACTGGTAGCCATAGCCGAAGCCGGAGAAGGCCCCGACGTGTAGCTCGGTCGAGCGGTCGACCCACTCCTGCGACAGTATTCGTCGGTCACGAAACGTGCCGCCGTCCAGGAAGAGGAGTCCCAAGCGCGCCATGTCGCGCGGCCGCAGCTCCAGGCCCCAACCCGTGGCGGTGAGCTCGTCCGGTCCTGTCTGCCAGATCCAATGTCTGATCCCAAGCGGCTCGAACAGCCTGTCGGCGGCGTACGACTCTGCGTGACGGCCCGTTGCCCGCTCCACGACGCCCGAGAGCAGCGTCGAGCAGCCGCTGTTGTAGACGAATACGGAGCCCGGTTCTTCGGCCATCGGCAGGTCCAGCACGTGACGCAGCCAATCACTGCTCTGAGCCAACTGGACCACCGGGTTCGCCGGATCGAGGTATGGCACGTTCCACTCGTCCCACTCGAAGCCGGCCGTCATCGTGAGAACATGCTCCAGCGTTATCGCCTCCTTGCGTGCGTCGCGGTTGCGGATGTCGGGATACTGCGGGAACAGGTCGAGCAGGCGGGCGTCCAAATGAATCCCCCCCCGGTCCCAGGCCAGGCCGATCAGGGACGAGGCAACGCTCTTGGTTATCGAGTAGACGGGGTGGAGCCTGTCGCGGTGGTGACCTCGGAAGTAGCGCTCCAGCACGATGTGTTGGTTGCGCACGATCAGCAGGCTGTGGACCTCGCCGTAGTCACCCCGTGTTGCGGCGACGGCGAGATCTTCCAGTAGGGCCGAGTCGAGAAACTGTGCCTCGGCGCTGGATGTGGGGAGTGGAGTGGCTGCGGGCCCGAGGCCGTCGCCGCACGCGGCGATGGCAGCCAGGATCCAGACAGTGAACAGGTGCCGGCACCCGATCCTCGTCCTCATTCCCCTCCTCTGGCGGCTCCGGTCTCCGTGTTGGCTACCCAGGCCGGCTTCTCAGGGTTCCCGGCGCAGCGCGCGACGCAATGGATTCTGTTCAGCCAATGTGCGAGACTTCTGCAGCAATCGCGATCCGGAGTACTGCCGCCGGCGCCGTCCACGGAGCGCGACGCGCGGCTCGGGCATATGGGAGGAGGAGTGGCACGATGGCGGAGCTAACATACCAGGATCCGTTTCCGCTCACGAGGGACGATACGTCGTACCGGCTGGTCACCACGGACCACGTGTCTGTGAGTCAGTTCGACGGCGCCGACGTTCTCAAGATCGATCGCGAGGGACTCGAGCTGCTCGCGCGTGAAGCCCTGAGGGAGGCGTCGTTCCTGCTGCGGCCGGCACATCTCGAGCAGGTGGCCGCCATTCTGGATGACCCCGAGGCCAGCGACAACGACCGCGGAGTAGCGCTCGCCATGCTGCGCAACGCCGAGGTCGCGGCCAAGATGGTGCTCCCGTTCTGTCAGGATACCGGTACCGCCACCGTGTACGCGAAGAAGGGGCAGCAAGTGTGGACGGGTGGCAATGATGCGGCTGCTCTCACAGAGGGGATCCTGCGAACGTACGCAAAGGAGAATCTGCGCTACTCGCAGACAATCCCACTCACGGTCTACGAAGAGAAGAACTCGGGCAACAACCTGCCTGCCCAGATCGACATACTGGCCACCGACGGAATGGAGTACAAGTTCCTGTTCGTCGCGAAAGGCGGGGGGTCGGCCAACAAGACCTACCTGTTCCAGGAAACCAAGGCGCTGCTCAACCCGGACCGCCTGGTCACGTTCCTGACGGCGAAGATGAAGACGCTGGGGACGGCGGCGTGTCCGCCCTACCACCTGGCGTTCGTGATCGGTGGAACCTCGGCTGAGGCCACCCTCAAGACGGTGAAGCTCGCCACTACCGGCTACCTCGATGCGCTCCCGACCGATGGCAACGAGCAGGGGCAGGCGTTCCGCGACATGGACCTGGAGCGCAAGCTGCTCGACGCCGCGCAGCACACCGGAATCGGAGCGCAGTTCGGCGGCAAGTACTTTGCCCTCGACGTGCGCGTCGTGCGGCTGCCACGTCACGGGGCGTCATGCCCGATCGGAATGGGCGTCTCGTGTTCGGCGCACCGCAACGTGAAGGCGAAGATCGACCGGGACGGGATCTGGATCGAGGAGCTGGAGCGGAATCCCGGGCGGCTCATTCCCGAGAGGTACCGGGGCAGGGCGGAACACGGAGTGGTCCAGATAGACCTCAACCGCCCGATGCCCGAGATACTCGCCGAGCTGAGCAAGCACCCGATTCAGACGAGGCTCTCCCTCACGGGGACGATGATCGTCGCGCGCGACATCGCGCACGCCAAGATCAAGGAGCGGCTGGATCGCGGCGAGGAGATGCCGCAGTACATGAAGGACCACCCGGTGTACTACGCCGGCCCCGCCAAGAAGCCGGACGGCATGCCCTCGGGCTCCTTCGGTCCGACTACGGCCGGGCGGATGGACTCCTACGTCGAGCTGTTCCAGTCGAAGGGTGGCTCCATGGTGATGCTCGCCAAGGGGAACCGCAGCGGGCAGGTAACCGAGGCCTGCAAGAAGCACGGTGGGTTCTATCTCGGATCGATCGGCGGACCCGCCGCCGTGCTGGCCGAGGAGAACATCAAGAAGGTGGAGCTGCTCGAGTACCCCGAGCTGGGCATGGAGGCGATCTACGAGATCGAGGTCGAGGACTTCCCGGCCTACATTTTGGTGGACGACAAGGGGAACGATTTCTTCGCCGATCTGATGTAGCGCCCGTGAGCCCGGAGACCGATGCCTGGTCGGTCGTACGATCCGCCTCGGCCCCCGGTGGCGACCCCTACGCTCGAATCCCGAGTGAAATTCACGTTGTTCTCCGACCCGAAACGTGCGATATGAAAGTGATACGCATGGGCCGGAGGCCATACAGGCCAGGGTGCTTAACCCTGGCTTCACAGTGTCTTACTACGGGGTGCGAGATACTACCTAACTATACCCGCTGGATGAACTCCCCATTGGTCTGGCATTCTCAGAGGGAACGATGACGACGGCGCAGAACCGCTTGAACCACCGCGAGCTCTACCGGCTTCCCTGGACTCTTCCCGACAACGCCATCTCATGGCTCGAGCCCACCATGAAGTGCAACCTCGCCTGCGAGGGTTGCTACCGGGCTAACGTGAACGAGCACAAATCGCTCGACGAAGTGGCGGCGGAGCTGGACGTGTTCGCCAAGTACCGCAGCGCTGACGGCATCTCGATCGCCGGCGGTGATCCGCTGTGCCACCCGCACACGGTCGACATCGTGCGGATGGTGAAGGAGCGCGGCTGGAAGCCGATCCTCAACACGAACGGGCTGGCGCTCGACGAGTCGGTACTGCGCGATCTCAAGAAGGCCGGGCTGATGGGTCTCACCTTCCACATCGACAGCAAGCAGGGTCGGCCCAAGTGGAAGGGCAAGACCGAGCAGGAGCACAACGAGCTGCGGCTGCACTACGCGGAGATGGTGGCGCGGATCGGCGGGCTGTCGTGCTCGTTCAACTCCACCGTATTCGATGACACGCTCGACGCGGTGCCGGACATGGTGGCCTGGGCGCAGGAGCACATCGACATCGTGCACGTGATGGTGTTCATCTGCTATCGCGCCGCGGTGATGGAGGGCGACTTCGACTACTACGCGGGAGGGGAGCGGCTCGACATGTCGCCCTTGGCGTACGCGGCGGCCTCGCCCGAGTATCGCTGCGACATCAAGGCGCCCGAGGTCGTTGCCAAGATCCGCGAACGGGACCCTGACTTCTCGCCCTGCGCGTACCTGAACGGCACCGAGAGCCCAGAGTCGTTCAAGTGGCTGCTCACGGTGCGGATGGGCACGAAGCAGAAGATCTACGGCTACCACGGCCCGAAGATGGCTGAGCTGACCCAGACCGCGCACCACCTGCGCTACGGGCGCTACCTGGCATATTCCTCCCCCAAGGTGCTGCGCCGCGGCAGGTCAATGCTGTGGCTGTGGCCCTTCGACTCGGGAATCCGCCGCGCCGCCAGGCGCGCCCTCACCGACCCACGGCTCCTGTTCCGGCGGCTCCACACGCAGTCGATCATGGTCATTCAGCCGATCGACATCCTGGCCGACGGACGCCAGAGCATGTGTGACGGCTGCCCCGACATGACGGTGCACAAGGGCAAGTTGGAGTGGTCGTGCAGGCTCGAGGAGTGCCTGCACTTCGGAGAGTTCGTGCGCACCGTGCCGAAGGGACAGCGCCGTGTGGCGGACGAGCCGGTACGGACTCGGGCCCGCGTGCGGGAACCCGTGGCCCGCTGAACGGCGAATTCACGGTTTCTTAACCGGCGTCCGGGTAGGCTGCGGTACCCGCGAGAACCGAGGAGTCTCTTGAACGAGCCCAGGTGTACCGTGTCACCGCAGCGAGCCGAGCGCGACGTCGCGGGAAAGGAGCGTGAAGCTCTCAGCAAGATCCGGCTCCGGGATTTCGATCCTGAAGAGGGTTACGAGTGGCCGTGTGGGGAGGAGAGCCGGGGCACGGATGGGACGGGGGATGTTGGGGGCTCTTCCTGAGGCTCCTTCTCGGCGCCCGGCTTCCAGCCGGGCGCCTTTTTTTTCCCGGTGGCTTTATTGGCGATTAGACCGTAAATCACTGCAGTCATCCTACACACCGCGGAGGACCCAATGACTTTCAACGTCAAGGCAGTGGCCATCGTCGGCGCCATCGTGTGCGGCGGCGCGTTCCTGCTGGTCGGCCTCGCCAACCAGATGTTCCCCTCCTACGGCCGGGCGATGCTCGAGCTCGGCGCGTCCATCTACCCGGGTTACAATGGGCCCTCGGGATTCGGTTCGGTCCTGGTCGTCACCATGTACGCTGTGTTGGACGGCGCTATTGGCGGCGCCATCGTGGCCTGGCTCTACAATACGGTTGCAGGCGCGGTTGGGCCGAAGGCTGAGCGGTTCCAGGCTTGAGCACGGCGGCAACTCGGGGTTCTGCGCTGGGATTGGCGGGCGTCGTAGCGCTCTCCGGTTGCGCCGGGGAAGCGGCCGACGCCCGTCTGTACGTCGCATCGGGGTGAGCTGCTCGGTGAGCTGGACAAACAGGGAAGGAACATCAAGGCTCTGCAGCCGACTTTCTGACCGCGGCTCCTGAGGGAGGCACATCGCTGAGGGGGTGGAGTGCGGTTCGCATCTGCGGCTGGCTTGACCCCCTTTGCGTGACTCCGTATCTCTCAGGCCCACCCACCGTTCGTGTCCGTTGACGTTGGAGCACACCTGACCAGCCGCGAGCCCCACCCGGACGAGACCGCACATCGAGAGCGCCTGCAGCGGGCGCTTGGAGAGTCGTACGCCCTGGGGAGGCTGTTGGGGCGCGGCGGCTTTGCCGAGGTGTACGCGGCGCAGGACGTTCGGCTGGGCCGCGACGTCGCGGTGAAGACGCTGCGGTTCGACGTGCACTCCACGTCACTGTTGCTCGACCGCTTCCAGCGCGAGGCGGCCACGATGGCCAAGCTCCGGCATCCCAACATCCTGCCGATCTATCTGGTGGGTGAGGGCGAAGGCCTCGCGTATTTCATCATGCCTCTCATCACGGGGAGCACGCTGCGCGAGGCCATCGAGCGGGAGCAGCGGTTCTCCCTGAGTGAGACGCGGCGCGTGCTGTTCGAGGCCGCGGGAGCGCTGCACCACGCACATCAAGCGGGTACCGTGCACCGCGACATCAAGCCGGACAACATCATTCTGGAGGGCGCGGACCGCCGCGTCTGGGTGATGGACTTCGGAATCGCCAAGGCGCTGGAGGGAAGTGACACGGAGCTCACGGGCAGCGGCGTCATCGTAGGGACGCCGCAGTACATGAGCCCTGAGCAGGCGAGCGGGGACCCGCTGGACCATCGCTCCGATCTGTACTCGCTCGGCGTCGTCGGATTCCAGATGATCACGGGCGAGCTGCCCTTCACCGCGTCGTCGCCGCAGGGGATCATCCTCAAGCACATCACCGAAGAGGCACCGCGTGTCGAGGAGCGCCGCCCCGAATGCCCAGGCGACCTGGCGGACGTCATCGCGCGCTGCCTGGTCAAGGAGCCCGAGGACCGGTGGGACTCCGCCGAGACGGTGTGCAGCGCGCTGCGCTCCGCCCGGATGGAGGCGGCGGCCGAGCCGTCGCTGGGTCCGGCGGCCCTCGCCCTGCCCGCCGTGGAGGAACGTCCCGCCACGCAGCCGGTGCGGCGGTTTCGATTCCAGCTGGGCCTCTTCCTGATCGTGAACGCGGCTCTGTTCGCGCTCGACCTCGGGTTGAACGGGGCGGTGGACTTTGCGCCTGTCCTCATGGTCCTGTTGGCCGTACCCCTGTTGTCGCGGTACGCCAGCCTGTGGATGGATGGCTACGGGTGGCGTGACGTGTTGCTCGGAGCGCGCGGAGCCGGGTCCGGCTCATCCGGGCCGTCGGGCAGTAGTGGAGTGGTCTGGTCGGGACCGGGGATGCAGCCTTCCAGCGACTCGGGCGCGTTCGGGACGCACCTGGCGCTGGTGGATCAGGTGCGGGGCGAGCGGGCGGTGGTGGTGGGCCTGGTGACGCGCATGCCCAAGGCCGAGCGCCGGGTCATCACTCGTGCGGTGCCCGCGGCGGACGGACTCGTGGCACAGGCGCGCTCGCTGGCGCGGCAGCTCACCCGTGTGGATCGGGTGATCGAGGAGACGCGAGCACGCGATGCGTCTTCCACCGGGGGTGCGCGCACACCCGAGGAAGTGCGTGAGGCCGAGTCACGCCGCGACGAGATTGCGCGGCAACTCGAGGCCACGCGGGATGCGATGCACTCCCTGCGTGTTGCTCTGGAGCGGTGTCATGCGCTGGGGGTAGCGGGGGCGCGCACCGACCTGGACGTGGCGGTCGCGAACGCCGAGGCGCGCACGCGGGCTGAGAGCGGGGAGACCGGTTAGCGGATCTGGCGCCGGTTCACGAGGACGGCTCCGCCGCCGACGATCGCACCAGCCAGGACTATACCAAGCAGCGCCGTGCCGAACGGCACCCCCGGTCCCCGCTCGGGGATCCCGATCTGGGCCTGCGCCCAGCGCTCGGTCCACTGCTCCAGCGACATGTCCATCGCTTCGCTGAACGCGCTGTCGAGGGTCAATTCCGAGTTCCAGAACCGGGCGAAGCGCTCCTCCCCCATGTCGAGGAGCAGATCCGACAAGAACATCCCGCTGCTCCACCCGAGCGGATGGCGGATGCTCCAGTAGCGCTGCTGCGGTGCCACACCTGGTGGGATGATGCTGCGCGCAAACGCCTGGCGCTCCTGCAGCTCCTTGTCGGTGCGGTAGGTCCTCTTGCCGAGTACCACGTTGCGACATGACTCGAGGTTGCCTGCCGCGCAGGCGGAAAGCTCGACGGGCGTGTTGTGCCACCACCACCAAACCGGGTCCCTCGGCGCCCTGATGCCCGGTGTGAGCGCCTTGGGGTCACGCTCGGTGATCCACCGCGGGTCCTGCGCCTGCAGGTATTGGCTTTCAACCAGCCACTCTCTTACCGCTGTTCCCGGGGGTCCGAACCGGAGGGCATAGGCGCACGGGCCCACGATCTGAGCCGGGGAGGTGCGGTACATCTCGTAGCGCTCCGGGTCGGCGTCCATCATGCGCGCTTCCCAAGTGCCGATTGTCGCGATGGCGAGGCAGGTTCTGCCGTCGGTCGCCTCGGGGAACACGTAGGTGACACGCGTTCCCCACGGCGTGCCGCTTGGAAGCCCATCCGTATGGCGTACGGTGTCCCGCAGCACTGCCACGAGCAGCGGCCCGCCCGACCCGTTACCGCGCAGCATGCTATCCGGTGCGGCGAGTCGCCTCTCGTATTCTGCGACCACCCCTGCGGGCACGCTGGGATCCGCCATCAGGACGAGGTCGTTCTCGCCGAGCAGGCCGGCGGCGCGAGCTTCACGCAACAGGGAGTCACGCCGCTCCAGCGTCCGCCAGGCCCACACAGCGGTTGCCAGCCTCGAGCGGACTCGTTCCGCCACCATATGCTCGGGCGCGCTCGGCATCTTCTCCGCAACCTCGTGCGGCGGCTGCGGCGGTAGATACGCAACGGCCACCAGCGCGCAGAATGCCACGGTGCCGCCCACCCAATTCCTCAACCGCGGCGCCATCTAGTGCTCCTCGCGCCGATAGCGGCGAACGCAATGATCCAGAAGAAGGCCGTCCACCCGGCGAGACGCGTGATCGTCGTGGGTCGGGGCCGCGCCGTGATCACCCGGGCGTGCCAGGCCGACAACAGGGAATCGAAGGGCACCGCCGCGGCCGCGGTCAGCCGCTGCAGCGGACCGGTCACGGCGTCGTCCAGGAGCCGTCCGTATGCGCCCTCGCCGCCCAACTCCAGCGCTGTCGCCGTCAGGCTGCGGCGGGCCCGGATAGAGAGCGGCGGACTCAGCCCGCCCGCCTTCCCTGATCGCAGCAGCTCCAGGCACACCTCGTCGGATCCGGCGTCGACACACTGCGTACGGCGCGGGTCCTTCATGAACCAGCTTCCGTACGCGGTAATCAACCCGCGTCGCTCTGCGGCGTCATACCAGGCCGTGGGCGGGTCGTCCGCGGGCGGTAGATCGAGCGCCTCTGCACACCGTTCCAGGTCGCCTAGGTAGCACGCACGCGTCAGGTGCCAGGGGGCTGTCGCGAGCTCGACGTACACCCACCTCCACTGGCGCTCCGAGTGCGGCCGCAGGGGAACCTGGTCGCCCAGGAACAGACGCGTTTCCTGGTCGAGATCCGCGACGGCAGCGCGCTCCAGCCGCTGCGCGATCCGCATCGCAACGTCAGCGGAGGTGCTCATCTCTGCGTATGCGATGATCTCCGCTTCCCGCTGCATGCGCTCCGGAATGGGATCCTCGGACTCGGTGGACACTACGTAGAACGTGCGGCTCCGCATCAACGAGGTGTCTTCCCGCAGCGTGGTGCCCAGCTGCTCCCAGGCCAGCTGCGTGGCGGCCTCAACTAGGTCGCGGAACTCGGGGGTAGTCGTTACTACCAACCCGCCCCGGACGAGCGTGTCGATCTCGACCGCCGCGCGCCGCGCGTTGTCTGCGCGCTCCGCGCTCTCGCGTGCGTCCTGCCAGAGCCTGGCAATCGAATCCACACGGGCGCGGTACGGCGCCGCATCCTGTGCCTCCAGGCGGGCCGGGCTCACCCCGGCAATGCACGCCAACAGGACGGCGACGCCGGTACCGCCAAACACCGTGTGGGACTTCCTATCAGACATCTATCAGCATCCAGCGACCCGTGAAGATCTCGAATGGGCCGGGCCAGGTGATCGCTCGATCGAACAACATCTCGGTGAGGTTGCCGTACGCCCCGGAAGCTGACAGCATCACCTGCGCGACGATCAGAGCGCCGATCACCGCCAGCACGTAACCCGCGGTACGGGTGGTGCCGGCGGAGATGGCGAAGAAGATCGAGTACGCCACGAGGGCGGCGAGCGCGAACCGCAGCGCCAGAGCGTTGGGATAGGCGTTGAGCCCCGGGGGGATGTGGGCCGTCGCGGTGGCGAGCAGAGCGCCGATCCAGAGCGCCACCAGCGGCGCCGCGAGCAACAGCGCCCCGGCTGCGAAGCGCAGCATTGCGTACTGCCACCGTGGGATTGGGAGCGAGAGCGCGTAAACGTGCCGACCCCTGTGGTCGGCCGCCCACGCCGTGGTGGCCACCAGCAGGCCGACGCCCGCCGCCAGCACCGCGTACCACACGCTCCACATCTGGATCGCCTGCAGCAGCTCCTGCGCTTCCCAGCGGCTCGGATCCTCGATGCCGGCCTTCTGCACCGACATTATCGGTAGCGTGAACGCTATCACGACGCTCAGCGCGACCACGACTCGCGACCACTTCCACTGAGTGTAGAGAATCGCCTTGAACATGGCCGCTCCTATGCCTGCGCCCGCGGGGCTCTGAAGGTGCGGAGGAGCTCGACGAAGCCTTCCTCCAGATCCAGGTCCACCACCTCGCGCAGCGAGGCGCCTATTCCCTCGAAGTACTGCTGCATCGGCGTCTGCCAACCGCGCACCACCCACACCTCTCCCGCGCCGAGCGTCTCGCCGGTGTCGCGCGACAACAGCACGAACGGGGGATCCTCGACCAGCGCGGGCGCCCCGGTCACGCGCAGCCGCTTGATGCCGCTCTTGAAGGTCTGCATCGGCATCTCGGCCACCAGCTTGCCGTTGTCCATCACGCCGACCCAGTCGCAGATCCGCTCCAACTCGTGCACCAGATGGCTCGATATGAATACGGCCGCGTCGCGCTGCGACACGTAATCCAACACGGCTATGATCATCGCCCGCCTAACCACCGGATCGAGGCCGTCGGTCGGCTCGTCCAGCACGAGCAGGTCGGGGTTCTGCGCCAGCGCGAGCAGCATCATCAACTTGCCGGTCTCACCTTTGGAGAGGCCGCCCAGCTTGAGCGAGCGATCCAGCTCGAAGCGGCCGAACAGCTCGTCGGCGCGGCGCCAGTCCCAGGATTGGTAGAAGGAGGCGTGGTAGCGCAGCACCTCTTCCACGGTGAGCATGGTGTAGAGGTGCGGACGCTCCGGCACGAACCCCGTGCGCGCGAGGATACGGGGCGCGGCCTCGGGCATCGACTGCCCCAGCACCGTGATCGATCCCCGGCTGGCACGCAGCTGCCCCATGAGCAGAGCAATGGTGGTCGTCTTTCCCGAGCCGTTGGGCCCCAGGAAGCCGTAGATCGATCCGGCCGGCACGTTGAGCGAGAGCTCGCGGATCTCGAAGTTCCGGCCCGGGCGGTACCGGATGTCTCGCGTCTCGATCACGTTGCTCATCGATCGCTCTCTCCAACTTCGTATTTGAATGCGGTGACGAGATCGTCCGTGGCGAGTCCGAGGCGCGCCGCCTCGGTGAGCATCTCCCGAACCAGGCGGGCCGCTTCGGCGTTGCGCTCCTCCGAGCGGCGCTGGCTCTCTACCTCGCGGACGAACGTGCCCGCGCCCTGGCGCATCTCGACGAATCCCTCTGACTCGAGCGCTCGGTAGGCCTGCACGACGGTTGCAGGGTTGATCCGCAGCTTGCTGGCGAGCCGACGCACCGAGGGCAGGGGCTGCCCCGGTTCGAGCTCGCCGGCCGCGATCGCCACCCGGATGCGGGCCGCGATCTGGTCGTACAACGGAGTTGGACTGCGCGGATCGATCTGCGTGAGCATCGGCCCCGGACACGTTAAAGTGTATTAGTTAACTAATACAGTGCCATGTTCTGCCGCGGCTGTCAAGTGGGGGCGTAAGTGGTTGTGGCAGAACGGGATGGGGGACCGCTCCCGCGCAGGTGTGTCGCCCGGTTTCCCGGGGAGAGCTGCCGGGTGCCTGACCCGGCGTCCAACCTCCTACATTTGAAGCCATGAGAAGGTTGCAAGCCACGTGTCCGGAGCCCGCATAATGCTCGATTCGATCAGACGCTTCTTCGATGCCAACCTCGCGCCGCGTGACGCAGCGGAGGCTGGGTCGCCCGATGGTGAACAGGCGAAGCCGGACCCGCTGCCGCTTGCTGCCTGTGCCCTGCTGCTCGAGCTGGCGCACGCCGACGACGAATTCAGCGACGAGGAGCGTCACCACATAGAGGAGGCGCTGACCCGGCACTTCGCCTTGCCGCTCGAAACGGCACGCGAGCTGATGGAGCTCGCCGAAGCCGAGCGGCGCCAGGCGGTGGACCTGTATCAGTTCACTTCGCTCATTACGGCTCGCTACGATGAGGGACAGCGCATGGTGCTGGCCGAAGTGATGTGGCGCCTCGTGTACGCGGATGGGGAGCTCGCCAAGCACGAGAGCTACCTGATGCGCAAGCTGTCGAATCTGCTCGAGCTGAAACCCGGGTACTTGGCCGAAGCCCGCAAGCGCGCCGTCGGGCGGGTGGATTGAGATCCCGGTGAGCGCGGATCTCCCCGGCCGGTTGCTGGGACTGCTCGAGGAGCGGGGGCTCTTTGGGGAGCCGGGCATCGCCCTCCTGGCAGTGAGCGGCGGGCCGGACTCGGTGGCGCTGCTGGACTTGATGGTGCGTGTCGCACCGCAGCTCGGGCTCGAACTCGAAGTGGCGCACGTTGATCACGGCATCCTCCCCGACTCGGCTTCGGTAGCACGCCGCGTGGAGGGGCTGGCCGAGCGCTATGGGCTGGATTTTCGCGTTGCGCGACTGGAGCTGGGGGAGGGCGCGTCGGAGACGAAGGCGCGCGAGGCACGCTACGAAGCGTTGCGCGAGGTGCAGGAGAGCACCGGAGCACGGTACCTGGTCACCGCGCACCACGCGGACGATCAGGTGGAGACCGTTCTGCACCGGCTGCTGCGCGGCTCGGGTGTTGCCGGGCTCGCCGGGATTCCGGAGCGCGGCCCGCGCGGTCTTGTGCGCCCGCTGCTCTCGTTCCGGCGTGAAGAGCTGGAGGCCTGGCTCAATGAAGTGGACCTGGCCTCCGCGGTGCCGCACCGCGATCCGTCCAATAGCGACGAGCGCCACGATCGGGTGTGGATTCGAAAGCAGCTGCTGCCGAGCATCGTACAGCGCTTCGGACCCGAGACCGAGCGCCGCCTCCTGGACGTCGCGGACCATGCGGGATCCGAGCGACAGGCTTGGGCCAGCCTGCTGCGCTCACTCGAGGAGCTCGAGTTTCGCGCCAAACGGGGCTCCGTCGAGGTTGCTCGGGCACCCCTGCAGAGGTATGATAAAACGTTGTCGGAAGCGTTCTTGCGCGCTCTGGCTCGGGAGGTGGGTTGTGTTGTGGGGCCACGGCGCGCCGTACGGCTGCGCCGTTTTGCGTGCCGCAGTTCGAGCGGTCGAGTCATGCAACTGGGCGCGGGCTTCGAGGCGGAGCTCGCCTTCGATCGGCTGCGCATCGTTCCGGTGAGCGGCGGATCCGTCGCGGTCGAAGACGCAGTGTGCGGCACCGAACCGGAGGGCGCCTTGCGGTGGCACGGTTGGGAGCTCGCGTGGCGTCCCGACCGAGCGGGGCGAGCCACCCGACGGTCGCTCGTGTCGTGGTTTACGCCGGGAGAAGGTACCTTGAGGGCCGCCGAAGAGGGCGATCGCATAGTCCCGCTCGGCGGCGTCGGTCGGCGCAAGGTGCGCCGGCTGCTGATGGAGTCGCGCGTGCCGTTTGCCGAGCGCGCGAGCTACCCGGTATTGGTGCGCGACGATGACGTCCTTTGGGTTCCTGGAGTCTGCCGCTCCCGTCTCGACGTGCCGCAGGCGGGTGAGTCGGCAATGCGGCTCGAGGCGCGCCTGCTGACGGAGGATTGAACCGCCCGGATCGGATGGGCGAGCGCGGAGTATTACGAACCACAGATGGCTGAACGCACACCACCCGACAAGAAGTTCACCTGGTCCGGCCTGAGTCGGAACCTGGTCTTCTGGCTGCTGATCATTCTCCTTCCGATCGTCTTCTACCAGATGATCGGGGCGAACCGGGATGCGGCCGAAGAGATCTCCTACACCCAATTCCAGAACTACCTGGACCAGGACAACATCGCGCGCGTGGAGCTCACGAGCGGGAAGTTCGTCGAAGGGGAGTTCAAGCGCCCCATCACGGTGAACGGGCGCCAGGTCGAGAACTTCAGCGTGGTGCTCCCGATTCAAGACTCCGAGCTGTTCGTGGAGCGACTCGAGGAGCAGAGCGTCCCGATCTCCGCGAAGGAACCCAAGCCGGGGTTCGGCGCGGTGTTGGTGCAACTGCTGCCATGGGTGATCCTCATCGGCTTGTGGGTCTTCTTCTTCCGCCAGGTTCAGGCGGGCGGCAACCGAGCGTTCTCGTTCGGCAAGTCCAAGGCCAAGCTCCTCACGGGTGATACGCCCAAGGTCACGTTCCAGGACGTGGCCGGGTGCGACGAGGCCAAGGTCGAACTGCAGGAGATAATCGAGTTCCTCAAGGACCCACAGCGTTTCCAGCGGCTTGGAGGGCGGCTACCCAAGGGCGTGCTCCTGGTCGGGGCGCCGGGAACCGGAAAGACGTTGCTCGCCCGCGCCGTGGCCGGTGAGGCGGGCAGGCCGTTCTTCTCGATGTCGGGATCGGACTTCGTCGAGATGTTCGTCGGGGTCGGCGCGTCCCGGGTGCGCGACCTGTTCGAGCAGGGCAAATCGCACGCGCCGTGCCTCATCTTCATCGACGAGATCGATGCCGTGGGACGGCACCGCGGCGCCGGGCTCGGCGGCGGGCACGACGAGCGGGAGCAGACGCTGAACCAGCTCCTCGTCGAGATGGACGGGTTCGAATCCAACGAGGGCGTAATCCTGATCGCCGCCACCAACCGGCCGGACGTGCTGGATCCTGCACTACTGAGGCCGGGCCGCTTCGACCGCCAGATTGTAGTGGACATGCCGGACGTGCGGGGGCGGGAGCAGATCCTCAAAGTGCACGCCCGCAAGATCCCGCTCGCCGACGACGTGCTGCTCGAGGTCATCGCCCGGGCTACACCGGGGCTGGCCGGCGCGGACCTCGCCAACATGGTGAACGAGGCGGCGCTCCTCGCCGCGCGGCGCAACAAGCAGCGAGTCGAGATGGTCGACTTCGAGGACGCGAAGGACAAGGTGATGCTCGGCATCGAGCGCAAGAGCCTCGTCCTGTCGGACGAGGAGCGCAAGCTCACCGCGTACCACGAGGCCGGCCACGCGCTCGTAAGCGTTCGGGTGCCTGGGCTGGATCCCGTGCACAAGGTGACGATCGTGCCACGCGGCCGCGCCCTTGGCATCACCTTCTCCCTGCCGGAGGAGGATCGCCACAACTACACCAAGTCGTACATCCTTGGGCGGCTGGCGATGGCCTATGGCGGACGCGTGGCCGAGGAGTTGATCTTCGGCCCCGAGAAGGTCACGACCGGGGCGGCGCAGGACATCCAGCAAGCCACGGAGATGGCGCGGCGCATGGTCACCCAGTTCGGCATGAGCGACGCCGTCGGCCCGATCGCAGTGGGCGAGAAGGAGCAGCAGGTGTTCCTGGGACGGGACATTTCGCATCACCACGAGGTGTCGGAGTCGACCGCCGAGCTGGTAGACGGCGAGGTGAAGCGCATCCTGGACGAGGCGTTCCAGAGGGCCAAGGACATCCTCTCCGGTGACATGGACACCCTGCACAAGATGGCCGAGGCGCTTCTCGAGCGGGAAACCCTCGACCGCGAAGAGGTTGACCTCCTCGCTCGGGGCAAGGACCTGCCGACGTACGTGCCGCCGGCTCCAAAGCCTCCGGAGCCCGAGGAGGAAGGACCCGCCGAAGATATGGGCGACGAGCCGGGGACCGGACCGATCCTCGGCGCCCCGCCGGCCGAGCCTGCCGGGGCGTGACGCTCCTACCGCTGGCTGCCCCGAGTACCGCGGCCCTTCAAGAGGCCCTGATCGAGCGGGGCGTGGACCCCGTGCGTGCGGACGCGGCGGCCCACGGGTTGAGGCCGCTGGCGGTGGTCGTGGACGACGTGGATGAGGCGACGCGAGAGCTCGTCGCCGAAGCGGCGCAGCGTGGTGGGATCGAGTGCCTCACGGGAGACGGATGGGTCCTGCTCGCCGCGGGTGCGGCTCGTCTCGCGGGAATGGCGCGGCCCGGTCATACCGCGCTTCCACCCGAGGTGGCCGAGGCGTTGGGGCGTTTCGTCCAGGGGGCCTTCGACACGCCGGAGGCGTGGCCTACCTGTCGCGGCACGGTCGCGCTCGACGAGCCTGTGGTGGTCGGAATCCTCAACGTCACCCCCGACTCCTTCAGCGACGGCGGTCGCTACCTCGACTCGGCCTCCGCTCTCGAGCATGCTGCTCGTCTGATCGAAGACGGCGCCGACGTCATCGATGTCGGTGCCGAGTCCACGAGGCCGGGGCAGCCGACGCCGGTGTCGGCGGAAGAGGAGTGGAGCCGGCTGGAGCCCGTGCTGCGGGGGATGGTGCAGCGCTATCCCGACCTGCCGCTAAGCGTGGATACGGTGAAGGCCGACACGGCGGCTCGTGCGCTCGATGCGGGTGCGTGGGCGATCAACGACGTTTCCGGGCTGAGGCTCGACCCGCGGATCGCCGATGTTTGCGCGGAGCACAGCGCCGGGCTCGTGCTGATGCACTCCAGGGGGGGCACCAGCGACATGGCGAGCTACGAGCACGCCGCCTACAGCAGCGTCGCCGACGAAGTCGTGCGGGAATTGGAAGCCGCGGTCTCCACCGCCGTCGAGCGGGGGGTCGCGCGCGAGCGCATCGTGCTCGATCCTGGACTCGGCTTCGCCAAGAAACCACAGCACAACTACGAGATACTGCGCAACCTTCCCAGGTTGGCGGCATTGGGGCACCCGGTCATGGTCGGTCCGTCGCGCAAGCGGTTTCTCGGGGCGGTGACCGGCAAGGAAACGGATGAGCGCGATCCCGCTACGGCGGCGGCCTGCGTGGCCGCGTATGCCCTGGGGGCGTCGCTCTTCCGGGTCCACGCGGTCGCGCCCACACGTGAAGCACTGACCGTGGCCCACGCGGTGGAGAGAGGCTGATGCCGGTCGAGCAACTGCGATTCCTGGTCCCCAATTGGTGGGACGTCATCGAGATCCTGATCGTGGCGTTCGTCATCTACCGCCTGCTCCTGTTCCTCGCGGGCACGCGAGCGTTGCAGATCCTGGTGGGCATCACCGCGCTCTTCGTCATCTACTTCGTTGCGCTCGTCCTCAAGCTGAACATGATCTCGACGCTGCTCGGAGTCGTATTCACGTACGGCGCTTTCGCGGCGATAGTCGTGTTCCAACCGGAGCTGCGGCACGCGCTGGCCCGACTGGGGCGCTCCCGGCTGGTGAGCATCTTTGCGAGCTCGAGCAAGCGGGCAGTGGCCGACGAGATCGGCGAGGCGGTGAACCGGCTTTCGCGCAACGGGACCGGCGCCATCATCGTGGTGGAGCGTGAGGTGTCCCTGGACCAGTACATCGAGACGGGAACGGTCATGCGCGCCACCATATCGGCCGACCTGCTGACCACGATCTTCACTCCCTACTCGCCGCTGCACGACGGTGCCGTGATCGTTCGCGGCGACCAGATCGTGGGCGCGGGCAGCGTGCTTCCGCTCACGCAGTTCCCGGTGACCGACAAGTCGCTCGGGACGAGGCACCGCGCGGCCCTGGGGCTCTCCGAGGAGACTGACGCCAAGATCATCGTGGTGTCGGAAGAGACCTCGAAGATCTCGATCGCCGAGCGCGGAATGCTCAAGCGTGGCCTCACCTCCGACCAGGTTCGCGAAGCGCTGGCAGGACCGGGTGAGCAGGGCCTTGCGCTAACGGGCTCCCGTAGTGACGCTTCACCCGCCTGATCCAGCACCGTCGCCAGGTTGAGGACCGTGAACGAATCCATGCAGGCCAACATTGCCAAAGCACCGTACCGCGCCGCACTCGTGGTGTTCGCGGTCGTCCTTGCCGTATACGTCTTTACGCTCGCGCCGACCGTCACGTTCTGGGATGCGGGCGAGTTCATCGCGGCGGCCAAGATCCTCGGCATACCGCATCCCCCGGGCACGCCGTTGTTCATCCTCATGGCCAACGTGTGGGGGACGCTGGTGCCGATCGGCGAGTTCGCGTACCGCACCAACCTGATGACTGCCGTGTTCAGCGCTGCCGCTGGAGCTCTGATGTTTCTCCTCATCGCGCAGGCGTTGCGCGGGTGGAAGCTCCAGGGTGGAGACGGAGTCCTCGCGCGGGCTTCCTCGGATTCGGTGTACTGGATTGGTGGCGCGGCGGCGGCGGCCGGACTCTCGGCCTTCGTTTTCACCGTGTGGCAGAACTCCAACGAGACCGAGGTATACATGGTCGCCGCGTTCTCCATCGCGGCGATCTGTTGGCTTGCCTGGACGTGGCGGGCTCACCGCGGCGAGGAGCGCGCACCGCACGTGTTGCTGCTCGTCGTCTACCTGCTGGCCGTATCCATCGGGAGCCATCTGCTCACGCTGCTCGTCGGACCGGCCCTGATCGGGTTCATGTGGCACGTGCTGAAGACGGAGCCGCTGCCTGACGAGAACGATCGCAAGACCGAGTGGGCGCAGTGGGCGGTGGTGATCGGAGTGTGGGCCCTGCTGCTCGGCGTCGGATTGGGCAGCAAGAGCCTGCTGATTCTGGGCGGCATCGCGTTCGTGGCCGCTGCGGCATACGCGGCGTCGGCCGGCGCTCTGGTCTTCGCGCTCACCGTACTGGCGATCGCGGTTGCTGGCGCATCCACCTATCTGTTCCTGATAATCCGTGCCAAGGTGGGGCCGTTCCTGAACGAGGCCGATCCGTCCACGTGGCAGAACCTCTGGTCGGTGATCGCGCGCGAGCAGTACCCGCCGCGCTCGCCGATCGACAATCCGATCTACACGGTTAGAGGGCAGGGTGGCCTGGTGGAACGGGTCGCTGCGTTCGTCGGGTGCCTGCCGCGCTTCGTGAACGGCCCGGTCCCCGCCGACGAGGCCGCGTTCGGGATTCCGCGCTGCTACACGGTGCGCAGCATTCCGCTGATGCTGCGCCAGGCCCAGATGTACCTCCAGTACTTCGACTGGCAATGGGCCAACGGGCTCGCGCCCACGACCCCCGTGTTCGCGGGCGTGCGTCTCCCGTTCACGCTCGGGTTCATCAGCTTGGGCGTCTACGGAGCCAGCGTACTGCGGCGGTTCGACCGGTCGGTGTTCTGGCTGCTGGTGCTTCTGTTCCTGACCACGGGCCCCGGGCTGGTGGGCTACATGAACTTCAAGCCCGGGTTCTCGCTGGCGTGGGACCTCTACGGGCAGATGGACATGCACGAGGTGCGCGAGCGGGACTACTTCTTCACCGTATCGTTCCAGATCTGGGCTCTATTCGTGGGAATCGGCCTGGCGGGGCTGTATCGCCTGCTACGCGAGCGCGTCGGTGAGGGCGAGCCGAGGAGTTGGCGCACCATGGCGCCGGCCGCCGTCTTCCTCGTGGCCGCACTACCCTTGACGCTCAACTTCCGGGCAGCCACTCGGGCGCACATTCCGGACGCGACGCTGGCGCGAGACTTCGCCTACGACATGCTGCAGTCGGTCGAGCCGTACGGAGTCGTGTTCACCAACGGCGACAACGACACCTTCCCGCTGTGGTACCTGCAGGAAGTCGAGGGGATTCGCCAGGACGTCTGGGTGGCCAACTTGTCCCTGGCTAATACGGACTGGTACATCAAGCAGCTGCGTGACAACCCGATCCGCCCCTTCCTTCCCGAACAGGCACCGTGGTACGAGCACCTCGTTCCGGACTCGATGCCGGGGCGGCTCCACACGCTGACCGATCAGGAGATCGAGTCGCTGCGGGCGACTCTCCTGCAGCGCGAGATCACGCTGCGGGCCGGCGAGGCCGTGATCACGCTGCCGCAGAACAGCCCACTCTACATCCACAACATGGTGGCCCTGCGGGTGCTGCAGGAGAACTGGCAGGACCGGCCGATCTACTACTCGCTGACGTCCGGAAGCGACAACTGGGGCCTCGTGGCCAACGCGCTGACCCAGGAAGGGCTGGTGCTTCGCGTGAACGCTCAGGCACTGCCCGACACGACGCGCATGGTCAGGAGCCTGTTCGGCGTACCGCTCGACGTGCCCGCGACCGACTCGCTCACGTGGGAGATCTATCGCTACTCGCGGCTGTTCGAGGCGGACACGCTCGCTCTCAGCCCGACGAGCCGCAACATCGCAGTCAACCTCAGTTACGCCTACTACTCGCTGGCGCAGGCCTACGAGGTTCTGGGCGACCGCGAACGCAGCGAGCGCAACCTGAGACGGGCGCTCCATCTGCAGCCGATCCCGGAGCTCTCGCAAATGCTGCAGGCGGGCACCGACATCTTCCGGCCGCCGCCGGCCCCGGAGCTGGCGGATACCGCGACCACGCTGCCCGAGCAGTAGCCGCCGCTTCTCACAGCGCGCAAGCTCAGCTATTTTCACAGGTTATGAGCGTCGACGCCCTCCGGGAGAATCTCGCACGGGTGCGGGAGGAGATCGCCCGCGTCCAGGCCCGGGAGGGTGTGAGCGTGGAGGTAGCCATCATCGCGGTAACCAAGGGCCACCCGCCCGAGGCCGCGCTGGCCGCCTACGCCGCCGGTGTCGATGAGCTGGGTGAGAACCGCGTGCAGGCGGGCATCGCCAAGATCGAGCAGCTCGGCGAGCTCCCGGTCCGGTGGCATCTGATCGGGCACCTGCAGACCAACAAGGCGCGGTTTGTTCCGGGACGGTTCGCCATGGTCCATTCGGTGGACTCGAGCCGCGTGGCCGATGCTCTGGCCAGCGCGGTGGCAAAGCTGGGCTCGGGGCGACCCCTGCCGGTGTTGCTGCAGGTGAACACGGGAGGCGAGGAGCAGAAGAGCGGCTGCGGGCCGGAGGAAGCGGAAGCGTTGGCGCAGCACGTGCTGGCGCTGCCGGATCTGGAATTGAGGGGGCTCATGACGATGGCCCCGTTCACCGACGACGAGGCCGTGCAGCGCCGCGTGTTCGCCGGCCTGCGGCAGGTGCGGGATCAGCTCGAGAGCCGGGGGATGAAGCTCCCGGAGCTGTCTATGGGCATGTCGGGAGATTACCAGGCGGCGGTGGCCGAGGGAGCCACCCTACTGCGCCTGGGCACAGTCCTGTTTGGAGAGCGGCCGAAATGAACGACGAGGGATTCCGGCTCACACCGGTCGACATACGCTCGCAGGAGTTCCGGCGCGCGGCGTTCGGGTACGATACGGCGGGAGTCGAGGACTTCCGCGCACGCGTGGCGGAGGAGTTGGAGCGATTGCTGCGCGAGCGCGCCACGCTCGATGAGCGGCTCCGGAACCTGCAGGAGCAGCTCAAGTCCTACAGCGACCGAGAGAAGGCGCTGAACGACGCCGTCGTGATGGCACAGCAGGTGAAAGCCGAAGCGGAGGAGGCGGCCAAGCGCGACTCGGAGCTCACGGTGCGCGAGGCGGGCAGCAAGGCCGAGGAGATCCTCGCCGAGGCCCGCGCCACCGAGGCCGACGTGCGGCGCGACATCGAGGAGGCGCAACGGCACTTCTCGAGTTACCTGGTGGCGTTCCGGCGTCTGCTGGAACGGCAGCTGGCCGAAGTGGATGCCCTGGCCGAGCACGAGAAGGACGGTAGCGCACCGGGGGCCGAGTGACGCCTATGCTGCGCGAGGAAATCGACCGGGCGCTGGAGGTCATCAGGGCGATCACGGGTTTCCAGCCGGACGTGGCCCTGATCCTGGGGACGGGGCTCGGCGGGCTGGCGAAGGACATCGAGCTTGAGGCTGAGATCAGCTACGAGCAGATCCCGGGATTCCCTCTGTCTACCGTGGAGACGCACGCCGGACGGCTGTTGTTCGGCCACCTCGGCTCGAAGCGCGTGGTGGCCATGCAAGGCCGGTTCCACCGGTACGAGGGCTACACCATGCAGCAGATTGGCTTCCCGGTGCGCGTCATGCGGGCGCTGGGGGCGAAGACGCTCGTGGTGTCGAACGCCTGCGGGGGGATGGTCCCGCTGTGGGGGCCCGGTGACCTGGTGCTGATCTCGGACCACATCAATCTGTTGGGGGACAATCCGCTCGTCGGACCCAACAACGATGAGTTGGGGCCGCGGTTCCCCGACATGTCGCGCGCCTACGACGCGGAGTTGAGAGCTCTCGCGCGCGAGGTCGCGCGCGATCTCAAGCTCTCTCTTCGCGAGGGCGTCTACGTCGCCGTCGTGGGCCCCAACCTCGAGACGCCGGCCGAGTACCGCTTCCTGCGAGCCATCGGAGCCGACGTGGTCGGCATGTCCACCGTGCCCGAGGCAATCGTCGCCGTGCACGGCGGTATGCGAGTGCTGGGCATTTCCATCATCACGGACCAGTGCCTGCCCGACGCTCTGGAGCCGGCGGACATCAACCGGATCATCGCGACGGCCTCCGCGGCCGAGCCCAATCTCACCCGCCTGGTCGAGGGCGTGCTGGAGCGCATGCCCTGATGCCGTACGAGGCTCTCGGACCCGCATCACCAGACGCCTTCGAGCAGCAGTTGCTCGAGCAGTGGCACGCGGAGGATCTGTTCCACCAGACCCTCGACGCTACCAGGGACGGGGAGCCGTACGTCTTCTACGAGGGACCGCCCACGGCGAACGGGCGCCCCGGGATCCACCATGTCTTCGCGCGCACGATCAAGGACTTGATCTGCCGCTACCACACGATGTTGGGCGAGTCGGTCACGCGCATCGCCGGTTGGGACACGCACGGCCTTCCCGTCGAGATCGAAGTGGAGAAGGCGCTCGAGCTCTCCGGCAAGGCAGACATCGAGAAGTACGGCGTGGCGAAGTTCAACGCCCGGTCGAAGGAGAGCGTGTTCCGGTACAAGTCGGACTGGGAGAACCTCTCCGAGCGCATCGGGTATTGGCTCGACTACTCGCGCCCGTACGTCACGTATACCAACGACTACATCGAGAGCGTCTGGTGGCTGTTGAAACAGCTGCACGACCGCGACCTGCTGTACCTGGGGCACAAGGTGCTCCCCTACTGCCCGCGTTGCGGGACCGCTCTCTCGAGCCATGAGCTGGCGCAGGGCTACGAGACGCACAAGAGTCCGTCCATCCACGCGCTGTTCCGCATCGTGGGAGAGGACGAGCGTTACCTGCTCGTATGGACTACGACTCCCTGGACGCTCCCCTCCAACGTGGCCGTGGCCGTGCACCCCGACTTCCGCTATGTGGAGCATGAGGTCGACGGGCGGCGCATCATAGCCGAGAAGGTGATCGCCGGGACCAGGGTGATCCCGGGCGCCACGGGCGGGAAGCCGTTGGCCGAGTTCTCGTTGGTGGCGGAGCACTCCGGCCGCGACCTGATAGGACTACGCTACGAACAGTTGATCGATGCCGTCGCCGTCGACTCCGAAGCGGGCCTGCGGGTGGTGGCGGGCGACTTCGTGACCAATGAGGAAGGGACCGGGCTCGTACACCTCGCGCCCGCGTTCGGCGCCGACGATTACGCGGCGGGACGCAAGGAAGACCTCCCCTTCGTCAACCCGGTGGACGCGTCGGGCCGGTTCTTCGATACCGCACACGCCGAGATCAACGGCAAGACGGTGTTCGAAGCGAACCCGATCATCGCCGATCGGCTCGCGGACGAGGGCAAGGTGTTCGGCCGCTATCAGCCTGAAGGGTACGAGCACTCCTATCCGTTCTGCTGGCGTTGTGACTCGCCGCTGATCTACTACGCGAGGGACTCCTGGTTCGTGCGCACCACCGCGTTCAAGGACCGGATGATCGCGATCAACCACGACGTCGAGTGGTATCCGCCCGAGGTGGGCGAGGGCCGGTTCGGTGAGTGGCTGGAGAACAACGTGGACTGGGCTTTGTCGCGCGACCGCTACTGGGGCACGCCGCTGCCGGTGTGGCGCTGCGACAGCGACGATGCCCGACACCGCGTGGCGGTAGGGTCCTACGCCGAGCTCGAGGAGTTGCGCGGTGAGAAGCTCCCCGACGATTTCGATCCGCACAAGCCGTTCATCGACGAGTACACCTTCGGGTGCGCGGCGGTCGGGTGCGGCGGTACCATGCGCAGGGTGCCGGAGACGATCGACGCGTGGTTCGATTCGGGCGCGATGCCCTACGCCCAGTGGCATTACCCCTTCGAGAACGAAGCCGAGTTCGAGCGCCACTTCCCGGCGGACTTCATCTGCGAGGGACTCGACCAGACACGCGGGTGGTTCTACTCCCTGCTGGCCATTGCGGCCGGCGTCTCGGACAGTGCGGCGTATCGCCACTGCGTGGTGAACGGCCTCGTGCTCGACGCCGAAGGCCGCAAGATGTCCAAGCGCCTGGGCAACGTGACCGATCCGTTCGAGGCGGTGGGGCAGTTCGGGGCGGACGCCGTACGGCTCTATCTGCTCGCATCGAGCCAGGTCTGGCTGCCCAAGCGGTTCGATCCGGAGGCCATTCGCGAGGTCTCCTCCGGGTTCCTGAACCGCCTGCGCAACACCTACGGGTTCTTCGCGCTGTATGCGGAGAATTGGACGCCGGAGGACGCACCGCCCCTGGCCGAGCGGCCGTTGGTGGATCGCTGGCTCGCGGGCCGGCTGGATGCGCTGACCGCGGCCGTCGGCGCCGCCTGGTCCGCGTACGACGTGACGGGAGGCGTGCGCGCCATCATCGAGTTCGTGGACCACGAGCTCTCGAACTGGTATGTGCGCGTGAACCGCACGCGGTTCTGGGCGCCCGACAGCGCGGCCGATCCGGCGGCCCTGGCCACCCTGTATGAGGCGCTGGTGACGGTGAGTCGGCTGTTGGCGCCGGCTGCGCCGTTCCTGAGCGACGCCGTCCACCGCAGGCTCACGGGCTCGTCGGTGCACATGACGCGGTTCCCGCAGCGCAGCGGAGCCGCCGATGAGGGACTCGAGGAGCCGATGGACGCGGTGCGGCGTCTTTCGTCGCTGGCGCGCGCCGCCCGCGAACAGGCCGGACTGAGGGTGCGGCAGCCGCTGGCCCGGCTCCGGGTTGCTGTCCCGGCGTCCACGCGCGGCGCCGCGTTCCAATCCTTCCTCGACATCCTCTCCGCCGAAGTGAACGTGAAGGAGATCGGCGTCGTGGAGTCCGACGAGGAGCTCGTAAGGCTCAAGCCGAAGCCGAACTTCCGCACTCTCGGCAAGGTCTATGGCAAGGACACCCCGCAGGCCGCCAAGGCCGCGCAGGAGCTGACGCGAGAGCAGCTCCAGGAGCTGGAGGGGGGCGCTGCGGTGTCCGTCACAGTAGACGGAAGGCCGTTCGAGTACCGTCCCGAGGACGTAATCGTCGAGCGGGAGGTGGCTACCGACTGGTTGGTGCAGAGTGACGGGCCGCTGGTCGTGGCCCTGGACCCGGCCCTGAGCGACGACCTGCGCCACGAGGGTCTCGCGCGGGAAGTCGTCAATCGGGTGCAGAGGCTACGAAAAGAGGCCGGGTACGATTACAATACACGGATCGCATTGAGCATTTCCGGTGCCGACGAGGTACTGGAGGCGGCCGGAGCGTTCCGTCAGTTCATTGCGGGAGAGACGTTGGCACGCCGGCTGGAAACGGGCGCCGATCTGGCGGATCCGGATGTGCGGGAGGCGGTCGACATAGATGGACGGGAGGTCGTCCTCGCGCTCAAGCGCACGGACGGAGCCGCCCGCTGAGGTTCAACGCCGGCGTAATCGGCAGGAAGACTGACTGATGAACAAGAAACAGCTGACACACCTGGAAAAGCGCTTGCTCGAGGAACGCGGCCGAGTAATGAAGGAACTCGGCCACTACGACGAGCAGTTTAGTGGCACGCTGCAGAGTTCCGACGGCGATCTGTCGTCGTACTCCTTCCACATGGCCGACCAAGGGACGGACGCCATGGAGCGCGAGAAGCAGTTTCTCTTCGCCTCCAAGGAAGGCCGCTACCTCTGGCACGTGAACGAGGCGCTCAGGCGACTCTACCTCACTCCCGAGAAGTTCGGTGTCTGCCACGAGTGCGAGGAGGAGATCAGCTTCGAGCGACTCGACGCCCTGCCACACGCGCGGCTTTGCATCAAGTGCAAGGCCAAGGAGGAAGATGCCAAGCGGGCTTAGGCACCCTTTGTTTTGGGGGGTCGCGCTCGGTGTGGTTGTCCTCGACCTGATCACGAAGAAGCTCGCCGTCGCGAACCTCGCTCACGCGCCGGTCCGGATCCTCGGAGATTGGCTCACCTTCAGACTCGTATACAATCCGGGGGCGGCATTCGGTGTCCACGTGGGTCCCTACTCGCGCTGGGTGTTCATGGTGCTCGCGCTCGTCGCGCTGGTCGTGCTCGCGTCCATGGCGCGGCACACCTTGGCGAATCAGTGGGTGCGACTGACCGCGCTGGGCCTGGTGTGCGGAGGCGCCATCGGCAACCTGCTGGACCGCGTGCGCAGCGCGCGCGGCGTGGTGGACTTCATCGACGTATGGATCGGTCCCTTTCACTGGCCCACATTCAACGTTGCCGACATGGCCGTGACCTGCGGCGCCGTGGCGCTGGCGGCCGTACTGTGGCAGGAGGGCCGGCACGGCAATGAGCAACCCTCAGAACAGGCCGGTCCCGCCGAGGCCTGAGCAGGCCCGCACCCTGGAGCTCCAGGTCTGCACCGAGACCACGGAGCGTCTGGACCGGTTCCTGGCCGACCAGTTGGCGCTTTCCCGAACCCAGGCCGGACGGCTGATCGCCGCCGGCGCCGTGGCCGTCAACGGCGAGCGTGCTCGCGCCTCGCGCACCCTCGGACGGGGCGACCAGGTGCGGGTGGTTCTGCCCGAGGCCGACCCCCCGAGAACGATCACTCCACATCGGATACCGCTCACGGCGGTCTACGAAGACGACGCGATCCTCGTGCTCGACAAGCCCGCCGGCTTGGTGGTGCACCCGGCACCGGGCCATTGGGACGACACGCTGCTCAACGCGCTGGTAGCGCGTGGCACCGACCTGTCGAGCGGCGCCGAGGGACGACCCGGCATCGTGCATCGGCTCGACAAGGATACGTCGGGCCTGATGATCGTGGCCAAGACCGACGCCGTGCACCGCAGCCTGTCGCGCGCCATGGGGCAGCGCCGCATCGAGCGGGTATATGCCGCTCTGGTGTGGGGGCATCTCAAGAGGCCCCTGGACATCGACGCCCCCGTGGCCAGGCACCCCAGGGACCGGAAGCGAATGGCAGTGTTGGCCACCGGCCGGGCGGCGCGCAGCCACGCGGAGCAGGTGGCCCGGTTCGACACATGTGATCTGGTTCGGGTGAAGCTCGAGACCGGGCGCACCCACCAGATCAGGGTGCACATGGCGCACGTGGGCCACCCCGTCGTGGGCGACCCCGTGTATGGCGGCGGAGGAGCGCGGCGCGCCACTGGCTCTCAGCGGGCCCGGGCGCGGGCGGTGGAGGCGGCCTGCCCGCGCCAGGCTCTGCATGCGGCGGTGCTCCGTTTCAAGCACCCGCAGACCGGAGAATGGAGCGAATTTCGCTCTGAATGGCCCTCCGATCTGGCCCCCACGCTGGAGGCTGCGCAGGCCGATTCCGGCTTGCTTGCTCGCCCCAACCAGTTGGACTATCTTGGCTTCTTCAAATAAGATGGGCGACTTAGCGGGCGTTCGGATCCTGGTTTTTAGGGTAGCTGATCGGCAGTGTGGGATCGGCGTATCGGCCGTCCGCGAGATCCTGCCGACGCAGCACGCGACCCGCATCCCCGGGGCCTCTCAGGAGGTGGCCGGGCTCATCAACGTGCGGGGCCAGCTGGTGCCGCTGGTCGACGGACGGCGTGCGCTGGGTCACGCCCAGTCCGAGGGCAGCGGCACTATTGTGTTGTGCGAGGTCGGTGAGCAGTACGTGGGGCTCACCGTTGACGAGGTGATCGACCTTCTGACGGTCGCGCCGGAGGACCTCTCCGACCGCGGAGAGCTCCCCGGTGTGGACCCGCGGCTGGTGCGGGCGGTTGGGCGGCGCGGCGAAGACACGTTCGTTCTGCTCGATCTGGACGCACTGCTCGCTCCAATACTCAGCCTGTAGGGAGGGCGTGTGAGCCACACGGTGCTCGTCTGTGATGACGCGATCTTCATGCGCACCATGATCAGTGACATTCTGACGCAAGCCGGTTATGAGGTGGTCGGTGAGGCCGAGACCGGCTCCCAGGCGGTCGAGAAGTACGCCCAGCTCAAGCCGGATCTCGTCACGATGGACATCGTGATGCCGGACATGGGTGGGATCGATGCGGTGCGCACGATCGTCGAGTCGAACCCGGACGCCCGGATTCTGATGTGCAGCGCGATGGGCCAGCAGGCCCTCGTCGTCGAGGCCATTCAGGCGGGCGCGAAGGACTTCATCGTCAAGCCGTTCCAACCGTCCCGCGTCCTGGAAGCCGTGCAACGGGTACTCGGCTAGGCATGGATCTCTCGCAGTATGCGGAGCTCTTCCTCGCCGAAAGTCGAGAGCATCTCACCACCATCAACCAGCTGCTGCTGGAGTGGGAGCGGGATCCCGAGGCGAGTGAGCCCGTCGCCGGCATCTTTCGCGCGATGCACACCGTCAAGGGGATGGCTGCGACGATGGGCTACGGCGTCGTGGCGGATCTCGCCCACAGGGCGGAGAGCCTGCTGGACGTGGTGCGTCGCGGCAAGCAGGCCCCTCCGGACGATGTCGTAGAGCTCCTCTTCCGCAGCGCCGACTCCCTGGACCAGGCGATCGAGGCTTCGGTCGCCGGTCGCGAAGCCGACCTCGACCTCTCAGACGTTCTCAAGAGCCTGGACCGCGCCAGTCAGAAGCTCGGTGCGGCCGTGGAGCGGCCGGCGGCGCAGCGACCCTCGGCACCCGTCGTCGCCGTGGCCGCGGGCGCAGGCCGTCCGGTGCGGGTAGTTCTGGTCGCGGAGACCCAGCTCAAGGGGGCGCGTGCGCTACTGATTCTGCGCCGAATCGAGGATCTGGGACGAGTCCACGCGGTCGAACCGCCGCCGTCGCAGATGGAAGGTGAGGAGTTCGGAGGCGAATTCGCCTTCCGCATCGAGACCGCTGCCACCGACGAGGACCTGGAGCGCGAGATCCGCGCCGCGGGCGACGTGGACCAAGTCGAGTTCGCCGCTCAGGAAGGTGCAGTCCGAACCGAGGTCGGCGGACGATCGAAGCACATCCGGGTCGACCTCAGACGGCTCGACGCGCTGATGAACCTGATCGGTGAGTTGCTCACGGCTCGGGGCCGGCTGACCGAGCTCAGCGCGGCGAGCGCCGACCCCGATCTCGAGGACGTAGCGGTCCGCGTGTCGGGGCTGGCGGCGGACCTCCAGGCAGAGATCGTGTCCGCCCGCATGACTCCGGTATGGCAGGTCTTCGATCGGTTCCCGCGTCTGGTTCGGGACCTTGCGCGCAAGCTCGGCAAGCAGATCGAGCTGCGTGTCGAGGGCAAGGAGATCGAGCTCGACCGCTCGATCCTGGACGAGATCGGCGAGCCGCTCGTTCACTTGCTGCGCAACTCGGCCGATCACGGAGTCGAGTCGCCCGAGGAGAGGGTTGCGGCGGGGAAGCCGGCCGAGGGAGTCATCGAGCTCAGCGCCATGCGCGAGCGCGCGGCCGTGGCGATCCGCGTGCGCGACGACGGCCGCGGGATCGATCGCAGCGAGATACTGGTGCAGGCCAAGGAACTCGGGCTGGTGGACGCCAACCTGGAGGAGCTATCGGACGAGCTGTTGATGCGTGTGCTGGGGCGCAGCGGCATCAGCACTGCCTCCGAGGTTTCCGATGTGTCGGGGCGGGGTGTGGGCGTAGATGCCGTCGCGCATGTCGTACGCGCGCTGGGAGGTGGTATCGAGGTGGACAGCGAGCCGGGCAAGGGGACTTCCTTCACGCTCCGGCTCCCCACCACGCTCGCTATCATCCGCGCGCTCATCACCCGGGTCGGCGAGGAGCGCTACGCGCTCCCCATCACGCACGTCGCGGAAACGCTCGACCTGAACACGGCAGCCGTCACGCGTGTCGACGGACGTGACGCCATGACGTTGCGGGACGAAGTCGTGCCTCTGGTGCACTTGAGACAGATGCTGGACATCGGTGGGGATGCGCCGGCCGGGAGCCCGGTGATAGTGCTCCAGATGGGGGAGCGGCGTTCGGGGATCGTGGTGGACCGTTTGGTGAGTCAGCAGGAAATTGTGGTGAAGACGTTCAGCCAGCCGGAGGGGACGCTGCCCATTTTCAGCGGCGCGACGCTTCTGGGTGAAGGACGGCCCGTTCTCATTCTGGATGCCGGGGGTCTGGTCTAGGAGACACGAGAATGCAAGATCTGCACGATCTGAAGGAGTTGGAGCTCGACGCGCTCAGGGAAGTGGCGAACATCGGCGCCGGCCATGCCGCCACGGCACTGTCGCAGCTCACCAACCGCCGCATCATGATCTCTGTGCCGGAGATATTCGTGGCGCGGCTGGAGCAGGTACCCGAGCGGCTCGGAGGCGACGAGGAGGTAGTCGTCGGAGTGTTGATGCACATGCTCGGTGATCTCACGGGGCGCATGTTGCTCACGCTTCCGGAGTCGAACGCCGTGCTCCTCTGCGACATGTTGCTGCGGCGCGAGCCGGGCGGCACGACGGATTTCGGGGAGCTGGAACAGTCGAGCCTCAAGGAGGCGGGCAACATCCTGGGCGGTGCGTACATGAACGCCCTCTCGGACTTCATGGGCATGATGCTGTTGCCCTCGGTGCCGAGCCTCGCCATCGACAGGTCCGGTACGGTCCTCACCACGGCACAGCTGAGCTTCGGGCGTGACAAGGACATGGTCTTCTGCGTCGAGACCAACTTCAACTTTCAGGAAGCGGACAAGACACTGCGCGGGCACTTCCTGCTGCTTCCCGATCTGGCTTCGCTCAAGACCATCTTCGACGCGGTTCGCGTGGGCTGAGGGGTAATGGCGAAGGGAGCGGTCCCGGAACGTGATCGCGATGTCCTGCGATCGTTTGCGCGCCGGATCGATCCCTCCGACGCCGGGGCGCACAACAACCTGGGCGTTCTGTATCACCGCAAGGGGTTGGTGGAGGATTCGATCGGCGAGTTCCAGCGCGCCCTGGAGCTCGATCCGAAGATGCACATCGCCAGGCGCAACCTCGAGATCGCCTATCGGGAGTCGGGTTATTACGATCGCCGCGTAGCGGAGCTCAAGGAGCAGCTGCGCGCCGATCCGGACGACACGCGGTGCCGCTGGGAGCTGGGCCGGGCCTACGCGTCGCTGGGGCACTACGACTCCGCGGCCCACGAATTCCAGGAGTTGATCAGCAACAACCCCAACGACGTGGCGGCGCTGATCCAGTTGGGGCTGGCACAGAAGACTCAAGGCAACCTCGCCGAGGCGCAGGAGTGGCTCGAGCGGGCCTGCACGCTCGATGCGGAGAGCAGCGTAGTTCACCAGTACCTGGGCGAGGTATGCTATAATCGCGGCCGCAACATCGAAGCGCTGGCCGCGCTCGAACGCGCCACGGAGCTGAACCCGGAGAACTCTGACGCCCAATACCAGCTCGCGTTCGTGCTGGGTGACTTGGGGCGGCACGAGGAGGCTCGCGCGGCGACGAAGCGCGCAATCCAGCTCAACCCCACCTTGGGCCGCGCGCAGAGCAACCTCACTCTCGAGTCGGTAGCCGAACAGCGGGCGCGTCCCTCGGCGGTCGATCTCGAGGCCCCCGCGCCGGAGGCCACCGAGGCGCTGGCCCACTACCACCTCGGACGCGCGTTCCGCCAACAAGGCTACTACAACGAAGCTCTGCGCGAGTACAGGCTCGCGCTGGATCGGGGCGAGGACAGGCGGTTGGTGCTACAGGCGATCGCGGAAGTGCATCTGCTCAAGGGAGAGCACGTCGCTGCCGTAGAGCTCTACGACCGACTGGTGGGAGAGCTGCCGGACGAGCCCAAGGTGCTCAACGAGCGTGGAGTGGTGCTGCACCAGCTCGGGAAGTTCGACGAGGCGCTGGTTTCCTATCGGCGGGCCGTGGAGGTGGCGCCCGAGTACCCGCTGGCGCTGAACAACCTGGCGATCACGCTGGCCCAGCTCGGCGACGCTGAGAAGGCGGTGGAGGTGCTGCGGGGTGCGGCAGACAAGGCCGCAGACCTGGCCATACCGAGGCTGAACCTGGGACTCCTTCTTCTGAAGCTGCAGCGCTACCAGCTCGCGATGCAGACATTCCGTCAGGTGCTCGAGAGCGACTCCACGTCGGCCGCGGCGTGGAACGGGATCGGGCTGGTCCTTAATGAGATCGAGCGGACCGAAGACGCGCGCAATGCCTTCTCGCGTGCTGTCGAGGCCGATCCGCAGTCGGCTGAAGCGCACTACAACCTGAGCTTTGCTCTGTCGCGTCTGGGCGACTACGACGCGGCGCTGCGCGCCGTCACGCGGGCACAGACGCTCGATCCCTACTACGTGGCGCAGAAGTTCCGTCTGGCGATCGACCTGCAGTACGAAGATCCGAGCATCTCGGTGGTGCCCGAGATCTCCGCGGATGTGGCGGCCGATCTGGTGGAGCAGAGCATCAGCTTCGAGCCGGGGTCGTTGGACGACCTCTTTGCGGAGCTCGAGAAGACGCCGGCCAAACCGTCCGGCGACAAGGTCAGCGATCCTTTCGACCTCGCGCGCGACTATCTGGGCAAGGGACTGTTCGAGTTGGCGGCTGCCGAGGCCAACCGCGCGGTTGGACGCGGCGGCAACCCGGGGGACGGCCATATTCTCCTGGCCGAGATCTTCGCCCGGCGTGGGCTGCACGGTGAGGCGCTGGAGCGCTACCGCGCCGCGCGGCAGCTGGAGCCCGACCGGCGGGACGTGAGGCTGGGCGAGCTCAAAGAGCTGCTTGCGCTGGGACGTGGGCGTGAGGCGGTGGAGGACGCTTCGCGACTGGCGGACGAGTCTCCCGAAGACACCGACGTGCTCGTGGTGCTGTCCGAAGCCCGGCTTGCCGCCGGCGACCCGGGCGGCGCACTCGAGGCTCTGGCCCTGGCGCGACAGCGCGAGCCGCAGCGTGCGGACCTCCTGAAGCTGGAGGGGGACGTCGCTGTGCGGATGGGGAACCTGACTTCAGCGCGCAGTGCGTACGAGAGCGCTCTAGAGTTGGATTCCCGCTTCATCCAGGTGCAGCTCGATCTCGGCAGGGTGCATGAACAGCAGGAGAACTGGAGTGCGGCCGAGCGGTGCTACATGGCCGCGCTAGAGATCCTGCCCACGTTCCATGAGGCGATGCTCGCGGTTGCCGACTTGCACCGCCGCCGCGGCGAGCCGAAGAAGGCGGTCGCCCTGCTCGTGGACGTGCTGAGCGACGATTCCGCGGCGCTCGACGCACTGCTGGTGCTGGGGCAGGCGCTGCTCGACGATGGGCGACCCGAACCGGCGCTGCAGGCCTTCGAGCGCGTGCTGGCTCACGAGAGCCAGCATATCGCGGCGCTGTTTCTCACTGGTGTGTGCTTCGCGCGGCAACGGCGCTACCAGCCGGCCGTGGAGCGCTGGGAGCGGGTGATCGCGCTCGATCCATCGGGTTCACATGCCAAGCGCGCGCGCAAACACGCGCGAACGGCGCTGGACTTGCAGCACATCTTCCAGTCGGAGGTCGTCTAGGATGGCCATCGAGGGACCGCTCAAGGAACTGGGCATCCACGATGTCTTCCAGCTGCTGGATCTCTCACGGAAGACTGGCGTGCTGACCGTAACGTCCAAGCTGCGGCACAATCAGGGCACGGTGTACTTCGACAACGGTGCCGTCGTGTACGCCCTCGTGCAGAGCAATCCACACCCGTTGGGCGAGGTGTTGCTCAAGGGGGGCAAGATCACCGAGGCCGACCTCTCCCGCGCTCGCGACATGCAGCAGCAGGGAGACGGGCGGCGGCTCGGCGAGATCCTGGTCGAGATCGGTTCGGTTGGCGCGCGCGAGCTAGAGCGGCAGGTCCGGTTCCAGATCGAGGAAGTGATCTTCGAGGTGATGAACTGGCGCGAGGGGTACTTCTCGTTCGAGGAGGGACCGCTCCACGAGGTACCCGCGGACGCCACCATCAGGATCTCGACCGAATCGGTTCTCATGGAAGGCGCGCGGCGCATCGACGAGTGGTCGCGCATTGAACGCAAGATCCCGAACGTGTCGGTCGTGCCTTCCCTCGCGGGGGCGGAGGAGGGTGATGGGGGGCAGCTGGATCTGCTCCCGGACGAGTGGGAGGTGCTGTCGACGATCGACGGGGAGCGGGACATCCGCGCCATCTCGTCACTGATCGGGCGCTCGGATTTCGACGTGGCGAAGACGCTGTTTGGACTCGAGAGCGCGAGGCTCATCACGATAGCGGAGCGGGGGGTGGCGCCGAAGGCTCCCGTGCAGGATGAGGCGTCGGGATTGGAGGCGGTCGTGCGGCGTGCGGGTGAGGCGCTCGACACAGGCGACATCGAGGCGGCGCAGAAGGCGGCCGAGGAAGCTCGCACCGGCTATCCCCATGAGCCGGCGGCGCTGCTGATCTCGGGCGAGGTCAGCCTCCGCGCGGGGAGCGCGCCGGATGCCGAGGAACAACTCAGGCGTGCGCTGCGGCTCGATCCGCTGCTGACCCCCGCGCACCGGCTTCTGGGTGATGCGCTCGCGCAGCAGGGGCGCCACGGGGAGGCGATCGAGTGGTGGGAGCGTTGGCTCAAGTTCGGCGAACAGGCAGCGGGAGACCCGGGCGAGATGGAGCAGGTTCGGGCGGCCGTGGTCGCGGCGCGGGCGCTCGAGGCGTTCCTGGGGAGGTCCAGTGGCTAGCGACATCAAGGCGATGAGTGCCGAGCTGGCACGCGACCCGGGGAGCGTCGTGTTCCTGGAGCTGGGGGAGGCACTGCGGCGGCGCGGGCAGCTCGAGGCGGCGACCAGCGTCGTGCTCGGCGGGCTGGAGCACCACCTCGAACTGGTAGAGGGACACGACCTGTACGCGCGCCTGCTGGTGGACGCAGGTGACTACAGGCGCGCGCAGCAGGTCTGGGGCGGCGTGCTGGAGCGCTCCCCGAGGCACTTGGGTGCGCACAAGGGTCTCGGGTTTCTGGCGTTCCGGGACGGCGATCTCGAAACGGCGCTGGAGCATCTGGAATCGGCCCTGGCCGCCGATCCCACTGACGAGAGCGTAGTGCGGGGGCTCCAGACGGTGCGCGACGCCGCGGCCGAGGCCCAGGCCGAGGTCGAGACAGCGGCCGAGACGGAAGCAGCCACCGAGGAGCTGGCCGGTGAGGAGCACATCTTCGCCGGGCTTGAGGGAGCGGAGCACGGCCTGCTGCTGGTGGATGATCGCGGCCGCGTGCTGGGCGGCAGGCTACTCGGGGTGCGGGACGTCGACGTGTCCGACGCCGTGGCGGCTTTCCTGGCCGGTGCCGCACAGGAGGCGGAGCGCACGGCCCGGATGCTCGGTCTCGGGGATTGGCAGTGGCTGGTGGCGGAGGGTCCCGAGGGCAACGTGTACGTGACGCCCCCTACCGCAGAGACGCTGCTTCTGATCCTGCGGGATCGCAGCGTGCCGTCCGGACGGTTGGCGATGCTGGCTGAGCGCGCCGGCGACGTGGCGCGCCAGTGGTTGGAAGGACAGCAACTGTGAGTACGGCATTTCGGCAGGCCCTCGACGGCATCACGCGCGTGCGCGGCGTGCGCGGGGCGATGCTCGTAGCCGGCGAGGACGGATTGATCGTGGCCGAGTCACTGATGGAGGGCGTGCGCGGCAACGCAGTGGCGGCTCTTGCTGCGAGTCTGCAGAAGCGCTTCCGCCAGGCCATGGAGGCGGCTGCCGTCGGGAATCCCCACTTCCTCCACCTCCAGGGCGGAGGCGGGACGCTTATGATCGTGCCCGCGCCTGACGGAATCCTGGTGGTAGCGGTGGGTACGCCCGATATGAACGTCGGGCTGGTGCGCCTCGAGATGCTGCGCGCCGCGGAATCGATTTCGTGACCGAGACGCGTGCGGTTGAGGCCTGGACACTGCGGCCGCTCGAGCGGTTCGTGGCGGAGTCTGGTGCGCGCCTCACGCTGCTGATGACGCCGGCGGGACAGGTGCTCGCGCAGCACGGCTTCACGCGCGCAGTCGATGTCATGTCTGCTGCCGCCCTGGGGGCGGCTATCGTTGCCTCGACGGGCGAGATCGCCCGGATGATGGACCAGCAGGCGTTCGCCACGCTGAACCACCAGGGAGTGCAGCACGGCATATTCCTGGGAGCGTTCGATACCCCGCGCGGCGGGCTGCTGGCGCTGGTAGTTTACGGGCCGGACTCCTCGGCCGGGCTGGTGCAATTATTCTTCGAGGAGTTGGCCCAGGGATTGATAGCGGCGGCGCCCGCCGAGGAGCAGCCCAAGGCGGTGCTCGCTGCCAACTTCGAGGATGAGCTCAATCGGAGCCTGGCAAGTCTATTCGGACGGTGAGCTGTGTCACTAGTCAACTTCACGACCCGCGAGATCACCTGTAAGATCGTCTACTACGGACCGGGTCGGTCCGGCAAGACGACGAACCTGCAGTACATCTACGGGCGGGTGCCGGACAGCCGGCGCGGGCGGATGGTTTCGCTCGCCACTCAAACGGATCGGACGCTGTTCTTCGATTTCCTGCCGCTGGAGCTCGGCAGTATTTCGGGGTTCACGACCCGGTTCCAGCTCTACACCGTTCCCGGACAGGTCTACTACAACGCCACCCGGAAGCTCGTGCTCCAGGGGGCTGACGGCGTCGTGTTCGTCGCCGACAGCCAGGCCCGGCAGCTTGACGAGAACATCGAGAGCATGCAGAACCTGCAGGCCAATCTGGTCGAGCAGGGCGTAGACGCGCGCGCCATGCCTTTCGTGCTGCAGTACAACAAGCAGGACTTGCCGAGCGATCTCATTCTGTCACCCGACGAGTTGAATGAAGCGTTGAATTTCTGGGACGTGCCGAGCTTTTCGGCGGCCGCACTGAAGGGCACGGGTGTGTTCGAGACCCTGAAGGCGGCGTCGGAGCAAGTGCTGCGCAAGCTGAGTCAGGAGGAGCCGGCGTGACTGAAGAGCTGAACCCGCGGTTCAGCTTCGCGACGCTAGTCGTCGGCGCAGGCAATCGCCTGGCGGTCACCGCCGCGCGTACCGTGGCGGAGTCGCCCGGTACCGCCTATAACCCTCTGTTCATCTATGGTGCAACCGGCTTGGGCAAGACCCACCTGCTGATGGCCATCGGGCAGCGGGCGAGGGAGCTCGCGTCCCAGCTCAGCGTGGAGTACGTGACGCTGGACGAGTTCGTCGAGTCTTACCACGCGGCGGTGGCGGCAGGGCAGAGCGACGCGCTGCGCAGCCGATTCGACCGCGTCGACGTACTGCTGGTGGACGACGTGCAGTTCCTCACTCATCGGCTCGAGATGCAGGCCGAGCTGCTGCGCCTCGTGGGGCAGCTGCAGTCAGCGGGCAAGCAGATCGTGCTGACCAGCGACTGCCCCCCGTCCGAGATCGAGAATCTCGACGAGAGGCTCCTCTCCAAGTTCGACAGCGGGTTGGTGGTGGACATCGGCGCGCCCGACCTGGAGACGAGGGTCGCGATTCTCCTCCGGCGGTCGGACGACCGTGAGGCGACGTTCGCCGAGGGCGTGCTGGAGGCGGTGGCCAGCATCGAGGTCCCCAACGTGCGTGAGCTGCTCGGTTTGCTGAATCGGCTGGTGGCGTACCAGGCGGTCAGCGAGAAGCCGCTCACGCCGTGGGGCGCGAAGGAGCTGCTGGAGGGCGAGGAACAGGTCGCGACGCCGCGGGAGAGCGCGCGGGCGGCGGCACCGCCCGCGCCGGCACCGGACGAGTTCGCCGACTTCCTCTCCGACGTTGAGCACACCGTGACCGAGCAGGTCGAGGCGTGGCGTACGAGGCTGGAGGAAGCGATCGAGCGCTGGAACTCGGAGGGGTACGGCACCAGCCGTCTTGCGGCGCTGCTCGAAGAGAGCGCGCCGGTGGCCGTCGAGGGGGTGCTGAGACAGTTCGAGCGGGACGTCGAGCGGCTGCGCGGCTCGCAGGTGGCGATGGCGCGGCTGGACAAGGAGCGTTCGCAGGACGCCGTGTTCTTCGACCCGGACAGGGTCGAAGAGGCTGACGCCCTGGTGCAGACCACGCTGGAGGAAGTCGGGCCACCGCCCGGCCCGTCCGCGGCTTGGACTTTCGACACGCTCGTGCCGGGCCAGGCCAACCAGGTGGCGATCGAGGGTGCGCGCGGCGCGCTCGAACGGCCGGGAAGCCGCTATAACCCCTTTGTGATCGTCGGCCCCACGGGCGTGGGCAAGACGCACATGCTGCACGCCATCGGACAGGAGCTCGCCGCGGCACCCGATGCCGTAGTGGCCTGTCTCTCGGCGCAGCAGTTGCTCGACGAGTTGGTCAATGCGATAGACGGAGACAAGGTGGACCGGTGGCGGGTGCGCTATCGCCGTGCCACGGCCTTCCTGCTGGACGACGCCCACATACTGGCCGGAAAGGAGCGCACGCAGGAAGAGGTGTTCCACCTGTTCAACGACCTGTTCACGTCTGCACGCCAGCTCGTGTTCGCCATGGCGCAGCCGCCCAAGGAGGTCGACGGGCTCGACGAGCGTCTCAAGTCACGGCTGGAAGGTGGGCTGGTGGCGTCGATCTCTGGACCGGACCGCGACCTGCGCCGGGAGATCATAGAGTTGAGGTTGACCGAGCAATTCGGGGAGGCCGACACGGAGCTCGCCGACTACCTGGCGGCGCGACCGGCCGACTCGGTGCGGGCCGTGCTCGGCCTGATCCAGCGGGTGGCCTCGGCGGCCGAGTCGCAGGACGCGAAGCCGAGTGCCGCAATAGCCCGGGACCTGATCGAGGGTGTCGTCCCGGTGCGCCAGCGCACCTCGACCGACGTGCGGACGAGCGGGGTCCTTGCATCCCCGGTGACCGGAGTGAGGAGCCACGAGAAGGTGGTGTGGGCCTGGCCGGACCCGGCCGAGCGGGTGATCGAGGAGCTGGGATGATGGCGATCAAGGGAAGCCTCAAGGAGGCGTCGCTCGCCGACGTGCTGCAGCTGCTCTCACTGGGGCAGAAGACCGGGTGTCTGGCCGTCACCGACCGCACCAACCTGGGACACATCTACTTCAACAAGGGACAGATATCCTACGCGTCGCTGGTGAACCGGCGCGATCGCCTGGGCGACATCCTGGTCAAGAACGGGAAGGTCATGCAGTGGCAGCTGGAGTCTGCGATTGACCAGCAGAGCCGCGAGCGGGACAAGCGGCTCGGCGAGATCCTGCTCGAGCAGGAGTGGGTGTCCCGTGACGACCTCGAGCACTTCATGCGCATCCAGATCCAAGAGGCCGTGTTCTTCCTGTTCACCTGGTCGCAGGGGAGCTTCAACTTCGAGAGCGATGTCGTCCCCGAGGAACAGGACTTCCTGGTCAAGATCAATCCCGAGTCGCTGCTGCTCGAGGGGGCGCGGCGCGTGGACGAGTGGAGCCTGATCGAGAAGAAGATCCCGTCGTTCGATCTCATCTTCTCGGTGGACCGCGCACGCATCGAAGCGTCGCGAGTGAATCTCACCGAGCAGCAGGACCGCATCGTGCCGCTGCTCGACGGGTCGCGGGACTTCGCCACACTCGTGGAGGATTCGGGTCTCGTAGAGTTTGACGTCGGCAAGGCATTGTACGGGCTGATAACCGCGGGCTTCGCGCACCGCACGGGCCGCAGCGAGGTCGAGCGGGTCGAGGTCGCCGACGTGCGTGTGGACGAGCACCGCAATCTGGGCATCGCCTTCTACAAGACCGGCATGCTGGACGAGGCCAATCGTGAGTTTCGCCGCGTCGTGGACCTGAGGGCTTCAGACGGTTCGGCGTACTTCTATCTCGGGCTCATAGCGCACAAGCAGGCGCACTGGCAGGAGGCGGCGCGCTACTTCAACCAGGCTGCCGAGCGGGGAGGTGCGCGCGCGTCGGTGCTCCACAACCTGGCTCTCTCGTACGAGAAGGCCGGGCGCTTCGACGAGGCGGAGGACGTCTACGCCGAGGCGGCAACCAAGGCCCGGCGTGACGCCCGCGTGATGACGAGCTGGGGCATCAACGCTCTGCACCGGGGCGACTTCGAAGTGGCGGCGGGTCGCCTGGACCGCGCGCGCGAGGTTGGCTCGGACGAGATCCCGAGCGACCTCTGGTATTGGGCACGATCCCTCGCGGCCGCCGCGATGGAACACATCGACGAGGCCGACGCCCTGCTGCGCGAGGGTCTGGAGTCGCATCCCAAGAATGCCGTGCTCAGGAACAACCGGGCAGTGGTGCTCGAGTTGCTCGGCCACCTGGAGGAAGCCGAGGAGATGGTGATCGCCGCGCTTGCGGACGATCCGTCGCTGCCGCAGCTCTCCAAGAACCTCGGCGACATCCAGTACCGGGCGGCGCGTTACGACGAGTCGTGGGAGACCTACCAGAGAGCCGTCAAGTTGAATCCAAAGCTCGGCGACGACGTCTACTTCAAGCTCGGCAACATCGCGTACAAGAGGCTGGACCGGGAGTCGGCGGCTGAGTACTGGAGCAAGGCGCTCGAGATCAATCCCGGACACGAGTTGGCGCGGACGAATCTCGAGACGGTGAGTGCGCTCTCATGACCGAGCCGGATCCGGATCCTGCGTTGCTGGCGCTGTTCGAGCGCATCGATCAGGCGTGCGGTTTGGACTGTGACGGATACAAGCAAAGCTGTCTCAGGCGACGTCTTGCGGTGCGGATGCGGGCGTGTGGGGTGGGGACCTACCAGGAGTATGCAGCCGTGCTGGACGAGGACTCCGCCGAGTACGGCCGCCTCCTCGAGACGATCACCATCAACGTCACGAAGTTCTTCCGGAACGCAGATACCTGGGGTGTGCTGCGAGACAAGGTGCTCCCCGAGTTGTGGGAAGCCGGGGGCGGTCGCGTCCGCTCCTGGTCTGCGGGCTGCGCGACGGGAGAAGAGCCATACACGCTGGCGATCCTGCTGCTCGATCTGGCACGTAGCCGGGGCGCGAACGCGGATGGCGCGCGCATAGACGCTACGGACCTGGACGGCTCCGTTCTCGACAGCGCGCGCGAGGCGGTCTACCGCCCCGCGGCCTTCGACGAGATGCCCTTCACGCTCACCAAGCGCTATGTGACCGGGACCGATACGTGCACGGTCGTGCCGGAGGTCAAGTCCCTAGTTCGGTTCCAGCGCCACGACGTGCTGCGGGATCCGGCGCCGGATCCTCCTTACGATCTGATCATATGTCGCAACGTGGTGATCTACTTCGACCGTCCGACGCAGGAGAAGTTGTTCCAGCGCTTCGTCGACGCGCTCGCGCCGGGCGGTTACCTCGTGTTGGGCAAGGTCGAGACGCTGGTGGGAGACGTGCGCACGCAGCTCGTGATCGAGGACGCGCGAGAGCGCGTGTACAAACGCCCGTGAGGCTCGAGAGTGGTGACGCCGTCGTGGGATTGGGCGAGAGCGCCGTGGCCCGAAGTGAGGGCAAGATCGTGGCGCTGGGGCTCGGGAGCTGCGTGGCGGTGATCCTGCACGATCCGGACGGCAGGGTCGGAGCTCTCGCGCACGTGATGCTGCCGGCGCAATCGCTCTCGCGCCGGCACAACAGCGCCGCGCGTGCCGCGGACACGGCGGTTCCCTTCCTCATCGAGCAAATGAAGGGGGAGGGTGCGGTGCTGCAGCGTACCGTGGCCCGATTGGTGGGAGGGAGCACCATCTTCGGCGATCTGCTTCCAACCGGGAGCGTGCACATCGGTGAGCGCAACGTGCTTGCGTGCCGCTCCGCGCTGCGCAAAGCGGGGATTCCGGTGGTGGCCGAGGCAGTGGGGGGACGCTCGGGGCGCTCCGTGTGGTTCGACGTAGGTGCGGGGACCGTCATGGTGAAGCAGTTCGGGCGGGACCCGCTGATCGTTTGAGTGTCGGGAGGGGGGAAACGCGAAGCGTGGGGCGAACGACGTGAGCTCACCGTGAAGCCGGCTACCGTTCTCGTCGTCGACGACTCCGCTCTGATGCGGCGGGTACTGTCCGACATAATTGCCCGCTCGGACCGGTTCCGTGTGGTGGGGACGGCCCGAGACGGTTTCGACGCCGCCGAGAAGGTGCATCGCTTCGAGCCCGACCTGGTGACGATGGACATCGAGATGCCGAACCTCGATGGCCTGGGGGCGATCGGCTACATCATGAGCGAGTCGCCGCGTCCCATAATCGTCGTCAGCGCCTACGCGGGGCCGGGCACCGAGGCGGCGATCCGCGCGCTGGAGCTCGGTGCCGTCGAGATCGTCGCGAAGCCGCGCGACTCCACGCGTCAGGCCCTCGAGTCGCTGCAGCCGCAGTTGATCGGGGCACTGGAGAAAGCGCTGCATGCCGATCTCACGAGCGTGCCGATCCTGGCGCGCGAGCCGGCGCGGCCGCAGCGCATCTCGGGTGGGTGGGTCAAGGGGCGCGCCCGCTTCGCGGTGGCGATCGCCGCCAGCACCGGAGGGCCGCGCGCGCTGGCCGAGGTCGTACCGCAGTTGCCCTCTGGCGTAGATGCGGCGGTAGTCGTCGTGCAGCATATGCCGGCCAACTTCACGCGCAGCCTGGCCGAGCGGCTCGACGCCTCCAGTGTGGTGCGAGTGGTGGAGGCGGACGACGGCGCTCCGCTGTTGAGCGACACGGCGTACGTGGCCCCGGGCGACTACCACATGCGCGTGGCTGCGGGCGACGACGGTCCCGAGCTCAAGCTGAGCCAGGAAGCGCCCGTGTGGGGGGTGCGCCCGGCCGCCGATCCGTTGTTCAGGTCCGTTGCCACACTTTTCGGGGATCGCTCGCTGGGCGTGGTGATGACCGGCATGGGGAGGGACGGGGCCGACGGCCTCCGAGCCATTCGAGACGCAGGCGGCGGCGGCATCGCTCAGGACCGGGACTCATCGGTGATATTCGGGATGCCCCAGGCGGCCATCGCGGCCGGCGGCGCCGACGAGGTCGTGGCGCTCGACTGCATGGCGGCCTCCATAGCGGCGCGGCTCGAGGGGCGCACCGAGCCGTGAAGGGCTATCTTCTGGTCGAGGAGGGCGGAACGCGCTACGGCCTGAGGCTCGAGGACGTGCGCGAGGTATTCGATCTCGAGTCCGTGCATCCGGCGCCGCGAAGTCACCCGTCAGTGGTCGGGCTGGTTCGCGTGCGAGGCCGCCTGATGCCGCTGGTGCACCTCGGCGCGCTGTTAGAGGGAGTTGAAGCCCCTGAGGGCCACGGTGCCACCGGGGTAGTGACGCGGTGCGGCGATCAAAACGTGGTGCTCGCGGTGCACGACGCCGACACGGTCGTCCGCGAGGCACCGGAGCCCGCACCCGATGGTTGGGAGCTTCCCTGGGCCGGGGCGGTCGCGCGCCGCGATGACGTGTTGATCCCCGTCCTGGACATGGACTTTCTGGCGGAGCGACTGATGTCGGTGAATCCTGGCGGGAAGCAATGAGCACAGGCGACGAGATCCAGTTGGTCACGTTCCGTCTGGGCGGGCGAGACTTCGCCGTGAACATCTTCCAGGTCGAGCGGATTCTCCGCTACCAGGAACCCGCTCCGCTTCCCAAGGCGCCGGACTTCCTCGAGGGCGTGGTACAATACGGTGATGCTGTTGTGCCCGTCGTGGATCTCCGCAAGCGCGTGAATGTCGAAGCGCCGGTCGAGGACGAGACGCGTGTCATGATTCTCGAACTCGAGAGCGAGCGCATAGGCATCGTGGTGGATGCGGTGCTCGAGGTCCTCAAGGTGAACGCAGAACGGGTGATGGCGCCGCCGAAGATCGTCCAGGGGCTCGCGGCCAAGTACATCAGTGGCGTGGTCTCGCTGGAGGATCGCACGGTGGTGGTGTTGGCAGCCGGCAAACTGCTGTCCTCGAAGGAGCGATTGGAGTTGGAAAAGGCGAAGGTGGAGACGGCACATGGATGATTCGCTGATCGCCTCGCTCAGGGGCTCTTACGACGAGATCGTGGATCGGCTCGACACGACTCCCGAAGGTGAGAAGCGTGAGCAGGTCAAGCGTGACATCGTCGCTCTATTCAAGTTGGTGGATCAGACGATCACCGATCTGGGCGGGCTCAAGGAGGACATCCGCGTCCTCGTGGACCGCTACAAGCAGTTGTCGGCCGGTGAGAGCGGTGATACGGCGCCGCAATTCACGGGTGCCGTACCGGTGATGCAGGACCACCTGGGAGCTTCCACGTTCATCGAGAAGGGCTGGAGCCTGATCTCGCTGGCGGACTACCCGGGTGCGATCCAGGCGCTCGGCAAGGCGCTCGAGCTTTCTCCCAACGACGTGCAGGCGCAGTCGTTGCTCGGCTGGGCCCAGATGCTGAACGAGCAGTATGACGAGGCGCTGGGCACGTTTCAGATGGTGCTCATGCGCGAGCCGGCCAACTCGCTGGCCAGGATCAACGTGGGCTACATCTGTCTCAAGAAGCAGATATTCGGAGAGGCCATCGAGCACCTCTCCAAGGCCATTCGGCTGGATAACGACAAGAAGGCAACGCTCTACGCGCACTACTATCTCGGGCTGGTGTACCAGGAGCGCGAGATGTTCGAGGACGCTCAGACGTTCTTCGAGAAGACGCTGAAGCTGGGCCCGAACCTCATCGAGGCCTACTACGAGCTGGGGCGTTCGAAGTGGTTCGCGGGCGACCAGGACGGCGCGCGGCAGACATGGCAGGACGGCTTTGCGGCGGGCAAGTTCAACCCGTGGGGCAAGCGCTGTAGGGAAACGCTAGACCTGGTCGCGCAGGGCCAGGAGCCGTCACGCTAACAGCACTTCTCATCCTGCTCCTCCAGCCGCAAGGCCCCTCGGTGGTCCACGTGGGTCGCGTTTCGGCAGTGTACTGGTCCAACGAGACCACGGCCATTGCCTTGGCGGAATACGCAGATAGAGCGGGACCATGGCCCGGCATTCCGAATCCGCCGCCCCGCCCGATCCGGCTCGTGCTGGCCACCGATGATTCCCAGTTCGATTCACTGACGCGCGGCCGAGTGCCCGAATGGGGGGCGGCCGCCACCTTTCCGGCGACCCGCACGATCATCCTGAAGCTGTCGCCCGATCACAGGCGGGTACTGCATCACGAACTTGCGCACCTGGCGCTGCATAGTGTGGTTCGGCATGCACCGCGATGGTTCGATGAGGGATACGCGACGAGAGCAGCCGGCGGGTGGAATCAGGGTGAGGCGATGCGGCTCAATTGGGTGGTGCTGCGCGGGGCGGTCCCAACGCTGGCCGAGCTGGATCGCCACATCCGCACCGGCGCCGCGCTCGAGGCGGAAGTGTCGTACGCGCTGGCGACTACGGCCGTGCGCCTGCTGGAGCGGCTCGGCAGGGACCGTGGGCTGGAGCCCCTGATCGAAGCCATGCGCGGCACAGGGGACTTCGATCTGGCGCTCAGAGTGACGTACCAGATCACCCTGGGGCAGTTCGAGGTGATGTGGCGCCGCGACCTGCGCAAGCGGTACGGGTGGTTGCTCGTGTTCAGCTCGGTGACGGTGTTCTGGGCATTCGTTGCGCTGCTGCTGGCGGCGTTGTGGGCGCGGCGCCGGCACTATGACAGCGAGCGTCGCGAGAACCTGGATGTGGGGTGGGATGTGCCCGAAGATCAGTGGAACCCGGGCGCTTGACGCCCCCGGAACCTAGGATTAGCCTGAGTGTCTATGTTGAACAGGATGGGGTCGCCCGCGCGGCTGCGCTTTCGAAGCAGGAATGTGATCCTGCTCGCGGCTGCCGTAGTCTCGATCGGCGTCGGCTACCTGCTGCTGGCCCAGGGATCCACCACGTTGGCCCCGATACTGCTGGTACTGGGCTACTGTGTGTTGTTCCCGCTAGGACTGGCGCTCTAGGCGACCGCTGCGGGCGAATAGCTCAGGGGTTCAGAGCGCCTGCCTTACAAGCAGGAAGTCGGGGGTTCAAATCCCTCTTCGCCCATTCGACTTGGAGCTGAATCCGACAACCGGAGGATGATCGCGGTGCGGTGGAATCGACCGATAACGACGACCATTTTTTCAGTGCTCTCGGCGGGCCTGGTGCTCTCCGTCGCGCCGGCGGAAGCACAGATAGTATTCCGGCGCCCTACTGAGCGGGCGCTCGTTCTCATCCCGGCTCCGCAGAATCCTGACGACTCCGCCTTCGTCGTGGCGCTCGCGACCGACGTGCGCGTCCAGATGGAGTCCCGCCTGCGGCGTCAGATCATCACCATCCCGAGCGCCGACATTTGCCGCGTCCTGGAGGAGTCGGCGTACCAATGCGACGCTGTGCTCAACCCTGCGGATGCCGACCGGTTGGCTCAGGCGATGCGCTCCGACGTGTACATCATCGGGTGGATGCGGCGCGAGGACGATGCGCCCGTGTCGCGCTTCCGCATGGTCGACGTGCGGCGCACCGGGCTGGCCGGCTGGATGACGGTAGTGGGCGCCACCGCGGCGTCGCCGGAGGACTTCGCGACCTCCGTCGTCGACTCGCTCGAGCACCAGATGGAAGCCGCCCGCTGGGCGCGAGAGTGCACCGAGCAGCGCGATCGGGGAAACTTCGAGGACGCGTTCGAGCGGGCGCACAGGGCGTTCGCCATCTATCCCAACCATCCGACGGCGGCGATGTGTGCCGAGATCGTATCCGAGGTGCTGCAGCAGCCGGCGGACTCACAGATAGCCTACCTGCAGCGAGCGGTGGCCGGAGACTCGTTGTTGTCACGTGGGTGGGAGCGCCTGGGGCGCCTCTATCAGGCGAAGGGTGACTCCACTGCCTCGCTCCAGGCCTTCGCGCAGCAGAGCCGCTCGCGCCCGCAAGACCGGCAGCTCAGAATGGGAGTCATCGCAGGTGCAATAACCCTGGGCGCGTTCGACGTGGCACGCGACCTGGCCGACGAGTGGCTGGCCGTGGTCTCGGCGGACCTCGGGATCCTGCAGCTCAAGGCCCGTGCCTGCGTGGAGGGGGGCCTCTGGGGCTGCGCGCTCGACGCCCTGACGGCGCAGTACGATATCGACTCGAGTCTGGTCGGCGACTCGGTGTTCTACCAGCAGGTAATCGGCGCCGCTCAGTCGCTGGGCAACACGACGGCGCAGCTCGAGTGGTCGGCCGAGGCCGTGCGCCAGGTTCCGGGCTCGGCGTCACTGTGGCGCGCGCATGCGTCGGCGCTGGTAGCCGAAGCCGGCACGGTTGGCGCCGTGGCGGGAGTCGAATCCAATCCGGACCGTGCGGACTCGCTTGCCGCTCTGGAGCAGGTCTACACCGACTCGGCAATCGCCGTCTACGACCACCTGCTCGCCATGGACTCTACGGACGTCCGCAGCGCCCTCGCCGGGGCCCGACTCGTGCTGGGAATGGTCGAGATCGACACGGCGATCCCGCTGGATACTGCGCGGCTCTTAAAGGGCGGCGAGTTTCTGGATCGGGCCGTGGCGGCCAGCCCGGCGGACACGTCGGTGCTGATGAACGTGGCCGTGACCTTGTACCAGAGGGGTTCGGCCCTGGTACGCACGCGCATGATGTTCCCGACTGCGGTCGAATGGCTCGAGAAGTCGATCGAGTACGACGTAATGGGGCGGCTCGCTCCCCAGCACTACTTCTTCCTCGGGCTCGGTTACATGTTCTTGATATTCGAGTTCGACCAGCAGGTGACGGCGACACAGTCCTGCGAATTGGTTGATCAGGAAGCCGAAATGGTCGCGCGAGGCAAGGAGGCGATGACGCTCGGGGCGCAGTTGGCGCCAGACCAGGCGAACCGGTTCCTGCAGCAGTTCAACCAATTCGAGGAGCGGATACCGAACCTGCGTCGGGCGTGGTGCCAATAATCGGCGGTTGAATTCGGACCGTGGCAGGTCTACATTCCCCTGCTGTAATGGTTCGGGGCTGTAGCTCAGTTTGGTTAGAGTGCCGGTCTGTCACACCGGAGGCCGCGGGTTCGAGTCCCGTCAGCCCCGCTCGAATCACGATCAGAGAATTGAGACCCGGCCCCGCGCGCTTTGCCCGCGGGGCCGTTGTCTTTAGGGCGGTCGCCAGGTGACGCGCCATGTACCCGTGCTGGCCGAGGCCGTCGAGCGGCTGGCGGCGGGCAGCCGCCGTGTCGTGGACGGGACCGTGGGAAGCGGGGGTCACGCCGAGCGGTTCCGGGCCGTAGGGGCAGAGGTGCTCGCCGTGGATAGGGACTCCGAGGCGCTGGCACGGGCCCGGGCCAACCTCGGTGACGAGGGCATCCGTTGGCTCCACGGCTCGTTTGGCAGCACGGAGGTGCTGGCCGAGATCGCCCGGTTTCGGCCCGATTTCGTGCTCCTGGACCTGGGTGTCTCCTCGGAGCAGATAGACACCGATGCCCGCGGCTTCTCGTTTCGTCCCGGAGCCCCCCTGGACATGAGGATGGGGGAGGCGGACGAGTCCGCCGCCGAGCTGCTCGCCGGTGTTTCCGAATCCGAGTTGGCCCGTATCTTCGCGGAGTTCGGGGATGAGCGGCGTGCGCGCAGGCTGGCTTCCGAGGTGTGCCGCCGCAGGGACCGCCGCGGCTTCCAGATCAGTGACGATCTGGTAAACGCAATCCGGGCGGTGCTCGGACCCCGGGCGGGCCCGGCAGTCTTCGCGCGACTGTTCCAGGCCGTGCGGATCGCCGTCAATGACGAGCTCGCAGAGCTCGGCCGCGCGCTGCCGGCGCTGCGCGAAGCGCTCCCGCCAGGCGGCACTCTGGCCGTGATCAGCTATCATTCCGGGGAGGATCGGATCGTGAAGCGACTCTTCAAGGAGTGGGCACGTGCGTGCGTCTGTCCCCCGGCACTGCCGGTCTGCGCTTGTCGTGGCCGCCCTCTCGGCGTGATCGATCCTCGCAAGCCGGTTGTGCCGGACGAAGACGAGATCGCAGCGAACCCGCGCGCCCGCAGCGCGAAGTTGAGGGTGTTCCGAAACGATGGCGACGCCTAGAGGACGAGTGTGGGTGACGGCATGGCTCCTGTTCGTGCTGGCCATCCTGGTGTGGGTGGTGGCACGGCAGACCTCGGCCGTAGTGGCCGCCGCGGAGCTGGACTCGCTCAGGAACGAGCGCTCCCTGCTCGAGGCGCGGCGGGCGCAGCTGCTGCGCCGCATTCGCAGTGCCGAGAGCCGGGCCGTTCTCATTCCCCATGCCGAGTCTCTGGGCCTGCGCCTTCCGGCGGACAGTGAGATAGTGATTCTGTCAGCGCCCGAAGGAGAGGACCGGTAACGGTGGCCCGCCCACAGCTGAGACTCCACGTGGTGCAGGCGGCCTTCGGCGTGGCCCTCCTGGTGCTGCTGGCTCGCGCCGGTCAGGTGCAGCTGCTGCAGGGCTCCCGTCATGCCGCGACCGCGCGCTCGCAGCGCACCGAGCGCGTCGAGCTGGCGGCGCGGCGCGGCACCCTCAACGACCGAAACGGTACTCCGCTCGCGCTAACGCAGCGCGTGTACCGGGTGGGTGTCGCACCCAACGAGCTGGCGGACACGAACCACGCAGCCCGGCTGCTGAGCGAAGAGCTCGGTGTGCCGCGCGCGGTTGTGCGGCGTGAGCTCGCGGAGCCCTGGGCGTACTTTCACGGGCCGTTCACCGCAGTGCAGGTGCAGCTACTGCTGCACGTGAGGGGTGTCTATCCGGAAGCCGAACTGGTGCGGTTCTACCCGGATCCCGATCTCGCGCGGGCCGTCATCGGGCGGCCCGCTGCAGAGGGCCGTCCGGCGAGCGGCCTGGAGCGCATCCTGGACTCGGTGCTCGAGGGCACGGCCGGTTCGGCCGTGATTCTGCGCGACCGACTCGGGAACATGATCGAGTCGCCATCCGGCCTCGGCGCGTTTCCCGTGGCGGGGCACGACGTGGAGCTGACGATCGACGCGGAGCTGCAGGAAATCGTCGAGGGCGCGCTCGCCGAGGGCGTGGAGCAGTACGATGCCGCGGGCGGCGACGTCGTGGTTCTCAACCCGAGGACAGGCGAGGTACTCGCAGTGGCGTCGGTCGACGCCTCCGGTCGCAGCGCGGCGAGCGTCTTCACGAGCGTGTTCGAACCCGGATCGACGGCCAAGCTGTTCGCCGCCGCCGCTCTGCTCGACCACGGCCTGGTCGAGCCCTCTGATTCGGTATGGGCGGAGCAGGGCGAGTATCGGGTGGGCAACCGCACGATTCGGGACGAGCATCCCAACGGCTGGATCACCCTGACGGAGGCGATCGAGCAGTCCAGCAACATCGGTATCGCAAAGTTCTCGCTGCGTCTCACGCCGGAGTGGCAGTTCGATCAACTCAGGGGATTCGGGCTTGGCTCACCCACGGGCGTGGAGTTCCCAGCCGAGTCGCCGGGCATTCTGAAGGCGCCGCACCAATGGAGCGGCACCACGCCGGCCAGCCTGGCGATGGGCTACGAGGTGGCGGTCACTGCGATTCAGCTGGCGCAGGCATACGGCGCGATCGCCAATGACGGTGTGATGCTTCAGCCCGCCCTGGTGCGGGAGGTCAGGGCCGCGGACGAGAGGATCATCTACCGCCACGCACCGATACCGGTGCGACGGGTGGTTTCCGCGCAGGTGGCGGCCGACCTGCGCTCGATGCTCCACGGCGTGGTGTACCGGGGCGGCACGGGAGAGACGGCCGCGCTCACCAGCTACGAGCTGGCGGGCAAGACCGGCACGGCGCGGCGAGCCGGCCCCGGCGGTTACATCCCGAACTCCTATACCGCGAGCTTCGCGTCGCTGTTTCCCGCCGACGATCCGCAGCTCGTCATGGTCGTGAAGCTCGACGACCCGAAGGGAGTCTACGCGCGCGTCACGGCTGCCCCGATAACGCGCAACGTGGTGGAGCGACTCCTCGCCGCGCAGAGCGCGGCCCTCGACCGCACCCGACTCACGCGCCCACGGGCTCCCGCGTCGACCGACGCCGCGATCGCGGCGGGCACCGTTCCGTACGTGGTCGAGTGGCCGGCGATCGAGCGTGCGGACAGCGCCGTGCTCCGTTCCGTGCCCGATGTGACAGGACGTTCGCTGCGCGACGCGGCGAGGGTGCTGCATCAGGCGGGGCTGCGCGTCCGCGTGGACGGTTGGGGCGTGGTGCACAGTCTCGATCCGGAGCCGGGGGCGTCGGTCGCGCCCGGGACGGTGGTCACTGTACGAGCGGCGGAGCGGCGCCCTCGATGAGGAGCCTCGCAGAGCTTCTCCGAGCGCTCTCGGAGGCGGGGCAGGTGGTCGAAGCCCCACAGGGACTCCCCGAGATCAGCGACATAACGGACGATTCCCGGCTGGTCGAGCCCGGCTCGCTGTTCTGCGCCGTCGAGGGAACGGTGCAGGACGGGCACGCGTACGTGTCCGACGCTGCCCGGCGTGGCGCAGCCGCCAGCCTCGTGACGCGCCCGTCGGGGACGGGGATTCCCGAGATCGTGGTGCGCGACGGCAGAACGGCCGCGACCATTGCTGCGCGCGAGTGGTTCGGCAGGCCGGCAGATGCGCTGCGTCTGATCGGAGTGACCGGAACGAACGGCAAGACCACGACCGTTTCTTTGATTCGCCACCTGCTGAACGCGGGGGGCACTGCCGGTTCGGTGGGGACGGTGGGCGCGTTCGACGGCGCCGGGGAGATGCTCGAGGGCAGCGGGATGCTCACCACGCCGGGTGCGGTGGAGTTGCAGCGTACGCTCGCCGAGTTGGCATCCCGGGGAGTGACCACAGTGGTACTGGAAGCGTCGTCGCACGCACTCGATCAGAGGCGACTCGAGACGCTGGGCTTCGGGGCGGCGGTGTACACGAACCTCACGCACGACCATCTGGACTACCACCCCGACATCGACGCGTACCGTGACGCCAAGCTCCTGCTGTCGGAGTTGCTGGTCGAGGGCGGCGTGGAAGTCGTGAATCGGGAAGAGGTGTCTTGGCAGGCGCTCCCAGTGCGGGAAGAGCTGCGTCGCGTGTGGTGGGGCACCGGCGCGGAAGTGGACGTGCGCGCTCGCGACGTGTCTCTCGATTTCACCGGCTCACGCTTCACGCTCGAGTTCCCGGACGAGGCGCTGCCGGCCACACTGCCGCTGCTGGGAGACTTCAACGTGTCCAACGCGCTCGCTGCCGCGGCCACTGCGTGGGCCGTCGGCGAGCCGGCGGGCGCGATCGTCGAGAGGCTCGGCTCCGCTCACCAGATCCCGGGACGGATGGAGCGGCTTACGCAGGGTGAGCTGGTGGTGCTGCGCGACTATGCTCACACGCCCGATGCGCTGGAGCGAGCCATCGCGGCGTTGCGACCGGCGACACGGGGGCGCCTCATAGTGTTGTTCGGCGCCGGTGGTGACAGAGACCGGGCCAAGCGTCCCGTCATGGGCTCTGTCGCGGCGCGCGGCGCGGACATCGCGGTCGTGACGTCCGACAACCCGCGCACCGAAGACCCGGACGCGATAATCGACGAGATTGAGGCCGGCATGGGGCAGATCGAGCACCTGCGCATCCCCGACCGGCGCGAGGCGATTCGACACGCCGTGGGGATGTGCGGGGCGGGTGACGTGCTCCTGCTGGCGGGCAAGGGACACGAGACGTATCAGGTCCTCGGGACCGAGCGGCATCCGTTCGACGAGAAGACGATCGTGGCCGAGGCCGTGGCACGGGGGGAGGGAACTTGAGCGACTGGACGAGCGACCGGGTTGCCGCGGCGCTCGGAGCGCCACCCGGGGAGCCGCAGCGTTTCTCGCGGATCGGCACGGACAGCCGGACTTTGGAGCCGGGAGCGTTGTTCGTGGCGCTCGCGGGCGAACGGTTCGACGGGCACGAGTTCCTCTCGCAGGCGAAGGAGCGCGGCGCGCTGGGTGCCGTGGTGCGCACAGGCACGGGTGCGGTGCCGGGCCTGGCGACGTTCGAGGTGGACGACACCCTAGTCGCCCTTGGCGAGCTTGCTCGGGCGCGCCGGCGCGAGATCCAGGGTCCCGTAGTGGCCGTTACCGGGACAAATGGGAAGACCGCTACCAAGGAGATGCTGGCCCGCGCACTGGGAGCCAGATGGCGCGTGCACGCGACGCGCGGGAACCTCAACAACCTCATCGGCGTGCCGCTCACGATACTCGCCGCCCCCGACGACGCGGAGGCCCTGGTGATCGAAGCGGGCGCCAGCGTTCCGGGCGAGATCGAGCGGCTGCGGCGCATCGTGGAGCCCACGCTCGCCGTGGTGACCAACGTCTCGACCGGGCACGTGGAAGGGTTCGGCTCGCTCGAGGGCGTGTTGGACGAGAAGGTATCGCTGCTCGCGGACGTGCCGACCGCGGTCGTGGGGACCGAGCCTCCCGAGCTTGCCGAGCGCGCGCGTGCCGTTGCCGTCCGCGTGGTCGCCGCCGGTACGGGCTCGGGCGCAGACGTCCGTCCCGACGTGTGGCGGCTCGATGGTGACGGACGGCCCGAGATCATGTTCAAGGGCGTATCGCTGAGGTTGCCGCTGATCGGGCGACACCAGGTCGAGAACGCGATGCTCGCGCTGTGTGTGGCAGTCGAGCTCGGGGTAGACATCGCGGCGGCGGCCGAGACGCTGTCGGACATCGAGCTCCCGCCGGGCAGATGCCAGCTGCTGGAGCACGACGACCTGGTCGTGATGAACGACGCGTACAACTCGAACCCAGCGTCGCTGGGTGCCGCGCTCGAGACCGCGGCGGCCCTGCGTGGTGGACGGCCGTTGGTGGTCGTCGTGGGTACGATGCTGGAGCTAGGTTCGCGGAGCGACGCTCTGCACGAATCGATGGCCGAGCGTGTGATGCGCGTCGAACCAGCGCTCGTAGCGGCGGTGGGGGCATTCGTACCGGCGTTCGAGCCACACCGAGCCGCGCTCGGCGACCGGTTGCTCACGGCGGCCGACCCCGCCAGTTTGGGGAAGCTCCTCGGGCCCCGGCTCAAGGGAGACGAGTTCGTGCTGATGAAGGCCTCGCGCGGTGTCCAGCTGGAGCGCGCGATCCCATTTCTCATGCCGGATGGTGATTAGCCCGTGCTCTACCATCTCCTGACGCCGCTGGCCGAACGCTTCATCGCCTTCAATCTCCTCAACTACATCTCCTTCCGGGCGGTGGCTGCAGCAGTCACGGCGATAGCGCTGGCCTTCTTCATCGGGCCGCTCATCATTCACAAGCTCAAGCAGAACAACGTAGGGCAGGTGATTCGGGCAGAGGGGCCGGCCTCGCACCAGGCGAAGCGCGGTACGCCCACGATGGGTGGGGGGATCGTCCTCCTGTGCACGTTGCTTCCCACGTTGCTGTGGGCGCAACTCGACAACCGCTACGTCATCGTCGCGGCCGTGGCGACGCTGTGGATGGGCTCGATCGGATTCGTGGACGACTACCTCAAGTTCGTGTCGGGGAAGTCCCGCGGCCTCGTTGCGCGGCACAAGCTGATCGGCCAGGTCACGTTCGGCATGGTGCTGGGGACGTACCTGCTGCTGAACCCACTGGTAGACACGGTTTCCGCGAGCTCGACGACGCTGCCGTTCTTCAAGTACGCGGTGGTCACGCTCCACCCGCTGCTCTACGTGGCGTTCGTGACCCTGGTACTCACGGGGACCAGCAACGCGGTCAACCTCACGGACGGGCTCGACGGGTTGGCCATAGGGCTGAGCGCGGTCGCCGCGGTCGCGTTTGCGGTCTTCGCGTACCTGTTCGGGCGCGTCGACGCCGCCGAATACCTGCTCGTGTTCTACCTTCCCGGTGCCGGGGAGTTGACCGTCTTCTGTGCCAGCCTGCTCGGCGCGGCGCTCGGTTTCCTGTGGTTCAATGCCCATCCGGCCGAGGTGTTCATGGGCGACACAGGGAGCCTGGCGGTGGGCGGGGCGTTCGGCACCGTGGCGATCCTGCTCAAGTCCGAGTTTCTGCTCCTCCTCGTGGGGGGCGTGTTCGTCGCTGAAGCGCTGTCCGTGATCATCCAGACCGGAGTGTTCCGCTACCGCAAGAGCCGGCACGGTCGGGAGTACGCGGAGCAGCACCGCGTGTTCCGCATGGCGCCGCTGCACCACCACTTCGAGAAACTGGGATGGGCCGAGTCGAAGGTCGTGACCCGGTTCTACATAATCGGCATTCTCTGCGCCTTGTTCGCGCTCTCTACGCTCAAGATTCGATGATTCCGGACGCCTGGCGTCGGGGTGAGGTGGCGGTGATCGGGTTGGGGCGCAGCGGCATCGCCGCCGGCCGCTGGCTCGCCGCTCAGGGTCTCGAAGTGTACGCGTCCGATCAGGCCGACAATCCCGCCATACAGACCGCCGCGAAACTGCTGCGCGACGCCGGAGCCGGGGTGGACGTGGGGCGGCACGACCTCGAGCGAATCGGCCGCGCCGCGGCGGTCGTAGTGTCCCCCGGCGTAGCGCCCGACGCACCGCCGCTCGCCGCAGCTCGGGAGGCGGGAGTCGAGATCGTGGCGGAGCTCGACCTCGGTGTGCGCACTCTGGACGATTCGCGGCTGTTGGTCGTGACGGGTACGAACGGGAAGACTACGACGACCGCGATGGCCCAGCATCTACTTGCGGCGGCGGGCGTAGACGCTGTGGTGGCGGGAAATATCGGTCGGCCGCTCACCGACCTTGCTGCCGACCCCTCGCCACCCAAGTGGATCGCGCTCGAGGTGTCGTCGTTCCAGCTTCACGACTCGCCCCACCTCGCGCCGGCCGTCGGCGTGCTCACCAACCTCGCGCCGGATCACCTCGACCGATATCCCGACGTGGCCGCCTACTACGAAGACAAGCGGCTGCTGTTCCGCAACTCGACCGATGACTCGGTGTGGATCCTGAACGGGGACGACCGCGCTGTCCTCGACCTCGCGCGGGACGCATTGGGGGCGCGCCGCCACTGGAGCCTGGAGCGACAGTCCGACGGGTGGTACGACCGCCAGGCCGGGTGGCTGATGCTGCGTGGGACGCCGCTCCTCGCACGCGACGAGCTCAAGCTGCTCGGCGACCACAACGTCGGGAACGCGTTGGCCGCCGCCCTGGCGGCGCAGTGCGCTGGGGTGCCGCCGGCCGAGCTGGCTCGAGCCATGGCGACGTTCGAGCCGCCCGAGCACCGACTGGAACCGGTGGCAACGCGGCGGCGGATTCTGTGGATCAACGACTCGAAGGCGACCAACGTATCGGCGGCGAGCGTGGCGCTGCGCGCGATGGTCCAGCCCTACGTGCTCATTCTGGGGGGCCGCCCCAAGGGCGAGTCGTTCGCGCCGCTCGCGGAGCACTTGGGAGCCAGGTGCCGCGCCGTCGTGGGCTACGGAGAAGCGGCCGAGCAGATCGCTTCCGACCTTGGGCCGGCCGGCGGTGTGGAGGTCGTGCCCGATTTCGATGCGGCAGTCGAGCGTGCCGGCTCTCTGGCGGGTGAAGGGGACGCGGTGCTGCTGTCGCCGGCGTGCGCCAGCTTCGATCAGTTCGCCGACTACGAGGAGCGGGGTCGGCGCTTCCGCCAACTGGCGGAGGCGACGTGAATCCGGCCCGCGGGCAGGTCGGAGCCGTGTGGGAGAGCCGGCTGATCGGGATCGTCGCAGCCACTCTGGTCGTGTTCGGAATAGCGGCCGTCTACGGGGCGTCCAGCATCTGGGCAGTTCAGGAAGGCCACCCCGGAGGCTTCTTCGCGCTGCGCCAGCTCATAGGTGCGGTGCTCGGAGTCGCGCTGCTGTTGATTGCCGCCCGCCTCGACTACCGTCTGTGGCGGCGCTGGGCGTGGGTGCTGCTCGGCGGTGTGGCCGTGATGCTGATCGTGCCGCTACTCCCCTTTACACACGCCATCGCGCCCGAAGTGAACGGCGCGCGCCGCTGGATCACGGTGGGACCGCTCACGATCCAGCCGTCGGAGCTCGCGAAGCTCGCCGTGGTGGCATGGACAGCAATGCTCGTGGTCAAGAAGGGGGCGGCGATAAGGCAGTTCAAGAAGGGGCTGGTGCCGTTCATCGTCGTCCTGGCTCCGCTCACGGCGCTCATCGTTCTCGAACCCGATCTCTCCACCGCGACTGTGGTGCTCCTGCTGGCCGGCGTCGTGCTGTTCACCGGCGGCGCGCGCATAGGCCACTTCCTGCTTCTCAGCATCGTGTTGTTGCCGCTCTTGTGGCACGAGATCGTGAGCGCGCAGTATCGCCTGGCGCGCATGCTGACGTTTCTGAGCGCGGGCGGCGACGTGGCGGAATCGAGCTGGCAGATTCAGCAGTCGCTGATAGGGATCGGAGCCGGCAGGGTGCTGGGCGTGGGCTTCGGCGAGGGTCTTCAAAAGCTCGGCTACCTGCCGTACGCGTACTCCGACTTCATCTTCAGCACCATTGGTGAGGAGTGGGGGTTCGTGGGCGTGACGCTGGTGCTGGCACTGGTGGGCCTCTACCTGTGGCTCGGGTTTCGCATCGCGCGCAGCGCGGCCGATCCGTTTGGGATGCTGCTCGCGAGCGGGCTTACCGCGATGATCGGCACGGCAGCGGTTCTGCACGTCGGGGTTACGCTGGCGGTGGTTCCCACCACAGGGATCCCGATGCCGTTCGTCTCCTACGGCCGCTCCAGTCTGATCGTGTCGCTCATCGCTACCGGGATCATCATCAGCGTCGCGCAGAGCCCGGTGCGCGCCAAGGCGCGAAGATGATCCGCGTCCTCATTGCCGGGGGCGGTACGGGAGGGCATCTGATGCCCGCTCTCGCGCTGGCCGAAGCACTGGTAGCCGAGGGGCGAGACGTCGAGCCGGTGCTCGTGGGCGCCCAGCGCGGAGTCGAGGCCGAGCTGCTTCCCACCCGGCCGTATCGCCACCATCTGCTGCCGGTCGAGCCGATCCACCGGCGTCGGTGGTGGAAGAACTTCAAGTGGCCCCTCATTCTGAGACGGCTGCTGGCCGAGGGTGCGCGGGTACTCGACGACGAGAAGCCTGCGCTCGCGGTGGGGACGGGGGGATACGCCGCCGGCCCAATTCTGGTGCAGGCGCTCAAGCGCGGCATACCGGTTGCGCTCCAGGAGCAGAATGCATTCCCGGGGATCACTACCAGGAGGCTCGCGCGGCGGGCGCGACAGATCCACCTCGGGTTTCCCGAAGCGAAGCGGCACCTGAGACCGGGTTCCACTACAGAGATGTTCGACTACGGCAATCCGATTGCTCCACTTCCCAGTCCGCGTCCGTCGCGGCAGGACGCGCGCGCGAAACTCGGCATCGACCCAGACGCCCGCGTTTTGCTCGTGATGGGTGGGAGCCAGGGGGCGCGGTCGGTGAATCGCGTGGTGGCCGAGGCGCTCGACGACGGACTCCTCGAGGGTGTCACCCTCCTGTGGAGCACCGGACCCAGCACGTGGGAAGTGCACCGAAGGCACGATGCTCCGCCGAATCGGCAGCTCAAGCCGTTCTGGGACCCCATCGCCGACGCCTATGCGGCCTGCGACGTAGCGGTGGCGCGCTCCGGTGCGATGAGCACCGCCGAGCTGTGTGCCTGGGAGCTCCCCTCGGTCCTGGTCCCGCTGCCCACCGCCGCTGGCGGGCACCAGACTCGCAACGCTGAGGCCCTGGCCCGGGCCGGGGCGGCCATCCACCTGCCGGACCCCGGTATCACCGCTCAGCGGCTCGCTGGGGAGGTCCGGGACCTGCTCGGCGACCCTGAGCGACTCACCGCCATGGGGCTCGCGGCGGGGTCCCGGGGACACCCGAAAGCAGCCGAAGATATCGCCCGCCAGCTCCTCTCCCTGGTGAGCTAAGTCCAGAAGCTTTCAAAACTTCCGCGATTTTCTTATATTGCCGTCCCAAAGATGCACCTTTACGCCTCGGAGGATCCCCGGCCCATCCATTTCATGGGGATAGCAGGCGCCGGGATGAGTGCGTTGGCACTCATTGCCTTGCGTCGCGGGGTGCCAGTCACCGGATGCGATACCCACCCAGACGAAGCCGCGGAGCTGGCGGACCTGGGTGCTCAGATATCAGCGGGGCATGACGGAAGCCACGTAAGTGGCGCACGCGCAGTGGTTTACACGGCCGCGGTGCCGTCCGACCACCCCGAGCTGAAGGCCGCCCGTCGGGACGGCGTACCAGTGTTGGGACGCGCCGAGGCCCTTCGGGAGCTGCTCCAGGGCCGCAAGGTGATCGCCGTCGGCGGCACGCATGGCAAGACGACGACCACTGCGATGGTCACCGCTGCACTGGTCGCGGCGGGGCAGGAGCCGACAGCGATCGTGGGTGGACGCGTGGCCGCTTGGGGCGGCAACGCGCGGCTCGGAGGTGACGAGCTCTACGTGGTCGAGGCCGACGAGTACGACCGCGCTTTGCTCAAGCTGGAGCCGACAGTTGCGCTCGTTGGCAACGTGGAGGCCGATCATCTCGAGTGCTACGAGGGTTCCCTCGATGCGCTCGAGGGAGCGTTCGCGGATTTCGCGGAGCGGGCTGAGCGCGTGATCGTGGGCGCGGACGATGCTGGCGCGAAGCGCGTGGGAGCGATCATCGACGCTCCGGTGTGGCGGGCCGGCCTGGCGGACGGGGCCGACATCAGGTTGACGGATGTGGCGCGGGAGCGCGAGGCCAACGCGGCGCAGCTGACGCTGCCCGATGGCGAGCGGCACCGCCTGGAGCTGGGGGTGCCGGGGCTCCACAACCTGCGCAACGCCGTGATGGCAGTGGGTGCGGTGCTCGCGGTCGGCGCCGACGTGAAGGCGGCGCTCAGGGGCCTGGCCGGGTTCGAAGGAGTTGGGCGGCGTTTCGAGGTATTGGGCACAGCGCGCGGCGTGACGGTCGTCGACGACTATGCGCACCACCCGTCGGAGGTGGTGGCGACGCTGGCGGCGGCGCGGCAGCGGTTTCCGGAAGCGCGGATCGTGGCGGTGTTCCAGCCGCATCTGTATTCGCGCACGAGACTGCTGGGTGACGCGATGGGGATCGGGCTCGCGATGGCGGACCTCGCCCTCGTTACCGACGTGTACGCGGCGCGCGAGGAGCCGATTTCCGGGGTGAGCGGAAAGCTCGTCGTGAAGGCAGCGAGCCGAGCCGGCGCCGAGGTGGAGTGGGTGCCCGAGTGCGGGCGGCTCGCCGACCGGTTGCAGGAGGTGGTGACGGACGGCGACGTCGTGATCACGCTGGGCGCGGGTGACGTCACGACGGTGGGGCGCGAGCTGCTGCAGCGCCTCGCGGGCCAGGCAGCGTGAGACGGCGAATCACTCTCGCGGTCGTAGCGCTGTGCGCGATCGGCGTTGCAGTGGTGTCGGCGCCGCTCGCGCTGCGGCAGGTGCGGTTCTTTGGAGTGCGCCAGGTGGAGCTCGTGGGGCTCCGCTACCTGGCACCCGAGCAGGTGTTGGCGACGCTCAGGCTCGCTCCGGACCGCCACCTGTTCGATCCGTTGGGCGAGGTCGAACGCCGGGCGGAGGCGATTCCCGGGGTAGAGCGTGTGTCGGTTACGCGCCGCTTGCCCGGGACGCTGCGATTGACGTTCGTGGAGCGGGTGCCTGTGGCATTCGCTCCGGGGCCGGCGGGCCTGGTTCCGCTGGACGCCGACGCACGGCCGATGCCGTACGACCCGGCGCTCACCGGATTCGACCTGCCGGTGTTGGACCGACCGGACTCGGTTCTCGTGCAGGCGTTGGCGCAGGTGCGCGTGGCGGATTCGGTCCTGTTTCAGCGGGTGGACGCGGCGCGCCGCGGTCGGGGGGGGATGGTGGTTCTCGAACTTGGGATGAGGCAGATACTGCTGCAGCCGATGCCGACGATTGACGAGATAAGGGCGGTGGAGACGGTGCGCCGCCATCTGGTGCGCTCCGGGCGCGCATTTGACGCGCTGGACGCGAGGTTTGCCGGCTGGGTAGTCGTACGCAGGGGGCGGGCGTGAAGCGCGAGGCCCTGATCGGGGCGCTCGACCTCGGCAGCACCAAGACGTGCGCGATAATCGCGGAGGCCAGGGGCGACGGCAAGACACCCAAGGCCCGCGTGCTGGGTGTGGGCATGGCGCGGTCGTCGGGAGTGAAGTACGGCACCGTGCGCGACATCGAGGAGACGACGGCCACCATCGAGCGGGCAATGCGGGACGCAGAGCGGATGGCCGGGGTGAAGGTGCCGAACGTGTTCTGCGGGGTCGCTGCCGAGAACACGCACTGGCAGATGGAGACGGGTCTCGCGTCGGTCACCGGCGAGGAGATCCGACGGCAGGACACTGACCGTGTCGACGAGGTGGCGCGCGCGGTCAGCCTGGGCGACGGCTTCGAGCTGCTACATTCCATTGCTCAGGAGTACAAGGTCGATAGCCAGGGGGGCATAAGCGATCCGGTCGGCATGACCGGACTTCGGCTCGAAGTCGAGATGTGCCTCATTGGAGTGCACGCCCAGGCAGCGCAGAACCTGGGGCGCTCGGTGAAGAAGGCCGGCTACAACGTCGGAGAGTTGGTGCTGGAGCCGCTGGCGGCGTCGCTCGCCGTGCTGACGGGCGATGAGAAGGAGCTGGGCTGCGCGCTGGTGGACATGGGCGGCGACTCGACCACAGTGGCGATATTCCACGACGGGAAGCTGCGCCACGTGGAGTCGGTGCGGTTTGCCGGGGCTCGTATCACGAGTGATCTGGTCCAGGGGTTGAGCGTCACCCAGGCCGACGCCGAGCGGATCAAGGAACGCTGGGGCTCGGCGTACACGCCGGCGGTGAACCCGGACGAGATGATCGAGCTGCCGGGTACGCCGGGGCAGGGTCCGCGCGGAGCGAAGCGCGAGCTCGTGGCGCACATCATCCAGGAGCGGGTGGACGAGGTCTTCGGACTCGTGCTCGCGGAGATCGAGAAGGCGGGTTACGCGGGACGGCTCCCGGCCGGTGTTATTCTGACGGGTGGCGGCTCGCAGCTCCATGGAATAGTGGAGCTGGGGCGCGAGGTTTTCGCCATGCCGGTGCGGCGAGGGGCCCCTGAGAGCGGTATCAGCGGGTTGGTGGACAGCGTGCAGGCGCCGCGTTATGCGGTGCCGGTGGGGCTCGCGCTCTACGGGGCGCGGCGGCGCGTGAGGTACGATGACTACGGAGGCGGCGGCGTCGGACGTATCTTGGGTCCGGTGAAGCGCTGGCTTCAGGAGTTTTTCTAACCCCCGTGAACGAGGGACCCATGGTCTTCGAACTCGAGGAAAACGTCTCCAAGAACGCCAACATGAAGGTCTGCGGTGTCGGCGGCGGGGGAGGGAACGCCGTGAACCGGATGATCGCCGAGCAGCTCACCGGCGTTCAGTTCATCTCGGTCAACACCGATTCCCAGGCGCTGATGACCAACAGCGCCGATGTGAAGGTGCAGATCGGCAAGAAGCTCACTCGAGGGTTGGGAGCCGGGGCGCGACCCGAGATCGGCCGCCAGGCCATCGAGGAGAACCGCGACGACGCTCTGCGCGTGCTCGAGGGCGCGGACCTGGTGTTCGTGACTTGTGGAATGGGTGGGGGCACGGGTACGGGAGCGGCACCAATCATCTCCCAGCTCTCGCGCGACGTGGGCGCGCTGACGGTCGGGATCGTGACCAAGCCGTTCCTGTTCGAGGGACGCAAGCGCATGCGGCAGGCCGAAATCGGCATCGCGGAGATGCGCAAGCACGTGGACACGATGATCGTGGTTCCCAACGAGCGGCTGCTCGCCGTGGTGGGAAAGAACGTTCCCTTCCAGGAGGCGCTCAAGAAGGCGGACGAGGTGTTGCTGCACGCTACCCAGGGCATCTCGACGCTCATCAGCGTCACCGGCCTGGTGAACGTGGACTTTGCCGACGTGCGCACCGTGATGCAGAACGGTGGCTCCGCGCTGATGGGGATGGGAACGGGACGCGGAGAGGACCGGGCGGTCGAGGCGGCGCAGCAGGCCATCACGAGCCCGCTGCTGGACAGCGTGTCGATCGGTGGCTCGACCGGAGTTCTCGTCAACATCACCGGCGGCGAAGACATGACGCTGGGCGAGGTGAACCAGATCAGCGAGGTGATCCATGACGCCGCCGGCGACCAGGCGGAGATCATATTCGGCGCCGTGCACGACCCCGCCATGGACGGCGAGATCAGAGTCACGGTGATCGCCACCGGGTTCGACCGGTCCGCGCAGCAGCAGGAGAGCCCGTTCTCCCGCGGCAGCGCGGCGGGCGTGCTCCCCTTCCCGCAGCGCAGCCAGCGGCAGCAGCCCAAGCCGTTCTCGAAGCCCGGCAGCCCACCCGCCTCCGATCAGCCGGCGGCGGAGACCGAGATCTCCGAGATGGAGATTCCGACGTTCATTCGGCGTCAGATGGACTGATGAGGGCAAGGGCAGTCCCGCTCGCCATCGTAGCGTTCGCGCTCGTCGTGACCCTGATGTGGGGTGCGGGGGACGCGTGGTCCTCGCGGGCCCTGCCGGTCGCGGAGCCGATCGTCGTCACGAAGGCGTACGTTGTCGAGGCCGACACACTGCGACGCAACGAAGCCCCGGCGCTCCTGTTTGCACGCCACAACATCAGGGGGCCCGATCTGCTGGCACTGACCGACGCGGCCGATGGGATCAACTGGCGCCGTATGCAGACCGGTCAGGTGTTCCAGTTCCGCTACGCTCTCGACGAGGCAACTCCCAACCGCGTGACGATGCGGCTCGGCGACGAGCGCGTGCTCACGCTGCATCGCGATTCCGCCTTCGCGTGGCGCGGCGAGTCCGAGGAAATCCTGTGGTCGGTGGAGGTGCGGCGCCTGGAGGGGGTCATCGAGTCCTCCCTGTACGAGGCGCTCGAGGAGTATCTCCCCGACTCCATCCTGCCGCCCGAGCAACGCCCGCTCCTGCTGTGGGACCTGGCCGACGGTGTGTTCGGCTGGGTGGTGGACTTCACGCGCGACAACTATCCGGGCGACCGCTTCACCGTGCTGTACGAGCGCCTCACGTCACCGCTCGGCGACGTGCGTTACGGACGTGTCGTCGCCGCCAGGGTCGAGACGAGAGGCCAGGAGAACAGCGCCTACGTGCTCACGGACGAGAACGGCCGCAACGCGTACTACGATGCGGACGGGCGCTCCCTCAAGCGCGCGTTCAAGATGTATCCCGTGTCGTTCAAGTACATCTCGTCGGGGTTCTCGCGCAGCCGATTCCACCCGATTCTGAAGACGCGGCGGCCGCACCTGGGCGTGGACTACGCGGCGTCCCGGGGCACCTCCGTGGTGGCCACCGGAGACGGCGTAGTGACACGGGCGGACGTCTGGGGCGGTTACGGCAAGGTCGTCGTGATCAGGCACCCGAAGGACATCGAGACGCGCTACGCACACCTGAACGCGTTCGAGCGAGGAATTCGGCCCGGCGTACGCGTGACTCAGGGTCAGCGCATTGGATTCGCCGGTATGACCGGCCTGGCCAGCGCCCCTCACGTCCACTACGAGTTCATCAAGAACGGCGCGCACACCGACCCGCGCCAGGCGGCCCGCTTCGGACAGGGAGAACCGGTGGCAAGCGCACGGCGCGCCGAGTTCGAGAGCGCCCGCGCCTACTACGACCGCCTCCTCGACTACCGTCCAGCCCCACGGCTCGCCGCGAGCAGCGATTAGCCCGCTGGCGGGTATCAGTCACCGTGCAGATCTACCCCGCGATCGACATCAAGGGCGGCCGCGTGTTGCGTGCTGGCGCTCCCGGATCGGGCGCAGCTCCCGCTGCCGGCGATCCACTGGCCCAGGCGGAGGACTTCGTGACCCGGGGAGCGAGCTGGATTCACGTGGTGGACATGGATCGGGCGCTCGGCACCGGTGGGCACAACGACGAGTGGGTGCGGCGTATCTGCTCGCTGGGCGAGGTCCACGTGCAGGTCGGGGGGAACGTGAACACGGCGCGCTGGGCGGAAGAAGCGATTGCGGGGGGAGCATCGCGCGTCGTGCTCGGGATGGGCGTGGTCGCGGCGCCGGCCCTCCTCACGGACATCATCGGGTCCGTTGGACGAGGTGCGGCGGCGGTGGCTGTGGACGTCCGTGATGGGAGGCCCGCGCTCAGGGGCGAGGACGAACCGTTTGCTCTCGAGATGAGCGACGTGATCCAGCGCGTGCGGGAGGGCGGTGTCGAGACGGTTGTCCATCGCGATCTGGAACGCGACGGCTCACTCGCGGGAGCCGATCTGGCTGCCGCAGCTTCGCTGAGCCGGCTCGGCCTCGCGGTGATCGCGGCCGGGGGAGTGGCCGGCGCGGCCGAGTTGACCGAGGCCCGGGACCTCGGACTGGGTGGCGTCGTAGTGGGGCGGGCGCTGTACGAGGGCCGGTTCACGCTCGAGGAGGCCATCGCGTGCTCGGCGTGACTCTCGTCGTCGCGGCACTCGGCGCCGCCAGCGCATTCGTGTACCTGGGACGGGAGCGGCTCGGAGCCGAGGGAGTGGGCCTGGCCGCGCTGCGCACCGTTGGGTTGGGCGCCCTGGTGTTGCTGTTGTTCAATCCCACGCGCGCTGTTCGGGAGACGGGGGGGCCGCCTACCGTTCTGCTCGACGCGTCACTGAGCATGGCGGCCGCCGGCGGGAGGTGGGCAGCCGCCCTTGACACGGCCCTCGCTCTGGCGGGCGACGACGGGCTGCTGCTTCGCTTCGGTGTGGAGGTCTCGCCGTTCGACACTCTCGGCCCCGCGGACGGTCTTTCTCTAGCGGGGCGAGCGCTCTCCGAGGCGCGTGCCCGCGGTGGCCCCGTGATCGTGGTGAGCGACGGCGAGCTGAGCGACGCACGCATGCTGCCTCCCACGTTGCTGGCGGGCGCGAGCTGGGTGCTGCTGCCGCGTGACACGGTGGCGAGTGCGGCGCTGCTCGACGTACACGTTCCCGAGCGAGTGCTGGCGCGCGACTCCATCCCGATCACGGTGACGATCGGAACCTGGGGTGCGCTGAGCGCCGGCGCGGCGACACTCGAGATCTTCGAGGGGGAGCGCCGCCTGCGGGTTCTCGAAATCGAACTTCCGCCGCCTCCGGGCACGGCGCGACGGCAATTCACGCTGGCGCCTGGGGTCCTGCGCCAGGGAGAGCACGCGCTGCGGCTGCGCCTGAGCGCGGAGGGCGACGACGAACCGCGCGACAACGTGCGCGAGCGCATCGTATTGGTGACGGACGAACCGGGAGTCGTGGTGATCGTGGATCCACCCGACTGGGAAGGGCGGTTCCTGGTGCGGGCACTGCGACAGGTATCGGGCGCCTCGGTTCAGGGCTACACGAGGCCGGAGACGGGCCGCTGGGTAGAGATGCAGACGCTCGTTCCGGTCGAGGAGCAGACGGTGCGCACGGCGGCGCGCCGTGCCGGACTGCTTGTCGTGCGGGGCCAAGCGGACACAGAGTTGACTCGGAACCGCCGCGGTCCCGTGTGGAATTGGCCGGCGGCGAGCGACACGCTGACTCACTTCTATGCCGGCGATTGGTACGTGGAGCGCGCTACGGCGACGTCGCCGCTGGCCGGCAGGCTCGCCGGCGTGGCGTGGGACTCGCTCCCGCCGCTCACGGGCGTCGTGCCGCTAGCGCCGGCGAGCGGAGAATGGGTCGGGCTGACGGCGCGGCAGGGGCGCCGCGGCGTGGCGCGGCCCGCACTCGTGGGAACCGAGCAGGATGGCCGCCGCGAGCTGACGACGGTGGGTGGCGGGCTCTGGCGCTGGGCATTCCGAGGAGGCGCCGCCAACGAGGCCTACCGAGGGCTGCTCGCGGCGGGCGTAGACTGGCTGCTGCGCTCCGAGTCGGCGCCGCGTGGAGCTTCCCTGACTGCGAGCGGTGTCGTGCCCCGCGGGGTCCCCGTCTCCTTCCAGTGGCGCGGCCAACCCACACCGGACTCGGTCGTAATCTCCTTCGCTGGCGACTCGGCGGGCGCGGCGGTGCTGCGCTTCGACCCGGAGGGCAGCGCACTCGTTAGCTTGGGGCCGGGCGTGTATCGCTGGGCCACAACGGCTGCGGGAGGAGCGAGCGGCGTGTCGGTCGTGGAGTCCTATTCGAGCGAGTTCGTGCCGGGCGGAGTGATGACCCTCCCCACTGCCACGGCAGACGCGTTCCGTCTGCTCGCAGTTTCGGCGCGGCAGCGTTGGTGGCTCTTTGTCGTGGCGCTCCTGGCATTCGCCGCCGAGTGGGCCTGGCGCCAGCGCCGAGGGCTACCTTGAGGCGCGGCTTGTGGCGGCGCATCAAGGAGGTGGCGCTCACCGACGTCACTGTCCTCGTGAAGGGCCTCGACCACGACACGCTCGAGGAGGTCGAACGTGTGCTCGTGGAGGCGGACTTCGGATCCACGGCGTTGGAGCTCGGCGAGGAGCTCGAGCAGCAGCTGAGGCGCGGGCAGTTGAAGACGACCGACGCCGTGCGGACGTGGCTGAAGCAGCGTATAGCGGCGTACCTGCCCGGCCACGGGAGCAGCGGTGAGATGAACCTCGGTGACGGGGATGGCCCCGCGGTGGTGCTGGTGCTCGGCGTCAACGGGGTGGGGAAGACGACTTTCATCGCGCGCCTAGCGCACAGGCTACAACGCCTCGGAAGAACAGTGCTGCTTGCCGCCGCCGATACCTACCGCGCGGGCGCCAGCGAGCAGCTGGAGGTTTGGGCCGAGCGGCTGGATGCTCCGTGCGTGACCGGTACGAAGGGCGGTGATCCTGCGGCTGTCGCCTACGATGCCGTGGAGGCCGCCAAGGCGCGGGGCGTCGACGTCGTTCTGGTGGACACGGCCGGCAGGCTGCACACGCACGGCGATCTGATGGAGGAGCTCAAGAAGATCGCGCGCGTGGTCGAACGCCGTTGCGACGGAGCGCCGCACGAGAGCCTGCTCGTGTTGGACGGGACCGTGGGGCAGAACGCGATGCAGCAGGGCCGCGCGTTCGCGGAAGCCGTGCCCGTCACCGGGTTGGTGATCACGAAGCTCGACGGTACGGCGAAGGGTGGCGCAGTCGTCCGCCTGCGGCGCGAGTTGGGGATTCCGATCACGTTCATCGGCGTGGGCGAGGGCCTCGACGACCTCGAAGTATTCGACCCGGAGCGCTTCACCGAGCGATTGCTCTCCGACTGATGCCGATCCGGCTGGATCAACCCGTCCAGTTCCTGCGGGGCGTAGGACCCCGGCGGGCAGAGGCGTTTGCCCGCATCGGTGTCCGCACGGTGGAGGATCTGCTGTACCACATCCCCCACCGCTACCTCGACGCAACCAGTGTGACTCCGATAGCCAAGGCGGACGTGGGGTCCGAGGTGGCGATCGTGGGTCGTGTGGTCTCGAAGGCGGTAGTGCCGACCCGCAAGCGGCTTCGCATCTTCCGCGCGGTGCTCAAGGACGACTCCGGCGTAATCGAGTGCGCGTGGCCGGGCCAGGCGTTCCTCGACCGCAGCATCAAGCAGGGGCAGTTGCTTCTCGTAGCCGGACCCGTCAGGTACTACCATGGCCGGCAGGTCGTGCCCCGTGAGCAGGTGGTACTGTCGGAGCCCGACGAGGGGGCGGAGTCCGAGGACTTCGTGAGCGGACTCGTGCTGCCGGTCTACCCCGCCACCGAAGGACTGAGTCATCGCCAGGTGCGCAGTGTCGTTGCCGAACATCTGGACGCGATGGTGGCTACGGTCGAGGATACGCTTCCCGCGGATTTGCGTAGGGAGGCGGGCGTGCCGGGTCTGCAAAGGGCGTTCGTCCTGCTGCACAGACCCACTGCCCCCGGTGAGTGGGAGAGCGGCCGCCGCCGCCTCGCGCTGGACGAGCTGTTCGACCTGCAGCTGGTGGTGGCTCGGGCGCGCCACCTCGCCAAGGGGGCCAGGAAGGGCCCGAGCTTCGAGATAAGAAAGGAGCTCACCAGCTCGCTCAAGAAGGCGTTGCCGTTCGAACTGACAGCGGGGCAGCGCCGCGCGATCCGCGAGATCACCGCCGACATGACCGGCACGGCACGCATGCACCGCCTCTTGATGGGCGACGTCGGGACCGGCAAGACCGTGGTCGCGTTGTTCTCGATGCTGCTGGCAGTGGAGAACGGCTATCAGGCCGTCTTCATGGCGCCCACGGAGCTGCTCGCAGAGCAGCACGCCGACACTCTCAGGAAGCTGCTCGCCCCGCTGGACATCCAACCAGAGCTGCTGCTGGGCAGGTTGTCGGCCCAGGAGAAAGCGGCGGTGCGCGAGCGGATAGCATCGGGTGGCGCGCGCGTCATCGTCGGCACTCACGCCCTGATACAGGAAGCAACCGACTTCAAGCGCTTGGGGCTCGCGGTGATCGACGAGCAGCACCGCTTCGGCGTCGAACAACGGGCGGCCCTCATCGAGAAAGGCAGGGCACCGGACGTGCTGCTGCTATCCGCCACTCCGATCCCACGCACCCTGGCCCTCACCCTGTACGGGGATCTCGACATCTCCGTTCTGAAGGAGAGGCCCAAAGGGCGTGCACCGGTCCGGACCGGAGTGCGCGGCGGCAAGGATCGGGAGAAGATCTATGCCTTCCTGAAGGAGCGCGCGGCTGAGGGCCGACAGGCGTATGTGGTCTATCCCGTAATCGAAGAGTCGGAGCGCGTGGATCTCAAGGCCGCCACGACCATGGCCGGGGAGCTCGGGCGGCGGCTAGCTCCGCTTTCGGTCGGGCTCGTGCACGGCCGTCTGAAGGCGGAGGAGCGCGACGAAGTGATGCGGCTGTTTCGCGACCGAGAGCTGGACGTGCTCGTTGCGACGACCGTCATCGAGGTGGGTATCGACATCGCGAACGCTACCGTAATGGTCATCGAACACCCCGAGCGCTTTGGCCTCGCCCAACTGCACCAGCTCAGGGGCCGCGTTGGGCGCGGCGTCGAGGAGAGCCACTGCATTCTGCTGTGCGACGAGCCCGCGGCTTTGCCGCGGCTCAAGCGGTTTGCGCGCACGCAGGACGGCTTCAAGATCGCCGACCTCGACCTCAAGGAGCGGGGGATGGGTGAGCTGGCCGGCAAGCGGCAGGCGGGCGGGTTCAGCCTGCGCTACGCGCAGCTCGATACCGATGGTGACCTCGTGGTGGCCGCACGCGGGGCGGCGTTGGAGCTGATCGCGCGCGATTCCACGCTGTCTTCTCCGGGGCACCGCCCGCTGCGCACGCGGGTGGAGCGGCGCTACGAGCGTGGCATGGAGCTGTTTCGGGTGGGATGAGCGTCTCCCTCTCCGCGCTGGCAGCCCCCCTGATTCCCCCGTAGCTTTCCCGCTCCAGCACGCAACTCATCAAGCGCCAACCGGAGGTAGTCATGCGAGTGATTCGGTCGCTCGTGGTGCTCGCGTTCCTCGCGCTCCCGATTTCGGCACAGCAAGCTCCTCCTCCCGATATCGACGATCATGTCCAGAGCGTAATGCGGGAGTTCGAGGTCCCGGGAGTCGCGCTGGCCATTGTAAAGGACGGCGAGGTCGTACTCGCCAGGGGCTACGGAGTGCGCAGGCTTGGCGAGCGTACGCCGGTGGACGAGTTCACCATGTTCGGCATTGCGTCCAACACGAAGGCGTTCACCGCCACGGCACTGGGGTTGCTCGTCGAAGAGGGCAAGCTGGAGTGGGACGCACCTGTGGTGGACTATCTCCCCTGGTTCCAGATGTTCGATCCGTGGGTCACACGTCAACTCACGATCCGAGACCTCCTAGTGCACCGCAGCGGGCTTGGCCTCGGCGCCGGCGACCTGCTGTGGTGGCCGCCTTCGGACTACACCCGCAAGGAGATCGCGCGCCGGCTGCGGTTCATCGAGCCCGCTACGAGCTTCCGCAGCGCCTACGCGTACGACAACGTGCTGTACACGGTGGCGGGTGAAGTGATCGCGGAGATCACCGGGCAATCGTGGGAAGAGTTCGTCGAGGAGCGCATCACCGTGCCTGTGGGGATGACGCACAGCACGGTTCGTTACTCCACACTTCTCTCCAGCGACAATGTGGCTTCGGCCCACGCACGAATCGACGGGATAGTGCGTCCGGTGACGCCCTTCACGAGCGACAACGTCACACCGGCCGGAGGGATCAACTCCGGCGCCGCCGACATGGCGAAGTGGATGATGGTGCAGCTCGACTCCGGCCGGCTCGCGGACGGTTCACGACTCTTCACTCCGCGCACTACCTGGGAGTTGTGGAGGCCGGTCACCCCGATACCGTTCGGCCCACCACCCTCGGTGCTCCAGCCGCTCGAGCGCAACTTCCTGGCATACGGACTGGGTTTCAACATCAGCGATTTTCGCGGTGAGAAGCTGGTGACGCACACGGGCGGACTACCGGGATACGTGTCGCGCGTGGCGTTCGTACCCGGTCGCAGGCTGGGCGTCGCGGTGCTCACCAACATGGAGTCGGGAGCGGCGTTCAACGCGATCGCGTGGCACGTGGTGGACCACTATCTGGACGCGCCGGAGTTCGACTGGCTCGGCGCCTACGCTGCCAGGATGGCGTGGATCGACTCGGTTCTCGCCGCCCGCGACCAGGCGACGACGGAGAGCAGGAACGCGAACTCGACGCCCTCACTGCCGCTCGAGCGCTACGCCGGCACCTACGCCGACGCGTGGTACGGCGACGTGGTCATCTCACACGAGGACGGGAAGTTGGAGATGCGCTTCTCGCACTCGCCGTCGCTCGTGGGCGAGATGGAGCACTGGCAATACGACACATTCGTCGTGCGCTGGTACGACCGGGAGCTCAGGGCGGACGCCTTCGTGACGTTTGCGCTCGGGCCGAACGGCGGCATCGAAAGCGCCAAGATGCGCGCCTTTTCGGTGTCTACCGACTTCAGCTTCGATTTCCAGGACCTGCTGCTGACACCGGTCCGACGCCGCTAGGCACGGCGCGAGTTAACCACATTTACTGCAATGAGTTAC
>JBDHIS010000064.1:0-10999 GCA_039587315.1 Gemmatimonadota bacterium | reverse complement strand
GGCCGGATGCGGCCTCACGACGCTCATTCTGCTGTTGCTGGCGTCCATCGCGGAGAGCCTCCACAAGTTGGCTGAGAAGGGTGACGCCACCGGCTAGGGTACTGCGCCCCACCGAAATCCCGACAAGGAACTCCCTTGTCCCCTCCGTGCGCCCGCAGCACAATTGTCTGCTGATCACTGGCCAACCATCGGAGGTGGATCCATGCGCCGCTTAGTCGCTGGTTTCTGTGCCATGCTCCTCGTTGCCTGCTACCCCGGGCAGCAGGACACCGAGGCCGACGTCGCCGCGATCCGTGCGCTGATGGCGGAGTACGATGCCGCTGTGACCGCCGGTGGTGACCGCCGGTGACGGGGCGGCGGTCCTCCCGCTTTATGCGGAGGACGTGATCTCGATGCCGCCCGACGAAGCCAGCAGTGTCGGCAGGGCCGGCATGGAGGAGAACTTCGCTGAAATGGAGGAGGCGTTCGAGGCGAACACCTTTCAGTTGACGTCGGTCGTGGATGAAGTAGAGGTGGCTGGAGACCTCGCGTTCGCGCGCGTCACCTTCGACGAGACGATCACGCCCACGGCGGGTGGCGATACGGAGCTGATGCACGGCAACTGGCTGATCATTTTCAAGCGCCAGGAGGACGGGTCCTGGAAGATCTGGCGCGAGATGTGGAGCGTGTTCACGCCCGAGATGTGACAGCGAAGGGCACGCTGGCAGGATGCTCGGCGCCCGCTTCCGGCGGGCGCTTTGCTATGGGGCCGGCTTGCGATCCCGAACACCGCGAAACCGCACAAGTGTAGTCGGTATTTGCACTTGCGCGATTGGTAATCGGACCCACTTTGTCTTGAATCCGATCGTTCAGTGGCCGGCGGGTCCCGCCCTCCTGTGAGTAGACGCCAGCCACGCCCGCCGTGCAGCCTTCCGCGCCCCGGCTGCCCTCCGGGTGTGCGCCGCTGCCCCTCGAAGGACTCCCACCGACCTGGCGATCTCCCGATCTCCCACGGTCGAGGTGTGCCATGCGACGCATCCAGGTCTTCTCCTTCGCCACACTGTTCGCGGTAGCCACCATCATCGCCTGCGGCGACTCGGTCGAGCACTCCGCCGAGGTACAGGCCATCGCCGGCACCTGGCAGTTCGCCGACAGCCTGCTCAACTGGGGCGGTCTCAGCCACAGGTGCACCAGCGGAAGCGGCGCGCTCACGATCACACCGGCGGGAGACGTGTTCACCGGCACGCTGACCGACGCGACGCTGTGTGCGCTGCCCAGCGACACGACCGACACTACGCGCAACAACGCCACTCGGGCCGGCCCGATCCAGAACGGCGTCGCGACGAGCACGACCGTCAGCTTCTCGGTCGCGTTCTGCAATTACGTGGGGACGCTCTCGGGCAGTCCGCCCAACATGATGAGCGGTGACGAGCGGTGCGTGCTGCACTCGGAGACGACCAGCGATAGCTGGGAGATCACGGCCGACTGGCAGGCGACGCGGTAGGGTGCTCTTGCCGCACGAAAGGAGGAGGTGCCATGATGATGAAACGCCTAGTTGCCGTACTGATTGTGGCCGGGATCGCCGCTGGTGGGGCGTGGGCGTGCAGCGGCGACTCCACGAGTCCCAGCTCCATCGCAGGCACGTACAACCTGCAGACGATAGACGGGCAGAGCTTGCCGGTCATCGTACTCGAGGTGGGCACCGACACGGTCGAGATTACGGCGGGGTTCATGCGCCTGGTTAGCGACCAGACATTCTCGGAGAGTGTTTCCTTCCGAATTGCTGACGGTGCCATAGTCACGACGGATGTCGAAACCACGACCGGTTCGTGGACTGTGTCCGGGTCGGCCATCACGTTCACCGGCACGGCGGGAACCAACGCGGGCGACACGTTCACCGGCTCCATAAGCGGGAACACACTCACCTTCATTGAAGCCTTGTCCGGTAACGATGATGTGACGCTCGTGCTCCGCAAGTAGCCAACGGCCTGGCTCGGTGGTGTCCACAAGCCCCCCGCCCCGCGCCGGGCGCTGTTGTTTCCGGGCGACGAACCCCGAGTAGATTTACCCTTGTTCGCCACAGGCATCGGGACAATGTTGGTCGGAATCCGTCGAACCGCCGATAGCCTCGCGGAGGCGCTGCAATTCGCATTGGGAGGAATCAATCATGGTCGAGGGACTCGAGCGGCTCGCGATCGTCAAAGGCCTGACGCGGGACCAGCTGCAGACGGTGGGGGAGCGGTGTGAGATCACCACCGTCAAGCGGGGCGAGACGGTCTTCAGGGCCGGTGAACCAGCCGAGCATCTGTTCTTTGTACGCTCCGGACGGGTCGAGCTTCGGTTTCAGGTGATGTACGCCGGTGCCCCTGAAGAGTACCCGCTGGATACCGTCGGGGCCAACGGATCGTGTGGCTGGTCAGCGATGATCCCTCCCTACAAGTACACGCTCACCGCCTGTGCGGTGGAGGATTCGGAGCTGCTCAGGATCAAGCAGACCGACCTGCAGTATTGCTGTGACGCCGATCCCAGAATGGGCGCCGTCGTCATGGGGAACATCGCGCGGATCATCGGCGCACGCTACGAGCATGCCCGCCACATCCTGATCGGGGAAATCCAGAACAACCTCAAGCAACGGGATCCCTTGGCCGGTTGACAGGCCAGCGCCCCTGAGCTGGGTCGCCCCCCGCGCCGGGCGCCCGGTACGTGAGGGAGACGCTGGAGTACCTCGATGAGTTCTACGCCATCATCAACGATCCCGAGCAGGTGACCCGTGAGATGATGGAGCGGTGCCGGACGTGAGGCCTGACGAATCCCGAGTAGAAATCCCCTTGTTCACCACAGGGCATGGGGACAAGGTTCGTCCCAATCCGTCGAACCGCCGATGGCCTCGATGGCCCCGCGAGCCGAACTGTACGTCCCCATGGGACGCCTCCCGACCCACGAGACCGCCAGACCACCGACGGGAAACTGTCTAATCGTTTCCTGGAGGTACCTCACATGCGTGGAATTGCAGTAACCGCTCTTGTGCTCAATCTGTCTGTTGTTGGTGCGGGCGAGCTGCAGGCGCAACGCAGTGGATTCATCATCGGGTTCGGCATCGGTGCCGGTGTATCCGCCATCTCGGGCGGAGACACACGAGCGGCAGCTCAGGAGTTCTCATTATCGCAGGTATCTCAGCCGTAGGCGTCACTTACCTTCCATCTCCCAAGGTGCAGTTGAGCGGTGGACTTGGCTTCTTCCATTGGACCGACTTCGATAGAGAGGACGCCTTTGGCAGTTTCGGCGCCACGGGCGGCGTGGGCTACGAGTTTGCCGATCTCTGGTTACTCGACGCTGCCGTGACATACGGTAAGCCGAGCGGTGTGAGCGTGTGGGAGCTGAGGGCAGGCATCAGCATTCTGAGTCACTGACCGGTTACGGAGGAGAGCCTGACTCGCCCCCATGATGGAGATCAACGTAGGTGTTGTGGGCTTCGTGCTCGTTACGGTCCTCGTGATCATAGAACGGGTGGTCGCTTTCCGACGCACTCCCAAGCCGGTCTTCGATCGAGAGCGTCGCGAGCTACGGTACGGTAGGGAGGCACCCATACCCTTCAGCGAGCTCGAAGTCCGAGTGTTTCGGTATCGGCAGGAGGAGGATCCTGCGGCAAAGGTCGGAGGGCCACTCTGGGGCAGCCTCGCAGCCGGGACAGAGGTGATACACCAGGTGTACGTTCGTGCAGGTGACCGGAGGATCGACCTCGCCGAGTTCCGATCCGCGGAGGAAGCAAACCGGTACGCCGCTGGGATCCGTGCGAGGATCGCCGCGTAGTACGTGCGCACCGGTGCAACGTCATTGTCTGGTGATCTGAGCTTCTCGACGCCCGGCCCCGCGCCGGCGGTGTTGTTTCCAGGCGGCTGAGACGTAGTATTGGCAGATCCACCTCCCACCGAGGGTCCCGCCATGGTCGTGAGGTCACGGGCACAATTCGAACGCCGGTCGGGCAGGGAGCGACGCCGGGGCGAACGACGCGTTAGTGCTATCTCCACGGCTATCCTCGAGGTCAGGAAGGACCGCCGAATGGGTGAGCGACGTAGCGGCAAGGAGCGCAGGGAGGCGTTCCCGCCCGCAGTCGCTAGACGACGTTCACGTACGAGGCCGGCAGCGACCACCACGACGAAGACGAAGCAGGAAATCATCAACGAAATTGATGCTCACATAAAGGAGCGCGGCGGCGGATACCCGGCTTGGTATGTGGGCGTTGCGTCTGACGCCCGTGATCGCCTGTTCAGCGACCACAAAGTCAAGGAGAAAGGCGACTCGTGGATCTTTCGGCGGGCTAGCTTCTCAGCAGTCGCACGAGAGATCGAGGACTACTTCGTCAACGCGCTGGGCACAGACGGCGGTGCCGGGAGAGGAGTTGTATTCCTCGATATGGTCTACGCCTACAAGAAGGCGCCCCATACGGACCCCTGAAGAGTTATCCCAACACAGAGAAGTTCCTCTCGCGTCTCGACCCACCTCGTGATCTCTTCAACCGACGGAGTACACCCATGCGATTCACGGCTCGGAAGCGCCGCCGCCTGTGGCAGATCTATCTGGTCGCCACCACGGGAGTGGCGCTCGTTGCTATCACCTCGGGGTTCAGGCCCGACCGGCCGCGGTTCGAGGAGATCGATGTCGAGCGGATCAACGTTGTCGAAGCCGACGGGCAGGTGCGTCTCGTGATCTCCAATCGCGCCCGCTCGCCGGACGTGATGGAGCACGGGGAGCCGCTCGGAGTGCACGGAGGCAATCGCCCGGGCATGATCTTCTACAACGACGAAGGCACCGAGAATGGCGGTCTCACCTTCAACGGCAAGTTGGTCGACGGCGTACCTGAAGCTGTCGGCAGCCTTACGTTCGACCAGTACGGACGCGACCAGAACGTCGCCCTTCAGTACGTGGACGCCGGCGGGACACGTCGCGCCGGGCTCGCCATCATGGACTACGTTCCGGGCCCCCCGATGCGGCAGCTGATGGCGGAGCGGGATTCGCTGGATCAGCTACCGGACAGCCCCGAGCGGAGCGAGGCCATCCGCGAGTGGCGGGCGCGCGTGCGCGGCACGCTCCGCCTCTACGTCGGACGTTCCCGCGATGACGGCGCCGCGCTAGTGAGCCTGCACGACTTCGCAGGACGCCAGCGGCTGCGGCTGTTCGTCGACTCCACGGGCGCAGCCAAGATCGAGTTCCTGGATGAGAGTGGTGAGGTGGTGCGGAGCCTCCACGGCCAGGAGTGAGGGGGCCCGGCCCCGCGCCGGGCGCTTGTTCTTTCCGGGCTAGATGTCCCAATCCGGGCACCCGGTGTCCCAAAAGGGGACTATCGGTGTCCCGTCTCGCGCCGCAACTTCGTGCCAGGAAGAGAAGCTCGTAACCAATCGGTGGCCCCTCCCGGCCCCAGCCGCCGCTCTGACGCCCGTGCCCCGCGCCAGCCGACGGACATGACCACTACGGCCGCCAAGGAAGGTGGAACTTCATCCGGAGGTGGCGTCATGGCAGCGAAGAAAAAACGAGAGACCAAAGGCCCCAAGAGGAAGAGGGCGGCGTGCACGGAAAGGGATATCCGCCTCAAAGTCCCATTTGGGGTAACGACCTCGATCCAGTTCAAGGCGAACAATAAGAAGCAGAAACGAGACGCAATCCATGATATCCTAGACAAACTCAAACTACAGGGCGCAACCAGAGGAGCCCGCTGCTTCGACCGTGGTTGTAACGTGCCAAAGAAATGCTCTGCTTCTGGTTTGGAGCATTACCTTGGCAACGACAGTGAGTTCGCTGTAGGCACGGTGAAGATTCCGCATCAGCAGACCATTTACTACGTCAGTTGCACTGTTGCAGGTGAGAAGTTCGTCCTGAAGTGCGCCTGCATATGAAGAAGTGAGACCTGCGACTGGTGGGGAAGAATGCACCGGACGCGGGCGCAGCACCGCGGGCCTTGCCGTGAGCCAGCAATCACGACAAGTTGGGTCCGATATGCCGAACCGCCTATGCTTGCTACATCCCGGACGTCGGAGCGGTGTACCGCGTCGGGACCGCCGATACACCGGCCGGTTGCTTCGAGACGACGCACGTGCTGTTCAGTTGGAACCCGATGGACTTTGCCTGCACTGACGGTCAGGTCCCGAAATGGACCGGTACTGGCTGGGCATGTGGAGAGGATGAGACTGGGGCGGGCACTGAGCACACGCACACCGGTGCTCAGATTGTGGATGGGTCGATCTACGGTCAGGACCTGGCGCCTAACTCAGTGAGCAGTTCGAGGATTGCAGATAACAGTGTGACGGCTGTGGATCTTGCTTCAAACTCGGTCGGGGCGTCGGAGATTCAGAACGGCTCAGTGACGGCTGCGGACCTTGCTACGAACTCCGTCGGTACGTCCGAGTTGCAGAACGGGTCGGTGACAAATGCGAAGCTGGCGTCGGATATCGAAGTTCGTGGGTACCAGGTGGTGGAGGGCAGTTCGGTGAATGACAATCCCGCCAATTCTGCTAAGAGCGCGTACGCTTTCTGCCCAACTGGCAAGCGACCTGTGGGGGGTGGCTTCCGTACCGGGTCCTACAACCCCACACTGGCGCGCGCCGCATCATGGCAGATCAGTATGCCGATCCCTTCTTCCAATAATGGTTGGTGGGTGTATCTCCACGACCCCGACCACGCGTACAATAGCATCCGCGCCTACGCCATCTGCGTCTCCGCACCCTAGACCCCGAGGCGTGAAGCGTCTTGAGTAGCAGCGCCCGGCCCCGCGCCGGGCGCTGTTGTTTCCCGGCGGGCGCGCGAAACCCCACAAGTTCAGTCGGGTTTGCACTTCCGCCGTCCTTGCGGTCGGCGGTCCCGCGGGCAGAATAGTGGAATCCCTAGCGCCCATCTCTAGATAAGCCGAGGCAACCATGAGCAAGTGGCCTGTCACCCTGCTGAGCGCGGCGTGTGTGCTGCTCGCCGCGTGCGACGATCCCGCCGTCACCGGACCAATCGGTCCCGTGCAGCTCTCCGTGGTATCGGGAGACGGCCAGACGGGGCCGGCGGGCCAGCAGCTGCCCGATCCGCTCGTCGTACGAGTAGAGGACTCCAGGGGCAAGGGAGTCCGCGGGCAGATCGTGAACTTCCGCGTGGTGGAGGGCGGCGGCAGCGTGTTCGCCGGCGCTTCGATCACCAACAAGGACGGCATCGCTCAGGAGAAGTGGACGCTCGGAATGACCGGGCCGCAGCAGGTGGCAGCGCGGGCCGTGGACACGGAAACCGGTGAGGAGCTCACGTTCGCCGTGTTCGACGCGACGGTTGTGGCCGTGGCGCCGGTAGTCACGGGCGTCGAGGCCAATCCGAACCCGGTGGAGACGGACGTCGACGTGCTGCTCCGGGCAACGGCGGACGACGCCTCGACCGGCGGGGCCAACATCGCCAGCGCCGAATACAACGTGGACGGCGGCGCCTACATCCCGATGACGGCGCAGGATGGAGCATTCGACTCGCCCACGGAAGTGGTGCAGGCGGACCTCGGCGGGTTCGTTGCGGCGGGCAGCTACGAGCTGTGCGTGCGCGCCACCGACTTGGACGGATACACCAGCATTCCGGAGTGCGTGACGCTGACGGTCACCGCCGTGCCGACTGCTGCGGTGTACGTGAGCCTCACGGGCAACGACGGGAACCCCGGCAGTCAGGACCTGCCCAAGCGCACCGTGCAGGCAGGAATAGACCAGGCCGAGTTCGACGGTATCGCCCGGGTGCACATCACGGAGGGCACGTTCGCGGAGCAGGTGAGCCTCAAGGGGGGCGTGAGCCTTTACGGAGGTTACGACCTGGCTACCTGGGACCGCGATCCGGCGACCAACGCGACGTGGATCGAGGGGACGGCGGCGGGGGCGCCGGTTGTGGTGGGGTCCTTCGTCTCCGGCGTAACGCTGGACGGCGTCACGATCCAGGGGATGCACGCCAGCTCGGGCGCGCGCAACTCATACGCGGTGATGCTGCAAGGCTCCGCCGTGGCGATCAACGCGAGCACGGTCATTTCCGGCGACGGCTTTGGCGGCAGCAGCGGCACCAACGGCCAGCCGGGCAACAACGGCGGCGACGGCTTCAACGGGCTGCCCGGAGATGAGGACGGGCCGGCAGGGGACGGCGGCGCACGTGGCATTGCCTCGTGCACCGGGGTCGGGGGCTTTCACGGGGGCAAGGGCGGAGACGGGGGTCCGGAGGGTAGCAACGACGGAGCCGACGGCAACACCGGCAACGGGCCCGCGGGAGGGATCCCAGGTGGTGGAGGTCAGGGGGGAGAGGATTTCGAAGCGGGGCAGCCCGGCACCAACGGCGGCGCCGGCGGTTCCGGTGACGACGGGAGCGACGGCTCGGGCGGCCAGGGTTTCGGTTCGTTCGCGGGCGGCGCCTACCTGCCGGGCAATGGCGCCACCGGCACGAACGGTACGTCCGGCAGCGGTGGCGGTGGCGGGGGTGGCGGAGGAGGGCAGGGCGGCTTCTTCGTCAATGACGGAGGCGGAAACGGCGGCGGCGGTGGCGGCGCCGGCGGCTGTCGCGGAACCGGCGGCACCGGGGGCAAAGGCGGTGGCGGCTCGTTCGCGATCGTGCTGTATGACGGGTCCACTCTCGACATTACCAACAGCACGGTGACCACGGGCAACGGCGGTAACGGTGGCAACGGCGGTGACGGGCGTTCCGGTGGGTTGGGTGGCTCGGGCGGGCTGGGCGCCACGGCAGGCAGCGGCGAGATCGGCCGCGGCGGCAACGGCGGCAATGGTGGTCAGGGCGGTGATGGCGGTGACGGCGGCGGTGGCGGCGGTGGCCCCACCATCGGCATACTGTCGGTGGGCAGCACCGTCAATCAGTCGGGCAACGTGTTCCAGCTCGGGTCACCGGGCTCAGGTGGACCGAGCTCAGGCAACCCCGGGACCACCGGAGTGAGTGGGAACGTTCACACGCCGTCGTAGTCGGTTGAAGAACAGTTGAACGAAAGCGGCCGGGGCGAGTGCCCCGGCCGTTTTGCAGCATCAAGCCCGATCTGAGCAAACCGCTAGCCGCGCGGCGCCTATGGCCGCGGCTCCCTCCTCGGCTCCCAGCAGCTGTACCACTCGCGCGGCTCGCCGGTGCGCTCGCTGATCGGCAGCTCGGTGCGCTCGCGCCCGAACCTGACCGGATCCTCCGATGCCATGTAGGCGAGCATGGCCGCGAGCGTCGCGTTCTCGGCGAGGTCGTCGAATACGATCTTGTCGTACGTGTCGAGGTTGGTGTGCCAGGTGTACTGGCGGTACTCGGGGTAGGGCGAGCGCAGCCGGAAGCTCGGCACGTCGGCGCAGATGAACGACATGTGGTCCGAGCCCGAATTCAGCTGCTCACCGGGCACGGGGGTGTCCACGTGCTCGCTGATCTCGGTCGGGAGCGCGGCCATCCAATTCGGGATGTGGTTCGGCGCGTCGGCGAAGCCCTGGCCCTCGAGTTCGATGATGCGCCAGGTGCCGTTGTCCTGGTTGAAAGCCGCCTGCATCCCCTCCATCACCTCGGGGTGATCCTCTCTAAAGGCAGCGGAGCCGATCAGCCCCATCTCCTCGGCGCCCCAGTGGCCCACCAGGATGGTGCGCCTGGGGCTCGGATAGGTCTCTTTGATGATGCGCATCGCCTCGAGCATCATGATCGAGCCGGTGCCGTTGTCGGTGGCACCGGTGCCGCCGTGCCACGAGTCGAGGTGCGCGCCGAGCAGCACGTACTCGTCGGGGAGCTCGGTGCCCTTGATCTCGGCGATCACGTTGAACTGCGGCACCACGCCCAGGTCCTCCGACTCGGTCTCGACCCTTATGCGCGGGGCCTTGCCGCTCTCGGCCAGCCGGTAGAGCAGGCCGTAATCCTCGCACGAGAGGTCCACCGAGGGAATCGAGTCGGTGAAGCTCGAGAACGGTGTGAACACGCCCCAGCCGCCGGGCCAACTGGAGCCGATGATCCCGAGGGCGCCCTCTTCCTCGATGCGGCTGAAGATGCGGCGGCCGCCCACCTCGCGGACCCAGCTCCAGAAGGCGCTCTGCATTGCTTCGCGCTCGGCGACGAGTCGCTCCACGGTCTCGGGCCTGGCCCCCGCCTCGAGCTCCTGCTTGGCGCGGCACATAATCTCGGGGGCCCGTGTCATGACCCACTTGCCCCTGACCGTGGGGAGCCACTCGGAGGTGTCGGCCTCCGTGGCCACCGCGAACAGCGGCAGCACCTCGCCCTCGACGGGCCCGCCCGACGGGGGGCTCCAGGCGAGCTGCTTGGCCTCGAGGGACCGGACCCAGGGGTGGATCATGTCCACGTGGGTGATGCCCTCGCGCCAGCCGTTCCAGGTGCCGTACTGCTCCTTGCGGGCGGTGATCCCCCACTCGGCGTATAGCCCCACGAGCCAGTCCTGCGCCGCAGCGAGGTTGGGCGAGCCGGCGAGCCGGGGCCCGATGTAGTCCATCAGGTGATGGGCCAGCTCCGGGGTGCGGGAGTTCTCGATCCCGACCTCCCACATGCGCTGGATCACCGAGTCGTCGGTGGGGAAGGTCTGGGCGTTTGCCAGGGTCGGGGCGGCGAGCGTGAGGCCCAAGGCGATGATTGCGGCTGTGCGCATCGGTGCTCCTGTATTCCTTATAGAGGTCACTCAAACGGTCTCGCAATCTAGACGCATGGGCGGGGCTTTGGGTTTCGCGGGGGCGGCGGCGCTCCCAAGTATCTTGCGGTGTGACCATGAGCCCCGAATGAAGCGCAAAGCCAAGAGGATGCTCGCCATCCTCGGCTACCTGCTGCTCGTGCCAGTGGTGTGGGCCGGGTGGGTCATCGCCACGTGGCCCGACGTGGCGGCACTGGCAACCGAGCCGCCCGAGACCACCGCGTTCATCGAGCGCTGGCGCGAGGTGCAGCGCGAGGCGGGGGAGGACGACGCGGTCGAGTGGGCGTATGTGGCCGGGAGCGACATCTCGGTCCACCTCGAGCGCGCCGTGGTGGCGGCCGAGGACTTGGAGTTCTTCCAGCACAGCGGGTTCTC